>NZ_JBIASZ010000005.1:249664-595746 GCF_042891345.1 Streptomyces sp. NPDC001903
ACTGGGGGGGGGGGGGGGGGGGGGGGGGGGGGGGGGGGGGGGGGGGGGGGGGGGGGCGCGGGGGGGGGGGGGGGGGGCGGGGGGGGGCGGGGCGCCCCCCCCCCCCCCCCCCCACCCCGGGTGCGCTGTTCCTGCCGGGTCAGGCGATCGAGAAGGTGACGACCGTCTGGTAGGTGTCGGCGAACATGAACGGCGGGAGCTGGATCATCCCGGCGCCGCCTACGGCGAACTCACCACCGGTCAGCTCGTCCCCGCCGGCCGCCTGCGAGGCCACCTTCATCGGGGTCTCGGAGATCGCGCCGGGCGTGCCCGCGGTGCAGGTGCTCGGGCTGTCCGGGTTGGTCACGGTGCAGGACGGCTGGATGCCGATCTGCGCCTTCGCCATCGAGTGGCCGGTCGTCTGGTTCAGGAACGGCGTACGGGTCGCCGTCACGTCCCAGCCGAGGGTCCCGCCGCGGAAGTCCTGGACGGCCGCGGCGTTGAACACGCCGACCACCGACTGGGCCTTGCCGTTGATGGTGACCGAGGGGAAGGCGACGGCCGGCTGGCCGTCCTTCGGGCCGAGCGCCAGCGGGCCGGGGAGGACCTCGATGTCGACCGGGTTCTTCACGCCCGCCTGGTCCTCCAGGTAGACGAAGGACTTGTACGGGGTGATAGAGCCGTCGATCTTGATGGCGTCGGCCTTCTTGGTGACCGTGATGTTGCAGGTGGCGGCGCCGCTCGCGTCCGCCGTACCGGTGCCGGTGTCACCGGTCGCCGCGCCCGCGAGGAGGGCGGAGCAGGTGACGGGGCCGGCCGGGAAGTTGGCGCCGCTGACGGCGACGGCCGTGCCGGCCTTGCCGCTGTTGGGCGTCAGCTTGGTGGTGACCGGGTCCTTGGGCAGCGCCTCGACGGAGACCGAGCCGAGCGTGGCGCTCGGGCGGGGAGCCGGGGTGCAGGTCGTGGTGAAGACGGAACCGCTGAGGTCCGCGTCGGTGACCGCCAGGTCGAGCTTGACGTCGACCGCGGTGCCCTCGGTGCCGTCCGGGATCTTGATGGTTCCGGAGAAGGACTTCGGGTCGAGCGGGGTGCCGGCGACGACGCTGACGGTCTCGGGCGGGCTGGTGACGACCTGGGTGGTCGTGCCCACCTTGAGGGTGATCTTGGTGGTGTTCACCGTCGTGACGGAGAAGCCGGGGATCAGCGGGCTCGCACCCGGGTCGATCGTGATCGGTACGACGTCGCCGGCCTTGGCCGTGCCGGGCAGGGTGATCGTGTAGTTCTGGTTGCCCGAACCGTCCGGCTGCGGTGCCGGAGCGTCGCAGTTCTCGAAGACGGGGGTGGTCACGGTCGCCGCCTGGGCGGTGCCGGTCAGGCCCACCACACCGCCCGTCAGCGCGAGGGACAGGGCGCCCGCCCCGGCCAGAATTCTTCGTCGGAACGTTGTACTCACTGGGTCGCGACTCCTTCGTCAGACGAACCCCTCCCCCCACCCGCTGTGTGGGGGAGGCCGAGCCGGTGCGGTGGCCGACATTGACGCGTCGCGGTGATGAGAAGTCAATGGCTTGCTTTCGCCCGAAGCACACAGAAATTGATGTCCCATCAGGCCGGGTCGTCAGGAGTGCGGGGCGGTGCGGGCGGGTGGGTTGGGCGGGGCGTACGGGTTCTTTCGGGTCACGCCGGTCACGCCGGTCAAGCCCGCCGGCGTGACCGGCGTGACCCGAAAACGCACCCCCTAGGCGGGCGGGTGGTGCAGGAGGAGGTTGGCCGTGCCGGCCGGGACCCCGGTGAGGCGGTCCCGTACGGCGTCCTGCAGCAGTTCGGCGGAGACCTCGGCGGGGGTCTTCGCCGTACCGCCCGCCGCGATGCCCTCGGCCAGGATCAGGGCGGCGACGCCCGCCGCGTGGGGGGCCGCCATGGAGGTGCCGGAGGCGCGGGCGAGGGTGGTCGCCGAGCCCTTCCAGGCGGAGGTGACGGAGACGCCCGGCGCGACGAGGTCCACGCAGCGGCCGTAGCTGGAGAACGGGGCCCACTGGTCGGCGGCGTCTGCCGCGCCGATCGTGAGCGCCGAGGGGGCGGCGGCGGGGGAGCCGGTGCAGGCGTCGTCGGCGGAGTTGCCGGCGGCGACGGTGAAGGTGATCCCGGCGGCGACCGCCCGCGCCACCGCCGCGTCGAGGGCGTAGCTGCGGGTGCCGCCCATGCTCATGTTGGCGACGGCGGGGGTGCCGGGGGCCTTGGCGGCGTCCTTCACCATCCACTCCAGACCGCCCAGGATGGAGGTCAGGGAGGCGGAGCCCTTGCAGTTGGCGACCTTGACGCCGACGAGGGAGACCCCCTTCGCCACCCCGTACGTCGCCCCGCCCAACGTTCCCGCGACGTGCGTGCCGTGGCCGTTGCAGTCGCTGGAGGTCTCCAGGAAGACCCCGTTGTAGCCGACCCGGGCCCGGCCGCCGAACTCCTGGTGGCTCGTGTAGATCCCGGTGTCCACGACGTACGCGGTGACGCCCCGCGCGGTGGTGGCGTACGTGTACGAGCCGTCGAGCGGGAGCGCTGCCTGGTCGATCCGGTCCAGGGGCCAGGGCGCCGGGCTCTCGGCGTCGCTGATCCGGAACTCGGCGTCCGGTTCCACCGAGGCCACCCGGGGGTCGGCGGCCAGGGCCTTGGCGCGGGCGGCGGTGGTGCGGACGGCGAAGCCGCTGAGGACGGTCTCGTAGACGTCCCCGACCTGGTCGCCGGAGCCCGCGGCCTCCGCGGCCAGGGCCCGGGTCGGGGCGCGGGAGGTGGTGTCCTTGAGGACGACGACGTACGGGGCGGTGTCGCTCGCGGTCTCGGCGGCGGGTGCGGGGTGCGGTGGCAGAGCGGTGGCCGCCGCCAGCAGGGCGGCGGCGGCCGGGATCAGCGCGGTGAATGCGGTCATGCGCCCGATGCTCGGCGAGTCGCGCCCCGCCCGCGCGGAGGGTGCGCCGACTGGCCCCACGACACGCCGCCGAACGGGTCCCCGGTGTGATCGGGAAGACGGGTGTCAGCCGGTGAAGGGCCAGCCGCGCATCGCGAAGACGCCCTCGTCTCGGGAGCCGGCGGAGGCGTAGGTGGCCAGGGCGGCCTCGTTGTCGGTGTCGACACCCACCCACATGCCGTAGCAGCCGCGCGCCTTGGCCTCGTCGGCGAGGGCCGTGGTCAGGGCGCGGCCGATGCCGCGGCGCCGGTAGCCCTCGTCGACGGAGAGCTCGTACAGGCACATCTCGGTGCCCTTGTCGGGGTGGCTCATCTCGACCCCGGAGACCATGCCGGCGGGGATGTCGTCCACGTAGGCGATGAGCATCAGGTGTCCCGGCGCGGAGAGGAAGCTCTCGGACCAGTCGAGTCGGGCGGGGCCGTCGAAGAGCCCCTCTGCGGCCTGGAGTTCGGCGACGGTTCGGGCGGGGCGGATGTCCATGGCGGTCACGATAATGGCCGGGTGACGAGGGGAGACCTTGATTGCGACACGGCGTGGCGGGCGACGGCACCCGCGCCCCGGGCGATCCGCCCTGCTTGAGGCGCGCCCGGTGCGTCCGGTGCGTCCGGCACCTCCCGTGCGTCAGGTGCGTCCGGCGTCAGGTGCGGAGGGCCAGGGCCGCCGCGTACGGGGCGGGAGCCGGGAGGTCCGTGAGGTGCCAGCCGGGTACCGGGGACGGGGTGGGGCCCGAGCCGACGTAGGGCTCGGCCAGGCCCAGGGCCAGGCCGGTGCCCGTGCCCTTGAAGTAGGCCTCCTTGCGCGACCACAGGCGGGCCAGCGCCCCCGCCCGCTCCTGTGCGGGCAGCGCGGACAGCTCCGCCGTCTCCGCCGGGTGCAGGGTGTTCAGTACGTCCGCCACCGCCGCCGCGCTCGGCACCGCCTCCACGTCGACCCCGACGGGCACCGCCGCGAACGCGAGGTAGGCCAGGTCCTCGCTGTGCGAGAGCGAGAATTGCACCGCGCCCCCCGCCACCGCCGGCCGCCCGTGCGGGCCGTCGCAGCACGGGCAGTCCTCCCGGACCAGCACGACCTCCTGCGGAGCCAGCCCGAGGTAGCCGCCGAGCAGCACCCGCAGTCCCACGTGGGAGGCGAGGTACCGGTGCCGGTCGCCGGCCCGCAGCAGCCGCCCGGCCCGCTCCTGTTCGCCCGTGTCCAGGAGCGGCAGCGCCTCCTCGATCCGGTGGCCGCCGACCACGTCGAGCGTGGTGTCCAGGGACCACACCGCCACGGCGGTCCCCTCCGGGGACTCGCCGATCAGCGGGGTGTCCGCGCCGAGTCGGTTCACGTACGTACTCACCCGATGAGCCTAGACGAGCGCCGTTCGGGAGCGAGGAGGTGTCGGCCCAGCCCCTGTCCGCACCTCCTAGCCCCGGCTGCGGGCGTGGGCCGTGGCCGGGGGGTTGTCCTGCGGCCGGGAGCCCGGGGAGGGGGAGCCGTCGGTCCAGGCGTAGACGCGCTTGCCGCGCACCGCCACCTGGTACTGGTGGACGTCCCGGCATTCGGGCCGCTCCTCGGCCCGGGTGCCGTGCGGCCACCACTTCGCGTTCAGCCGCCGCCCGCCCAGGTCCTTCGGCGTGCCCGCCGTGCACTGCGGGCCGTCCAGCGGGGTCGCTCCGAGCGTGAAGCGGATCAGCCTGGCCTCGCCGGTGGTGCGCGCCCGTATGCGTATGTCGGTGGCGTCCTTGGGCACCCAGGACGGCAGCGCGAACGCCTCGTTGCCGCGGGTGGGCGCGTCGGCGGCGGTCGCGAAGTGCTTGCTCTTCTCCTCGAAGACCCGGTCGTTGATGGAGTCGGTCAGCGGGTTGGGCGGGAGGTTGGGCAGCGCCAGGGCGGCGGTGGCGACGACTCCCACGGTGGCGGCGGCGATGACGAGGGGACGGCGGTTCATGTGATCCAGTCTCGCCCGTCCCACCCCCTCGCGCGTCCCTCCGCAGGACGAACCCGTTCTCTGCCGTAGGTCTGATGCCGCGTGCTACCTGAGAGCTGCACCGGCCGGCAACCGGCCGCGAAAGCACGCTCCTTGTCCGCACCCGAACCCGACACCCGCACCCGGCGAGCCGCGTTATAGCGGCGTTAAGCGGCGGCGATAGGAGGCCCCCCGAGGGTGGGACCGACGCCGTACCGGGGGTACCTCCGGGCGGCCCCCCACCCCGTCCTGGAGGAATGCCATGCGCCGTCGTCTCGTTCCCCTCCTCGCATCGGCGGCCGCGGCCGGTGTGCTCGTCGCCGCCACCCCCGCGTCGGCGGTCCCGGCCGACAAGCCGCAGGTCCTGAGCGGTTGGACGCAGACCAGCGCCACCAGCTACAACGCCTGGGTCGCCGCGCGCGGCAACCAGGGCAAGTGGTCGGCGTACGGGTTCGACTGGTCGACCGACTACTGCTCCTCCTCGCCCGACAACCCCTTCGGCTTCCCCTTCCAGACGTCCTGCGCCCGACACGACTTCGGCTACCGCAACTACAAGGTCGCAGGTGTATTTTCGGCCAACAAGGCGAGGCTGGACGATGCCCTCTACGCCGACCTCAAGCGCGTCTGCTCGGCGTACTCGGGTGTGAAGAAGGGCTCCTGCGACAGCACCGCCTGGACCTACTACCAGGCGGTCAAGGCCTTCGGCGTCTCCCCGCAGGACGCGCCCGCCGCCTGAACGCACCCGTGATCAACCCAGACGCCCCTTGATCTCCGGTCCCGCCCGACCCCCCTCGGGCGGGACCGGCCACTTTTCGCGCGCTGATCGCCATCCCGCAGATCGGCGTCAAGGAGGTCGTCCGGGAAGGGACCTCCGCCGGGACGCTGGCCTCGGAGCCCGGCCATCGCCGTGACACCGTGCTGCCCGGACAGCCCGGCACCAGCATCCTGATGGGCCGGCAGGCCGGGTACGGCGGCCCGTTCGGGCACATCGGCGACCTGGAGCGGGGCGAGAGCCTCACCGTCACGACCGGCCAGGGGGAGCACGAGTACCGGGTGCTGGGCGTCCGGCGCGCCGGGGACCCGAAGCCCGCCAAGCTCGCTGCGGGTGCGGGCCGGCTGACGCTGATGACCGCGAGCGGGACCCCGTACATGCCCGGCGGGGTCCTCCAGGTCGACGCCGAACTCGTCTCGCCCCCGCAGCAGTCCGGCGGGCGCATGCCGGGGCGGCTCCCCGCCGCCGAGGCGCCGATGGCGGGCCAGGCCTCGGCCTGGCTGCCGCTGGTGCTGTGGGGGCAGGCGCTGCTGCTCGCCGCCGCCGCGCTGGCCTGGGCCCGGGTCCGCTGGAGCCGCGGGCACACCTGGCTGGTGGGGGTCCCCGTACTGGCCGCCCTCGGCCTCGCGGCCGCCGACCAGGCCGCCCTCCTCCTGCCCAACCTCCTGTGA
Source organism: Streptomyces sp. NPDC001903 (assembly GCF_042891345.1). NCBI lineage: Bacteria > Bacillati > Actinomycetota > Actinomycetes > Kitasatosporales > Streptomycetaceae > Streptomyces > Streptomyces sp. NPDC001903. The sequence continues at coordinate 255,988 of NZ_JBIASZ010000005.1, forward strand.
ACGAGGCCGTGATGTCCCAGACCATCGAACTGCCCGCCGTGTCCCCGGCCGCGGGATCCTCCTCCCTGGACGCCCGGGACATCTCGGCCTGGTTCGGCGGCCGCAAGGTGCTGAGCCGGGTCTCGCTGACCATGCCCGGCGGCCGGGTGACGGCGCTGATCGGCCCCTCGGGCTGCGGCAAGTCCACGTTCCTGCGCATCCTGAACCGGATGCACGAGCTGATCCCGGGCGCCGAACTGGCGGGGGCGGTACTGCTGGACGGCGAGGACATCTACGCCCGTGGCCGCCGCCTCACCGATGCCCGCCGCCGCATCGGCATGGTCTTCCAGAAGCCGAACCCCTTCCCGGCGATGTCGGTCTACGACAACGTGACGGCGGGCCTGAAACTCACGGGGACGCGCGCTTCGGGGGCCGAGAAGGACGACCTGGTGGAGGAGTGCCTCACGAAGGCCGGTCTGTGGAAGGAGGTCCGCGACCGCCTCCGCCAGCCGGGCGGCGCCCTCTCGGGCGGCCGGCAGCAGCGCCTGTGCATCGCCCGCTCCCTGGCGGTGCGCCCGCAGATCCTGCTGATGGACGAGCCCTGCTCGGCGCTGGACCCGACCTCCACGCGCCGCATCGAGGAGACGATCCGGGAACTGGCCGAAGAGGTCACCATCGTGATCGTCACGCACAACATGCAGCAGGCGGCCCGCGTCTCCGACCAGTGCGCCTTCTTCCTGGCGGAACAGGGCACTCCGGGCCGCATCGTCGAACACGGCCCCACGCAGGCGATGTTCTCCACCCCGACGGACCCCCGCACGTCGGACTACGTCCAGGGCCGCTTCGGCTAGGGGGCGCCTTTCGGATCAGGCCGGGTCCACCCGCGCGACCCGCAGGTCGACGAGGTAGTGCTCGTGGACGATCCCTTCGGGAAACAGCCGGAGCAGGCGGTCCCTCTCCTCGTCCAGGAACTCGTCGGTCCCGGACCGTCCGATGAGGAAGAGGGAGTGGGTCGCCAACTTGCCGAGATGGGCGTCGACCGTGATCCGGCGGGACCAGGGCAGCAGCCGGGTGGCGAACTCCAAGCCGCTCTGCGACCGGGGATGCTCGTTGACGTACCAACCGGGACCGAACCGCTCCTCGATCCGTGCCTGCTGGTCGGCGATCCAACCGACGCCGGTGTCGGGGTCGTTCGACCAGACGGCCAAGGCCCCGCCGGGCCGCAGCACCCGCAGGGCTTCCGGCCCGGAGCGGGCCGGATCGGTCCAGTGCCAGGACTGCGCGTACGCGAGGAGGTCGAGGGACCCGGACGCGAACGGCAGCCGGTCCCCGTCCCCCCGTACGAGCGGAACGCGCGGGTGGCGCCGCCGGAACTCCGCGGCCATGCCCGCCCCCGGCTCGACCCCGACGACCCGCGCCCCGCGGGCGTGGAGCAACCCGGTGGCGATCCCGGTCCCGGCCCCCACATCGGCGACCCGGGCCCCGGCCAGCGCCACCCCGGAAACCTCCTCCAAGGCATCCAGCAGCGCGTCGGGATACGAGGGCCGGTACTCCCCGTACCGCCCGGCCGCCGCCCCGAACGACCGCGCCCGCTCCACAGCTCCGTCCGCCATCCCCCCACCCTCCCGCACCCACCCCCACCCACACCAGGGCACCGCGAGCCGCCCACGCCCGGGACCGAAAGGATCCGGCCCACGCAAAAGCCCTCCCCGGTGGGGAGGGCCCGTGCGTCTCACGCGTTCCGGCAGTCCAAACGACTACCAGCACCTTGCCTGGCCACTCCAGTCCACGTACAGGCCGCAGACCACGGACGCAGCTAACTCAGTTGATCAACGATGTAGCCCGAGGAGCCATCCCGACGCGCGACCGCCGCGGCGAGGGCGAGCAGGGCCTCAACCTGAGCGCTGGCAATGAGCTGATCGGCACTGAGCCGGCCCTTCGCCCACTTCTCGCTCGCTTCCAACAGCTCCTGCGCCTTGTGGGCATGCGCTGCATAGTCGGCCACGAGACCCCCTCATCTCCGTTTGGGCTCCACGGTAGCGATTCCCCCACTCTTGGAGCCCAGGTTCACACGGGGGACATGCCTGAGCCAGCCTGCGTCCGGGGCGCCCGCCGAAGAGCTGAGGCGTCGCTGAACCAAAGCGTGATCCTCGACGACTCACCTACAACCGTGCCCGAGGTCGTTAGCTCAGATCGTCGAATTAGAAGGTCCCGGCGTGTTCGAGTGAAATGGTCCGGTAATTCTCTTCCGTGTCAGGGATATGGCCGGGGCTGTATCTGTCGAAGTTGATTCGGTCGCCGGCGGAAAGCCACCAAGGTCCCACGCCTGCCTGCCGGTCCAGGCCGAGTGTGATGTCCTCGTAGCCGGCCAAAGCGTCGCTGGTGGTCTGATCGCACTTTAGCGAGGGCAAGTGAATGTTCAGCATCGTATGCACTCTCCGTGTGGGCGTCTGGAGGCGATGCGTACATCTATCATTTCTCATGCCAGGCCGCCCTTTCCGTATCCGCTTGTTGATCGACATTGCCAGCTGCATGGACTTCTGCTCGACAAATCGGGGCGGGTTCCGTACGCCCGCATGGAGGGGTCGCTGAAAGCGACAGAACGGCTTTACGTAGGCGGATGGGCGACTTCGCTCACCCCTGCGCCCAGCTCGACACCGCCACCGGCCTCAGCGCGCTGAACGCCTACCGGGCCAGCCTCGACGACCTCAACGACGACGTCATCGAAGGCGACCTCCTCGCCCAGGCCGTCCTCAAGCACGCCGCCACCCTCGATCCGGGCGAGGAAGTGCGGATGGCCTCCACGGAGTGGCTGCACGCCCTCGCCCAGCTCTACGCCGGCGAGGACTTCCGGCCCCTGACCGTGGCGCGCACGCCCGAAGAAGAGCTGAGCATCGTCGAAGTCTGCGCTGAGCTGAAGGTCTCGAAGTCCACCTTCTGCGACTGGCGCCAGAAGCGGCGGGCTTCCCGGAGTTCGCCGTGATCCTGCGGTGGGTGGAGCGCAACAGCCTCACGATGGCCGCCTAGAGGCCCTGCTGCGGGCCGCAGGGAGCGAACTCGACGGCACCGCGGCAGCCGCCGGCTCGGTCAGGCGGAACAAGCGTGTCCTCGAGGTCGCGGCACTACGGCTGCGACTGGCCGCGTACGCACGATGCATCAACGGCCAGCCGGACGACCTCAAGCAGCGGATCGAGAGGGCGGGAGAGCTGCCGGACCCGGCCGTGCCAGGGGCTTGATTTTCACCGCGCATTCTCCGCAGCCACCCACGGGAACCCGGTACCAGCCGGACGCCGCCGGACCCTCCCGCATCCGCCGAGGGGGTGAATCCTGAGATCTCCCCGCCGCCGACAACCGCCCCTGAACAGCAGAAAGACCCTCCCACGGGAGGGTCTTCAGGTGAGTGCCCCCGGCAGGACTCGAACCTGCGGCCAAGTGCTTAGAAGGCACCTGCTCTATCCACTGAGCTACGGGGGCCGGAAGGTGGCCGTGGTGGCCTGGAGCCCCGGGGTGGGGGTGGGGCTGCCGTCCGGACCGGGTCAAGGATAGGGCTCCGGCCGCCTTGTCCCGGTTGCTTCACCCGCGTGCCACGATGTGGAGGTTCGGTGAAGCGGTCCCGATAATCGCAGGCAGGTGCGATTCTCGCACCGCTTTTGCGCCGCGGCGGGCCTGGTGTTGTGCACTCGTTATGCCTGAGTCCCACTCGTCCGATGTGCCCGAAAGGTCCCACTGGACTCGCGATCGGCGCGCAGAGGGCGTATAAGCTTCAAAAATGGTCCCAAATTGGGCATTCTTCGCATGTGGTGACCTTGGATGTTCGGCCTCAGCTGCTCGATGCCCTGTCCGCCCTGCGCGACCGGGTCGCGTCCGTGCGTCTGCCGCTGCCCCTGCCCGGCGCCCCGCGCGCCCGCCAGACCAGAGCCGAGCTGCTCGCGCAGCTCGACGACTACCTCGTACCCCGGCTGAAGGCGCCCGAGGCGCCGCTGCTCGCCGTCGTCGGCGGGTCCACCGGGGCCGGTAAGTCCACTCTCGTCAACTCCCTCGTGGGGCGCCAAGTGAGTGAAGCCGGAGTGCTCCGGCCCACGACGCGGACCCCTGTGCTCGTCTGCCATCCGGATGATCATCACTGGTTCGCCGGCATGCGCGTCCTCCCCGACCTGATGCGGGTCTGGGCCCCGCCCGGCGAGGACGACCCCCTCCCCGGACCCCACCGCGGCTCCCCCCGCGGATCGGGGAACACCGCCGCCACCCGCGAACTGCGCATCGAGACCGTCGCCGGCCTCCCGCGCGGGCTCGCCATCCTCGACGCCCCCGACATCGACTCCCTCGTGGTCGAGAACCGGATGCTCGCCGCGCAGCTCATCTGCGCCGCCGACGTCTGGGTCATGGTCACCACCGCCTCGCGGTACGCCGACGCCGTCCCCTGGCACCTGCTGCGCACCGCCAAGCAGTACAAGGCCACCCTGGGCATCGTCCTCGACCGGGTCCCGCACCAGGTGCTCGCCGAGGTCTCGCGCCAGTACGGGGCCCTGCTCACCCGGGCCGGGCTGGGCGACGTACCGCGGTTCACGGTGCCCGAGCTGCCCGAATCGGCCGGCGGGGGCGGGCTGCTGCCCGCCAGCGCCGTCGCCCCCCTCTTCGCGTGGCTCGCCCACCACGCGCAGGACCCCGCCGCCCGCCAGTACGCCGTCGGGCGGACCGCTCTCGGCGCGCTGGACTCGCTGGGGCGCCGGATGCCGGAGCTGGCATCCGCCGTCGCGGCCCAGCACGCCGCCGCCGTACGGCTGACCTCGGCCGTCGAGGACGCGTACAAGAGGGAGGGCAAGCGGGTCCGGGGCCGGCTCGACCAGGGCGCCGTACTGGCCGGCGACGCGCTGACGCGGTGGCGCGGCTACCCCCTCGACACGAGCACCGACGAATTGCTCGACTCGCTCGCCGAGTCGCTGGCCGCGCTGCTCCAGTGCGCCGTGGCTGCCGCCGACGAGCGGATCGCCCAGGCCTGGCGGCGCGAGCCGGCCGCCGGGGCGGTGCAGCTGCCCGCACCCGACCGGGAGGCGGCGGAACGTATCGGCATGGCCGTACGGCGCTGGCGGCGCGTACTGGAGGAACTCGCCGAGGAGGAGGTCGCCGGGCTCGACAAGCAGCCCGCCCCCGACCCGGACGGGATCGCCGCACTCCTCGTCGCGGCCCTCCTCGGCGGCAAACGGGCCCGTCCCGCCGGGGAGAAGCTCGCCGAGCGGATCGGCGTACAGGCCGCCGTACGACTGCGCGACCGGGGCGGCGAACTGGTCGCCGAGCACCTGGAAGAGGTGCTGCGCGCCGAACGGGACCGGCGGCTGGCGCCGCTGGAAGCGCTCGAAGTGACGCCGGAACCGCAGGCCGAGCTGATCGCCGCGCTGTCCCTACTGCAGAAGGAGAGGTGACGCGGTGACCGCTCTGACCGACCGCGACCGCACCGATGACCGTTGGGACGACGGTTTCATCGCACGTTCGCGCCGCGCAGGCGCAGGCGCAGGTATCGGTGTCGACGTCGACGACGGAGGCGACCGCGGCGAAGGGGACGACGGAGGCGACGGGAGCGACGACGCGCTCATCCGCGCCGTCTCCGGCGCCGGCAACGACGGGGGCAAGGCGCCCTCGCCGCCGCTCAGTCCCGACGGACAGGCGCTGCGCACCCGCCTCGAAGCGCTGCGCCAGCTGGTCGGGCTCTCGCGGACCCGGCTCGACGGCAAGACCCTCGCCGAGGCCGGCCGGGTGCTCGACGAGGCGGCCGCGCGGCGCGGGCTGTCGACGCAGCACACGGTCGTCGCGATCGCGGGAGCCACCGGAAGCGGCAAGTCCACGCTCTTCAATTCACTCGCCGGAGTGCAGATCTCGGAGACGGGTCTGCGCAGGCCGACGACCGCCGCGCCCATCGCGTGCAGCTGGTCCGACGGCGCGGCCGGGCTGCTCGACCGCCTGGAGATCCCGGGCCGGCTGCGCCGCCGTCCGCGCGAGACCTCCGAGGCGGGCGCGCTGCGCGGCATGGTCCTGGTGGACCTGCCGGACCTGGACTCCGCGGTCGGCGCCCACCGCGACCACGTGGACCGGGTGCTCGCCCTGGTCGACGCGGTGGTGTGGGTGGTCGACCCGGAGAAGTACGCCGACGCCGTGCTGCACGAGCGGTACCTGCGGCCGCTGGCCGGGCACGCCGAGGTGACGTTCGTCGTGCTGAACCAGGTGGACCGGCTGCCCGGCGAGTCGGCCGACCTCGTACTGGACGACCTGCGGCGGCTGCTCGACGACGACGGCATCGCCCTCGGCGAGCACGACGAGCCCGGCGCCACCGTCCTCGGCCTGTCGGCGCTGACCGGCGAGGGCGTCGGGGAACTGCGCGACCTCCTGGCGCAGTTCACCCAGGAGAAGGGCGCCGCGACCCGGCGGATCTCCGCCGATGTCGACCGGGCCGCCGGGCGCCTGCGCCCGCTGTACGTGGCCGACGGCCATCCGGCGCCGGAGATCGGGGAGGCGGCGCGCGCCGAGTTCGAGGACCGGCTCGCGGAGGCGGTCGGGGCGTATGCGGCCGGGCTCGCCGCCGAGCGGGCCTGGCGGCGCAATGCCGGGAAGGCGTGCGGCACGCCGTGGCTGAGGCTGTGGCGGTGGTACGAGAGCCGGCGCGCCCCGCGCACGCTGGCCGGGCTGGCCGCCCTGGCGGTGATCGGCGGCGGCCGGGGCCAGGTGGCCGCGGAGGCGCCGGCCGAGGAGGAGGTGACCGCGCGTCAGCGGGTGGAGCAGGCCGTACGGACGGTCGCCGACGCGGCGGCGGGCGGGCTGCCCGACGCCTGGGCACAGGCGGTGCGGGAGACCGCGGTGCGCGGTGCCGAGCAGCTTCCGGAGGCGCTGGACGAGATCGCGGTGACGCTCGGGTCGGCGGTCACGGTGCCGAGCGCGAGGCCGCCGCGGCCGACGTGGTGGCCCGCGGCGGTGCTGGCGCAGGCGGCGATGACCCTGCTGCAGATCTACGGCGGGCTGTGGCTGGTCGGGCAGATCGTCGGGGTGCTGGAACCACGCCTGATGCCGCCGGTGCTGCTGATGGTGGCGGGCATCGTCGGCGGGCCGCTGGTGGAGTGGGCGTGCTCGATCGCGGCCCGGGGCCCGGCGCGGCGGTACGGGCAGGACGCGGAGCGGCGGCTGCGGCAGGCGGCGGCCGGCTGCGGGCGGGCCCGGGTGCTGGAGCCGGTGGCGGCGGAGCTGCTGCGCTACCGGGAGGTGCGCGAGCAGTACGCGGCGGTGGCCGCAGGGGGGACGAAGTTGTCCACAACCCGCGAGTAATCCACAGGCCGGAGCGGGATCCGGGGGGTCGCGCCAGCATGGTCCGTACCTCGTGCGGATGGTCCGTACGGGCATCGGTGCGGGTACGGATGTGGGGGAGGGCCGCCGGGATGAACGACACCCAGGTGACGCTGGTCGGTTGTGTGGCCACGCAGATCGACTACAAGGAGACGGCGACCGGGCCGTCGGCGCGGTTCCGGTTCGCCGTGACGCCGCGGTACTACGACCGGCGCAAGGAGGTGTGGGCGGACGGGCCCACCAGCTTCTACACGGTGTGGGCGCGGCGCGCGCTCGCGGTGAACCTGGCCGGGTCGGTCGCGGTCGGAGAGCCGCTGGTGGTGCACGGGCGGCTGCGGGTGAGGGACGACCCGCCCGACGGCGAGGGCAACCGGTGGTTCTCGGCGGACATCGACGCGACCGCCATCGGGCACGACCTCAATCGGGGGACGGCGGCATTCCGCCGGGTCGTCAAGGCGGACCCGCCACTGATGGCCACTCAGAAGGCGGCGGTGGTCTGAGTGTTCGAGGCGGTTAGGATTCCCCGGTACTCACGGGCACCTGGGTCATTGGCCCGAAGGGGAAGACTGTGTCGATTGCCGTTCCCGCATCCTCCGCTCCTGGTTCCGCTCCTTCTTCGCTTACTCCTTCCATTGCTCCTTCCATCACTGCGTCCGACGCTTCCGCACCACCGGCCGCTGCTGTTACGCCTGTGGCGGGGGTGGCGCCGGTACGGGCCTCCGCGCGGCGGCCGCTGGCGGCGGCGCTGCTGGCCGCGGCCCTGGCCGCAGCACCGGGCGCGCAGGCGGCCGCCGACTCCGGGGCTCCCGCGCCCCGGACGTCCGAGGGCGCGAGCGCCGTGCTGGACGGGCTGAAGACGTACGGGCTGGCCACGCTGCGCGCCAAGGACGGGTCGGTCCGTCAGATTCCGGCCGGGCTGTACGAGATGCGGGTCGACGGCGGCGGGATGCTCCAGACCTACGGGGTCGGAGTGACGGGCAACGCCCAACCGCAGGCCCGGTACACGGAGAGCGGCTGGAGCGGCAGCCTGCTCGCGGGGAACGGGGAGGCCGGCCGGATCCGCTGGGTCCTGGAGCACTCCTACCCGCAGCTGAACGACCTCGCCGGACTGGCGAAGGCGGCCGGGGCCGGGGCCCTGACCGCGGAGAGCGCGGCGGCCGGAACGCAGGTCGCGATCTGGCGGCTGGCGGACGGGGCCCAGGTGGAGGCCGCCGACCCGGCGGCCGAGAAGCTGGCCGACTACCTCCAGCGGTCGGCGGGCAAGCTGCCGGAGCCGCCGGCCTCGCTGGGGCTGGACCCCGGGAGCGTGTCGGGGCCGGTGGGCACCCGGCTCGGGCCGGTCACCGTGCGGACGGGGGCGCAGAGCGTGACGGTCACCCCGGACGCGGCGGCCGCGGCGATGGGGGTCCGGGTGGTCGACGCCGAGGGGCGGCCGGTGACCACCGCGGCGAACGGGAGCCGGCTGTACTTCGAGGTGCCCGCGGGCACCCCGGACGGCTCGGCTTCGGTCACCGTCCAGGGCTCCACGAAGGTGCCGGTCGGGCGGGTCTTCACCGGCGAGGTGCCGAGCCAGGCCCAGATCGTGGCCGGCTCCAGCGAGTCCGCCATGGCGGCCACGGCGAGCGCGGTCTGGCCGCAGCCGGTGGTCGTCGCGGAGGCGGACTCCACCGGCGACGGGCCGGCCGTGACGCAGGCCTCGGCCGCGGCCGAGGCGGCGGCTTCCCCCGAGTCCGGCCAGGACGAGGAGCGCCTGGCCACCAGCGGCAGCTCGGCCGCGACCCCGGTCATCGCCTCGCTGGCGGTGGGCCTGGTGGTCCTGGGCGGCCTGGTGGTCCTGCTCCTGCGCAAGCGTCCGCTGGACGAGGAGGACCAGGCGTAGGGAGTGCCCGCATCCCCTCGGGTACGGCGCCCGGGGGCAGCGGCCGCGGGACCGCTCCCGGCGGACGGGGCGCCCGGGGCCGGGCAGGGCCGCGGCTTGGTCCGTACGGGGGGCGCTTCGGCTGTCGGCGGGTGGGGTGGGCGGTTTCAGGGCCCGCCTGTGGGTAAGCGTGGGCAATGGGCGATCAAGAGTTGACCTGGAGGGGTGCCGCCGCGCGGTGGGACCGGGCACTGTTCGACGGCGTGGCCCGTCGGCACTGGCCGGCGGGAGACCGGGTGCTGCCGAGGCTGGGCCGGGCCGCCAACCACGGCGTGCTGTGGGGCGGGGCCGCCGCGGCGATCGCGGTCCTCGGCTCGACCGGGGCCCGCAAGGCCGCGCTGTGCGGAGCCGCCTCGCTGGCGCTGGCCTCGGCGACGGTGAACACGGTCGGCAAGTGGTCCGTACGCCGGCCCCGGCCGCTGCTGGAAGGGGTTCCCGAGGTCCGGCGGCTCGTGACGCAGCCGACGACCACCTCCTTCCCGTCAGGGCACTCGGCGTCCGCGTTCGCGTTCACCACCGGGCTCGCGCTGGGGGCGCCCGGCTGGGGCGCCGTACTGGCCCCGGTGGCGGTGTCGGTGGCGTTCTCCCGCGTGTACACGGGGGTCCACTACCCCTCCGACGTGGCCGCCGGGGCGGCGCTGGGCGTGGCGGCGGGTCTCGTCGTGCGCCGCCTCGCCCGCGGCGTGGAGGAGGCGCGGATCGTACCGGGCGACGAGCGGACGGCCGCCGAGGCGCCCGCGCTGCCGGACGGGGCCGGGCTCACCGTCGTGGTCAACACCGGGTCCGGCACGGCCGCGGACGCGGGGATCGGCGTACTGCGCGCCCGGCTGCCGAAGGCCGAGGTGGTCGAGTGCGCGGGTCCGGAGCTGCCCGCGGAGCTGGCGGCGGCGGCCGCCCGGTCCACCGTCCTCGGGGTGTGCGGCGGCGACGGCACGGTCAACGCGGCCGCCACCGCCGCGCTGCGGGCCGGGGTGCCGCTGGCGGTGTTCCCCGGCGGCACGCTCAACCACTTCGCCCTGGACCTCGGCCTGGGCGGAGCCGAGGACACCTGCCGCGCCGTCGCGGCGGGCCGGGCGGTCCGCGTCAGCGTGGGCCGCTTCACCCCCGGCCCGGCTTCCGAGGACGGCCGCCCCGGGTACTTCCTGAACAACTTCAGCATCGGCGCCTACCCCGAGCTGCTGCGCCACCGCCTGCGCTGGGCGCCGCGGATCGGCGGCGGCCCGGCCGCCCTGCTGGCCGCGTGGAAGGTCCTGCGCGCGGAGCGCCCCGTACGGCTGCGGCTGGCCGGGCGGCCGCGGAGCGTCTGGCTGCTCTTCGCCGGCAACGGCACCTACCACGGCACCGGACCGACCCCCCGCCGGCGTGACGGCCTCGGCGAGGGCCTGCTCGACCTGCGTCTCGTCCACGGCGGCGGCCGCCCCGGCACGCGCCTGCTCGCCGCCGCGTTCACCGGCCCGCTGAGCCGTTCCCCCGTCCACACGGCCACCCGCCTGCGGAGCCTGCGCATCGGCGACATCCCGCCGGACACCCCGCTCGCGTACGACGGCGAGTACACCCCGGCCCCGCCCGCCCTCGTCCTCGACACCCTCCCGGACGCCCTGACGGTCTACCGCCACGGCTGACGCCGCGCCGCGGAGGGCACGGGGCTACGCTCGGGCGGCGTGACGACGACCTACGTACTGGACGGCAGCCGGATCGGGACGCTGGACGACTTCTGGACGCTGATGGGCGAAGCCGTCAACGGCCCCGGGGGCTGTTTCGGGCGGAACCTGGACAGCTTCGTCGACTGCCTCCGCGGCGGCTTCGGCACCCCCGACGACGGCGGCTTCACGGTCGAGTGGCGCGATCACGAGGTGTCCCGCCGGACCCTCGGCCACCCGGAGACCGCCCGCCGCCTGGAGGGCGTCCTGGAGCGCTGCCACCCGACGAACCGGGCCCGGGTCGCCGAAGAGCTCGCGCAGGCCCGCAGCGGCCGGGGCCCGACCCTCTTCGACATCCTCACGAAGATCATCGAGGAGGGGGCCCCGGGCACCCTCCGCCTGCGCTGAGCCGTCGCGGCGACCTACCCATTCGCCCGTAGGGGTGGACGACTGGCAAGATGGGGTGTATCTGCCCACCATCGATCTGCCGGACGGTTTCTCTTGGCTGAGTACATCTACACCATGCGCAAGACGCGCAAGGCGCACGGTGACAAGGTGATCCTTGACGATGTCTTCCTGAACTTCCTGCCCGGGGCGAAGATCGGTGTGGTCGGCCCGAACGGTGCCGGTAAGTCCACCGTTCTGAAGATCATGGCGGGCATCGAGCAGCCGTCCAACGGCGACGCCTTCCTCTCGCCCGGCTACACCGTCGGCATCCTCATGCAGGAGCCGAAGCTCGACGAGTCCAAGACGGTCCTGGAGAACGTCGAGGACGGCGTCGGCCCGATCAAGCAGAAGCTCAACCGGTTCAACGCGATCGCCGAGGAAATGGCGACGAACTACACCGACGAGCTGATGGAGGAGATGGGCAAGCTCCAGGACGACCTGGACCACGCCAACGCGTGGGACCTCGACGCCCAGCTGGAGCAGGCCATGGACGCGCTGGGCTGCCCGCCCGGCGACTGGCCGGTCACCAACCTCTCCGGTGGTGAGAAGCGCCGCGTGGCCCTCTGCAAGCTGCTGCTGGAGGCCCCCGACCTGCTGCTCCTCGACGAGCCCACCAACCACCTCGACGCCGAGTCCGTGAACTGGCTGGAGCAGCACCTCGCCCAGTACAAGGGCGCCGTCGTGGCCGTCACCCACGACCGCTACTTCCTCGACAACGTCGCCGAGTGGATCCTCGAGCTCGACCGCGGCCGCGCCCACCCCTACGAGGGCAACTACTCCACCTACCTGGAGAAGAAGGCCGAGCGCCTCAAGGTCGAGGGCAAGAAGGACGAGAAGCGCGCCAAGCGCCTCAAGGAAGAGCTGGAGTGGGTCCGCTCCAACGCCAAGGGCCGTCAGGCGAAGTCCAAGGCCCGTCTCGCTCGCTACGAGGAGATGGCGGCCGAGGCCGACAAGATGCGCAAGCTGGACTTCGAGGAGATCCAGATCCCGCCGGGCCCGCGTCTGGGCTCGATCGTGGTCGAGGTCAACAACCTCTCCAAGGCGTTCGGTGACAAGGTCCTGATCGACGACCTGTCCTTCACCCTGCCCCGCAACGGCATCGTCGGCATCATCGGCCCCAACGGCGCCGGCAAGACCACGCTGTTCAAGATGATCCAGGGCCTCGAGGCCCCGGACTCCGGCGAGATCAAGGTCGGCGAGACCGTCAAGATCTCGTACGTCGACCAGGGCCGCGCCAACATCGACCCCAAGAAGAGCCTCTGGGCGGTCGTGTCGGACGAGCTGGACTACATCAACGTCGGCCAGGTCGAGATGCCGTCCCGCGCGTACGTCAGCGCCTTCGGCTTCAAGGGCCCGGACCAGCAGAAGGCGGCCGGCGTGCTCTCCGGCGGTGAGCGCAACCGCCTCAACCTCGCGCTCACCCTCAAGCAGGGCGGCAACCTGCTGCTCCTCGACGAGCCCACCAACGACCTCGACGTCGAGACCCTGGGCTCCCTGGAGAACGCGCTCCTCGAATTCCCCGGTGCGGCCGTGGTCGTCTCCCACGACCGCTGGTTCCTGGACCGGGTCGCCACGCACATCCTCGCGTACGAGGGCGACTCGAAGTGGTTCTGGTTCGAGGGCAACTTCGAGTCCTACGAGAAGAACAAGATCGAGCGGCTCGGCCCGGACGCCACCCGTCCGCACCGCGCCACGTACAAGAAGCTCACCCGAGGCTGAGCAACATGGCCAGACATCACTACCGGTGCCCGCTGCGCTGGTCGGACATGGATTCCTTCGGCCACGTCAACAACGTGGTGTTCCTCCGCTACCTGGAGGAGGCGAGGATCGACTTCATGTTCCGGCTGGCGCCGGGGGAGGGCAGTGAGTCCTTCACGGGCGGGTCCGTCGTGGCCCGCCACGAGATCGACTACAAGCTGCCGCTCGTGCACCGTCACGAGCCCGTCCTGATCGAGTCCTGGGTGACGCGGATAGGCGCCGCGTCGCTGACCATCGGCTACGAGGTCAAGGACGAGGCGACCGAGGACGCACCGGAGAAGGTCTACGTGAGGGCCTCGACCGTGGTCGTGCCGTACAACCTCGCCGAGGGGCGGCCCCGCCGCATCTCGGCCGAGGAGAGGCACTTCCTGGAGAAGTACCTCGACGAGCCCGCGGGCTCGCGCGCGGAAGGCCGCATCGCCGCATGACCGAACGGCTGTGCCTCGCCGACTCCGGGGAGGCGGCGGACCTCGCCGCCTTCCTGGGCCGGCTCGTGCACTACGACCGCGCCGCCGCTGTCCGTCTGCAGGCAGCCGGCGGCGCGGTCGCCGTCTTCGGGCGGCCGGCCTCCTTCGAGGTGCTGGCCATCCGCACGGTGCGCCTCGCCGTGCCCGTCGCCGGCCCGCTGGACGTGACCGTCTCCGCGGGCGAGCTGCTGGAGTCCGTGGACGAGGCCGCCGCGAGCGCCGTCGTCCCCGCGCCGGTCACCGGCCCGCCGTGGACCGGCGTGCTCCCGCCCCGCGGCGGCTGGCGGCAGCTGCCGGGACTGCCCGGCCCCGAGGCGGTACGGGCCGCGCTGAGCGCCTCCGTGGCCGAGTTCCGGGCCCGGGACGAGGCCCTGCCCGCGCAGCACCGGACCCGGTCCGAGCGGGACCGCATCGGCCGCGAGATCTGGTCCCGGACGCTGGGCGACACCGAGCTCCCGCTGCGCGCCGTGCACGCCGCGCAGTCCCTGGGCTTCCTGCGGCCGATCCGGTCGGCCGTGGCGAGCGGCAACGGTGCCGGTACGGGTACCGGTGCTCCCGGCACCGCCCCCGACCCGGTGGCCCTGTTCGCCTCCGGCGGCTGGCTCCGGCTGCGCACCCCGTACGGCTCGATCGCGATGCGCCGCCCCGGCGGCACCGGGGGCCTGGGAGCCCTCCAGGTGAGGCCCGTCTAGCAGCGGGCCCCGCCCTCCGCTCGCGGTTCCCGTACGGGCTACCCCGCGGTGTTGACCATCGAGGCGGCGGCGTACGTCAGGTACCGCCACAGCTGCGCTTCCAGCTCCGGCGCCAGGCCCAGCTCGTCCACCGCCACGCGCATGTGGCCCAGCCACGCGTCGTGCGCGGCCGCGTCCACCTGGAACGGGGCGTGCCGCATCCGCAGGCGCGGGTGGCCGCGGTTCTCGCTGTACGTGTTCGGGCCGCCCCAGTACTGCATCAGGAACAGGGCGAACCGCTCCTCGGCCGGGCCGAGGTCCTCCTCCGGGTACATCGGGCGCAGCAGGGGATCGCCCGCGACCCCCTCGTAGAAGCGCCGCACCAGACGGCGGAAGGTCTCCTCGCCGCCCACCTGCTCGTAGAACGTCTGCTCCTGAACCGTGCCCCGCGGAATCTCATTCACCCGACCATCGTCTCAGACGCCCGGACGGAGGACGGAGGTCTTAGGACCACGGTTCGACGGCCACCGTTCGCCTCCCGGGCCCGGTCGCAGGACAGTGGAGCCATGGGTGCACACGCCGCTCACTCCGCACGTCCCGCCCGTCCCGCACGCCCTCCGCACGCCGCGCACGACGGGGCGCGGGACCTGCGGGACACCGCCCACGCCGCCCAGGTGCGGGAGCTGACCGCCGCCGGGGTGCTGGAGGATCCCGCCTGGCGGGCGGCCTTCGCGGCGGTGCCCCGGCACGTCTTCGTCCCGTACTTCTTCACCGGCCGCGGGGCCGGCCACGAGCGGCTGTGGGGCGAGGACCCGGACCCGGCCCACCGGGCCCGCTGGCTGCGCGGGGTCTACACCGACGCCCCGCTCGCGACCCGGCTGCGCGACGGCGAGCTGGTCTCCTCCAGCAGCCAGCCGTCCCTGATGGCGAAGATGCTGGAGGCGCTGGCCGTCCGCGACGGGGACGACGTACTGGAGATCGGCACGGGCACCGGCTACACCGCCGCGCTGCTCAGCCACCGGCTCGGCGAGGAGCACGTCACCACCATCGACCTGGACGAGGAGATCACCGAGTCCGCGCGGGCGCACCTGGCCCTGCTCGGCCAGCGGCCGACCGTGGTCACCGGCGACGGGGCGCGCGGCTGCCCTTCCCGGGCCCCCTTCGACCGGATCCTGGTGACCTGCACGCTGCCGCTGGTCCCGCACGCCTGGCTCGGCCAGTGCCGCCCCGGGGCGCGGATCCTGGCCCCGCTGTCGACCGGGCTGATCGCCCTGACGGTCCGGGACGCCGATTTCGCGGAGGGCCGCTTCCTGCACACCCCGGCGTACTTCGTCCCGCTGCGCGGGGCCACGGCCTCGCCGGCCGCGCCCGGGCTGCCGTACGGGCTCCCCTACGAGTTCGTGGAGAACGAGCGGTTCCAGTTCATGCTCGTACTGACCGCGGGCGCGCTGCACCCGCGCGAGGCCCTGGACCTGTGGCGCGGCGAGGGGCGGCCGGGGCGCGAGCGGTTCGGGGTGACGGTCAGCGCGGAGGGGCAGTGGTCCTGGCTCGACGACCCCCAGGGCCCGTACGTATGGCCCTTGGGGGAGTGAGGAGCCGTCGGGCCGTGGCTACCCGCGGCGGATCGTGATCGTCGTCCAGGCGCCGACGTGGACCCGGTCGCCGTCGGTGAGCGGCACCGGGACGTAGGGCTGGATCGGCTCCTCGCCACCGTTGATCGTGGTGCCGTTGGTGGAGTTCTGGTCCACGACCGCCCAGCTGAGATCGGGCTGCTGGACGAGCACCGCGTGCTGGTGGGAGACGCCCGGGTCCTCCGGGGGCACCGACAGGTCGATGTCGGGGGACTCGCCCGTGGAGGCGCGGCGGCGGCCGATGGTGATCTGGCCGCCGGAGAGCGGAAGGTGCTGCTCCGGGGAGTACGCGGGCAGGTTGAGCCCGGCGGCCTCGGGGCCGCTGCGCTGCATCATCGCCATGAAGTACGAGCGGTCGGGGCCGATCGTCGCGCTCCAGGCGCCGGTGCTCTGGGGCGGGAACGGCTGCTGGGGCCGGTGCTGTTGCTGCTGCTGGGCCTGCGGCGCCTGCTGGTACTCGTGCTGCTGCGGGGGCTGCTGCTGGTACTCCGGCTGCTGGTACTCCCGGAGCGGCGGCGGGGGCTGCTGCGGGTACTGCGGCTGCTGCAGGCCCTGCGCCTGCTGCTGCTCGTGCGCCGGCGGGGGCAGCAGCCAGTCGTCCTCGCGCTGCAGCGGCTCGGCCGGCCGGTTGACCCGGGAGGGCCGGGAGCCCTGGTACTCGAAGTGGTCCTGGGAGAAGGGCGCCGAGGCGGGCACCTGCGGAGCGGGCGGCGGCGGAGGCGGCGGCGGGGTGGCCCCGGCGGCGTTCCCGCCCGAGGCTCCCGCATCCGCGCCCTGCGGCGCGAGCGGCGTGTACGAGGTGGCCGAGCGCGTCAGGAAGTTGTACCGGCACTCCTCGCAGAACGGGGCCATCGCCTCGCGCGGGGTCCGGCACTGCGGGCAGAGCTCCGCCTGGGCGGTCGGCTCACCGGTGGTGGGAGGGTAGCCGTAGCCGTAGGAGGGCGCCGCGGGCGCGCCCGCGGCGGCAGCCATGCGGTGGCCGCAGACCTCGCACCAGTCGTCGGAGGCGGACTGGTGCCCGTTCGGGCAGGTCGGCATGGCGGCTCTTCCCCCTTCAGCCTGCGTCATCGCGTCAGGTCTTCTCAGGTCTCTCGGATGGTCTCAGGACTTCTTCACACGGACGGTCTGGATCGAACGCGTTTCGAGGGTCATCTCGTCGGCATCCGCGACCTTCGCCTTCAGCCGCACAGTACCCGCCGCCGCATCGACGACATCCACCACCTTCGCGAGCAGTTTGGCCGTGTCCGCGTTTCCCGAGGCACTGGCCAGTTGAACGGCACGGCCGAGCTTGGCCGTGGCGCCGTCGACATCGCCCATTTTGCGCGCTTCCAGCCCCTGTTGGATAGCCTGCGCGAGTTCCGCCTGTCCCGTGTAGTGGGCGACCTGCGGGTTGATGGCGGTGGAAGCGGCCAGATCGTCCGTCCACACCGCCCGTACGAGCCCCTGCGCGAGCGTGGCCGGCGGCTCGCCCGGCGCACCGGGCAGCAGGAGCGTGGCGCGGGCGGCCAGCATCTCCTGGCCGACGGACGCGGCCGGGACCCGCACGCACACGTGGTACTCGCGGGACTCGTCGCCCCAGGACCCGGTCGGGTAGTCGCCGGCGCGCGGGCCCGCCTCGGTGCGCCGGTCGCTGAGGTCCTGGACGGTGGGCGCGACCTGCTTGACGTACTGGATCTCCACGCCGACCGGGGTCCACAGCCGCAGCGCCACGTCCGCGACCTCCTTGCCCATGACGTTCTCCATCATGAGCGTGAAGTCCTCGGTGAGGTGCGCCGGATCGGCCACGATGTCGGCCGAGCCGAGCAGCGCGCTCGCGATGCCGGTGACCTCCTTGACCTCCCAGTCGGTCCCCACCCCGCGGGCGTCGCAGGTGAAGCGGCCCGCGCAGGCCTCCAGGGTGGCGCGCAGCACGGCCGGGTCCTCGTGCTCGTTGCGGCCGTCGGTGAGCAGGATGCCGTGCCGGATGGCGGCGGGGGACTGGCGCAGCAGGCCGTCGGCGAGGCGCAGCCAGGTGCCGATGGCGGTGCCGCCGCCGGCGCTCAGGCCGCGCAGGGCCTCCTTGGCCTGGGCGCGGGTGGCCGGGTCGGCGACGGCGAGCCGGCCCTGGCCCGGGTAGACCTCCTTGGCCACGTGCGTACCGGCGACGACGGCGAACGCGGTGCCGTCGCGCAGGGTGTCGATCGCGGCGGCCGTGGCCTCGCGGGCGCCGCGCATCTTGTCCGGCGGGTACTCCATGGACCCCGAGCAGTCCACCATGACCACGACGGCGGCCGAACCCCGGGCGGCCGTCGCCCGGGTGGCGGCGGCGCCGCCCGTGGACGTGACCGTGACGATGGCGTGGACGTCCCGCCCGCCCTCGGGGAGGAACTCGTTCTGGTACACCTCCACGCTGAAGCGCGGGGCGCTCGGCTTGGCGAAGTTCGCCATCGACTGGACTCCTAGGAGAGGGCGGGGGTGCGGGCGGGTGGATCAGGCCTGAGGGCGGGCTTCCGGTTCCACTTGCCCTTCCGTTTCCGATTCCGCCCGGGCAGCCGCCGCTGGGGTCGTCCCGTTCGCCGCCCCCGGGCCGGCCGGGGCGGCGAACGGGACGACCGCCACGGTGACGTTGTCGTGGCCGCCCCCGTCGAGGGCGTGCCCCACCAGGACCTGCGCGCTGTGCAGGGGTCGGGCGGCGGCGTCGGGGGGCAGCACGCGGGCCATGTCCTGTGCGGACTCGGCGTAGTTCCACAGGCCGTCGGTGCAGACGACCACCACGCCCGCGTGGTCCGGCTTGAAGCTGGCGGTGTGCGGCTCCAGGTCGTACGCGTCGGCCCCGAGCCAGCCGGTGATGGCGTGCGCGCGGACATCCGCGTAGGCCTCGGCCTCGCCCATCAGCCCGGCCGCGACCATCTGGGCCGCCCAGGAGTCGTCCTCGGTGAGGCGGCGCGGCAGCGCGTCCCGGTCGTCCGGGACCCAGTACACGCGGCTGTCGCCGACCCAGCCGACGGTCAGCAGGTCACCGCTGACGACGGCGCCGACCAGGGTGCAGGCGGGGGCGTTCTGCGCGCCGGGGACCTCGGGGGCCAGGGCGTTCACGGCGGCGGCCGCGGCCAGGATGGCGTCGTGCATGGCCTCCTGGGGGTGGGCCCCGCGCGGGAGGGCTTCGAGCAGGGCCTCGTTGGCGGCGCCGGCCGCGGCGGCCGACGCCTCGTCGGGGCGGCTGGCGGAGGAGACGCCGTCGCAGACGATGGCCACGGTGGCGGCCGAGCCGTCGGGCAGGGCCGTGGCCGCGACCGCGAACGAGTCCTCGTTGCGGTGGTGGCGCAGCCCGCGGTCGCTGACGGCGGCGACGCTGCCGAGCTCCTCCTCCAGGTGGTCCCGCTCGCGGGGCTGGGCGTGCCCGCAGTGTTCGCAGTACCCGTCGGTGTCGACCCGCCCGGCCCGGCAGGCCACGCAGGTCTTCCCGCCGTCGCCGGCCGCGGGCCCGCTCGGGATGCCGGAGGCGGCGTACGGGTCCTCGTGCCCGGGACCGGCGCCGCCGTACGGGGCTTCGGGCGCGCCCCAGGGCGTCCCCTCGGGCGGGGTGGGGGTGGAGCCGGGCCGGTCGTGGCGGATCTCGCCGCCGCCGGGGGCCGACTGCTCGGGCGCGCCGCCGTACGCCGGGCCGGGCGCTCCGTACGAGGAGCCCTGCGGCGGTACGGGAGCCGCCGCGGCGGGGGCCGGGGCGGGAGCGGGGGCCGCGGCGGGAGCCGGGACAGGGGCGGGAGCGGGCGCCGGCTCGTGAGCCGGGCCGGGCCGGGCCGCCGGGTCCGCGGCGGCCGGCTCCTGCGCAGCGGACCACCCGGCGGTGTCCCCGACCAGCGTCGGCGCCGCACCGGCCGCGACACTGCCCCAGCCGGGCGCGGGCTCCGCGAGGGCGTAGCCCCCCGTCGGGCCGGTCGGCGGGGCCGGGAGGGTCGGGATCGGGAGCGTCGGATCGTCCCGGGACACGGTCGGGGGCGCGGCGGACACGGGAGAGCCGCAGACGCCGCAGAAACGGTCACCCTCCTCGAGGGGCTCCGCGCAGCTGGGGCAGCCAGACGGCCGATGCATCGACATCACTCACACCCACGTCCGGGGACGGAAACGGTTTGCCCGCTCCACCAGTTCGATCCTGTCCTCGCCCCGCTGCGCCAGCCGCGCGAGCACGCGGTACGAGCGCTCCAGGCCGAAGCGCAGGCCCCGCTCGTCCAGTTGACTGCCGAGCAGCGAGGTCCGACCGGGGTCGGAACCCCGGCTACCCGACAGTACCCAGTCCAGGGCCGAGCCCAGAACCTCGGTCGACAACCGTTCGTGCCGCACCGCGTCCAGACCGAACCGCTCCAGGGCCTCCACCTGCGCGGCAGCCGCCGTCAGATCCGGAAGCAGAGCCTCCTCGGGAGACCGGTCGCGCAGGCGTGCCCGTACCGCCGCCACCCGTGCGGCGGTGTAGTGGATCGAGGCCTCGGGCACCGACTCCAGCGTGCGGACCGCCCCGGACCGGTCGCCCGCGGCGAGTTGGACGCGGGCCAGCCCGAAGGCGGCGCTCACGAACCCCGGGTCGGTGCTCCAGACCAGCCGGTAGTACTCGGCGGCGTTGTCCAACTGCCCCAGGATCTCCGCGCACAGGCCCAGCGCCAGCTTCGGCGCGGGTTCTCCCGGGAAGGCGTCGTAGATGGCGTCGAAGGACAGGGCCGCCATCTCGTCCTCGCCGGTGGCCAGCGAGGCGATCCCGCGCGCCCACACCACCCGCCAGTCGTCCGGATGCCGGCCTTCCAGATCGGCCAGGGCGGCCGCGGCCGCGGCGAGCTCGCCCAGCTCCAGGCGGGCCCGCAGCTCGCGCAGGCGCAGCTCGGCCGAGTCGGCGGGCGCCGAGCGCAGGGCGCCCAGCAGGTCGCCCGGGGCGGAGGCCAGCAGTCCGGCCAGGAACCCCGCGTTGGGGTCGGCCGGGTCCACCAGCGGCACCGGCAGGGCCAGTGCCATGCCCCGGGCCTCCAGCGCGGCCAGTTCCGTGCCGCGTACGCCCGGCCCGGGAACCGGTACCGGGACCGGCCCGGCCGCGGCTCCCTCCGGAGCCTGCCGGGGAGCCGGCACGGGGGCCGGTCGCGCCGCCCCGCCGACCCGGTGCGTCGCCGTGGTCCCGAGCGGCGCCGAGAGGGCCGCCGCCCCGGGGCTCCCGGAGGGCGCCCCGGCCGTACCCGGAGCCGGGGCGGAAGCCGGAGCCGGCAGGACCGCCGGGTGTCCGGCCCGGCGCCCGAGCCTGCGCCCGCCCGCGGTGGGACCGGGCACCCGCGCCCCCAGCCGGGACACCTCGGCCCCGGCCGGGTCGGCGAACAGCCGGGTGTCCGGAACCCGCAACTCCGGCCCGAACAGCGTGGAGAGCTGCGGCCGCGGCCGGCCCGTCTGCAGTGCGACGACCTCGCGCAGCACGCCCGTCAGCTGGTCCGCCATCTCCTGTGCGGACGAGAACCGCCGGTCCGGATCCGGATCCGTCGCCCGGACCAGCAGCCGGTAGAAGGACTCGTACCGCCCGAACACCTCGATGTGCTCCGGATCCGGCAGCGAATCCACGAACACGTTCGTGTAGCCCTGGAAGTCGAAGGTCAGGACGGCCAGCGTCCGCGCCACCGTGTACAGGTCGGAGGCGACCGAGGGGCCGAGCTCGGCCACCTCGGGCGCCTGGTAGCCCACCGTGCCGTAGATGGCCGACTCCTCGTCGTCCATCCGGCGCACGGCGCCCATGTCGATCAGCTTCAGCTGGTCCTGCTGCTGGATCGCGTTGTCGACCTTGAAGTCGCAGTACAGCAGGTTCCTGCTGTGCAGGTGCCCGAGCGCCTCCAGCGCCTCGATCCCGTACGCGCAGGCCTGCTCCACCGGCAGCGGATCGCGCCGGCCGTCCGGCCGGCGCCGCTCGTTCGCTATCTCCTTCAGCGATTTGCCGCCCACGTACTCCATGACGATGTACCCGTCCAGCGAACCCGTCCGCTGGTCCAGGTGCTCCACGAAGTTGTAGATCCGCACGATGTTGGAGTGCTCGATCTCCGCGAGGAAGCGCCGCTCCGAGATGGCCGCGGCCATCGCGTCCTGGTCCCCGGTGTCCAGCAGGCCCTTGAGCACCACCCACCGGTCCGAGACGGCCCGGTCCACCGCCAGGTACACCCAGCCGAGGCCGCCGTGCGCCAGGCAGCCCGCCACCTCGTACTGGCCGTGGACGACCTCCCCCGCGCGCAGCTTGGGCACGAAGGAGTACGGGTGCCCGCACTTGGTGCAGAAGCCTTCGGTGCGGCCCGGCCGGTCCCCGCGCGAGCGGCCCACCGGCGCCCCGCAGTCCGAGCGCGAGCAGAACCGCTTGCGCTCCGGCACCTCCGGGTTCTCCAGCACCGCCGCCGAGGGATCCGGACGCGGCACCTCCGGGATGTTGACCAGCCCGGCGCCCAGCCGGCTGCGCCCCGAGGGCCCGGCCGCCGAGCCCGAACTGCGCACCGACACCGAGCGGCTGGACGCGGCGCCCGCCAGGGAGCGCGAGAGCCGGCCCGACACCGAGCGGCGCGAGGACGAGGACCGCGAGGACCGCGAGGAGCGCGCCGAGGCGGAGGTCGAACCCGAACGGCCGGACCGGGCCGAGCCGTGCGACCCCTGGGATCCCTGCGAATCGGGGTGGCGGGCCGCGCTCGTCATCCCCGTCGGCGGCGAGACCAGCTCCTCCGCGCCCGCCGCGACGGCGCCGATCGGGGCCAGACCGCAGGTGTCGCAGTACAGCTCGCCGTCGCCCATGTCCTCGTACGACCCCGGGCAGCCGGGGCGGACGCACGCGGTTCCGACCAGACTCATGCGTCCTCCTCCTTCCCCGGCCCCTCGGGCCGGTACTGCGGCTGCGGCGGTGCCAAAGACTCGGCCGTCGCCTGTTGGTAGCGCAGCACGGCCTGCTCGGCGGCGCGCAGATCGCAGGGCGCGCTCCACAGCATCCGCCGGGCCGTGTCGTACCGCTCGATCAGGAGGGGATCCTCCGCCATGCCGTGCCGGGCCACCTTCGCCTTGTACGCGTCCAGCCGCCCGCGCAGCTCCGCCCGTACCGCCAGGGGCGCCGTCACCGCCGTCAACGATTCGCGGGCCCGGCGCAGTTCCTCCTCGGCCCGCTCCTCCAGCGAATCCAGCAGCGGCGAGAGCCGGTGCCACTGAGCCTGGCGGCGGTACTCGGCCGCGGCGGCCAACTGCTCCTGCAGCGCCGTCGGCGGCCCGCTCACCACCGGCACCTCCGAAGCCGCGATCTTCGCCAGTACCTCGCCGCGCGCCGTCCGCGCCTCCGCCAGGGTCCGGTCGGCCCGCGAGAGCACGTCCCGCAGGCTGATCAGCCGCTGCTCGGCGTCCTGCCGTACGGCCAGGACCGCCTCGATCTCCCGCCGTACGTCCTCCAGCGCGACCGCCGCGCGGTCGTACCGGGTGGTGTCCGGACGGCCGCCGCCCGGCGCGGAACTCCCCGCCACCGGCTGCCAGAACGCCAGCGGGTCGGCGATCACCTGTTCCCGCAGCCCGGCCAGCTCGGCGGTGATCGCCTCCAGGTCGTCGCCCGAAGGGTGTTCGCCCGGGCGGACCCCCACCGAGTGGGCCAGCGAGCGGGTGCGGTGCAGTTCGGCCGCGAGCAGGTCGATGCGGGCGGGCAGCGCCGACCACACCGAGTCGGCGGCCACCACCACGTCCAGCGAGCTCGCGTACAGCTCGTTCATCCGCGACACCAGCTCGGCGAGCGAGAGCCGCTCCGCCAATGCCACGCCCTCCGCCCCGGCCCCGGCGATCAGCACCCCGGGACCGCGCAGCCGCTCGGTCAGCTCGACCAGCTCCTCGCGGCCGGGCCAGCGGCGCCGCTCGCGGATCTCCCGGGCGGCGCCCAGCGCCCCGCTGTAGGCGTCGAAGTACGTCCACAGCCGGGTGATGGCGGCGTCGGCCGCCGCCCACCGCTCCTTGGTCACGCCGGTCAGCCCGGCCCCTTCCAGCAGCCTGCGCCCGGCGTGGTCCTGGAGGGCGAGCAGGGAGGTCTCGACGGCCTCGTGCTCCGCGCCGAGCCGGGCCAGGGCGCGGTCGACGTCGTCCCGGTCCATCACTGCCGACTGCGCCTCCACAAGCCCCGCCTCCGCTTCCCCGACATCGGGCTCCGACTCTGCCACCTGTCTCAGCCGTCCCGGTACTTCGGCGCGGGCGGTCCGGCCACACCGGGCAGAACGGGCTTGAGGTGCGTCACGTACGCCTGCATCCAGGGGCTGTTGTCACCACCGGCGCGGTAGTTCTCCAGCACCTTGTTGACCCGGCGCACCAGGTCGGAGGCGTCCTTGTTCATGGCCACCCCGTAGAACTCCCTGGTGAACGGGGAGCCGACGAGGCGGACCGACGGGTCCTGCGCGGCCTGGCCGGCCGCGAGCGCGTTGTCCGTGATGATGCCGTCCACCTCGCCCAGCTGGAGCCGGACCAGGCAGTCCAGCTGGTTGGGCACGCTCACCGGAACCGATCCGTACGGCTGGGCCTTCAGCGCGGCCTCGGCCGTGGAGCCGGCCGCGGTGCAGATCCGGCGGTCCTTCAGCGAGGCGTCGTATCCGGTGATCGGCGAGCCCTTGGGGGCCAGGACCTGCTGCCCGGCCTCGAAGTACGCCGTCGAGAACGCGACGTCCTCCAGCCGCTTGCAGTTGATCGTCATGGTCCGTACGACGACGTCGACGCGGCCGTCCTGGAGCGCGGGGACGCGCTGGCTGGTGGGGATGGCCCGGTAGATGACCGCGTTCTCGTCGCCCAGGATGTCCTTCGCGATGGCCTTGACGAGGGCGATGTCGAAGCCGTCGAGGCGGCCGTCGACCGGGTTGCGGTAGCCCCACTTGAAGCTGTTCTGGTCCACGCCCGCGACGAGCTTGCCCGCCTTGCGGATCCGCTCGATGGCCGGCCCGTCCGCCCCGTTCGGGCGCAGGCTGGCCTCCGGGTCCTGGCAGGTGTCGGTGAGCGACCAGGGGGCCGGGGCGGCCGCCATCGAGGCGGGTTCGCGGACGACGGCCGGGCGGCCGCTCTCCGGGGCCGCCTGGGCCAGCGGCAGCAGGACGGCCGCGGCCGTCACCGCGCAGGCGGCGGCCATCGCGCTCACCCCGCCCCAGCCGCGCAGCCGGGCCGCGACGCGCCGAGGCCCGGAAGCACGCGGCACCGGGCCGGGCACCCCGGCCGCACCGGGTGCTCCGCCTCCGCGGCCCTCGCCGTGGCCGTCGTCGTGGGACTTCACGCGTATCCGCATCGCTGTCACCTGTACTCCGAAAGCCGGCGCCCGATGCCGAGCAGTGCCGCCGCCGCGCCGACGACCGCCAGGGCCGCCGAACCCGTCACCAAACCGCCCAGCGCGCCGAGCCCGCCCCGGGCCGCCCGGGTGAACTCCTTCTGCTCATGGGCCAGTGCCTGCTCCAGGGACGCGTCCACCGTGTCGAACGAGGCCCCGCTGCTGTCCTTGTGGTCCTTGTCCCCGATGACCTGGGGCAGCGCGGCCTGGTAGTCCCCGCGCAGGTCGGTCTCCCGGGCAGCCGCGTGCCGCTGCTTCCACTCCTTGACGCCGTCCGCTGCGCGGGCCACCGGATCCCGCCCGCTGCTGTCGTCGGCGAGCTTCTGCGCCTTCGCCAGACCCGCGTCCAGCTCCTTCATCTCGGCCGTGAAGTCCACGTCGTACTTGTCGGACTTGTTGTCCGCGGCCAGAACGGCGCCCCGCGCGATCAGGGTCAGATTCTCACTGGCGCGCGCCTGGAGCGAGGCGATCCGCGCGTCGTTGAGCACCTTCAGCGACTCCTGCCCGTCCGCCCGGGCCTCGGCCAGCCCGGACCGGGCGACCGTGTGTCCCACGGCCAGCCACAGCAGCACCACCAGCGAGGCGGCCGTCGCCGCCACGAGGCCGTGGTTGAAGACGCGGTTCGTGCGGCGGTAGTTGCGGCGCTGCGCCCACGCCAGCGCGGCGAGCGCGAGCAGGCCCGCGCCGAGCGAGGCCAGCGGCAGCGCGCGGGCGTCGTCGTAGTCCGTGTAGAGCCGGTCCGTCTCCGCCTCGTACAGCCGCTGCGCGGCGGGCAGCAGCTGGGTGCTCATCTGCTCGTTGGCGTACCGCAGATAGGCGCCGCCCAGCGGCAGGCCCTGCTTGTTCGTGGCCCGGGCCTGTTCGATCAGGCCCGTGTAGCGCGGGAGCCGCTCGCTCAGCAGCGCGATCTGCTTGCGCGAATCCTCGTCCGCCCCGGTGTTCGCGGCCGCGTTCACCAGCAGCTTCGAGGCGTTGGAGATGTCCTTCTCGTACCGCTCGCGGACCTCGCGCGGCTCGTCGCCGCCGGCCAGGAACCCGCTGGAGGAGGCCGTGTCGGCATCTGCGAGGGAGCGGTAGATGCTCGCCGCGTCCGCGCTCAGCGGCTGGCTGCGGCCCACCACGTCGTCCGCGGCGCCGACCCGGGCGGAGATCTCCCAGACGGTCACCAGGCCGAACAGCAGGACGAGCGCCGCCAGGACGGCCCCGATGATCCGCAGCCGGCCGGGCTCGGTCGTGGCGGCCGCACGCAGCCGCTCCACGCCCTCGGCCCAGGCCGTACCCGGACGGGGAGGACCCTGTGGCGGCCCGGGGGGCGGCACGGCGACAGCGCCCCCCGGCGCGGGCGCGCGTGATGTGATGGCCACCGTGACCTCCCCCTCGGTCCTGACTGCTCCGCAGCAGTATGGCCGTAGTGGCGGGCAACCACAGCACCCGGTGCCGGATCTTGGCGATCCACCCCCGATGTGCGCCGACCCCGCCCCTTCACCGTGAATACGTCTCCACGGCCGCCACGGTTCCAGACCCGGGGCCTGCCGGGGCGGGTTCACCCGAAATGGGCACGGAGTTTTCCATGGGCCTCGGGCAGGGCCCCGAGCGCGTCCAGCCCCAGCAGCCCGGCACCCAGCACCGGCGGGGCCGAGACCACCGACACCCGGGCATGCGGTGCGCGCCGGGCCAGCCCCGCCGCGATCCGCTCGTCCAGCTGCCCGTGACCGGCCGTGAGGACACCGCCGCCGAGCAGTACCGGAGCCTCCTCCTCCAGCAGGTCCAGCCGGGCCAGTGCCACCGAAGCCAGCGCCACCACCTCGTCCGCCTGCCGCTCCACGATCGCCGAGGCCACCGCATCGCCCGCCGCGGCCACCGAGAACAGCACGGGCACCAGCTCGTGGGTCCGCGCGTGCGCCAGGGCCCCCAGGTGCAGCGCCTCGATCAGCTCGGCCATCGAACCGAGCCCGAAGTGCCCCGGCAGCGCCGCCGCCAGCTCCGTCGGGCCGCCCCGGCCGTCCTCCGCCCGCGCCGCCCACCACAGGGCCTCCGAGGCCAGCCCGCCCCCGCCGCCCCAGTCCCCGGAGATCTGGCCGAGGGCCGGGAAGCGGGCCGTGCGCCCGTCGGGCCGCATCCCCACGCAGTTGATGCCCGCCCCGCACACCACCGCGACGCCCCGCGGCGGCTCGCCCGAGGAGAGCCCGGCGCGCAGGATCGCGAAGGTGTCGTTGAACACCCGGGTGGCCGAGCCCCAGCCGCGCGCGCCGATCGCCTCCGCGAGCTGCCGCTCCTCCACCGGGAGGTCGGCATTGGCCAGACACGCCGCGACCTGGTCGGCGTACGGCGACCCGGGCGCGGGCAGGGGCAGCGCGGCCGCCTCGACGGCCTCCGCGACCGCCCGCCCCAGGACGTCCACCGCCTCCTCGACGCCGGTGCGCGGCGGCTGGAAGCCGCCGGAGCGCCCGGTGCCCAGGACCGTTCCGTCCGCGGCGATCAGGGCCGCGTCCGTCTTGCTGTTGCCCGCGTCGATGGCCAGGACGGCGGGCCGGGCGAGCCGGGCGGGAGACTTCACGCCCATGGCAGGTGCTCCTTGTTGTGCGCGAGGAGACGGTCGGTCAGACCCTCGGCGAGGTCGAACTGGCCGACCAGCGGGTGCGCCAGCAGCGCCTTGAAGACCCGCTCGCGGCCACCCCGTACGGCCGCGTCCAGCGCCAGGTCCTCGTACGCCGTGACGTGCGCGACCAGTCCGGCGTACAGCGGGTCGAGGCGCGGCACGGCCAGCGGCACCGGGCCGGACCGGTCCACCCGGGCCTGCACCTCGATCACCGCGTCGTCCGGGAGGAACGGCAGGGTGCCGTTGTTGAGCGTGTTGACCACCTGCACGGCGGCCGGGCCCGGCCCGCCGTCGCCCAGCAGCGCCGCCGCCAGGTCCACGGCCGCCTCCGAGTAGAAGGCCCCGCCCCGCTTGGCCAGCAGCTCCGGCTTCTCGTCCAGCGCCGGATCGGCGTACAGGGCGAGCAGCTCCTGCTCCATCGCGGCGACCTCGGCGGCCCGCGAGGGCTTGCCGCCCAGCTCGCGCACCACGGCGTCGTGCGCGTAGAAGTACCGCAGGTAGTACGAGGGCACGACGCCGAGGCGGTCCAGCACCGCGCGCGGCAGCCGCAGGTCCTCGGCTACGGCCGCGCCGTGCTCGGCGAGCAGCCCGGGCAGCAGGTCCTCGCCGTCGGGGCCGCCCTTGCGCACCCCCATTTCCCAGGTGAGGTGGTTGAGGCCCACGTGGTCCAGGTGGATGTCGGAGGGGGCCAGGTCCAGCAGGGCGGCGAACTTCCGCTGGAAGCCGATGGCCACGTTGCACAGGCCGACGGCCTTGTGCCCGGCCCGCAACAGGGCGCGGGTGACGATGCCGACCGGGTTGGTGAAGTCGATGATCCAGGCGTCCGGGTTGGCCCGCCGGACCCGCTCGGCGATGTCCAGCACCACCGGGACCGTCCGCAGCGCCTTGGCGAGACCGCCGGCGCCCGTGGTCTCCTGCCCCACGCAGCCGCACTCCAGGGGCCAGGTCTCATCCTGGAGCCGGGCCGCCTGCCCGCCGATGCGCAGCTGGAGCAGGACCGCGTCGGCGCCCTCGACGCCCGCGTCGAGATCGGCGGTGGTGGTGACCCGCCCCGGGTGCCCCTGCTTGGCGAAGATCCGCCGGGCCAGCGCGCCGATCAGCTCCAGCCGCTCGGTGGCGGGGTCGATCAGTACGAGCTCGCTGATCGGCAGGGTGTCGCGCAGCCGTGCGAAGCCGTCGATCAACTCGGGCGTGTAGGTGGAACCGCCGCCCACCACTGCGAGTTTCATGGTCACTAGCCTTTCACTCCCGTCAGGGTGACGCCCTCGACGAACGCCTTCTGGGCGAAGAAGAAGAGGACGATCACCGGCGCCATGACCAGCACGGTCGCGGCCATGGTGAGGTTCCAGTTGGTGTGGTGCGCCCCCTTGAAGGACTCCAGCCCGTAACTGAGGGTCCAGGCGGCGGGGTTGTCCGAGGCGTAGATCTGCGGGCCGAAGTAGTCGTTCCAGGCGGAGAAGAACTGGAACAGCGCGACGGCGGCGATCCCGGGCTTGGCCATCGGCAGGACGACGCGCAGCAGGGTGCGGAGCTCTCCGCAGCCGTCGACCCTGGCCGCGTCCAGGTACTCGTCCGGGATGGTGAGCAGGAACTGGCGGAGCAGGAAGATGGAGAACGCGTCGCCGAAGGCCATCGGGATGATCAGCGGCCACAGGGTGCCGGACAGGTCCAGCTGCTTGGCCCAGAACAGGTACATCGGGATGACCACCACCTGCGGCGGCAGCATCATCATGGCGATCACCAGCAGCAGCGACAGCCGCCGCCCGCGGAAGCGGAACTTGGCCAGCGCGTACGCGACGGGCACCGAGGAGACCACGGTCAGCAGCGTGCCCAGCCCCGCGTACAGCAGGGTGTTGCGCCACCAGGTCAGGAATCCCGGGGTGTTCCACACCTTGGCGTAGTTGCCCCATTCCCAGGTGTCGGGCACCAGGTCGCGGGTCAGCGCCTGCTGGTCGCTCATCAGGGAGGTCAGGAAGAGGAAGACGAAGGGGAGGACGAAGAACAGCGCGGCGGCGACGCCGAGGGCGTGCACGCCGACCCAGTGCAGGAGGGCCCTGCGCCCGGCGCCGGGGCCGGCGCCGCGGCGCGGTCCGGCCGTTCCTGCGGCCGCCCCGGAGTTCGCCGCGGCCGCGGGCGCCGTCGTGTCGGTCAGTTGGGCCATCTCAGTCACCTGCTCCGATCAGCCCGCCACGGCGGCGCATCAGCAGCGCGGTGAAGGCCATGGACAGGGCGAAGAGGACCAGCGCGACGACACACGCGGTGCCGTAGTCGAAGCGCTGGAAGCCGACGTTGTAGACGACCTGGGGGAGGGTCAGCGTGGACTTGTCGGGGTAGCCCGGCTCGAACTGCTGGCCCGAGCCGCCGATGACACCCGCGGCGACCTTCCCCGCCACCAGGGGCTGCGTGTAGTACTGCATGGCCTGGATGACCCCGGTGACCACCGCGAACAGGATGATCGGCGAGATGTTCGGCAGGGTGATGTGCCGGAACCGCGCCCAGGCCCCGGCCCCGTCCAGCTCCGCGGCCTCGTACTGCTCCTTCGGTACGTCGAGCAGCGCGGCCATGAAGATGACCATGAGGTCGCCGACCCCCCACACCGCGAGGACGGTCAGCGCGGGCTTGGACCAGTCGGCGTCGGTGAACCAGCCGGGCGCGGGCAGGCCGACCCCCTCCAGCAGGGTGTTGACCGGGCCGGTGCCGGGGTTGAGCAGGAAGACGAAGGCCAGGGTCGCGGCCACCGGCGGAGCCAGGTAGGGCAGGTAGAACAGGGTCCGGAAGACCCCCGCCCCGGTCTTGATCCTGGTGATGAGCAGGCCGACGCCGAGGCCGAAGACGACCCGGCAGGCGACCATCACCACGACCAGCCACAGGGTGTTGCGCATGGCCGGCCAGAACAGCGGATAGTCCGTGAAGACGTACGTCCAGTTGTCCAGGCCGTTGAAGACGGGCGGGCGGAAGCCGTCGTACTTCGTGAAGGAGAAGTACACGGTGGAGGCGAGCGGGTACGCGAAGAAGACGGCGAACCCGATCAGCCAGGGGGACATGAAGGCCGCGGTCCGCAGGGCGGCCCGGCGGCGCTTCGCCCGCAGCGGGGGTGCGAGGGCGACGGCGGCGCTCCCGGCGCTGGTGCTGCTGCTGGTCATCGGGGCTACTTCGCCTTCGCGATGTCCGTGTCGATCTGCTGGCCGGTCTTGGCAAGACCGGCCGGGACGTCGGCGACGTCACCCTTCTCGACCGCGTACGCGAGGTCCTGGAAGGTCAGCTGGTAGGTGCCGCCGTCGGCCTGGGCCGGGGTGGTGTTCGACTTCGGGTGCCGCGCGATGTCGAGGAAGGTCTTGAACTCCGGGGTGACCTGCAGGCTCGGGGAGTCCAGGGCCGCCAGGGTGGAGGGCACGTTGTGGATGGCGTTGGCGAAGGCCACGACCGCCTCCGTGTCGGTGGTCATGTACTTCACCAGCTCCCAGGAGGCGTTCTGCTTCCTGCTGCCCGAGGCGATGCCCATGATCGTGCCGGAGAGGTAGCCCTTGCCGTAGTCGGCGGCCTGGTCGTCCGGCACCGGCAGCGGCGCGGTGCCGATCTCGAAGGTGACCCCGGCCTCCTTGGCCATCGCGGCCCGCCACTCGCCGTCGATCTGCATCGCGACCTGCCCCTTGTGGAAGGGGTGCTCGGCGCTCCACTCGTCGCCGAAGGTGCTGCGGAACTTCTCCAGCTTCTCGTAGCCGCCGAGCTTGGCCACCAGGTCCTTCTGGGCCGTCAGCATGTTCGCGAACGCCGGGTCCTTGGCCAGGTTCGACTTGCCGTCGGCGTCGAAGTACTTCGGGCTCCACTGGGCGGCCAGGCGCACGGGGGTGGTCTCGTAGCCGTGGTAGGTCGGCATGATGCCGAGCTGGTCGTACGAGTCCCCGTTGGGCTTGGTCAGCTTCTGCGCGACCTCGACGAACCGGCTCCAGGTCTTCGGCGGCTCGGTGATGCCCGCGGCCTTGAAGGCGTCCTTGTTGTAGACGAGGCCGTAGGCGTCGTTCAGCAGCGGCAGCGTGCACTGGTTGCCGTTGAACTGGGTGTAGTCCAGCAGGGTCTTGGGGAAGACCTTCGCCTTGTCTATGCCGGCCTTCCGAAGGAAGGGGTTGAGGTCGGCGAAGGCGCCGGAGTTGCAGAACTTGCCGACGCTGTCGGTGGTGAACGAGGAGACCACGTCGGGGGCCTTGTCCCCGCCCGCCCGGAGCGCCTGGTTGATCTTGTCGTCGGTCATGTTGCCCGTGACCTTGACCTTGATGTTCGGGTGCGCCTTCTCGAACCGGGCGATGTTCTCCTCGATCGCCTTGGCCTCGCTCGGCGCGGACCAGCCGTGCCAGAAGTTGAGCGTGACCTCCTTGTTCGGATCGTCGGAAGCCGCGGATCCGCTCTGGCCCGTACAGGCGGTGGCGAGGACGGACAGCGCGGCGACGGCGGTGGCCACGGCGGTCAGACGGCGGGTTCTGGGCATGGCGGGGCTCGCTCTCTGCGGGAGGAACTTCCGGGACGGGTGCCAGGGGATGCGACGAGGAGAGTGACGGGGCGGTGCCGGGGGTGCTGGTGGTGCTGGTGGTTCTGTTTCTTCGGGGGTGGGGCGGTCAGCGGCGCGAGGTGTCGAAGACCTCGTCGCGGGTGGCGGCGAGGGCGCTCTCCAGCGCGCCGCGCAGTACGGGCCGCTCGCGCACGGTGCCGGACACCAGGCGCGGCCGGGAGGCGGCGAGATCGGCGAGCTCGGCCTCGATGAGCCCGCGCAGTACGTCCCCGCCGGCGGCGGTCACCGCTCCGGACAGGACCACGATCTCCGGGTCCAGTACGGCGACCAGCGCGGCGATTCCGGTGGCCAGGGCGGTGGCGTACCGCTGGAGGAGCAGCAGGTTCGCCCCCTCGGGCTGCTCGGCGGCCCGCGCCAGCAGCGCGACCGCCGCCGCGACGGGTGGGGCCTGCGGTCCGGCGGCGGGACCGGGCGGCGCCCCGATGCCCAGCGCGGCCGCCATCCCGGGCACCGCCTGTACGCCGGCCAGCTCCTGGTAGCCGCCGGAGTTGACCCGGGCGACCTGCCGGACCAGGGGATGGCCCGGTACGGGCAGGAACCCGACCTCCCCCGCGCCGCCGGTCCAGCCGCGGTGCAGCCGGCCGCCGAGCACCAGGGCGGCGCCGAGCCCCTCCTCGTTCCACAGCAGGACGAAGTCCCCGTGGCCGCGGGCCGCGCCGAGCCGCTGCTCGGCGACCGCGGCCAGGTTCACGTCGTTCTCGTACTCGACCGGCATCGGCAGGGCCGCCGCCAGCTCCTCCAGGAGGGTGGGGGAGTGCCAGCCGGGCAGGTGGTCGGCGTAGCGCAGCGCGCCGGTGCTCGGATCGAAGGACCCGGGGGTGGCGATGACGACCCGGTGGACGTCGGAGCGCCGGAGCCCGGCGTCCGCGACGGCGCCGCCGAGGGCCCGGGTGACGCGCTCGACGGCCCCGGTGCCCTCGGTGTACGGGAGCTCGTGGCCGCCGATCACCTCGCCGGTGAGGTCGGCGACGGCCGCGACGATCCCGCCCGGGGTGACGTCCAGTCCGGCGACGTGGGCGGCGCGCGGGTTGACCCCGTACAGCTGGGCATTGGGGCCGGGGCGGCCGCCGGCGGTGCCGGAGGCCACGACGAGCCCGGCGGCTTCGAGCCGGGCCAGCAGCTGGGAGGCGGTGGGCTTGGAGAGCCCGGTGAGCCGGCCGATCCGGGTGCGCGACAGGGGCCCGTGCTCCAGCAGCAGGTCCAGCGCGGCGCGGTCGTTCATGACGCGCAGCAGGCTGGGGGTACCCGGGGTGGTGCCGGTCATGGGCGCTCTCCGCTCACGGGGCCGTGGCCCTGGTCGTCAGGAACTGTTAGGTAAGTTTCCTATCGGTGTTTGAGCTGTGTCAATGCCGCTGCCCCCGCAGAAATGACCTGCGGGGGCAGCGGGGTGGTGCGGGAGTGCTTGGAGGGGGAGGGGCGGCTACTTGGTGATCCGCGGGGTGCCGGAGGCCGGCGGCGGGATCGGGGCGGTGGCCAGCGACTGAGGGGAGGCCGGGTTCGCGAGCGCCGACGGCGCGGACACGGCGGCCGAGGGGTCGGCCGCCTCCTCCTCGTCCTCGGCGGCCGGCAGACCGCCGATGATCCGGATCCCGGCCTCGTCGAAGGCCTCCTTGATCCGCCAGCGCAGCTCGCGCTCCACGGCGAACTGCTGGCCCGGCATCGTCTTCGCCGAGACCTTCACGGTCATCGAGGCCAGCAGGACCTCGTCCAGACCCAGCACCTCCACCGGGCCCCACAGGCGCTCGTCCCACGGGGACTCCTTGGCCAGGCCCTCGGCGACGTGCTTGACCACCTCGCGGATGCGGGTCAGGCTCTCCGACGGCTTGACCTGGACGGCGACGCCCGCCGTCGCCCAGCCCTGGCTGAGGTTGCCGATCCGCTTGATCTCGCCGTTGCGGACGTACCAGATCTCGCCGTTGTCACCGCGCAGCTTGGTGACGCGCAGGCCCACCTCGACGACCTCGCCGGAGGCCACCCCCGCGTCGATCTTGTCGCCGACGCCGTACTGGTCCTCGAGGATCATGAACACGCCGGACAGGAAGTCCGTCACCAGGTTCCGCGCGCCGAAACCGATCGCCACACCGGCCACACCGGCGCTCGCGAGCAGCGGGCCCAGGTTGATGCCCAGCGCGCCGAGCACCATCAGCCCGGCCGTGCCGAGGATCAGGAACGAAGCCACCGAACGCAGGACCGAGCCGATCGCCTCGGAGCGCTGCCGCCGGCGCTCGGCGTTCACGAGCAGCCCGCCGAGCGCCATGCCCTCGACGGCCTCGGCGCCCCGGTTCATCCGCATTATGAGCTTGGTCAAGGACTTGCGGACCAGCGAGCGGAGCGCGGCCGCGATCACCAGGATCAGCAGGATCTTCAGGCCGAGGTACAGCCATCCGGCCCAGTTCTCCTCGATGAAACTGGCGGCGTTGGTGACGCTCTCGTGGGCCTCCTTGACGGAAGCGGCCGGGTCCGGGGTGTCGGCTGCCAGGGGCAGCAGGGCGGCAGGCCAGGGCACGAGGGGAACCTCCAGGTATAGCGGTCTGCCCGCGGAAAGGGGTGTGCGGGGCAGGCCTTCCACACTAACGGGGCATTCGGGTGACCCCGTTGCCGTGTTCGAGGGAGAGACCGGACTCACCTGGGGATGAACCGGGTGTGGTTGAAAACACCTCGGACCCGTTACGGGCGCGTGGTGGCGCTTCGACCAGCCGTAAGGGGAGACTGGAGAGCAGATCGTCCCGGCGCGAGCCACGCGCCGCCGGCGTACAAGGAGGCAGTCCGTGCCGCACGTCCTGGTCCTCAATGCGTCGTACGAGCCGCTCGGCGTCGTACCGCTCCGCCGCGCGCTCGTCCTCGTCCTGGAGAACAAAGCTGTCTCCCTGGAGGAATCCGGCGCCTTTCTGCACAGCGCGACGAGAGTCGTCCCCGCGCCCAGCGTGGTCCGGCTCAAGCGCTTCGTGCGGGTCCCCTACCGGGGGCCCGTTCCACTCACCCGCCGCGCGTTGTTCGCCCGCGACGGCGGGCGCTGCATGTACTGCGGCGGGGTCGCCACCAGTGTCGACCACGTGATCCCGCGCAGCCGCGGCGGGCAGCACGTGTGGGACAACGTGGTCGCCGCATGCCGGCGGTGCAACCACGTCAAGGCGGACCGGCACCTGCTGGAGCTGGGCTGGCGCCTGCGCCACCAGCCGGCCCCGCCGTCGGGTCTGGCCTGGCGCATCATCGGCACGGGCCACCGGGACCCGCGCTGGATGCCGTACCTGGAACCGTACGGCGCGGAGGCGGCCCTGAACCGCATCGGCGCGGCGGCGTCGTAGGGGCTCGTGCCGTCCGGGGCCGGGATCACGGATCCCGGCCCCGAGTCCTCGGGGGCCCGATCCCGGTGCGGCCCCTGTCCCTGGTCCGGTGTCCTTGATCCGGCTCCGCGGCGTGCCCGTCCCCGGGCCCGGATCCCGCACCGCGCCCCGGGCCTGACCAGAGCGCGGACCGCGGAGCCCGTCCGCCGGGTCACGACCGGAGCCCCGGAGCCCGGGCCTCGCGGGCGCTTCGTGCTGCGCCCCTCGCGGTGACGCGTCTTCGAGCCGCCCCGCCCCGGCCGCCTTCCGCGCCCCCGCCTCCGACGGCCCGCCCGTCCGCGCACAGGGCGCGTACGCCTGCCCTCGTCGGGGCCGGGCCGGGGGCGGTGCTCGCCCTGGGGTGCCCGTGGGGGTTCTGACCTGGATACGCCAGGAATGCGGCGCTGCCCACGGGGTATGGCTGCGATGTTCCCCGGCGGTGTTCCATGGTCCCTGATCCACCCTCACACCCCGTACGGACAAAGGAGAAACCGCCCGTGAACACCGCACCCGGCACCCGACACACCCCCCTGCTCGCCCACCTGCCCGCGCAGGCCGGGCCCGCCGAGGGGCCCCTCACCAGCGAGCCCCCGCTCGCCGGTTCCGCGCACGCGCCGCTGACCAGCGAGCCGCCGCTCGCCGACGAGGCCCCGCTGACAAGCGAACCGACCACGCCCGCCGCGGCCGCTGCCGCAGGCGACTAGACACAGGGACACAGGTACTCACATGGACGACCTCGCCCGGCTCGCGGCCCTGCACGGCGTCGCCACCACCTACCAGCCCGCCGAGGACGTCACCGTCCGGGTGCCGGAGGCCACCGTCGTCGCCGTGCTGCGGCAGCTGGGCGTGGACTGCGACACCCCGGAGGCCGTACGGGGGCACTTGGAGGCGGCCGAGCGCGAGGCCTCGCACCGGCTGTTGCCGCCCGTGCTGGTGTGGTGGGCCGGGTCGGAGCCGCCCCGGGAGCTGGCCGAGCTCCCTCCCGGTACGCGGATCCGCCGGGAGGCCGACGGGGCCGATGGTGCCGGCAGCGGGGACGGGACCGACGGGGCCGACAGCGGCGCCGGGGCCGAAGGCGGTGGACCGGACACCGGGCCGACCCTTCTGACGGCCGGGCAGCTGCCGCCGTACGGTGTGCACCGGCTCGGCGTCGAGACCCCGGACGGGCGGACCGGGGAGGCCACGCTGATCGTGGCCCCGGAGCGGGCGCCCGGTGGGGGCGGGCGGGTGCACGGGGTGCTCGTACAGCTGTACTCCCTGCTCTCCGAGCAGTCCTGGGGCATGGGGGACCTCGGCGATCTCGCCGCGCTCGCGCGGTGGGCCGGGCGGGCCCACGGCGTCGGGTTCATCCAGGTCAACCCGCTGCACGCCGCCGTGCCCGGGGCGCCGACCGACCCCTCCCCCTACCGTCCCTCCTCGCGCCGCTTCCCCGACCCCGTGCACCTGCGGATCGAGGACGTCCCCGAGTTCGCCGACTGCCCGGACCGCGAGGCCCTCGCCGAACTCGGCGAGCGGGGGGCCGAGCTGCGCCGCGAGGTGCTCGACAAGGGGGCGTTGATCGACCGCGACGCGGTGTGGGAGCTGAAGCTCCGGGCGCTGCGGCTGCTGTACGGCGTCCCGCGGACCCGCGAACGCGAGGCCGCCTACCACCGGTTCTGCGCCGAGCAGGGTGCGGCGCTCGACCGGCACGCCGCCTGGTGCGCCAGGGACGGACTGGGAGCCGACTTCCACCGCTGGCTGGTCTGGCTGACCGACACCCAGCTCGCCGCCGCCCAGCGGGCAGCCCGCGAGGCCGGGATGCCGGTCGGCATCGTGCACGACCTCGCCGTGGGGGTGCACCCCCACGGCTCGGACACCCTGGGCCCGCCCCTCTACGCGAAGGACGTCTGCGTCGGCGCCCCGCCCGACGCCTTCAACGCGCGCGGTCAGGACTGGGGGCTCCCGCCGTGGCGGCCCGACCGGCTCGCGGCCACCGGGTACGCACCCTTCCGGGCCCTGCTGCGCGGGGTGTTCCGCTACGCCGGCGCCCTGCGCATCGACCACGTCATGGGGCTGTTCCGGCTCTGGTGGATCCCGGAGGGCGCCCCGCCCGCCGACGGCACGTACGTCTCGTACGACGGCGAGGCGATGCTCGCGATCCTGGTGCTGGAGGCCCACCTGGCCGGGGCCCCGGTCATCGGCGAGGACCTCGGGACGGTGGAGCCGCGCGTCCGCGAGGCGCTGGCCCGGCGCGGGGTGCTCGGCACCTCGGTCCTCTGGTTCGAACGCGACTGGGCGGGCGACGGGCAGCCGCTCGCCCCCGCGGCCTGGCGCGCCGACTGCCTGGCCACCGCCACCACCCACGACCTCCCGCCCACCGCCGCCAAGCTGGCCGGCGCCCACGTGGAACTGCGCGACCGGCTCGGCCTGCTGACCCGCCCGGTGGAGGAGGAGCGCGCCCAGGACGCCGCCGACACCGCCGAGTGGCTGGACGTGTTGGAGGGGCTCGGCCTGGACACCAAGGGCGAGGAGGCCGCCGTACGGGCCCTGTACGGGTTCCTGCTGCGCACCCCGGCCCGGATGGTCGGCGTGTGGCTGCCCGACGCGGTGGGGGACCGGCGGCCGCAGAACCTGCCCGGGACCTGGGACCAGTACCCCAATTGGCGGCTGCCGCTCGCGGACTCGGCGGGACGGCCGCTCACCCTGGAGGCCCTGGCCGCCTCGCCGCGGGCGAACGCCCTGCTGAGCGCGGTGCGGGAGGGGGCGGGTGCCCGTACGGCACCCCCGGGCGCGCGCCTCGTTTAGGTGTTCGCTACGTTTGCACCGTGGACAAGAAGAACGCTCTGCGCGCCGGCGCCGTCACGGCCGGATCGACGCTGATGATGCTGCTGATGACGTCTCCCGCCCTCGCGGTGACCCGCGACGACGGCGACGACCCGGGCCCGGGCCTGAGCATTGCCCAGACCCTCGGCCTGTACGTGGCCACGCCGATCGTGCTGTTCCTGGTCATCGCGGGCCTGGTGATGGTCCTCGACAAGTCGGACAAGCCGCAGCCCACCAACTGAACAGACTGAACGGCTGACCCCGGTCGGGTCGGCCGCCATCAGGCCTCCGGAGCGCCGGGGGTCCGCAGCCCGACGCCTTCTCGGCCCGGTGCGGACCTCCGGCGCTCCGTCGTGCGTTCGGAGGCGCCTCAGGCTCCGCGGGCATCGGCCATCAGCTTGCGGAGCAGGCCCCCCAGGACGGCGACCTCCTCCTCGTCGAGCCCCTTCAGCGCGGCGCGCTGCACTTCCAGCCCGGCGGCGACGGCCTCGTCGATGAGCGCGAGCCCGCGGTCGGTGATCGTCACCCGGAGCCCGCGCCGGTCGTGCGGATCGGGCGTGCGGAAGAGCAGGCCGGCCTTCTCCAGCTTGTCCAGGCGCCCGGTCATGCCGCCCGTCGTGAGCATGAGCGTGGCCGACAGCTGGCGCGGCGAGAGCGTGTACGGGGCGCCGGAGCGGCGCAGCGTCGCCACGACGTCGAACTCGCCGCGCGAGATCCCGTACGGGGCGTAGGCCCGCTCCACCGCGTCCCCCACGGTCCGGGCGATCCGGTAGATGCGGCCGAAGACGGCCATGGGGCCGGTCTCCAGGTCCGGTCGCACCGCGTGCCACTGGTCGATGATCGCGTCGACGGCGTCCTTGTTGGCCTCGGTCATGCCCGCAAGTATCAAGTGTTCCTCCAGTCGTTCGCAAGAAAGTTGCTTGACGGAAAGTAGCTTAGGAGTAAGCTACTTGCCATCGACCTACTTGGGGGGAAGCGATGGACAAGTCCAGGGGGACGCGGGTGGCGGGGGAGCGGTCCCTGCTCGTCGGCGCCGGCATCAGCGCGGTCGGGACCGGGATGTACGTGCCCTTCTCGCTCGTCTTCTTCCACCACGTCACCGGCCTCTCCTTCGCCCTCGTCGGCCTGGTGATGACCGTCACCGGCCTGGCGGGGCTGGCGGTCCTTGCGCCGGCCGGATCGGCCGTCGACCGGTTCGGTGCCAAGCGGATCGTCCTCGCCCTCTACGGGGTCCGCGCCCTCGGCTTCGCGCTCTACCCCTTCGCCGGCTCGCTGCCCGCCTTCGCCGCCGTCGCCCTGGTCACCGCCCTGGCCGACCGGTCCTTCCCCGCCGTCCAGCAGTCCCTGATCGGGGAGGTCGCGCGCGGCGCCGACCGGGACCGGCTCCAGGCCTCGCTGCGGGCCCTGCAGAACGCCGGGATGGGCGCCGGGGCCCTGATCGTCTCCGGGGTGCTCGCCCTGTGGGGGGCCGCCGCCTTCACCTACACCGTCTGGGGCAACGCACTGGCCTTCGCGCTCGCCGGACTGCTCGTCCGCCGCGTCCGCCGCGTCCCCCCGGTGCACGACGCGCCGACGGCCTCCACCGGGCGGCCCGCCGCCGGTTACCGGATGGTGCTGGGCGACCGGCCCTTCCTCGCCCTGACCGCCGCCAACTTCCTGACCGCGCTGGGCTACGCCGCCCTGTCCGTGCTCTTCCCGCTCTACATCGCCACCTGGCTGCACGGGCCCGACTCCCTCACCGGAGCCGCCTTCACCCTCAACACCGCCCTGTGCGCCGGGATCGGCGTCCTCGTCGCGGGCCGGGTCCGCCGCCGCGGCGCCCGCCGCACCCGCTCCGCCGCGCTCGGCGCACTGCTCTTCGCCGCCGCCTTCGTCGGCCAGATCGTGCTCGGCACCCTGCGCCCCGGTCAGAGCGCCACGCTGGTCGCCCTGATGGTGATCGTCGTGGTCTACACCCTCGGCGAGCTGGTGCACAGCCCCTCCAGCGGCGCCCTGTCGGTCTCCGCCGCCCCCGAAGCCGTGCGCGGCCGCTACCTGGCCACCTATCAGGTGTCCCACTCGCTGGCCACCGCCCTGGCCCCCTCGCTCTTCACCGCCCTGCTCGCCGTCGACGGCCGGCTGCCCTGGGCCGTCCTGGCCGTCGCCGCCGCCGGGGCCGCCCTGGCGCTGGTCCGGCTGGAGCGCCGGCTGCCCGCCGAGGCCGTGTACCCGCAGCCTTCGGTCGTGGCGGCCGCCTCGGCGCCGCGGTCCCCGGCGTCGGAGCCGGCTCCGGTTCCGGCTCCGGTGGTCTGACCGCCGGCCCGGCCGGTTCCGGTACCGCCCCGCCCCTCCCCTCGACTTCCGCCCCGCCTTCCTCATCCGTCCGAGGAGTCACCCGCCATGAAGCGCTTCGCCACCGTCGCCCTGACCGCCCTCGCCCCCGTCTCCTGGGGCTCGACGTACGCCGTCGCCACCGAACTGCTCCCGCCCGACCGGCCCCTGTTCACCGGGGTGATGCGGGCCCTGCCCGCCGGACTGCTGCTCACCGCCCTCGCCCGCAGGATCCCGAGCGGCGCGTGGTGGTGGAAGTCCGCCGTCCTCGGCACCCTCAACATCGGCGCCTTCTTCCCGCTGCTGTTCCTCTCCGCGTACCGGCTGCCCGGCGGGGTGGCGGCCGTCCTCGGCTCCGCCGGGCCGCTGTTCGTCGTCGGACTCGCCGCCCTGGTCCTCGGGGAGCGGGCACGGCTGCGGACCGTACTCGCTGCCGTCGCGGCGGCGTTCGGCGTGAGCATGGTCGTCCTGACCGCCGCGGCCCGGCTGGACCTCGTCGGCATCATCGCTGGCGTGGTCTCCTCCGCCTCCATGGCCGCGGGCACCGTCATGACCAAGCGCTGGGGGCGCCCCGAGGGAGTCGGCCCGCTGGCCCTGACCGGCTGGCAGCTCACCGCGGGCGGGCTGGTCATCATCCCCGTCGCGGCGCTGGTCGAGGGGGCGCCGCCCGCGCTCGACGGCAGGGCCTTCCTCGGCTACGGCTACATGATGCTGATCAACACCGGCATCGCGTACTGGCTCTGGTTCCGCGGGATCGGCCGGCTCAGCGCCACCTCGGTCACCCTGCTCGGCCCGCTCTCGCCGCTCACCGCGGCCGTCATCGGCTGGGCGGCCCTCGGCCAGGCCCTGTCGCCCGTACAGCTGCTGGGCATGGCGATCGCCTTCGGGGCCACGGTCGCCGGCCAGCTGTTCGCCGCCGGGACGAAGGTCAAACCGTTCAGTTCTACTGAAAAGAATGATCGAAACATTTCGATGGACCTGACGGATGGGCCGGTGCGACGGTAGAGCCACTTCAGGCGAGAGCCGGATCAGACCAGCACCCGAGGGGGAGACACACCGTGGCCGTCATGGACAGGGTCCGTACCGTTGCGCAGCACAGGCCCGACAGCCGGGCGAAGCAGGGGTCCGCCGGACTCGGCCTGCTCCTCGCCCTGGTCGCGACGGTCGTCTGGTCCGGCAGCTTCGTCGCCACCCGGGGGATGGCGGACACCGTCCCGCCCGTACAGGCCGTGTTCTGGCGCTGGATCATCGCCGCGCTCGCCGTCGCCCCCTTCGCCGCCCGCCAGGCCTGGCGGCAGCGGGAGCTGATCCGCCGGCACCTCGGGTTCATCGCCCTCGCCTCGCTGTTCGGCGTCGCCCTCTACAACACCCTGGTGCACCAGGCCGGACTGACCACCTCCGCCTCCAACATGGGCATGATCATGGCAGCTTCGCCGGTCGTCATGGCGCTGTACGCCCGCCTCGGCGGCGAACGGCTCGGCGTCCGGCGGACCTTCGGGCTGCTGCTCGCCGCGTTCGGGGTGCTGCTGCTCGTCGGGGACGGCTCGCT
This sequence comes from Streptomyces sp. NPDC001903, assembly GCF_042891345.1. Lineage (NCBI taxonomy): Bacteria > Bacillati > Actinomycetota > Actinomycetes > Kitasatosporales > Streptomycetaceae > Streptomyces > Streptomyces sp. NPDC001903. Next base: position 298,273 of record NZ_JBIASZ010000005.1, read on the forward strand.
CGGCTTCGACTTCGGCGCCGGCGACCTGTGGATGCTCGCCGCCGCCCTCTCCTTCGCCACGTACAGCGCGCTGCTCCGCCGCAAGCCCGCCGAGCTCGGCGGCCCGGCCTTCCTGATCACCACCTTCGTGCTCGGCGCGCTGATGCTGGCCCCCGCCTACGCCGTGTCCGTCACCGTCCAGGGCGGCTTCGAAGTCACCGCCGGCACCGGCGGCATGCTGCTCTACGTCGGCGTCTTGTCCTCCGCGGTCGCCTTCTTCGCCTGGAACAAGGCGATCTCGCTCATCGGCGCGGCCCGGGCGGGAGTCGTCTACTACCTCCAGCCGGTGTGCGTCGCCGGCCTCGGCCTGCTGCTCCTGGGCGAGCGCACGAGCCCGGCGGAGCTGCTGTGCATGGCGCTGATCCTCGGCGGCGTCGGCCTGGGGAGTGCCCGCCGGTAGGTTCGGTCCCATGACCGAGTGGGACATCAAGAAGCTGCGGATCCTGCGGACCCTGGCCGACCGGGGGACCGTGACCGCGACGGCCGAGGCGCTGCACATGACGCCCTCGGCCGTTTCGCAGCAGCTGACCAATCTCGCCCGGCAGCTGGGGGTGCCGCTGCTGGAGGCGCAGGGCCGCCGGGTCCGGCTCACGGACGCCGCGCACCTCGTACTGCGGCACGCGGAAGCGGTCTTCGCGCAGCTGGAGCGGGCGGACGCCGAACTGGCCGGGTACCTGGCCGGGGAGGCGGGGGAGGTCCGCATCGGGGCGTTCTCCACGGCCGTGCCGGTCCTGGTGGTCCCGGCGGTGGCGGCGCTGCGGCGCAGCCACCCGGGGGTGGAGGTGCGCGTACGGGAGACCGAGGCGGCGCAGTCGTACGAACTGCTGGCGGCCGGGGCCGTGGACCTGGCCCTCTCGCTGGCGGCGCACGCCCCGACGGCCCGGGACCCGCGGTTCACCCGCATCACGCTGATGGAGGACCCCCTCGACGTGGCCCTGCCGCCGGACCACCCCCTCGCCACGGCCCCGGCCCTGCGGCTGGCGGACCTGTCCGGCGATCCGTGGATCTACGGGGGCAGCGGCCCCTGGCAGGAGATCGCCCGCAACGCCTGCGAGGCGGCCGGCTTCGTCCCGGAACAGGCCCACTCGGCATCCGGCTGGACCGCGATCCTGGCCATGGTCGAGGCCGGAATGGGCGTGGCCCTCATCCCCCGCATGGTCTCGGGCCGCGCCTCGGGGGTGGCGGTCCGGGTCCTGGCCCACGACCGCCCCACCCGCCACGTCCTGGCGGCCACCCGCAGCGGCGGCGAAGCGGCCCCGGCGGTCTCCGGAGTCCTGACCGCCCTGCGTACGGTGGCCGCGCGGCGCACCCCGTGAGCGCGCGGCGCACGCGCAGCACCCGCACCCCGTGAGCGCGCACCGCGCCCGCCGGCCGAAAAGCCGGTGCCCCGGTCCCGCGCGAGCGGGAGCCGGGGCACCGGAGGGTCAGGCCGAGGGGCGGGTCAGGAGGCCGACGCCGCGTCCGCGGACTGGGCCTTCAGGGCGCGCTCCACGCCCGAGCGGGACTCCGAGATCAGTCGGCGCAGGGCCGCGTTCGGCTCCGCCGAGGCCAGCCAGGCGTCCGTCGCGGCCAGGGTCTCCTGGGAGACCTGGAGCGAGGGGTACAGGCCCACCGCGATCTGCTGGGCGATCTCGTGGCTGCGGTTCTCCCAGATCCCCTTGACCACCGCGAAGAACTTCTCGGTGTAGGGGGCCAGCAGCTCGCGCTGGTCGGTCTGGACGAAGCCGCCGATCACCGCGTCCTGCACCGCGTTGGGCAGGTCCGCGGACTCCACCAGCGAGGCCCAGGCCTCGGCCTTGGCCCCGGCCGTCGGACGCGCGGCCCGCGCCGTGGCCGCGTGGCGCTCGCCCGCCGCCGTACGGTCGCGCTCCAGCTCCGCGTCGATGGCCGCGTCGCCCAGGACACCCGTCGCGACGAGGCGCTCCAGGAACGCCCACCGCAGCTCGGTGTCCACGACCAGGCCCTCGATCTCCGCCGCACCGTCCAGCAGCGCGGACAGGTACGTCAGCTGCCCCTCGGTGCGGGCCGTCGCCGCGAACGCGCGGGCCCACGCCAGCTGGTGGTCGCTGCCCGGCTCGGCGCCGCGCAGGTGCTCCAGCGTCGCCTCGGTCCAGGTCGCCAGGCCCTGCTCCCGCCACGCCGGGTCGGCGTACAGGTCGACGGCCAGCTTCACCTGCCGGTGCAGCGACTGGACGACGCCGATGTCCGACTCCTTGCCGATGCCCGACAGGACCAGGGCGAGGTAGTCGCGCGTCGCCAGCTCGCCGTCGCGGGTCATGTCCCACGCCGAGGCCCAGCACAGCGCCCGCGGCAGCGACTCGGTGAAGTCGCCCAGGTGCGCGGTGACGTTCTCCAGCGAGACCTCGTCCAGGCGGACCTTGGCGTACGACAGGTCGTCGTCGTTGAGCAGCACGACGGCCGGACGGGCGCGGCCGACCAGCTCCGGCACCTCGGTCAGCTCGCCGTCGATGTCCAGCTCGATCCGGTCCGTGCGGACCAGCTTGCCGGCGCCGTCCAGGTCGTACAGGCCGATCGCGATTCGGTGCGGGCGCAGGGTCGGCTCGCCCTTCGCGCCCGCGGGCAGCGCCGGGGCCTCCTGGCTGACCGTGAACCCGGTGATGGTGCCGTCCGCGGCCGTCTCGACGCGGGGGCGCAGGACGTTGATGCCGGCCGTCTCCAGCCACGCCTTCGACCAGGCGGTCAGGTCGCGGCCCGAGGTCTCCTCCAGGGCGCCCAGCAGGTCCGACAGGCGCGTGTTGCCGAACGCGTGCGCCTTGAAGTACGCCTGCACGCCCTTGAAGAAGGCGTCCGTGCCCACGTAGGCGACGAGCTGCTTGAGCACCGAGGCGCCCTTGGCGTACGTGATGCCGTCGAAGTTGACCAGGACGTCGTCCAGGTCACGGATGTCGGCCATGATCGGGTGCGTGGACGGCAGCTGGTCCTGCCGGTACGCCCAGGTCTTCATCGAGTTGGCGAAGGTCGTCCACGCCTGCGGCCACTTGGTGCCCTCGGCGGAGGCCTGGCAGGCGACGGAGGTGTACGTGGCGAACGACTCGTTCAGCCACAGGTCGTTCCACCACTCCATGGTGACCAGGTCGCCGAACCACATGTGCGCGAGCTCGTGCAGGATCGTCTCGGCGCGGCCCTCGTACGCCGCGTCCGTCACCTTCGAGCGGAAGACGTACTGGTCGCGGATGGTGACCGCGCCCGCGTTCTCCATCGCGCCCGCGTTGAACTCGGGGACGAAGAGCTGGTCGTACTTGGCGAACGGGTAGTCGTACGCGAACTTCTCCTGGAACCAGTCGAAGCCCTGGCGCGTGACGTCGAAGATCGCGTCGGCGTCCAGGAACTCGGCCAGCGAGGGGCGGCAGTAGATGCCGAGCGGCACCGACTGGCCGCCTCCGCCCTCGTAGGAGCTGTGCACCGAGTGGTACGGGCCCGCGATCAGGGCCGTGATGTACGTGGAGATGCGCGGCGTCGGCTCGAAGCGCCAGACGTTGTCCTTGACGTCCGCGGCATCCGGCGTCGGGGAGTTCGAGATGACCGTCCAGCCCTCGGGGGCCGTCACGGTGAACTGGAACGTCGCCTTCAGGTCGGGCTGCTCGAAGCTGGCGAACACGCGCCGCGCGTCCGGCACCTCGAACTGGGTGTAGAGGTAGGCCTGCTGGTCGACAGGGTCGACGAAGCGGTGCAGGCCCTCGCCCGTATTGGTGTAGGCGCAGTCCGCGACGACGCGGAGCTCGTTGGCGCCCGCCGCGAGGTGCGCCAGCGCGATGCGCGAGTCCCGGAAGACCTCGGCCACGTCCAGCGACCTGCCGTTCAGGACGACCTCGTGCACGGCCGGTGCGACCAGGTCGATGAAGGTCTCGGCGCCGGCCTCGGCCGACTGGAACCGCACGGTGGTCACGGACGGGTACGTGCCGCCCTCCTGCGCACCGCTGAGATCGAGTTCGACCTCGTACGAGTCGACGGTGAGCAGCTTCGCCCGCTGCTGAGCCTCTTCACGGGTGAGATTCGTGCCAGGCACGCGGTCATCTCCTTTGATGGTGACGTTGCCGGGCCATCCTTCCATGCGGGCCCGCCGGGCGCCCCGGAGTAATCCACGGGCGAAAAGCGACGCCCGTTTTCCACCGGCTTCGGCGGTTCCGGGAACGCCGGAAGGGGCGGGCACCGGCCGGTGCCCGCCCCTTCCCCGCGCGATCGGGATCAGCCGCGGAGCTCCTCGGCGACCAGCTCGGCGATCTGGACCGCGTTCAGGGCCGCGCCCTTGCGCAGGTTGTCGTTCGAGAGGAACAGCGCGAGGCCGTTCTCGGCCGTCTCGTCGACGCGGATGCGGCCCACGTACGAGGCGTCCTTGCCCGCGGCCTGCAGCGGGGTCGGGATCTCCGAGAGCTCGACGCCCGGGGCGTCCTTCAGCAGCTCGTACGCGCGCTCCACGCTGAGCGGGTTCGCGAAGCGGGCGTTGACCTGGAGGGAGTGGCCGGAGAAGACCGGCACGCGCACGCAGGTGCCGGAGACCTTGAGCTCCGGGATCTCCAGGATCTTGCGGGACTCGTTGCGGAGCTTCTGCTCCTCGTCGGTCTCGAAGGAGCCGTCGTCGACGATCGAGCCCGCGAGCGGGAGCACGTTGAAGGCGATCGGACGCTTGTAGACGCCGGGCTCGGGGTACGCGACGGCCTCGCCGTCGTGGACCAGCGCGGTCGCCTCGCCGGCGACGGCCTTGACCTGGCCGTCGAGCTCGGCGACACCGGCCAGGCCCGAGCCGGAGACGGCCTGGTAGGTGGTGGCGACCATCGCCGTGAGGCCGGCCTCCTCGTGGAGCGGGCGCAGCACGGGCATCGCGGCCATGGTGGTGCAGTTCGGGTTCGCGATGATGCCCTTGGGGCGGTTCTTGATCGCGTGCGGGTTGACCTCGGAGACGACCAGCGGCACGTCGGGGTCGCGGCGCCAGGCGGAGGAGTTGTCGATCACGACCGCGCCCTGGGAGGCGACCTTCTCGGCGAGGGCCTTGGAGGTCGCGCCACCCGCGGAGAAGAGGACGATGTCCAGGCCGGAGTAGTCGGCCGTGGAGGCGTCCTCGATGGTGATCTCCTTGCCCTCCCACTCGAGGGTCGAGCCCGCGGAACGGGCCGAGGCGAACAGCCGCAGCTCGTCCACCGGGAACTTCCGCTCGGCGAGGATGCCGCGCATGACTCCGCCGACCTGTCCGGTGGCTCCGACGATTCCGACCCTCACGGTGACTCCTTATTGGTGCGTACGACGCGGGCGCGTGAAGCCATCATGCGTTCGACCCCACGAGGCTTGTCCAATCCATTGTCCGAGGAACGGACGGTGTCCTGAATGTGAACCCCCGTGACACGTTCGTGGCGGCTGTGTTGCGCCCCCGCCGAGCGCCCGTTTTGCCTGGTCGCAGCCGGTTACGGTCCGGTCTGTCGCGTCCGCTCGCCGGACGGGCATTCCGCATACCGAACTCGGGGAGAACCATCGTGCGCGCCATCCGCCACCGCCGCCGGTCCATACCGGCCCTCGCCGCCCTCGCGGCCGCCGCCGTCGCCGCACCCGTCCTGCTGACCGCCACCCCGGCGGACGCCCACCCGCGCGAGGGCAGGCTGGCCAAGGAACTGGTCGAGGAGGTCACCGCCCGCGGGGCCTACCGCCACCTGGCGCAGTTCCAGCGGATCGCCGACGCCAACGGCGGCAACCGCGCGGCGGGCACCCCGGGCCACGCGGCTTCCGCCGCCTACGTCCACGACACCCTGAAGAAGGCCGGGTACGAGGTCTCGTACCAGGACTTCGACATCTACGAGGCGCACACGAAGACGGAGAAGACCACCGTCCTGGCCGGCGTCGACGGACCGCCGCGCGAGCTGCCCACCGCCGCCTTCACCTTCACCAGGTCCACCCCGGCGGGCGGCCTCGTCGCCCCGCTCGCCCTCGCCCGGGTCGACGAGACCCCCGGCTGCACGGCCGACGACTACGCGAGCGGCACCTTCACCGGGAAGATCGCCCTGGTCAAGCGCGGCTCCTGCACCTTCGTGGAGAAGCAGAAGGCCGCCGCCGCGGCGGGCGCGCTCGGCGTGATCGTCTACAACCACAGCGGGACCACGCCCGTCCGCGGCGGGTTCTCCTCCCCGGACGAGGGGGTCATCCCGAGCGCGGGCATCACCCTGGCCGACGGCGAGGCGCTGGCCGCGGCCGCCGCGAAGGGCGAGGTGAAGGTGCGCCTGGACCTGGACCAGGAGCACGTGAAGAAGACCACCCGCAACGTGATCGCCGAGACCAGGGGCGGCCGCTCCGACCGCGTGGTCACCGTCGGCTCCCACCTGGACTCGGTCCCCGAGGGCCCCGGCATCAACGACAACGGCTCCGGCTCGGCCGGTCTGCTGGAGGTGGCCCTCAAGCTGGCCGACGAGGGCGCCAACAAGAAGGGCAGGGGTCCGGCGAACAAGGTCCGCTTCGCCTGGTGGTCGGCCGAGGAGCTCGGCCTGCTCGGCTCCGAGCACTACGTGGCGCAGCTGTCCGAGAAGCAGAAGAAGGACATCGCGCTCTACCTGAACTTCGACATGATCGCCTCGCCGAACCCGGTGCAGTTCGTCTACGACGGCGACGACTCGGACAAGACCGGCGAGGGCGCCGGCCCGGCCGGATCGGCGCAGATCGAGGCGCTCATCAACGGCTTCCTCGACAAGAAGCACAAGCCGCACGAGGGCAGTGACTTCGACGGCCGCTCGGACTACGGCCCGTTCATCGCCAACGGCATCCCGGCCGGCGGTACGTTCACCGGCGCCGAGGGCATCAAGACGGCCGAGCAGGCCAAGCGGTACGGCGGCACGGCGGGGGCCCCGTACGACCCGAACTACCACGGGGCGGGCGACACCCTGAAGAACCTGGACCTGAAGGCCTTCGACACCAACCTGGACGTCATCGCCCACGCGGTGGGCACCTACGCCCAGGACCTGAGCTCGCTGGGCAAGTAGCGGCGGGCGCTCCCGCGGGGGGGAACGGCGAAGGGGCGGGCGCCCGATCCGGGCGCCCGCCCCTCCGTCATGCGATCAGCCGGTCATCCGTTACGGGGTGACCTTCTCGATCTGGACGCTGCCGGTGCCGGCGGCGGTGCCGCGGGCGTTGAGCAGCTTGACCTCGCCGAAGAACTGACGGCCCTCGGGGGCCGGAGCGGCGGCGAGGACGTTCGCCGTGACGGTCGCCGAGGCGCCGTTGGCGAGGTTCACCGCGGCACCCTCGTCGACCTGGACGGAGCCCAGGGCGGACGAGAAGTACACGTCGCGGTAGTTGAACGTGGTGGTGCCGGCCGGAACGGCGTAACCGTCCACCTGGATGGTGTAGGTACCGGCGGCCGGGTTGAGCAGGGTCACGGCCTCCTCGGAGTCGCCGTCGGCGGAGGAGCCGACCTTCACGCCGTCCTTGAGGACGGTGAGGTCGAGGTCGGCACCGGTGTCGGAGACACCGCCGATGGCCACGTCCAGGCGGGAGACGCCCTCACCGATGGTGACGGTGCTGGTCTGGGTCTCGCCGTTCGCGATGGTCGGCTTGGCGACCTTCGCGGAGCCGAGCGGGCCGCCCTGGAGCTTGCCGCCGCTGATCGCCGCGGCCTCGTTCTTGATGGTCCACTGGACCGGGGCCGGCGTGCCCTGCTTGACCTCGGGCAGGACCTTGACCGCGGGGTCGAAGGCCGCGCCGAGGACGCTGATGTCCAGCTTGAACGGGTTGTCGAGCAGCGGCGACGTGCGGCGCGACTCGACCTCGATCTCCCAGACGCCCGGCTGCGGGTTCTCGTACGAGCGCAGGTCGGGGCGGCAGGTGTTCGCCGGGTTGTCGTAGTTCGGGTAGCACTGGGTGGTCGCGCTGTCCTCGACGCCCACACCGTACGGGTGGATCGAGATGAAGCGCGTCTGGCTGCCCGGCTTGAGACCGCCGAGGGCGACCTCGAGGGACTTCGCGCCCTGCGGAACGGTCACGAAGTACGACTTGTGGCTGTTGCGCTGGACCGAGGAGGTGTCCGACATCGTGAACGACGGCTTCGCCAGCGGGGTGGAGGCGACGACCGTGGTCAGGATCTGCTTGTCGATGCCCTCGGTGGTCTCGTCGTCCAGCTGCAGGATGCCGCTGTGGACGCCGGCCGACTTCGGGTTGGCCTCGACCTTGATGGTGACCGGCTTGTTCAGCGGCAGCGTGACGTAGTCGTAGCCGCCGACGACCTTGAACGTGCCGTCGTTGTTGCGCCAGGTCAGGTCGTGACGGGTGCCGTACTTGACGCCCGTGGTGCGGGTGACGACGACGTCGTAGACCTTCTTCTGGCCGACCTTGAGGCCGCCCTCGCGGTCGTAGAGGCCGGTGCCGAAGCCCGGGGTCTTCAGGAACTGGTCGATCGCGGTGTCGACCGGGGCCTTGACGGTGAACTCGTTGGCCTTGGCGCCGCGCTGGAGGGACTCCCACGCGTCGACGATGTTGATCAGGCCCGCGCCCTGGGCGTGCGCCGGGACGTCGGCGATCTTCTTCGCGGTGCTGGTGAGCGCCACGCGCAGGCTCGCCGGGGTGACCGTCACGTGCTGCTGCTTGGCGGCCGAGAGCAGCAGGGCGCTGGCGCCCGTCGCCTGCGGCGAGGACATCGAGGTGCCCTGCAGCATCGAGTAACCGGCCGGCAGGTTGTAGCCGGCCTCCTTCACCGGGGAGCCGGGCAGCCAGGTCTGCGTGGTGTTGATGGCCGCGCCGGGGGCGGTGATGGTCGGCGTGAAGCCGCCGTCCTCACGCGGACCGCGCGAGGAGAACGGGAACATGTTGTACGCCTTGGTCACGCCGGAGCCGTAGTTGGCGGCCCAGGTCTCCTTGGAGACCGCGGCACCCACGGAGATGACCTTGTCCGCGAGACCGGGGTCGCCGATGGTGTTGACACCGGGGCCCTCGTTGCCCGCCGAGATGACGAGCTGGACACCGTAGGTGTCGATGAGGTTCTTGTAGAGCTCGGCGCGGGCGTTGTTGCCGTCGTTCAGCGCCGGCAGGCCGCCGATGGACATGTTGACGATGTCCACACCGCGGTTGACGACGAGGTCGATCATGCCCTCGGTCAGCGCGACGTTGGTGCAGCCGCCGGACCAGGAGCAGGCGCGCGAGGAGACGATCTTCGCGCCCGGCGCCTCGCCGTTCATCTTGCCGCCGAAGAGGCTGTTGGCGGCGGTGATGCCGGCCACGTGCGTGCCGTGCTCGGACTCGATGATGCCGATGTTGACGAAGTCGGCCTTCTTGCCGACCCAGTCCCCGCCCAGCGGGTCCATCGGGACGTCCTTGCGGATCTGGATCACGAACGGGATCCGCTCGGCGACCTCGGTCGCCGGGTTGTCCGTGCCGAAGTAGCCGATCTGGTAGCCGTCCTTGTACGGCTTCATCGGCTCGTTGTTCGTGAAGTCGCCGTCCTGGTCGGTGTCGACGCGGACGGTGCCGGCGGCGGCGTCGTAGAGCATGCCGAACCGGTCGGTGGTGTCACCGTCCCGGTTGACGTCGCCCTTCATGTCACCCGTGGCGGTGATCGACTCGCTGAAGCGGCTCCACTGGTACGAGCCCTCCGGGGCCTTCCAGCTCTGACCGCCGGCGCTGAAGGTGCCGCCCGCGGCCGTGACCGGGGTGATCTGCGCGCGCCAGGTGGCGTCGTTGTCCGTGATCGGGTCGGTCGCGGTGACCCAGTCGACGATCTTGCGCTCGCCGGTGGTGGTCTTCTGGAGCGCCGGGTGGCCGAGGTCGACGCCCGAGTCCAGGATGCCGATGGTCACGCCGCGGCCGTCGGCCTGCGGGTTCTTGGCGACGAAGTCCACCGCGCCCGTCTCGAAGGACGGGTTGTACGGGTTCTTCGCGGGGGTGTTCTTGTCCGGCCCCGGGTAGGTCTCGGAGGCGGTCTTCCTCGCCGCCCCCGCGTCCTTGCCCGCGTCGGGACGCGGGTCCGAGAGCTGGATCTCGTGCTTGAGGTCCAGGGCGTGCACCGAGGACAGCTTCGCGGCCGCCTTCAGCGCGGCCTCGGCCTTGGCGGTCGGCAGCGTGGCCCGCACGTAGCCGAGCTTGTCGTTCGTCTGGCCGACCGAGGCGCCCTGGACCGCACCGAGCTGGTCCGCGACCTGCTTGGTCTGGCCGGGGGCGGTGGCGACCATGACGGTGACGGTCGCGTCACCCTTGGCCTTGGCCTGCTGGAGCAGCTCGGCGTCCGCCGAGCCGATCTTCTCGTCGGCGGACTTGACGGCCGGGCTCGTGCCCGGGGTGCCGGCGGGGCCGGTCGCCGCGAACACGGGCATCGCGCCCGCGGTCGCCAGTGCGGCGACCAGGCCGGCCGCGGCCGCGACGCGCGCGACGCGTCTGGCCCCGGATATGGAGCTGGGGGATTCGAGGGTCATCAGCATCCCTGGATAAGTGAAAGATACGGTCCGGATTTCGGTGCCGGATGACCGGTCAGCTTTGCGCAACCGACCGCTCTTTGGGGAGGCTTGTCATTGACCGAGACCTGACATGGCGGACTCTCGCCAGGTGGGGTCATGCGCCATCGAGCCCGTACCGGGGCGTACTCGTACGAATCGCAGGGGTTGAAGAGGAGATTTATCGACTTCCCGACCTCATTGCGAGGGTGGTCCGGGGTGCGGTCTCAGACCGGGTGTGACGACTTCGGGGTCTTCAGCGCACGCGCGTGCGCGCGTAGTGCCGCGAAGCCTTCGCCCGGTTTCCGCACACGGACATCGAGCACCACCGACGGGTGCCGTTGCGCGAGGTGTCGTGGAAGTGCAGTACGCACGTCTCGGAGGCGCACGTGCGGATCCGCTCGGGCGCCGTGCCCAGCAGCTCCAGGTAGTCGCGGGCGGCCGTCCAGGCCGGCCCCCACGTCGGGTCGTCGAACTCGGAGCGCTCGCCCGGGCCTTCGGCGGTCAAGGTCACCCGGACCCGTCCGTGCTCCAGGACGGCGTCGATCAGTGCGCGCGCACTCTCGTCCGACGGGTTCGCGACCGCGCGGGCCAGTGCCTCGCGGGCGGTCAGCAGGTGGACGAGGGTCGCGGCATCGGCGCGGAAGCGGTCGGCCAGTCCGGTGCTGCGCAGCCAGAGCGCGAGCCCCTCGACCCGGGTCAGCCCGAAGGCGCCGGCGAAGAGGTCGGTGAGCTCGCCCTCGCGCATCCAGCGCGTGTTCAGCAGGTCCAGGGAGACCGGTTCGCCCGTCAGGGGGCGGGGGTCCGCCGCCTCTGTCGCCATCTTGCCGCTCCTCTGTGCGCGCTTACTAACCCCTCAAGGGTACGTGGCCGGTTGACCCCTTTCGATCTAACCGGTAACTTTGATTTAGAAGGTTAGATACGAAGCGTCGAACCGATGGAAGGGGGCAGCCGTGACGGCTGTCATCAGCAAGCTGCGCACCGGGCACGTGGGCCTGAACGTCACCGACCTCACCCGCTCGCTCGCCTTCTACGAAGGGGCCCTCGGCTTCGAACTGCTCGGCGAGGGAAAGGAGGAGGGCCGCCGCTTCGCCTTCCTCGGCCGGGACGGCGAACTCGTCCTCACGCTCTGGCAGCAGGCCGCCGACGCGTACGCCCCGGCCGCGGCCGGACTGCACCACCTGGCGCTCTCCGCGGCCACCATCGGTGAGGTCCGCGCGTACGAGGAGCGGCTGCGCGGGCTGGGCGTGGAGTTCGCGTACGAGGGGGTCGTCGCGCACGGAGAGGGCAGGGCCTCCGGCGGGATCTTCTTCCATGACCCTGACGGCACCCGCCTGGAGATCTCGGCGCCGGCCGGCGCCGAAGAGGCACCCGCCCCCACGCCGGGGGCTCCGACCTGCGGGTTCTTCTAGGCGCTCAGGCAGGAGGCGGCATCATGGAGCGGTACCACCAGGGCTCGCTGGCCGTACAGGAACGCGTCGGCGTACGCGAGCTGGCCGATCACGTCGGCCGTTCGATCGGCACGGGGATCAAGGACGTCGCCGCGGCCTTCCTCGCCCTGCAGCCGCACCTCGTCGTCGGAGCCGCCGACGGGGCGGGTGCGCTGTGGGCCTCGCTGCTCACCGGCGCGCCCGGATTCGTACGGGCCACCGGTCCGCACCGGATGGCGGTCCGCGGCGGACTGCCGGCCGGGGATCCCCTCGACGGGGCGCTGGCCACGTCCGGCACCCGGGTCGGCACCCTCTCCCTCGACCCGCGCACCCGGCGCCGGATGCGGCTGAACGGGACCCTGGAGGTGACGGCCGGCGGGTTCGCCGTCGAGGCCGGGCAGGTCTTCGCCAACTGCCCCAAGTACCTCCAGAAGCGGCAGCCGCTGGAGCTGGTCGCGGAAGGGGCCGGTGTCGTGCGGCGCGGGGGTGCGCTCACCCCCGACCAGGAGCGGGCCGTCCGCGCCGCCGACACCTTCTTCATCGCCACCACCGCCGGGGACCGGACCGACGCCAGTCACCGCGGAGGGATGCCGGGCTTCGTCGAGGTGCTCTCGCCGGTCGAGCTGGCCTGGCCGGACTACCCGGGCAACGCGATGTTCCTGACCCTGGGCAACCTGGCCGCCGATCCGCGGGCCGGGCTGCTCTTCCCGGACTGGGAGAGCGGGGCGGTGCTCCAGCTCAGCGGCCGGGCCCGGACCGAATTCGGGCCGGACGGCAGCCGGAGCATCCGTTTCCGCGTCGAGGCCGTGGTGGAGGCCCTGCACCCGGGGCGGCTGCTCTGGAGCGCGCCGGAGTACTCGCCGGCCAACCCGGCGCCGGGGCCTCACCGGGGGAGGACGACCAGGTAGGCGGCCGGCTCGCGGTCGGCGGACGCCGTCAGGGCGGTACGGACCACCGCCGCCTGCTGCTCGGGCCAGTCGCGGAGCTTGCGCGGGGTGATGTGCAGGACGGTCACGCCGAGCCGCTCCAGGGTCTCGCGCTTGCGGACCGCCTCCGAGAACTGCTCGTCCTCCCCCTGCCGGGGTGCGCGGGTGTCGATCTCGATGGCGACGGCCTGGTCGGGCCAGTAGGCGTCGACCCCGCCGAGGTGCGGGCCGCCGGGCAGGCGCAGGTCCACGTTCCAGACCGGCTCGGGGAGCTCGTAGCCCCGTACGAGCTGGTACAGCCGGTCCTCGGCGATGGCCCGGCCCTCCGCGAGCAGGGACTCGACGGCGTCCACGACGTGGGGGCGGTTCAGCAGCCGCGCCACCGTCAACTCCCGTACGACGGCGGCGGGTTCGCAGTGGCCGCCGCGGACGGCCTCGCTGAGCAGGCGGCGTACGGTGCCGGCGTCGGAGAGCTGGGAGACCGCGTCGGCCAGCGCCCGGGCCACGGGGGCGACGGGCACCCCGGTCACCTGCTGCGGGCGCGGCGGGGTGTGCGTCCGTACGATCCGGACGGCGTCGACGGAGCGGAGCCGGCGGGTGTGGGGCACCAGTACGTCGATCTGCGTGAGGGCGAGCAGTGCGGGGGCCGAGCCGAACCGGTACAGCGCGAGGGCGGCGAGCCCGGTGACCATGGCCTCGCCGCCGCGGCGGCCCGCGTAGAGCAGGGCGGCGTGCAGGCGCTCCTCGCTGGTCGCGGCGCCGGGGTGGAGGAGGAACACCCCCGGCAGGATCTCCTGCCAGGGCCGCTCGGCCGCTTCGGATGCGCTGACGCCGTGCTCGCGGAGCTGGGCGAGGCTCATCACGCGGGGCCGGCTGCCGGTGAGGTGGGCGAGGGGGAGGGGCGCGTTGTGGTTCATGCGGCGGAGATTCCCGCCCACCCCGGCCCCGCTAACCCCTGTTACACGCCCGTCGACAAATCGGGACAAGCCCGCACTAAAGTACGGCCGTTCGATAGCCGATACCGCCGTTCCCATTCATCGGCGGGGCCGGCCCGCCAAGGCACCGGCCCCGCCGACGACCGCGCTACAGTGCGGCGGAACCGGACGCGGCGGCCGCGTCGCAGGCCTGCGCGCGCAGCGCCCGGGCCAGGTCGTCACGGGCTTCCAGCACCAGGCGGCGCAGCGCCGGAGCGGCATCGGCGTGCGCGGCGAGCCAGGCGTCCGTCGCGGCCAGCGTCGGCTCCGAGTCCTCCAGCGAGGGGTACATCCCCTTCACCACGTGCATGCCGATCTGGATCGACCGGTCCGCCCAGATCCGCTCGATCACCTCGAAGTAGCGCCCCGCGTAAGGCGCCAGCAGCGCCCGCTGCGAAGGCTGCTGCATGCCCGCGATCGTCGCCTCCACCAGCGCGTTCGACAGCGCGTCCGACTCGACGACCGCCGCCCAGGCCTGGTCCTTGACCGCCTCGGACGGCCGCGCCGCGAGGCAGCGCACCTGGTGCCGCTTGCCCGACGCCGTGTCGTCGCGCGCCAGTTCCGCCGCCAGCGCGGCCTCGTCCACCGCGCCGTGCGCGGCCAGCGGAAGCAGGAAGTCCCACCGCAGCTCCTGGTCCACCTCCAGCCCGTCGATCCGCGCCGAACCGTCCAACAGCCCCAGCAGCAGCTGGAAGTCGCCCTCGGTCGCCGCGCCCGCCGCGAAGAAGCGGGCCCAGGTCAGCTGGTGCTCCGAGCCGGGCTCCGACATCCGCAGCTCCTGGAGCGCGACCGCCGACAGTACGCGGCCGCCCTGTTCGCGCCAGTCGGCCGCCGCGTAGTGCGTGACCGCGGCCAGCGCCTGCGAGTGCAGCATCTGCAGCACGCCGACGTCGCTCTCGCGGCCGGCGTGGGCCAGCACCATCGAGATGAAGTCGCGCGCCGGCATCAGCCCGTCGCGCGTCAGGTTCCACAGCGCCGACCAGCACAGCGCCCGCGCCAGCGGGTCCGCCACGCTCCCGAGCCGCTCGCGCAGCGTCGCCAGCGAGCCCTCGTCGAAGCGCATCTTGCAGTACGTCAGGTCGTCGTCGTTGACCAGCACCAGGTCGGGCCGCTCCTGCCCGGCCAGCTTCGCCACGACCGTCGAGGCGCCGGCCACGTCCGCCTCGGCCTGCGCGTAGCGGACCAGCGCGCCGTCCTCCAGCCGGTACAGGCCGACCGCCACCCGGTGCGGGCGCAGCTCGTCGCCCTCCTGGACCACGGCCAGCTCGGTCACCCGGCCGCCCGCGTCGTACGTCAGCACCGGCGTCAGCACGTTCACACCGGCCGTCTGCAGCCAGGCCCGCGACCACTCGGCCATGTCCCGCCCGGAGACCGCGCCGAGCACCGACAGCAGGTCGTCCAGCGTGGTGTTCCCGTACGCGTTGGCCTTGAAGTAGCGCCGCGCGCCCTCCAGGAAGGCGTCGCGCCCCACGTACGCGACGAGCTGCTTGAGCACCGCCGCGCCCTTGGCGTAGGTGATGCCGTCGAAGTTGAGCTTCGCGTCCTCCAGGTCACGGATGTCGGCCGTGATCGGGTGCGTGGAGGGCAGCTGGTCGGCCCGGTACGCCCACGCCTTGCGGTTGTTGGCGAAGGTCACCCACGCCTGGTCGAAGCGGGTCGCCTCCACCTGCGAGAAGGAGCCCATGAAGTCCGCGAAGGACTCCTTCAGCCACAGGTCGTCCCACCACTTCATGGTGACGAGGTCGCCGAACCACATGTGGGCCATCTCGTGCAGGATCGTGTTGCAGCGCCGCTCGTACGCGGCCCGCGTCACCTTGCCGCGGAAGATGTACTCCTCGCGGAAGGTCACCATCCCGGGGTTCTCCATCGCGCCCAGGTTGTACTCGGGCACGAAGGCCTGGTCGTACTTCCCGAACGGGTACGGGTAATCGAAGTGCTCGTGGAAGAAGTCGAAGCCCTGCTTGGTGACCAGGAAGACGTCGTCCGCGTCGAAGTGCTTCGCCAGCCCCTTGCGGCACATCGCGCCCAGCGGGATCGTCAGGTCCCCGCGCGTGTAGGTGTCCGTCACGTAGTGGTACGGGCCCGCCACCACGCAGGTGATGTAGGTGGAGATCGGCGCGGTCTCGGCGAAGCGCCGGGTCAGTCCCTCGCGGGACTCCTCGGCGCCGTTGCTCCAGACGTGCCAGCCCTCGGGCGCGGTCACCTCGAAGCGGTACGGGGCCTTCAGGTCGGGCTGCTCGAAGTTCGCGTACACGCGGCGGGCGTCGGCCGGCTCGTACTGCGTGTAGAGGTAGACCTCGCCGTCCTCCGGGTCGACGAAGCGGTGCATGCCCTCGCCCGTCCGGCTGTACGCGCAGTTCGCGTCCACCACCAGGACGTTCTCGGCGGCCAGGCCGGCCAGGGCGATCCGCGCCCCGTCGAAGACGGCGGCCGGGTCCAGCTCCTGCCCGTTGAGGGTGACGGAGTTCACCGACGGGGCGATGAGGTCCGCGAAGGTGGCCGAGCCGGGGGTCGCGGCCCGGAAACGGATCGTGGTCACCGAGCGGAAGGTCCGCGGACCCTCGGCCGGTTCGGCCTCGTCCACGGCGGACCTCAGGTCGAGGACCACCTCGTACCCGTCGACGGACAGCAGCTCGGCCCGCTCGCGGGCCTCGTCACGGGACAGATTCTCTCCGGGCACGTGCACTCCTTCGTGCGTGATCGCGATACCTGACGGAATCCTCGCACGGGGGAATGCGCGCGGGCCCGGCCTGGTTGGCGAGGGGGAACACGACCAGTGATGCACACAGCGATTCGAGGAGAGACATGGCCGACACCCAGGTGCGCGAGAAGACCCCGGTCGACTTCTGGTTCGATCCGCTCTGCCCCTGGGCCTGGATGACGTCCCGCTGGATGCTGGAGGTCGAGAAGGTCCGCGACGTCGAGGTGCGCTGGCACGTGATGAGCCTCGCCGTCCTGAACGAGAACAAGCTCGACGAGCTGCCCGAGCGCTACCGCGAGCTGCTCGGCCCCAAGGGCTGGGCGCCGGTCCGCGTCGTCATCGCGGCCCAGCAGAAGCACGGCGACGAGATCACCGGCAAGCTGTACACCGCGCTCGGCACCCGGATCCACAACGAGGACAAGGGCGCGACCCGCGAGGTCATCGCCGAGGCGCTGGAGGAGGTCGGCCTGCCGGTCGAGCTGCTCGCCTACGCCGACTCCGACGAGTACGACCAGGTGCTGCGCGATTCCCACAACGACGGCATCGAGCGCGTCGGCCAGGAGGTCGGCACCCCGGTGATCTCCGTGCCCGGCGCCGAGGGCGACGAGGTGGCCTTCTTCGGCCCGGTGGTCACCCCGACCCCGCGCGGCGAGGCCGCCGCCCGGCTGTGGGACGGCACCCTGCTGGTCGCCTCCACCCCCGGCTTCTACGAGATCAAGCGCACCCGCACCAAGGGCCCGTCCTTCGAGTAGGCCGGGCCTGCCGGTCCCCCGACGCACACAGAAGACCCCCGCAAGTCACGTCCTTGCGGGGGTCTTCCGTTGGACACGCCCGCACGCGAAGGTTGAGAAGACGATCACGAGGCGGGCGGCTCGGGGGCTGCGATCAGCCCTTGGCGGGGATCAGCAGCGGGGTGTTCGCCTTGGCGTCGGTGTAGCGCTTGGCCACGTCCTGCCAGTTGACGACGTTCCACATGGCCTCGATGAAGTCCACCTTCTGGTTCTTGTACTGCAGGTAGAAGGCGTGCTCCCAGGCGTCGAAGACCAGGATCGGGGTGCTGGCCACGCCCACGTTGCCCTGGTGGTCGTAGACCTGCTCGACGACCAGGCGGCCGCTGACGGGCTCGTACGCGAGCACGCCCCAGCCGGAGCCCTGCGTGGCGGAGGACGCGAAGGTCAGCTGCTTCTTGAACTTCGCGAAGGAGCCGAAGGACTCGGTGATCGCGTCGGCCAGGTCGCCCAGGCCGTCGGCCGCGGTGGGCTCGCCGCCGCCCTCGCCGGTCTTCGGGCTGGCCATGTTGTGCCAGTAGATGCTGTGCAGGATGTGACCGGAGAGGTGGAAGGCCAGGTTCTTCTCCAGGCCGTTCAGCGCACCCCAGTTCTCCTTGTCGCGGGCCTCCGCCAGCTGCTCCAGCGTGTTGTTCGCGCCGGTGACGTAAGCCGCGTGGTGCTTGTCGTGGTGCAGCTCGATGATCTGCGGGTTGATCACCGGCTCCAGCGCCGCGTAGTCGTACGGAAGCTCAGGAAGCGTGTAGATGGCCATGCGTGTTATCCGGTCCCCTCAGCGTGCCAACTGCTTATTGCAATCAATGCGCAACTGCACGCTAGCAGTATCTATTCCGGTGATCACGTAAGGGTCACCTCTGTAGAACGCCGGCGGGCCCCGTGCGAACGCACGGGGCCCACCTGGGTTCGGGGGTGTGTCAGCGGGCGGCCGCCGCCCGGCGCTGCATCACGTAGCCGGTCACCGCGAGGGCGGCGGTCAGGCCGCCGGTGAAGACCACCTGGACCCGGGTGTCCTGGTCGAGCACCATCAGGACCAGCACCCCGGCCACCCCGGCCAGCGCCACCCAGGTCAGGTACGGGAAGCCCCACATCTTCACGACCAGCCTCGAAGGGTCCTCCCGCTCCAGCCGGCGCCGCAGCACGAACTGCGAGACGGCGATGAAGCCCCAGACGACGAGGATGACCCCGCCGACCATGTTCAGCAGCCAGGCGAACAGGGTGTCCGGGTACCAGTACGACAGCAGCACGGTGACGAAGCCGAAGCCGCAGGAGGCGAGCACCGCGCGGCGCGGCACCCGGCCGCTGATCTTGCCCAGCGCCTTCGGGCCCTGGCCGCGGGAGACGAGCGAGTAGGCCATGCGCGAGGAGCCGTAGATGTTGGCGTTCATCGCCGACAGCAGGGCGATCAGGATGACCACGTTCATGATCTCGCCGGCGGCCGGGATGCCCAGGTGGTCCAGGGCCGCCGCGTACGGGCCGTCCTTGGTCACCGCCGGGTCGTTCCACGGCAGCAGCGTGACGATGACCAGCATGGAGCCGACGTAGACGATCGCGATCCGCCACATGGTGGTCTTCACGGCCCGGGCCACGCCCTTGACCGGGTCCTCCGACTCGGCGGCCGCGATGGTCACCGTCTCCAGGCCGCCGTACGCGACGACCGAGGCGAGCAGTCCGACCAGCAGGCCGTCCATGCCGTTGGGCAGGAATCCGCCGTCGTGCAGCAGGTTGGCGGTGCCGGGGGAGGAGGTGCCGGGCAGCAGGCCCAGGACGGCCAGTACGCCCAGGCCCAGGAAGAGCGCGATCGCACCGATCTTGAGGGCGGCGAACCAGAACTCGAACTCGCCGAAGTGGGAGACGGCGGCCAGGTTGGTGCCGCAGAACAGCGCCATGAAGGCCAGTACCCACACCCAGGACGGGGTGCCCGGGAACCAGCCGGTCATGATGTGCGCCGCGCCGATCGCCTCGATGGCCACGCCCACGCACAGCAGGGTCCAGAACATCCAGCCGGCCGTGAATCCGGCCCAGGGGCCGATCGCCCGGTCGGCGTGCACGGAGAAGGAGCCGGAGGCGGGGTTGGCGGCGGACATCTCGCCGAGCATCCGCATCACGAACATCACGAGCAGACCGGACACGGCGTACGCGATCACGATCGAGGGACCCGCGGCGGCGACGCCGGCGCCGGAGCCCACGAAGAGGCCGGCGCCGATGACCCCGCCGAGGGCGATCATCGAGAGGTGGCGCTGCTTGAGGCCGTTGCCGAGGGGCGATCCGGCGCCGCCCGAGGAGGGTGCCTCCTGGGTGCGGGCTGCGGTGGAGGTCTGGCTCATGAAGGTGTTGCCTGTCCGGTGTGCGGGTGGACGGGAGGAAGTGCCCCAGTCTCACCCCTGTCCGATCATCGGACGTGAAGCGTCCGTTATTCGGACAACGGGATGACCATCGGTGATCGTCCCCGTACGCTCGCGACAAGACACCGAAGACGCGGCAGGGGGCCGAATGGACCACGGCATACGGGAATTGGCGGCGACGGGCCGGGGCGTACTGGTCACCGGAGCCTCCCGCGGCATCGGGCGGGCCGTCGCCACCGCCTTCGCCCGTCAGGGCGACCGGGTCGCCGTGCACTGCACCGCCCGCCGGGCCGACGCCGAACGGACCCTCGCCGAGCTGCCCGGGGACGGCCACGTCCTGCTCACCGGCGACCTCGCCGACCCCGCGCAGGTGGCGGACCTGGCCGCCGCGGCCGAGGAGGCGCTCGATGGTGTGGACGTGCTGGTCAACAACGCCGCCGTCATGGTCGCGCACCCGCTGCCCACCACCTCGTACGCCGACTGGCAGGCGGCCTGGCAGCACACCGTCGCGGTCAACCTGTTCGGCGCCGCCAACCTCGTGCACTGCGTCGCCCGCCGCATGATCGAAGGCGGCCGCGCGGGCCGCGTCGTCAACATCGGCTCGCGCGGAGCCTTCCGCGGTGAGCCCGACCACCCCGCGTACGGGGCCACCAAGGCGGCCCTGCACGCCCTCGGCCAGTCCCTCGCCGTCTCCCTGGCCCCGCACGGCATCGCGGTCGCGGCCGTCGCACCCGGCTTCGTGGCCACCGAACGGGTCGCCGACCGGCTCGACGGGGAAGAGGGGATGCGCATCCGCGCCCAGAGCCCCTTCGGCCGGGTCGGCACCCCCGAGGAGGTCGCCGCCGCGGTCCTCCACCTCGCCTCGCCCGCGGCGGCCTGGAGCTCGGGCACCGTCCTCGACGTCAACGGCGCCTCCTACCTGCGGACCTGACGGCCCCGAACGCAGAGCGGGCCCCCGCCGCCTTCCGGCGCGGGGGCCCGCTCCTTCACCGCCGCCGCTGGATCAGGCTCGGCGGGCCCGGATCTCGCGCACCCACGCCACCACGAGGACGGCCGCGGCCGCGCCCGCGGACCACAGCAGCTGCGGCCGCGCCGAGTCGTCGAACAGCATCAGCACCAGCACCGCCGCCATGCCCAGCAGCGCCACCCACGTCAGGTACGGGAAGCACCACATCCGCAGCGTCAGGCGCTCCGGCATCTCCCGCTCCAGCATCCGCCGCAGCTTCAGCTCCGAGACCGCGATCAGCGCCCACACGAACAGCAGCACCGCGCCGACCGCGTTCAGCATGTAGAGGAAGACCGTGTCCGGCCACAGCAGGTTCAGCACCACCGACACGAAGCCGAAGGCCACCGAGGCGAAGACGGCCCGGCGCGGCACCCCGCCGCCCGACACCTTCAGCAGCGCCTTGGGCGCCTCGCCGCGCTCGGCCAGCGAGAACACCATGCGCGAGGAGCCGTACAGATTGGCGTTGAGGGCCGAGAGCAGCGCCACGAACACCACGATGTTCATGATCTGGCCGGCCCCCGGGATCCCGATGGAGTCCAGGACGGCGACGTACGGGCTCTGCCCCGGCTCCAGCGAGTCCCACGGCAGCAGGGTCACGATGACCACCATCGAGCCGACGTAGAAGAAGAGGATGCGCCACACGGCGCTGCGCACCGCGCGGGCCACGGACTTGGCCGGGTTGTCGGACTCGGCGGCCGCGATGGTGACGACCTCCAGGCCGCCGAAGGCGAAGATGACCGCGAGCATGCCGGCGACCACCCCGCCGAAGCCCTCGGGGAAGAACCCGCCCTGCCCGGTCAGGTTGGCCATCCCGATGGGGTCCGTGTCGGGCAGCAGGCCGAAGATCGCGAGCGTGCCGAGGATCAGGAAGAGGACGATCGCGCCGACCTTGAGGGCCGCGAACCAGAACTCGAACTCGCCGAAGTTCTTCACCGCGGCCAGGTTGCTCACGGTGAAGACCACCATGAAGATCAGCACCCAGACCCACTGGTCGACCGAGGGCAGCCAGCCGTTCGCGATCTTCGCCGCGCCGGTGGCCTCCACCGCCAGCACCACGACCAGCAGGAACCAGTAGAGCCAGCCCGCCGAGAACCCGGCCCAGCGCCCCAGCGCCCGCTCCGCGTACACGGAGAACGAACCGGAGGCGGGCATCGCCGCCGACATCTCGCCGAGCGCGCGCATCACCAGCATGGCGAGGGCGCCCGCGAGCAGGTACGAGCAGATGATCGCGGGGCCGGCGATGCCGATGCCGGCGCCGGAGCCGACGAACAGCCCGGCGCCGATCACGCCGCCGAGGCCCAGCATGGTCAGGTGGCGCTGCTTGAGGCTGTGGCTGAGGGGTTCCGCCGGGAAATCGGGCCCGGTGGGAGGGTGGGGTCCGCTCGGAGGAGTGGTGGGCAAGCGGTCGCGCATGAGTGGATGCTCGTACTCTCGTGCTCGGCAGCGGCGGTGGGGGCTCCGCATTCGGATTGGCGGGACCCTACAGTCTCGCCGGACGGCGCCCATCCGCGCAAAACGGACGTGTTGTCTGAATCTGGCTCGTGACGCGGATCACTCCCCCCGGGGTGTGAACCGGCCTCTTTGTGCACTCCCCACCAAAGCGGTGAGCAGGGCTTTGTCCCGGACGTCGGTGGGGCGGCGCCCGGCCGCGCACTAGCGTCGGTGATCGTCCCGTCACCCTCACTCCGCGGAGCCCTTGATGAGCACTGCTTCCGTCTCCTTCCGCCCCGGCGCCGTCCTCGCCGACCTGCTGCCCGCGAGCCGCGTCCGCGACATCGCGCTCGTCGCCGGCGGAGCCGCGCTCACCGGCCTCGCCGCGCAGATCGCCGTGCCCGTCCCCGGCTCCCCGGTCCCCGTCACCGGCCAGACCTTCGCGGCCCTGCTGGTCGGTACCGCGTTCGGCGCCCGCCGCGGCTTCCTCTCCCTCGCCCTGTACGCGCTCGCCGGCATGGCGGGCGTGCCGTGGTTCGCGGGCGGCACCTCCGGCGCCGGCGGTGCCTCGTTCGGCTACGTGCTCGGCATGCTCCTCGCCGCCACCGTCGTGGGCGCGCTGGCCCGCCGCGGCGCCGACCGCTCGGTCCTCCGTACGGCGGGCACGATGGTGCTGGGCTCGGCCCTGATCTACGCCGTGGGCGTGCCGTACCTGGCGCTGTCCACCGGGATGTCCTTCGGCGCGGCCGTCGCGGCGGGGCTGACCCCGTTCCTGATCGGCGACGCCCTGAAGGCGGCGCTGGCGATGGGCCTGCTGCCCGCCACGTGGAAGCTGGTCGGCCGCAAGTAGCCGACCGGCCGCGGCGCAAGCACGGCAGCCCCGGACCACCAGGTGTGGTCCGGGGCTGCCGTGCTTGCGCACGCGTGCCTAGGCGCGCGCGGCGGCCTTGCGGCGCACGTCGCGCACCACGCCGATGACCAGCACGATCGCGGCGACCAGCAGCGACAGCATGACCGTCTCGCGGTTGTCCTTGTCGTAGACCATGTAGCCCAGGACGAAGGTGATCATCGCGGCGGTGGCCCACGTCAGGTACGGGAAGAGCCACATCTTGACGGTCAGCTTCTCCGGCGCCTCGCGGACCAGGATCTTGCGCATCCGCAGCTGGGTCAGGCAGATGACCAGCCACACGAAGAGCGCGATCGCACCCGAGGAGTTCAGCAGGAAGCTGAAGACCGTGTCCGGGGAGCTGTAGTTGAAGTAGACGGCGGCGAAGCCGAAGACCACCGAGCCGAGGATCGCGGCCGTGGGCACGCCCCGCTTGTTGACCTTGGCGAAGACCTTGGGCGCGTCACCGCGCTCGCCCAGCGAGAACGCCATGCGCGAGGCCGTGTACATGCCCGAGTTCAGGCAGGACAGCACGGCGGTCAGGACGATCACGTTCATGATCTGGCCGGCGTGCGCGATGCCGATGGAGTCGAGGGCGGCGACGTACGAGCCCTTCTCGACGATCGACTTGTCGTTCCACGGCAGCAGGGTGAGGACGATGAAGATCGAGCCCAAGTAGAAGACGCCGATGCGCCAGATCACCGAGTTGGTGGCCTTGGTGACCGCGCGGCGCGGGTCCTCGGACTCGCCCGCCGCCAGGGTGACGATCTCGCTGCCCATGAAGGAGAAGACGACCATCAGCACACCGGTGAGGATGGACCCCCAGCCGTTCGGCATGAATCCGCCGGCGTCGGTGAGGTGGGCGAAGCCCGCGCCCGGGTTGTCCGAACCCGGCAGCACGCCGAAGACGGCGAGCATGCCGACGATGACGAAGGCGCCGATCGCGACGACCTTGATGCCGGCGAACCAGAACTCGAACTCGCCGTAGGAGGAGACGGAGCCGAGGTTGGTGATCGTCAGGACCACCATCACGATCAGGGCCCAGCCCCACTGCGGGACGGCCGGGATCCAGCCCTCGAGGATCTTCGCACCGGCGGTCGCCTCCACGGCGAGCACGACGACCCAGAAGAACCAGTACAGCCAGCCGATGGAGAAGCCGGCCCAGCGGCCGAGCGCGCGGTCGGCGTACGCGGAGAAGGAGCCGGAGTTCGGGCTGGCGGCGGCCATCTCGCCCAGCATCCGCATCACGAAGACGACCATCGCGCCGACGAGGAGGTACGAGATCAGGATGGCGGGGCCGGCCTTGGCGATGCCGCCACCGGAGCCGACGAAGAGGCCGGCGCCGATGACGCCGCCAATGGCGATCATGGACAGGTGGCGGTTCTTGAGACCGGCCTTCAGACCGTCGGAGGGCTGCGTGTCGCCGGAGTTACCGGACGGGTCGCCTGCCTTCTGAAGGGTCGTCGTGGAGCTCATGGACGGATCCTTAGGTTCTCGGGTTGCGAGCCCGGGCATTCAAACCTGAGATGAACGCAGGACGGAAGACCTCAGTCCGGATCGTTGCTTTGGGACGAACGTCCAGGACATGGGTCCCGCCGTGTCCCATCTGCGTTCTTTGGGTTTACTTGAGCTTTAGAAGTGACTTACGCGACACCCTGCCGCGGTCTGCGGGGGGTGCCCGTGCCACACTCGTCCCATGCGCGTGTACCTCGGATCCGACCATGCCGGCTTTGAGCTCAAGAACCACCTGGTGGACTGGCTCAAGAACAACGGCCACGAGCCCGTCGACTGCGGGCCCCACATCTACGACGCGGTGGACGACTACCCGCCGTTCTGCCTGCGCGCCGCGGAGAAGACCGCCGCCGACGCCGACAGCCTCGGCATCGTCATCGGCGGCTCCGGCAACGGCGAGCAGATCGCCGCGAACAAGGTCAAGGGCGTCCGCGCCATCCTGGCCTGGAGCGTCGAGACCGCGAAGCTCGGCCGTGAGCACAACAACGCCAACGTGATCTCCGTCGGTGGCCGCATGCACACCCAGGACGAGGCCGTCTCCTTCATCGAGGCCTTCCTGGCCACCCCGTACTCCGGCGAGGAGCGCCACACCCGCCGCATCGAGATGCTCTCCGCGTACGAGCAGACCGGCGAGCTCCCCCCGATCCCGGCCCACCACCCGCAGGGCTGATCCTCCGCTTCACCGTGCCGCCGTGGCTCCCGGCCCGGCGGCACGGCCGTTTCCAGAGTCAGCAGCCAGAGGCAGGAGCAGAGCATTGCCCGAGGGGCATACGATCCACCGCCTCGCCCAGGACCACACCGAGCGCTTCGCCGGGCGGCCGGTCCGGGTGAGCAGCCCGCAGGGCCGCTTCGGCGAGAGCGCCGCCCTGCTCGACGGGCGGGACCTGGAGAGCGCCGAGGCGCACGGCAAGCACCTGTTCCTGGAACTCGGCGACGCCTGGATCCACATCCACCTCGGCCTGTTCGGCAAGCTCGGCTTCGGCCCCGCCCCCGCGCCCCCGGCCACCGACACGGTCCGGCTGCGCCTGCTCAATGCGGAGCACTGGGCCGACCTGCGCGGCCCCACCGCCTGCGCGCTGATCGGCGAGGCCGAGAAGAAGGCGATACACGAGCGGCTCGGCCCCGACCCGCTGCGCCCGGCCGACGATCCCGACCGCGCCTGGAAGCGGATCTCCCGCTCCCGCACCACCGTCGCCGCCCTGCTCATGGACCAGAAGGTGATCGCGGGCGTCGGCAACGTCTACCGCGCCGAGGTCCTGTTCCGGCACGGCATCGACCCCTACCGGCTGGGCAAGGACCTCACGCGCGGCGAGTGGGACGCCATGTGGGCCGACCTGGCGGCGCTGATGCGCGAGGGCGTGCGGAACAACCGGATCGACACCGTCCGCGACGAGCACCTGCCCGAGGTCATGGGCCGCCCGCCGCGCGTGGACGACCACGGCGGCGAGGTGTACGTCTACCGCAGGGCGAACATGCCCTGTCACATCTGCGGGACCGAGGTCCGCACCGCCGACCTGGCGGCGCGGAACCTCTTCTGGTGCCCGGCCTGTCAGACCCGCTGAGGCCCCCGGGGGTGTCCCCCTAGAACCCGTGCGGGAGCCAGGGCTCCACATCGCCGAGGAAGGCCCGCGAGGCCGCCGCCAGGGCGCCCGGGCGCAGCTCGCGCACCCGGCCGGCCGCCGCCAGCGAGGTCAGCGTGGTCCCTCCGAGGTACGCCGAGCCCAGCTCCCGTACCGACAGCTCCAGGTCCGCCGGCGCGTCCGAGCGGGTGCAGGCGACCTCGCCCCCGGCCTCGGCCGTCAGGCGCCACCGGCCCTCGTTCCACGGGCAGAACGCGTCCTCGACCTGCATGACCACGTCCAGCCCGGTCCCGTACGTCCGCGCCCGGAGCGCCGCGGGCAGGTCCACCAGCCGCACGTGCAGGGCGTCGCGCCGCCGGGCCTGGACCCGCCGGATGTCGCTGACCAGGTGCAGCACCGGATCGTCCACGGGCCGCCCGTACGCCTGCACCCGCCAGGTCAGGTCGATGTCGAAGAAGTACCGCCACAGCGCCGCGTACGCCGCGGGCTCCAGCGCCTCCACCTGCGCGACGCCGACCTTGCCGTCCGAGCCGCTCTGGTCCCAGTCGGGCTTGACCCGGTAGCGCGCGTACCCGACGACCTCGCCGTCCGGCGCCTCCGCGACCACGCACTTCAGCGGCGACCCGCCGTCCCGCATGGCCGGCGGGTCCAGCAGGCCCTGCCGCTCCCAGCCCGGCTGCCGGGCCGGCATCCCGGGGCGCCGCGCGACCAGTCCGGCGTAGACCCGCTCGCAGTCGGCCAGCGCCTTCTGCGGATCGACGAGGCGCAGCCGTACGTCGTCCGTCCCCGGCGGCACGGACAGCCGCACCCGCGTCGTGTCGATGTCCACGGACATCGAGTACGTCGCGGTGCCGTAGCCGAAACGCCCGTAGATCGCCGGGTCCGAGGCCGTCAGCACGGCGATCGGCTCGCCACCCGCCCGGATGTCGTCGAGTTGGCGGCGCATCATCGAGGTCAGCACACCGCGCCGGCGGTGGGTGGGGGAGACGCCCACCGTCGTGACCCCGGCGGCCGGAACCAGCGCACCGCCCGGAAGCGAGAGGCGGAAGCTGAACGCCCCGGCCGAGCCCACACAGGTCTCGCCGTCCCAGACCGCGAGCGAGCGTTCCGTCTCGATCAGTGACTTGTACAGTTTCCGCTCCGCGGGGGAGTCGGGCACGCCACCGAACGCCAGTTCCAGATGGTCGTACCAGACATCCCACTCATTGGCTTGCAATACGCGCATCTCAAGAGCCATACGGCCATCCCTATCAGGGCATTCCGTCACAGTCGAAGGGTTTTCGACCGGCCCGGGCCACCCGGTCCGGGGGTCCCCCTGCGCGCGCACAGCCAGGATGGATAGGGTCCCGAAGCAATGGCCGGAGCACGCATCGAGACGCTCATGGCCCGGACGCGCATGCTGTCGCACCGGGCCCGCACCGCCCTGCGCAAATCCGCCGTCGACTACTTCCGCGGAGACGCCTCCGACTGGCTCGCCTTCGCCGGGCTGCTCGCGACCGTCCCCGCCATCGCCTGCGGCACGCTCATGCTGCCTGTCTGGTTCTCGCCCTCGGCCCTCGTCCTGCCGATCGTCGCGGGCGGCCTGCTGCTGCGCCCCGCCAGCCTGCTCGCGCTGTACGCGGCCTCCGCGGCCGCCCTCATCGTCGAGGCCCTGGTCCTCGGTCCGTACACGCTGGGCCCCGCCCGGGTCACCCCCGGCACGGTGCTGGTCGTCGCCGCCTGCGGATTCTTCGGACTGGTCATCGCGCAGTTCCGCAGCCGCGTCGGCGTGCCCTGGCGGCGCGGCGGCACCATGCTCTTCGACCTGCGCGAACGCATCCGGGTCCAGAGCAAGCTGCCCACCCTGCCGCGCGGCTGGCACCGCGAGATGGCCCTGCGCCCGGCCGGCGGCCAGTCCTTCTCCGGCGACTTCGTCGTCGCCGCCCGCACCAACGGCGGCCGCACCCTGGAGATCGTCCTGACCGACGTCTCCGGCAAGGGCATGGAGGCCGGCTCGCGCGCCCTGCTGCTGTCCGGAGCGTTCGGCGGCCTGCTCGGCGCCCTGCCCCCGCACGGCTTCCTGCCCGCCGCCAACGGCTACCTCCTCCGCCAGGACTGGGACGAGGGCTTCGCCACCTCCATCCACCTCGTGCTGGACCTGGAGACCGGCGACTACGAGCTCCTCTCCGCCGGCCACCTGCCCGCCCTCCAGCTCTCCGCGGGCACCGGCCGCTGGCAGGAGAAGTCCGGCGAGGGCCCGCTGCTCGGCGTCTACGACGGCGCCGAGTTCGAGCCCGCCCGCGGCAACCTCCGCCGCGGGGACGTCCTCATGCTCTTCACGGACGGGCTGGTCGAGACCGCCGACCGCGACATCAGCGAGGGCATCGACCGCCTCACCGGCGAGGCCGACCGCTACGTCGCAGCCGGCTGGGAGGGCGCGGCCTGGCACCTGATCGAGAAGGTCGCCAAGGACGTCAACGACGACCGGGCCCTGCTGCTCATCCGCCGCTCGCCCTGACCCGCGTACGGGGGTTTTCCCCACCCCCGATCCGCCTGGCTCCGCCATGTCGGCACCCGCACCCGCCTCCGTAGCGTCGTGACCACGATCAACGACGGGTACGGAAGGCGGCACATCATGGGGCTCCGGCGGAGCGGGCGGCGGCGCGAGAGCGCGCAGGCGGCGTACGAGGGCACCGGGCGGGAGACGTACGGCGGCACCGGGCGGGCCGCGCACGAGGGCACGGCGGCCGTCGAGCTGCGCGGCGTACGGCGCGAGTACGGCCGGGGGGCCGCCGCCGTGCACGCGCTGCGCGGGATCGACCTCAGCCTGCCGCGCGGCAGCTTCACCGCCGTGATGGGCCCCTCCGGCTCCGGCAAGTCCACCTTCCTCCAGTGCGCGGCCGGGCTCGACGTCCCCACCGCCGGCTCCGTCCGCCTCGGCGGCACCGAGATCACCGGCATGAACGAGAACGAGCTCACCGAACTGCGCCGCAGCCGCCTCGGCTTCGTCTTCCAGGCCTTCAACCTGCTGCCCTCCCTCACCGTCGAGCAGAACGTGCTGCTCCCGATGCGGCTCGCCGGCGGCGGATCCTCGCGGCAGGACCGGGACCGGGCCGCCGACCTGCTCGCCCGCGTCGGCCTCGAAGGAAAGGGCCGGCGCCGCCCCGCCGAGCTCTCCGGCGGCCAGCAGCAGCGCGTCGCCATCGCACGGGCCCTGGTCACCCGGCCCGACGTCGTCTTCGCCGACGAACCGACCGGCGCCCTCGACACCACCACCGCCGCCGAGGTCCTCGCACTGCTCCGGTCCGCCGTGGACACCCTCGGCGCCACCATCGTCATGGTCACCCACGACCCGGCCGCCGCCGCCTCCGCCGACCAGGTGCTCTTCCTCGCCGACGGGCTGATCGCCGACCGGCTGCCGCGGAGCTCCGCCGCGGCCGTCGCGGCCCGGATGACCGCCCTCACCGCCCCCGCCTACGCCGGAGCGGCCGCCTGATGCCGTTCCACCCCAACGGCCTGGCCCGGGCCGCGGTGCGGTTTCGCCCCGCCGCCTTCGCCGGCACCTTCGTCGCCCTGCTCATGACCGTCGCCATCGTCTCCGCGTGCGGGATCCTGCTGGAAAGCGGGGCCCGGGCGGCCATCCCGCCGACCCGGTACGCGCAGGCGCCCGTGGTCGTCGCCGCCGACCAGCAGATCCGCTGGCAGGCGGGCAGCGGCGAAGGCGCCTACGAGGAAGCGGTACGGGTCCCGGAGCGGGCCCGGGTCGACGCCGCCCTGCTGGAGCGCCTCGCCCCGCTCGGCCGGGCCGTCCCCGACGTGGTGTTCCCCGTACGGGGCGACGCGGGCTCCGCGGAGGCCTCGGGCTGGGGGGCATCGGCCTTCACGGGTGCGGCGCTCGCGGCCGGCCGGGCCCCGGAGGCCGCCGGGGAGGTCGTGCTGGGGACGGGCACGGGGTTCGCGGGGGACCGGGTGGCGCTCGACACCCCCGTCGGGAAGCGGGAGTTCCGGGTCGTGGGCCGGGCCGCAGGCACCGGAGCCTGGTTCTCCGACGCCGAGGCCCGCGCCCTGTCCGGACACCCCGGCGCGCTCGACGCCGTCGTCCTGTTCGACGCCGACCCGGAGCGGGTGCGGGCCGCGGTCGAGGGCCGCGCCCAGGTGCTGACCGGCGCCGCCCGCGCCGTGGACCCGCGGCTCGCGGGCGCCAAGGAACTGCTGATGGGCCTCGGCGGCTCCTTCGGCGGCATCGCCGCCCTCGTCGCCGTCTTCACCGCCGCCGGTACGGTCGCGCTCTCCGTCGGGCAGCGCTCCCGCGAGTTCGCCCTGCTGCGCGCCGTCGGAGCCACCCCGCGGCAGATCCGCCGCATCGTCGCCACCGAAGCCCTGCTCGTCGCGCCCGCCGCGGGGGTGCTGGGCTGCGTACCCGGCATCGGCCTCGCCGCCTGGTGGTTCGGGCAGCTCCAGGCCAAGGGCGCGATCCCGGAAGGCGTCGAGCTCGCCGTCTCCTGGATCCCGCTCGTCTCCGCCGCCGGCACCGGCCTCGTCACCGCCCTGCTCGCGGGCTGGGCCGCCGCCCGCCGGCCCGCCCGGATCCGGCCCGGCCAGGCGCTGGCCGCGGCCGCCGTGGAACGCCTGCGGCCGGGGTGGATCCGTACGCCCCTGGGCATCGCCGCGCTGGCCGGCGGAGCCGCCTGCGCGGGCCTGGCCGCCACCTCCGGCGGGGACGACGCCGCCAACGCCGCCCTCGGCGTGGTCATGCTCTTCATGCTGGCCGTGGCCCTGCTCGGGCCGCTGATCGCCCGCGCCTGCGCCGCCGTACTCGGCCTCCCGCTGCGCGCCGGCGGCGCGTCCGGCTCGCTCGCCGCCGCCAACTCCCGGGCCCACGCCCGCCGGCTGGCCTCCGCGATCACCCCGATCGTGCTCGCCATGGCCTTCTCCTCGACCCTGGTCTTCCTGCACACCAGCGAGGAACAGGCCGTCCGGCAGCAGCAGGAGGCCGGACTGCTCGCCGAGCACGTGGTCGCCGACCCGCCGAGCGACGCGCGCGGGGGAGTCGCGGTCACCCGTACCTCGGTCCTCGCGATGTTCGGCAAGGGGGCCGAGCGGCGGTTCCAGTCCGTCTCGGCGCAGGGCGTCGCGGGCGACGTCACCACCGTCCAGGACCTCGGCGTGCGCGAGGGCAGCCTCGCCGCTCTGCGCCCCGGCGCGGTCGCCGTGGACCGCAGCCTCGCCGACTCGGCCCGCCTCGGGATCGGCGACCGCGTCGAACTCCGCCTCCCCGACGGGTCCCCGGCGACCCCCGAGATCGTGGCCGTCTACACCCGGGGCCTCGGCCTCGGCCAGGTCACCCTCCCGGCGGCAGACCTCACCGGCCACACCACCGCCGGGCGCGCCACCGAGCTGCTGATCCGCGGCCCGGTCCCGGCGGCCCTGGGGGCCCTGGGGGCCGCGATGCCCACCGCGGAGTGGACCGCCGCCCAGAACACGGACCGCGAGGTCAACGCCTGGGCCAACACCGTCATGGCGGCGCTCCTCGGCGGCTTCGCGGCCGTGGCCGCCGCCAACACCCTGGTGATGACCGTCCTCGACCGCCGCCGCGAACTGCGGATGCTGCGCCTGGTCGGCTCGACCCGGCGCCAGGTGCTGCGGATGCTCCGCTGGGAGGCGCTCCTGATCGGCGGCGCGGGCGTCACCCTGGGCAGCGCGATCGCCCTGGCCACGCTGTTCCCGCTGACCAAGGCCCTGACCGGCGCGCCCCCGCACATCCCGCCGGTGCTGTACGCCTCCTTCGCGGCGGCGGCCCTGACCCTGGGCCTGGCGGCCACCGCCCTCCCGGCCCGCTGGACCCTGCGCGGGGGGACGCACACCCCCTAGAGGGTGTCCTGTGCGCGCCTTTTCGGACGAGCCCGGCGTGATCCGAAGGGCATGCCCTGGTCGAACCGGATGTGCCGGACGCCGACGAGCGCGCGCCGCAGCCTCGCGCGGAGCGGGCCGTCGGTGTCCGGGGCGGCCCGCAGGCCGGTCGCTTCGCACAGCCGGCCGACGTCTGCCGGGCGGCCGCCGGTGCAGTGCGTACGCGGTCTGCGCCTTCCCGCCCCGAAGGGACCGTTGAGCCAGATGATCACCGGGCCGTCGCCTTCCACGGGCTGATCCCGAGCCTCCCGGTGTTCCCGAGGTCCACGGAATGGCGGAGCTCCAGCTCCACCCGGGGCGCACCGGCGCGCGGGGTCACCTCCAGCACCCACCCCTCGGCGGCGGGCACCGTGGAGTCCGTCACCAGATTCCGCCACACCAGGGCGAGGGAGGCCGCCTGGCCGGGCCGGAGCTCCACCTTCTGCGGGACGCCCTCCACACCGGTCGGTGCGGAGGTGATCCCGTCGGCCCCGTGTACGACCGCCACCTCCACGGGTGCCCGCTTCCTGTCCAGCAACCGGATCTCCGGGTAGCCCTCGAGTGCGTAGGGCTGCGTACCGCAGTTGACGAGCCGGACGTCGGCGACGCGCAGCCCCATGGCGGAGTCCCCGGCCCCCTCGAGCAGCCGCACCCCGCCCTCCGGGCACGCAGGGGCCGGGTCCGCGGGAGGGGAGGCCGGAGCGGAGGTCGCGGGAGGGGAGGCCGCGACAGTGGGCGCGGGGGGCCGCACCACACTGGGTCCGGGCGCGGCGGCGGGCGCGGGCGGCACGTCACACCCCGTCACCACGCCCACCGCGACCGCCGCTCCGACAACCCCCACCAGCCACCGAGTCATCCCCCGACCCTACGCCGCCCGACTCCCGCCCCCACCGGGGCCGGCGCCCTCCGGCGAGGCGAGGGGCGGGGCTCCGCGCGGCCGGGAGGCCGGGAGGCCGGCAATCCGGAAAGCGGGCCAATCACCTGCGATTGGCCGGTCCGCCGGGCCCGGCGGGTCCCTACCGTGCCCCCATGGACCGCACGCTCGCCACCGACCTCGCCCGCCTCCCCGACCTCCTGGAGGCCACCCGCCGTATCGCCGCCGACGCCCTCGAAGCCCTGGACGCGCGTCCCGTCGTACCGCCCGCCGGGCCCCCGCGCACACCCGAGCCCCTGCCGGAGCACGCCGCCGGCGCCCAATCGGCCCTCACCGCCTTCGCGGAGCGCTGGGCGCCCCGGCTGTCCGCCTCCGCCGGCCCCCGCTACCTCGGCTTCGTCACCGGCGGCGCGACCCCCGCCGCCCTCGCGGGCGACTGGCTGACCGCCGTCCACGACCAGAACTCCAACTCCGCCCTGGACGGCGCCGGTCAGGACCTCGAACGCGAGACCGTGGCCTGGCTCCGCGAGCTCTTCGGCCTCACCGACGCCCACACCGGAACCTTCGTCAGCGGCGCCACCATGTCCAACACCACCGGCCTCGCCATCGCGCGCGAGTGGCTCGGCGAGCGCCTCGGCGTCTCGCCCTCGGAGGACGGCGCGGCGGCGCTCGGCCCGGTCCGCGTCCTGTCCGGAGCCCCGCACTCCTCCATCGCCAAGGCCCTCTCCGTCCTCGGCCTCGGCCGAAGCTCGCTCGTCCCCGTCCCCACCCTCCCCGGCCGCGAGGCCGTCGACCCCGCCGCCCTCGACCGCGCCCTCGCCGACGCCCCCGGCCCGGCCGTGGTCGTCGCCAACGCCGGCACCGTCAACACCGTGGACTTCGACGACCTCCGCGCCATCGCCGCCCTCCGCGAGCGCCACACGTTCTGGCTCCACACCGACGCCGCCTTCGGCGCCTTCGCCGCGCTCTCCCCGGAACACGCCCACCTCGCCGACGGGCTCGACGCCTCCGACTCCGTCTGCGTCGACCTGCACAAGTGGCTGAACGTCCCCTACGACAGCGCCGTCCAGTTCACCCGCCGCCAGGACCTCCAGGCCCGCGTCTTCCAGAACGCCGCCGCCTACCTAGGCCCCCTGGGCGAGTGCCCGGACCTCGTCCACCTCACCCCCGAGAACTCGCACCGGCTGCGCGCGCTCGCCGCCTGGTTCACGCTGCGCGCGTACGGCCGCGCGGGCCACCGGGAGATCGTCGAGCGCGACATCGCCTGCGCCAGGGCCTTCGGCGCCGCGCTGGAGCGGGACCCGGCCTTCCGCCTCCTCGCCCCGGTCCGGCTGAACGTCGTCTGCTTCACCCTCGCCGAGGACCCCACCCCGGCCCGCCTGGCGGCCTTGCGCGAGGCGGCGCAGGGCGAGGTCTTCGTCACCCCGACCGTCTACGCGGGAACCCCGGCCCTGCGCGCGGCGTTCTCCAACTGGCGTACGACGCAGCAGGACGTACGCCGGGCCGCGCAGGCCCTCCGTACGGCGGCGAAGGGGACGGCATGACGCAAGGGCGGCAGCAACCGCTGACCCTGATCGAGGTCGAGGCACTGGCGCGCTCGGCGCATGAGGGCCAGACCGACAAGGCCGGCCGGCCGTACGCCGAGCACCTGGCGGCGGTCGCCGAGGGCGTCCGCGTCCGCGGCGGCAGCCCGGAGCAGCAGGCGGCGGCCTGGCTGCACGACGCCGTCGAGGACGACGCGTTGAGCCGGGAGTGGCTGGATTCCGCGGCCCTGCCCCAGTCGGTCAAGGACATGGTGCTGGCGGTCACCAAGCGCCCCGGTGAGCCGGTGGAGGAGTACGCGGCCCGGATCCGCGCCACCCCGGGCGCCCTCCTGGTCAAGGAGGCCGATCTGGCGCACAACGCGGACCCCGTGAGGCTCTCCGTGCTGGACGGCCCCACCCGGGACCGGCTGTCCGCGAAGTACGCCCATGTCCGCTCCCTCCTCGGCCTCACCGCGCCCTGACCCCGGTCTCACCCCGCCCTGACGTCCGAAATATGCCCGGCGCATGGCCGGTTGGCGGGAAAGCGCCGATGCCGATTCGCCACGGGACGGATAGCCGGGGCCCGTTGGTGGGAGGATGGTGCATGTGGGGGTGCGCGTGGCCGTGTGCCCCAGGCCGACCAGGGGACGACCGAAGGTGTGATCAGTAGTGGCCATTTCGCTGTCAGTGGTGGTTCTGTTGGCGGTCATCCTGGTGGTGCTGATCCGCGGCAACCACATCAAGGCCGGCCCCGCGATCGTCGCGGTCCTCTTCGGCTTCTTCCTGGCGTCCAGCTCCATCGCGCCGGACGTCAACCGCTTCCTCAACTCCCTCGCGGACACCATCGCGGGCATCAAGCTCTAGAGGTCAGGGAGTGCCGGCCGTCCGCCGGTACTCCAGGTCCGCGTTCACCCGGCCGCCCAGCGCCATGACGTCGAGGGTGGCCGAATTCTCGTTGGCGATCGCCTTCTCCACCCGGGACACGAGCAGCGCGAAGGCGTCGGCCCCGGACAATCCGGCGTACGGGCCGACCCCGGTCTCGAAGTAGACCCGTTCGTGCCCCAGCAGTTGCTCGGCCGACCGGTAGTTCTTCCACTGTTCCCGGTACCGGTACACGCCCTCGAGGGACACGGAGACGACCACGAGCAGGCTGAGCACGGTGGCGGCGATCCGGGCGAACGGCCCGTCGAGGTTGACCAGTACGGGCACGAGCGCCCCGCCGACCACCGACAGGGTCCGCATCCGCACATGGGCGGCCTTGCTCCGCACGGCCTTGCGGTCGTACCACTGCTGGTACTGACCCAGCCGCGTCTCGACGTACTCCCGCGCCCCGCCCGCCCCCGACATGCGGGGAGTAGACAGCCCGCCCCGGCGGCCGTCAAGACCATCCGCGAGATGCCGCGGGACAAAGCGGACGATACGATATAAGCCGCGTATCGGAGCCGTGACGCCTCACCGGCCGCGCCATCAGCGTCCTAGGCAGGTTGAATGATGAACCGAACACGTCGTCTCGCAGCGCTCGCCCTCTTCGCGGCCCCCGCCCTCGCGCTGGGCCCCGCCGTCGCCGCACACGCCTCGACCACCGCGGCCCCCGCGGCCGCGAAGTGCAACGTCGAGGTGGATTCAGCCGGCAAGTACCACGTGTGGGGCGAGGGCTTCCCCGCCGGCACGACGGTGACCTACTCCGGCTCGAGCACGGGCTCCGTCCCCATCGACAAGTCGGGCAGGTTCGACCTCGGCGGCCTGACCGGAGCCAAGTACGTCGTCAAGACGGCCGACGGCAAGACCACGGTGACCTGCACCTCGGTCCACTACTGAGCCCCTAGGGGCCCGTGGCCACCAGGGCGGCGCCGTTCGCTTCGATGCGGGTGACCAAGTCGGTTAGTGAGCAGGTGATCTGCGCGCCGGCGATCGGGGCGAAGTCGGTGACTTCCGGAGCGGTGGTGGCGTAGTCACAGGGCTCGATGCCCCCAGGCTTCGACGCGGCTCCAGCCGGCCTGGACGAGGGCTGTCCGCCCGTCCGGCGAGGAGACGCGGAGCCACGCCGTGCACTGGTCCGAGAAGTCATACGGCAGGTGGACCGTGCCACCGGAGCCCGTGAGCCCGCCGACCTGCTCGTTCCACTGCTCCAACAGCCGCCCGAGTCTGGCTCCCAGGCCTGCGCCCGCGGCCATCGGGGACTGGTCGATGGCGAGGTAGTACGAATCGCAGACGTGCCGATGGTCGGCGATGCTCAGCCGGAGATCGTTGTGATCTCCCCGCGTGGAAGTGCGTTCGAATTTCAGGGCGAGATCGGTGGTCAACGTATCCGTATTCAGTGGGCGGGTGAGGGCTCGGCCGAAACGGCTGCGGAACGACGAAGGGCCAGGCGGAGGAAGTGTCCTCTGACCTGGCCCTTCGTGCTTCAGAGCGGGCGACGGGAATCGAACCCGCGTAGCTAGTTTGGAAGATCGCGTACGCACCCACCCGCCCACCAGCCAACCGCCTGACCTGCACGCGAGCCGAGCGCCCACCGCAGATGACCGTGGTTCCCCACCACGCGCCGTCTGATCGGGCACACGAAGGGCACGCGTGCGGACACGGACGTCAGCGGAACGCCTCCGGTATCGGGCACGCCTCCAGGGCCTCGTCCGGCCGGTCGGCCCAGTGCCACCAGACATGCCGAGCGGGGCACTTCCACAGCGACCGGCAGACCCGTTCGCCGTCGTCCTCCCGGCGACAGAGCACGAATCCGCCGAACTTCATGGCTTGGCTGCACTCCGGGCAGGTGGGCGCGTTGCTGGTCATGCCGAGGACCCTACTAACGGCGTTGCGGCGCCTTGCCGCGATCCACCAGGATTCAGGCGGGGGAGGGCTGACCATGGAACGACATGAGCTGATGCGGCTGCTGGCCGGCGACGGCGCGGCATCCAAGGCAGCTCTGGCAGCCCTCACTGCCGGCGCCGATTACGACGTATGGGAAGCCGGGGCGAGGCCTTCGGACAGCCACGCAGGCACCTTCGCGATCCGCCACCGGTGCATGCAGCGGAAGGGCGCCGAGACCCTGGGATGGGAACGAGCGGTAGAACTGCTCCGTGAGCGCGCTGAGCCCATCCGCATCGGGCAGGTCAAAGCCTCCGACGGGTCATGGATTTACACGTTCTTCATCACGGAAGACGGCGGCGACCTGATCGCCTGTGCGGGCGTACGACGGCCGGACGGGGCCCCACCCGAGTAAGGAGTGGACCGGAGGGGTCAGGCGTCGCCCTGAGACCGCTCAAGGGCTTCCATGAACGCGTTGTGGAAGGCGAGCTCGGTGGCCCGGCAGGGCGCGGTGAGGAACATTTCCTGAGCCTCGCCGAGACTGCATCCGACCACCTGCCTGGTCACCATGACCGCGTCCACGCCGTCACAGCCGATCTCCTTCAAGAATTCCTGCAGAGCCCCGCCGTCGCGGTTCT
Organism: Streptomyces sp. NPDC001903; assembly: GCF_042891345.1. Classification (NCBI taxonomy): domain Bacteria; kingdom Bacillati; phylum Actinomycetota; class Actinomycetes; order Kitasatosporales; family Streptomycetaceae; genus Streptomyces; species Streptomyces sp. NPDC001903. Next base: position 336,005 of record NZ_JBIASZ010000005.1, read on the forward strand.
CCGCCCACACGGGCCGCGCTCTCGCTGCTACCTCCGCTATGCGAGCCTCTCGCTCCGCGTCCAAGGCGGTATCCCTCCGGCCTCTGCCAGCCGCTCTAGCGACCGACAGGGATCTCGTAAACGACCTCGCACAGCGCAGCGGGGATGACGATGTCCGCCGTCTCCACGGGCCGCCCCTGGTCGCTGTAGTACGTCCGCCGGATGTGCGTGACCAGAGCGGCCTTCTGGATCCCGAGCAGCGATGCTTCCTCGGCACTCGCCTGCCGCGGCTCCGGCTGCTCCACGGCGTGGCTGACCGTGATCCCGATCGCGGCCATCCGGTTCACGACGCCGACCCCCGCATGAGGCCCGCCCTCCGGCAGTACGACGAGCGTGCCGCCGGTCAGCTCGTACGGCTCCCAACTCGTCGACAATTGCACCGGCCGGCCATCACCGAGGAACTCGTAGACCGTACGCACGCACAGGTCACCCTCGGCGATCCCAAGCCGCGCTGCGATCTCGGCCGGGGCCGGTACCTTCGCCTCGGTCCGGCTCTCCCAGTGCCCCTGCTTGCCCAGCGCCCGCATGTCCGCCCGGAACGGTGAGCCGTCCGGCTGCTCCCTGGCTGAGGAGCGCACCACCCGCACACGCTGCCGAGGCTCGGCCACGTACGTTCCGGACCCCGCTCGCCCCTCCAGCACGCCCTGGGAGATCAGGAGCTCTTGGGCCCGACGGACCACGTTCTCGCCGACACCGCACTCCTCGGCGATCTGGGCGCGCGAAGGCAGTCGATCTCCGGCCGTCCACACGTGCTCCGCGATCCGCTGCCGCAGGACGTCGGCGATGCGGAGATAAGGCGGCTGCTCAGGCATGTGGAAAATCTAGTCCACTAGCTCTAATCTAGTTAACTAGCTTCACTCAACGTGTTCAATCGGCGACGGAGGCCCTGTGCCCGCTTCAGAAGCAAGGGCCAAGGATCTCGCCGCCCGGTTGTCGGCCCTCGGACTGACCACGCGCGTGGAGCCGCACGCCACGTACACGTCGATCGAGGCGGAGGTGCCGGAAGCGCTGCCCGCCGAATCGTGGCGGGAGGTCTTGGAAGTGGTGGCGGAAGCCGACCGATTCGGGCTCGTCGCCAGCAGCTTGACCGGCCGCACCCTCTGGGCCGCCGTAAACAAAGCGGTCCCCGCGACGGGCGATGTCCGGGGACCTGGCCGTCAGCGATAGGAGCTGATCAGCGTGCACAACCGTACGGGCCCCACCAACGCCTACACCAGTGGGCCGCAACTCCCCCCACTCTCCTACGCCACGCACGCGAGGCTGACCTACCGGTCGACCTCATGCGCGATCGGCGCCCACTCCGAATGCACCCAGTCGTCCCTCGCCACGGCACCCGTCGGCGTACCCGTGATCTACGAGGCCTGCTCCTGCGCCTGCCACACCCCGAACGAACCGTCGGAACCGCGGCAGGCGAACCAGTGAGGGCTCCCGCCGGCGCGCTCGCCACGCCCGTCGAGATCACCTCAGACAGCGTCCAGCGCGGCGACGTCATCCAGATCGGCGGCCAACCATGCCGCGTATCCGACCTCGTCCAACTCCGCGCCGGCGCCAAGCGGCTGGTCTTCGAGTCGGGAGAGGCGCTGACGATGCACGCAAGAACCCGACTGATCGCCCTCCGCATGACGAGGAAATGGTGACCGGCCCATGCCTTCCCGCCGCCACGCCATCGCCGACGACCTCCGCCAGCAAATCCGAATGGGCCACTTCAAGGCCGGCGAACGCCTCCCCTCCGAGGCTCAACTCGCCACCCGCTACACGGTCAGCACGCCAACCCTCCGCAGCGCCCTCGCGCTCCTCCAAGGCGAAGGCCTGGTGGAGAAGATCCACGGCAGCGGCAACTATGTCCGCCGTCCCCTCCCCAGATTCACGTACGTCGGAGGCATCGGCACATCGCCAATCCCACCCCTCCGAGCAACTGTCCGCACCATGAACCTCGAAGCGCACGGCGACCTGCCCGCCCTCCTGAACGTCCCGCCCCTCAGCCCGCTGACCGAGCTCCTCTACGTGACCCACGACGGGAAGGCGCCTCACAGCCTGGCCCGCATCTACGTCCCCCGAGACCTGGCGCCAGCCGACTGCCCCTCGCCCGAGAAGATGCGAGCGAGCTTGGCGGACCTCCACCCACCACTGTCCGAAGTCCAAGAGCGACTCGGCGCCCGCCTTCCAACCCAAGAAGAGTCAACGGCTCTCCGGATCAGCGCATCCCTGCCGGTCCTCTCACTCACCCGCGTGGCGACCAACATCGCCGGCCGCGTGGTCGAGGTAGCCCGCATAGTCCTCCCCGGCGACAGAGCGGACGCACTCTTCACCACCCGCCTCACATCCGACGAGGGGATCCCGACGGAATGACGCCGAGCAACGGCCTGCGCCTCCTCCCCTGGACTGGCCCCGACGACAAGCCCTGCTACCTGAGCACCGACAGCACCGCCGGCTACCTGTCCCGCCTGGCGGACCACACCGAAGAGACCCAACTCGGCTTGGGAGCCGAACTCCTAGCCCACGCCGTCGAGGTACTCGCCGACGTGCACTCGGACCCAGAGGAACTCCGGCTCCTGGCCACAGATCTGACCGGAGCCCTCCAAGACGCGGTCCGCGTAGCAACCAGCCGCGGCCACCGCCTCTCAAGTCCAGCTCAATCAGCCCACGAAAGACTGCCAACACACCTCGGCTAGCAAGAGCTTGCACGCGACACCCGAGCGGACCCGTACACCAGTCAGGGTCCGCTTCGGCACACACGGCCACGGAGGGCCATGAGCAGGCGCTAAGAAGAGCTGTCTCCTCCCGCTTTTATGGTTATTGCTGCCCAAAGAGCGAGCTGCCGGGGGCGACGGTGCATTTTGTCCGACCAGTCAGCGACGACTATGTCCAGGAGATCGTTTGCTCATCGGAATACGACTTTCCGTCCTCGCTCCATCGGTGAACCACAGTTCCTTGAGAAGCTACGCCCAAATGTAGAGCAACGACGAAGTCCACGTAGGATCGGGGGGGAATGCGTCCCGCAGTTGCCGATTCGAGCATCCGTGGGTTCTCACCCTCGCCGACAGGGGTAATCTCTAGAGAGACTTCCTCAGCTACCGCTTCGCCAAGGTTTTCAACGCGAAGCCGCTGCCTGACGCGCTTCATTTTTGTTCGACCTTTACTGTCCTGGGTGGGCTCCGTCTCGTAACGGTAGCTTGAGCGCAATACCGCGCCTGGGACATCAGGTTTTTCATTGAAATCTGTATCGCCGATATTGCCAAGCTTGTATGCGTCGTGCTCAAGGCATCTTCTGACCTTTGAGACAAGGTCGTCAAGCGAAGCGTAGCTTCCCGTGAGGCCATGTTCTCGAAGCTGTTCGCGAAATTCATTGAGAGCTGAAAGCTGTTTTGGATCGTGATTTCTCGGAATTGGCGCATCAGAGAAGAAGACGTGCACAAGCGCGCCGCGATCACGCGCTCGAAGAATCTCCTCAGCCGTACCTGATGCAGCGCGCCTAGTCTCTTGGCCAAGGCGACTGTTGAATACAGCAACCACGATGTCTGACGTATCGGCGAATTGTTCGTTAATTACCTCCTGTGCGTCTTGCTGGCCGATGATCGGCACGGCGCCCAGTTCCCAGCGTTGGGGAAGTAGATGAATTTTTCGCTGGAGCGTATGGTCGCTATTCCAGCTGCGGATGACGTTCTCCACAGCGTCCCGCTCCTCGGGGGTGTCTCCCGGCGACGCGATCAGGACGCTCAGCGTGATAGTTCGATAGGCCATGCCAGGTAGCTTAGCTAGCCATACGGGCAGTCGAGAAGCTCGACGGGCTCCCCGAATCTACGACTACGGCCTATTTCGAATGTTAGTGCTGCGCGCCGTGGTCGTCGAACAGTCACCACTAGATGGACAATAGCATATAGATGGCGCAAACCGACCCGCACGTCTGAGTGGATCTTTCGCTTTGTCGCGCCAAGGACTCCGTCCTGTGCTATGCCTGGCGCATGACTAAATACAGACTGGCTCATCCCCTATACCTCGATGTGCAGATGATGGTCAGCTTCCTAGCCTATCTGGAGGGCGGCGTTTATGTCTCCAGCGAAGAAACCGTGCAGAAGGAAGCGCTAAGGGGCGGTGGACTGAGCGGGAGCAAGCTTCCCTCCCTCGGCGCACTACTAAGTCTTGAGGCTTCTCTAGCGGGGGAGACCACCAGTCATGTGGGGGAGACGGCAGAGACTAAAGTCGCCCGCCACCATACGGCTGCAAGTCTATTCAATGCCTTGTATGCATTTCTAAACGAAGATGGAGCGATTGTTTCGTTGGGAAATCGGGAGAGTCTTTCTGATCTACATCCCGGAGACTTCGTGAAAGTATCGGGCCGCTACACCGGAAATCCGCTTGAAGAAATGCTGGCCATGCTTAGCCAGATTTTCGCCTATATGGAGGACGTGTCTCAAGGTGTAGAAGGGGCTCGCTCACAAAACTCAACAAACCGAAAATCTGGGAACCCTCAAACTCGCGCATCCGCCATTAGTGGCAAAGAATCGCATCCCTGGACTGAGACGGTCCAGCAGTTCCAGCAGATTCAGAAGGGGGTGGAGATGCGCATGATCATGAAAATGAAGGAAGAACTGGAATCGTGTCCGGTTCACGATGTCGTACTTGAGACGCCTTCGGGAATCAAGGCCGTACTTACAGTGGCTTCCGAGTACTACGATAATGCAGTCGCCGAGAAGCTCAGCGCCGGCGACTTCTCCGTACTTGGTAAGGTAACACGCATTCTGCGCGAAGGTGAGTCCATTAATCTTGCGCGTCGAACGGTGATGGGGAAAATGGGGGAAGAAGGGGAGTCATTTGCCGTGACAATGGGAACCCTGGAAGGATTCAACCTTCAATCTAATGACCCTTTGGTGAAGTTTCCTGCCGTGCAGATTCTACCCATGGCCATTTTCGTTTGACTCGCAGCTGGGCGAGATTCCTCATAGAGACTTCAAAAACCTATCGACATCGAGTAGGTTTACGGATCGGCGATCTTTCGGGTGCACGATGATAGCTAGCTGGCGCGAAACTATCTCTTCGCGAGACGACGCAACGAAGGAGAGCGCGATCATCTTCATTAGGCTAGTTCGATCCAGCGATCCCACGCGAGCCAGTTCTGATCCAATTACGGGAATGGTGACCGAATCGAGATTCCCGTTAACTCGTACTGAGTCCCAGATGGATGTCAAGGTCTTCCATAGCGCATCCACGGAACAGCTCACGCGCAGGTCGTTTCTCATAAACCCGTAGGCAGCCGCGTAAACCCGCCTGCCTCCCGCATCCAGCGTGAGGGTAGTGCCCACCTGATACCGATCGAGCTTCCCCCGCGCTTTGGATTGTATCGTTTCACTGAATGCGACAGGGATGCGAGCCAGCTCCTCTTGTATTTCTAGATCCAGACGGCTCAAATCTGCGCGATAATACTTATCTTGAAATTGCCCCTGTATGCTACGTGGGCTAATTACGAATCCGCCCATCGTGTCCGTGTCAAAAGTATCTGTAAATCCTACTACAATATCCCCCTCTTCGTCTAGTATATCGCCGCACTTTATCTTGATTGAGAAATTCGGGTAATGGTAGATGTGGCTCGTTTCGAATCTCGGCCAGGCGTGTAAAGTGCCTGCAATAATGCAGCTCGCGGCTAGAGAGCACAGGATCCAGACGTCATGCCGAGCTAGGCTCGGCCACACTGCTAGGGCAACTTGAAAAACTGCACTCAGTAGGCCGAAGGACGCTAGAGCTGCGGCGAAAATCGCGCCCAATCCTTGCCGTGTAAGTAGTAGTTCCCGCGCCTCTTGTCTCATAACTGTCTTGCTGCTCCTATCTGCGCTGGTCCTGTAGCCGCTCGACGCCCGAGAGATTCTGCCCCGGTCCTGACCCCGTCAGTCTTCCAGGGGAATGGTGGGCCGCAGAGGCCTTTGACTCGGCCGTGCCCGACTTCGGCCGCTGCTCGGCGCTTGGCCCGCACAACCTGCCGACAGAGCTACGGAATCACCCATTTTGGGCGTCCTCACTTGCTCATGACCAGCGAAAATGAGCACTAGGAAGGACTCTGCTGCGCGCTCCGGCTCCCCGTCGCTGACCGCTGGGGACCGCTCTACCTGGCATGCCTCTGACGTGACCAAGCCTGCCGACTCTGGCATGGCTGCCGCTGTCGGACGGAGATGATGCGTTTCGACTGCGCTTGCCCCCAGTCTGGTTCAGACTGACACTGTGCAGATCGCTGAAATGGTCCTCAAGTACATCGAAGCCCTGGTCTGGCCTGCGATAACGGCTTCGCTTGCCTGGCTCTTCAAGGGCGAGCTTCAACGGATGTTCAGCCGTGTGACTCGTCTGGAGACTCCAGCCGGTGCGATGGACTTCGCTGCTGAGGCGCGTGCCGTCCACGAGGAGGCGGCTGAGATCGAAGCTCCGGCAGACAACGATGGCAGTGGTGAAGAGCAGCCCGCTCGCGCTCCGCGTTTCTCTTCGGTCATTGATGAAGCCATGGAGATTCTCGATACCTCACCAGATGCCGCAGTTCTGCTCGGCTGGCGACATGTGGAAGTCACCTACCGGCGTGTTCTGAGTGGTAACTACAGCTTGCAAGATGCACCTTTCGTCCCTGTCGGGACGGCCATCCAGCGACTCTCTGAACTCGGGCTTCCTGGTACCTCAAGCTCTTTGATCCTGAGACTGTCGTCCATGCGGAACCGCGTTGCACACGGAGATGCCAGCGTGCTGCCCGGAGCCGCACTGGATTACCTGGAGAGTTGCGAACTGGTCTCACGGCAGCTTGAGACGCTGGCTCCAGTCTGGGTGTCCCACCAGGACCTACATGCGATGGCGGCAACCGAGGCTCACTGAATCGGCATTGTCGAGAGCAGATAAGGGGCAAAATGCCGCACTGGCAGACCAACCCTCATCCCGTCTGCCGTCGACCCACACGTATGTGGAGCGGGCGCGGGTCCTGGCGTCCAGGTGGAGCGCGCCACTGTACGAACGACCTGGACGCCAGGGCCCGCGTCTGCTCGGCTTGCCTGGGTCGACGGCAGACGGGATGGGAGCCCCCCGCTCGCCACAATGTGCCGGCACGCGCGTACGGCGCCTCGCCATCCCGGAGTCGGAGCGCCCCCGCCGGAGGCATGGCTTTGACGTGAACTGAGCGGTAGTCCGAGCCGCCACGGGTCACCCATCAACCCGCGCTGTAGGCGTGCGGACGGCGGTCGGGCTTGAGCGGGGCGGAGACAGGAGCGCAGGCCCGGGCGACGGGCCGCGCGCGCCGCGCTGTGCGCGGCGGGTGCCTTGATGAAGTAGGGAAACTCTTACCGCGCTACGGGCCTGTGGCTACCAGGGCAGCGCGGTTCGCTTCGATGTGAGTGCTCAAATCGGCTAGTGAGCAATCGATCTGGGCGCCCTCGATCGGGGCGAAGTCGGTGACTCTGGGAGCAGTCGTGGCGTAGTTGGAGGGCTCGATGCCCCAGGCCTCGATGTGGCTCCAGCCGGCCTGAACATGAGCTGCTTGTCCGTCCGGTGATGAGACGCGGAGCCATGCCGTGCACTGGTCCGAGAAGTCGTAGGGCAGGTAGGCAGTGCCGCCGGACCCCATCAGGTCGGAGATCTGCTCGTTCCACTGCTCCAGCAAGCGTCCGAGTTTGCTTCCGAGGCCTGCGCCTGCGGCTGCCGGGGACTCGTCGATGGCGAGGTAGTACGAATCGCAGAAGTGTCGATGGGTGGCGATGCTCAGCCGGAGATCTTTGTGGTCTCCGCGGGTGGAGGTGCGTTCGAAGTTCAGGGCGAGGCTGGTGGTCAACTTATCTGTATTCAGTGGGTGGGGATGAGGGTTCGGCCGTCGTGGCTGCGGACGTGGGGGCCTGCGTCGTCCAGGGCGTCCAGGAGGCGGATCGCGTAGACCCCGGACATGCGGGCCGCTACCTCTTCCGGGGTGAGCCAGGCGACTGCGGTCGACTCGTTGGAGGTGCGTTCCGTGCCGCCGGAGGGCTTGCAGCGGAAGACCAGGGCGACGATGCCGCGGGTGGTGTTCTTGTAGACCCCGGTCAGGTCGTTGACCTCTACCTCGATGCCGGTTTCCTCCAGGACCTCGCGGCGGACGCCGGCTTCCGGGGACTCGGTGAGTTCGAGGACTCCGCCCGGGAGCTCCCAAGTGCCGTTGTCCGCTCGGCGGATCGCCAGGAGTCGGCCGTCCTCTCGTAGCACGGCCCCGGCCACGGACACGGAATGCAGTGGCGTTGACTTGTGCTGCGGGGAACCCGTACTCATGTACAGGAGCATAGGAGGAAGAGAAGGACTATGGGAACCGCAGTGGGAGGTGGCAAGGCCGTACCGAGGTACGTCCAGATCGCCGACGAGATCGTCCAGCAGATCCGGGCCGGGGTGCTGGGTGCCGGCGACATGGTGCCGAGTGAGTCCGAGCTCGTGGACCGGTATGGGGTCTCCGGCGGGACCATCCGCAAGGCCATGGTCGAGGTGCGGGCCAGTGGGCTCGTGGAGACCCGGCACGGCAAGGGGTCGATTGTTAAGGCCCGGCCGCCCGTGCGGCACCGGTCGTCTGATCGGTTCCGGCGTACGCATCGGCAGGAGGGGCGAGCGGCCTACCTCGCCGAGTCCGCGCAGTCCGGCGCCGAGGCCAAGGTGAGCGTGTTGTTCATCGGGCCCATGGAGGCCCCGGAAGGCATTGCCGGACGGCTTGGGGTCGAGGCGGGCACGCAGGTGCTTGCCCGGCGGCGGCTGTACTTCCGGAACGGGACCCCGGTGGAGACTGCGAGCTCCTACCTGCCGTGGGACGTCGTGAAGGACATCCCTGAGCTGTTCGCCGAGAATCCTGGTGGCGGTGGGATCTACGCCCGGCTTGAGGAGCATGGGCATGTCTTCGCCGAGTTCGTGGAGACGCTTCAGGCCCGGCCGGCCTCCAAGGCTGAGACGTCCGAGCTGGCGCTGAGTCCTGGTGCGCCTGTCGTGCATCTGGTGCGAGATGCGGTGACGGAGGCGGGTCGCGTGGTGGAGGTCTGCGACACCCTCATGGCCGCTGACCAGTTCGTTTTCGAGTATCGGATCCCGGCGCGCGACTGACGGCTCCTCAACTCCCCACAGCCCGCTGCGAGTTTTCTTCCGCAGCGGGTTGACTCATGTATAGGAGTCGGGCACTCTTCTTCATGTCACTCATGTACATGAGTGAAGGAGTTCGACCCCTATAGAGGAGTGATCTTCCGTGCGTCAGATCCCCGTCGACACCTCCGCCGCCATGGTGATGGTGGCCCAGCCGCCGGCCGCCAAGGTCAAGGACCGCCGTACCGGCGAGATCGCCACCGACCCCGAGACCGGCGTTCGCATGATGACCGTGGACGTGCTCTTCGCCGCCTACGGCGAGGCCGAGGTCCTCTCCGTCACCGTCCCCGAGACCGGCATCACCGGCGAGCTCGTGATGGGCACGCCGGTCGGACTGACCGGACTCGTTGCCCGCCCTTGGGAGAACGAGTTCAACGGCCAGAAGCGGCACGGCATCAGCTTCCGCGCCGTCGCGGTGACCTCGCTCGTCCAGGCCGCCTCCACGCCGAAGGCCGCCTGATCATGGACGCCTTATGGGTCGTCCTGCCGCTGCTGATCATCGCCGTCGCGCTCGTCCTGCGGCGGTACCGTCCCGGCTGGTACTGGGTGACCTTCGGGGTCACCTGCGCTGCGGTCCGCGTCTTGGCCCGCTACCGGTCGGTCATGGATGCCTGCGGGCTCACTGTCCCGCCCTCGCGCTGGCGCCTGGCACTGGCCCGGCTGACCGACCGTCCCGCGCCGGAATCCCGGTCGCCCCGGATCTTGTGGATCCGCCCCACCCGTACCGGCCTGGCGCTCCGCCTCAAGATTCGGTCCGGTCAGGACGCGTTCGACTTCTCGGCCGCCTCGGACCGCCTCCGGCACTCCTTCGTACTGCACGCCGTCACCGCGCAGGAGATCCGCTCCGGAGTCGTTGAGCTGCGGATGACCGGCTACGACGTCCTGCGGGAGGTTCGGATGCCTGCTTCTGGTCCGGCTTCTGGGGTGCTTCGGGTTCCTGTTGCTCTGCGGGAGGACGGGGCCGTGCATCATCGCGACTACCGGTCGGTGCCGCATGCGCTGAACGTGGGTGCCACGAAGTCCGGGAAGTCTGTGTACCAGCGCAACTTGGTCGCCGGTCTTGCACCGTGTGATGTCGCTCTGGTTGGGATCGACTGCAAGAACGGCGTCGAACTCGCTCCCCTTGCGAGGCGGTTCACGGCTTTGGCCGACAACCCCGATACGGCCGCTGACCTGCTCGCCGCCCTCGTCCAGTACATGGATCGCGTCTACCAGGTCATACGTGCTGAGCAGCGGGTCAGCGCGGATCTGCCGGATGTGGAGATCACTGCCGATATCTGGGACCTGCCCGAACATCTGCGCCCGACTCCTGTCGTGCTCCTCGTGGATGAGGTCGCTGAGCTGGCCCTCGCCGCGACCAAGAAGGAGGAGGTCCGGCGGGACCAGATCGTCACCCACCTCGTACGGCTTTCCCAGCTCGGCCGCGCCGCCGGCATCCATCTGGAGATCTGCGGCCAGCGCTTCGGATCCGAGCTCGGCAAGGGCATCACCATGCTCCGCGCCCAGCTCACCGGCCGCACCGCCCACCGCGTCAATGACGAGACCTCGGCCAACATGGCCTTCGGCGACATCTCCTCCGAGGCCGTGCTCGCCGCCATCCAGATCGACAAGGACCGGCCCGGCACCGCCGTCGTCGGCGACTCCTCCGGCGGCTGGACCCGCATCCGTACGCCGCACACCACGCTCCGCCAGGCCGTGGACGTCTGCAACGCCCACGCGTACCGCACGCCGCAGATTCCGGAGCTGGACCCCTTCCGCCCGGTGCTGCCTGCCCGCGTTCTCAGCGGGACTGTCCTGCCGTAGGTACCTGCCCCACTCGGTCGGCGTGACCTCTCGCGCCAAGTCCCTACCGACCCATGCCCGAAAGGAGGTGAAGCACGTGGCCCGCCTCGTCCGCCCGGATGCCGTACTCGTCCAAGCAGTCATCGCGGGGGCCCTGTCCTTCGCCCACCTGCACGACCTCGCCGCAGCGGCAGGACAGGACGGATGGAAAGCCTGGGCCTACCCGGTCAGCGTGGACCTGCTCCTCGTCGCCGCCTGGCGCCGACTCCGCAGTCTCCGGGATGCGGGGGAGTCGACCGGGCCCGCGTGGACCTGGTTCACCGTCGCCCTGGCCGCGTCGCTCGGAGCGAACGTCGCCACCGCCGGACTCCTCGACCTGGCCCACGTCCCGGACTGGCTCCGGATCCTCGTCGCCGGATGGCCAGCGCTCGCCTTCCTCGGCGGGACTCTGCTCGTCCACCCGCATGCGGCCCAGTCCGCTGCGCCTGAATCGGCCTCCGTGCCCGGCCCCGTGCTTGAGCGGGAACCGCCTGACGAGCCTGAACCCGCTCCGGCACTGCCCGCCCCGGTTGAGGAGGTGCCTGCCGTCACCGCTCCGCCTGCTCTCGTCGCTCACGCCCAGAAGCTCGCCGCCGATCACCGCACCCGCACCGGCTCGGAGATCGACACCGAGACCCTGCGCGCCCGGCTCGGCGTACCGCTCCCGATGGCAGAGGCCATCGCCGTCCAGCTCGTCTGAGGGGAGAGCCCAATGTCCGTCCGGAACTCGTTCCACTCGCTCATGAAGATCGGCCCGGTCCGGATCGGTACCTACCGCGACAACCGCGGCCGCACCAAGCACGCCGCCGTGTGCACTGCCGACGGCTGCGGCTGGTCCGCCGACTACGCGAGCTCCGCCGCCGCTCAGCTCGCCGCCCGCTCCCACCGCTGCCGCATCAACTGACCTGAAGGACAAACCGCCGTGGATGTTCCGCTCTGGCTCGCCCTGATCGTCGTAGGCGTTCTCGGCTTCAAGCTCATCCGCCCGCCGCTGTGGCTCGTCGCCGTGATTCTCCTCGGCGGCTTCCTCCTCGCGGACAGCTTCCTCGCCCCGGCCATCGACACCGCGATCAACAAGTAGCCCACCTCGGAAGGAGGATCAGATGATCCGGCCCAAGATCCCGGTCAACCCGCTCCCGACCGGCCTCGTCATCCCGCTCGACCGACCGACTACCGCCGTTGAACCCCACACGGGTGCGGCTCATGCCTGCGACTGCCACCACGGCCCGGTTCAGCCGACGCCCCGCGTGCAGCTGCCCGCCGTCCGCCTCACTCCGGCCGGCCTCGTCGCCGCCGTCGCCGGGGGAGCGGGCCTGGTCCTCGTCGTCGGCGCGGTCCTCGTCTCGATGCTCTTGGCCGTCGCCATCACCGGCGCCTCGGTCGCCGTCTGCGCTGTCGTCCTGCGTTCGCTGCTCAACGGCCAGCACCACCGCTGACAGGCCCCGGGACGGCCTCAACCGCCAAGTCTCCGCCGTCCCGGCGCCGTGCTCCTGCCCGAACCAGAGATCCGGAAGGAAGCTCCATCATGTCCCGGCCTCACCCCGCCCCGGGCCTCCTCGGCGAAATGCTGAAGGTGGCTGCGGCCCCCGACTACGCCCGCTGGGAGGAGCAGATCCGCCGTACGGGCGGCTGCTCCGACCCGATCCACATCACCGGCTGGACCGTCTCCAAGGACAAGACCTCCGGCGAGACCCTGCACCGCTACTCGACTCAGAACGAGCCCGGTGGCCGACTGCGGATCGCCTGCGGCAACCGCCGCGCCTCCCGCTGTCCCGCCTGCGCCTGGACGTACGCCGGAGACACGTACCACCTGATCCGGGCCGGTCTCGCGGGGGACGAGCGCCGCGACATCCCGGCCACCGTCCGCGAACACCCCCGGGTCTTCGCCACCCTCACCGCCCCATCCTTCGGCGCGGTCCACAACCGCCCCGCTGACCGTGGCTGCCGCTGCGGCAAGCACCACCAGGAAGACGCCGCCGAGCTCGGTACCGCGCTCGACCCGGCCACGTACGACTACGCGGGCGCCGTCCTCTTCAACAACCACGCCGGCCAGCTCTGGCAGCGGTTCACCACCCGACTGCGACGCGAGATCGCCGCGTACGCCGGGCTGACCCAACGGGAGCTCAAGGAGGTGGCCCGGCTCTCGTACGGGAAAGTCGCCGAGTTTCAGAAGCGCGGGGCGATCCACTTCCACGCCGTCGTACGGATCGACGGTCCCGGCGGGCCGGACAGTCCGCCGCCTGCCTGGGCCACGACGGAACTTCTGACTGCCTCGATCCGTGCCGCCGCTGCTCACTCGTACACCTCTGTCAGCGTGCCGGCGGCAGGGGACCAGCCTGCCCGGTCTTTCCGTTGGGGTAAGCAGCTCGACATACGGCCGATCAAGGCGTTCGGGGACGGCTCCGACGTCACCGAACAGGCCGTGGCCTCGTACGTCGCCAAGTACGCGACCAAGGCCGCCGAGAACACCGGGACGCTCGATCGGCGCGTCGGGAATCGCGAGGCCCTGGTGTTCCTCGACGTGCCGGACCACACCGCCCGGCTGATCTCGGCTTGCCTCGACCTCGACCCGCTCTACCCGGACCGGCGCCTCGCCGCCTGGTCGCACATGCTCGGCTTCCGCGGCCACTTCTCCACGAAGTCGCGCTCCTACTCGACCACCCTCGGGGCCTTACGGCAGACCCGCGCCGACTACCGCGCCGCCCAGGAACGAGAGGCGCGCGGCCTGGACGACATCGAGCCGGACACGGTGCTCGTCCTCACCTCATGGCAGTACGCCGGCCACGGACACAGCCCGGGGGAGTCGGTCTTCGCCGCCACCATCGCCCGCGACATCCAGCTCAACCGGGAGACCGCCCGCGAAGCCCTGAAGGGGGAGCAGCATGAATGAGCGGTACCTGTCCGTCGTCCAGGTCGCCGAGCTCCTCGGGACCACCGTGAGGTTTCCTCGCAGGCTGGTCGAGGAGCGGCGGATCACTTACGTGAAGGTCGGGCGTCATGTCCGGATCCCCGAGAGCGCCGTCCAGGCATTCATCAGCGCGAACACCATCGAGCCGCGCCGTCGCCGGTTGGGGGTGGCTGCCTGATGGCCGGGAAGCGCCGCCAGTTCGGCCGGGTCCGGAAGCTGCCTTCCGGCCGGTACCAGGCCCGGTACCTCGGCCCGGACGGACAGCTCCGTCCCGCACCCGAGACGTTCCGTACGAAGAGGGACGCTGACGACTGGCTCGCCGACAAGCAGACCGAGATGCGCCGTGGCGACTGGCAGGATCCGGACGCCGGGAAGGTTGCCTTCGGGCCGTACGCCGTCGCGTGGATCAAAGAGCGCGAGTTGACCAGCACCACGCGGCAGCTCTACGGCTCGCTCCTCAAGCACCACCTGGAGCCGGTCCTCGGCGCCGTCAACCTGTCGGAGATCTCGCCGCCGCTCGTACGGAGCTGGCGTGCGGACAAGCTGGCCGGCGGGACCGGGCCCACCACCGTGGCCAAGGCCTATGCCCTGCTGCGGGCCATTCTGGGGACTGCTGTGTCCGACGAGCTGATCCGGCGGAACCCCTGCCAGGTCAAGGGGGCCAGCTCCGTGCACACGCCTGAGCGGCCGACCGCCACGGTCGAGGAGGTCTATGCGCTGGCCGAGGCGATCCAGCCGCGCTATCGAGCACTCGTCCTCATGGCCGGGTTCCTGGGGCTGCGCTGGGGCGAGCTGATCGGACTGCACCGGCGGGACGTGGACCTGGAGCGCGGGACCGTACGCGTCCGGCGGGCCGTCGCCGAGCTGGGCAACGGGCAGCGGGAGATCAAGGCGCCGAAGAGTGCCGCGGGCAAGAGGACCGTCTCCGTCCCCGGTGTGATCCTTCCGGATATCCGCGAGCACCTGAGGCAGTACGCCGAGGCCGGCGCCGACGGCCGCGTCTTCATCGGGGCCAAGAAAGCCACCCCGCGCCGGAACCACTTCAACCGGCTGTGGCACAAGGCCTGCCGTGAGGCGGGGATCAAGGGGCTGCATTTCCATGATCTTCGGCACACGGGCAACACGCTCGCCGCGTCAACGGGGGCCAGCACGCGGGAGTTGATGACGCGGATGGGCCACAGCACCGCCCGCGCCGCGCTGATCTACCAACACGCCAGCGCCGACCGGGACCGGCTGATCGCCGACGCGCTCAGCGGGCTCGTCAAGAAGAGCCGCAAGGGCACGAAGGAAGATCCACCGCGCAAGGGGCACGCAGGGGGCACGGCGGGCTGATCGGAGGCCCGGAAATGACCAAGGGCCAGGCGGAGGAAACATCCTCTGACCTGGCCCTTCGTGCTTCAGAGCGGGCGACGGGAATCGAACCCGCGTAGCTAGTTTGGAAGACTAGGGCTCTACCATTGAGCTACGCCCGCAACACGTGCGCCGCAGGTCCGGGGACCGCGGCACGGACAGCATCCTAGCGGGTCGGGCCGGGGGAGTGCACACCTCATTGCGGGGGCGCGGTGCGGCGTCCGGAAACGTTCGTAAAAACCCCGCGCATCAGAGGGTCTCCGGCCATGTACCCTACGTGTCGCACCGACGGGGTGTGGCGCAGCTTGGTAGCGCGTCCGCTTTGGGAGCGGAAGGTCGTCGGTTCGAATCCGGCCACCCCGACCACCACCACCGCATCACAAGATCGCGTTGTGGGCTGATTGCCGCTTGCGGTTACTATGCAAGCTGCGTGCCCGTGTGTCTGATGGACCGGGCCGAATCCGCCGAACCGCTGAATCGCAGCGTGGACGCAGACCCCAAGCAGTCAGCCACAAGGAGACCGAACCGTGAAGAGCGCCGTGGAGACCCTGAACCCGACTCGGGTTCGGCTCACTGTTGAGGTGCCCTTCGAGGAGCTCAAGGACAGCCTCGACGCGGCGTACAAGAAGATCAACCAGCAGGTCACGGTGAAGGGCTTCCGCAAGGGCAAGATCCCCGCCCGGGTCATCGACCAGCGCTTCGGTCGCGGTGCGGTGCTGGAGGAGGCCGTCAACGACGCCCTCCCGAAGTTCTACACCGAGGCGGTCAACGAGGCCGACCTGAACCCGCTGGGCCAGCCCGAGGTCGACATCACGGAGCTGAAGGACGGCGAGCTGCTGGCCTTCACCGCCGAGGTGGACGTCCGCCCCGAGATCGAGATCCCGGACTACTCCGGCATCGAGGTCGAGGTCGACGCGGTCGAGGTCTCCGACGAGGACGTCGAGAAGTCGGTCGAGCAGCTGCGCGGCCGCTTCGCGTCCACGAACGACGTCGAGCGCGCCGCCGCCGAGGGTGACGTCGTCACCATCGACCTGGAGGCCAAGGTCGACGGCGAGGTGCTGCCCGACGGCGTCGCCTCCGACGTCTCGTACACCATCGGCTCGGGCGAGCTCCTCGACGGCATCGACGAGGCCGTCAAGGGCCTGGAGGCCGGTGGCGAGGCCACCTTCACCTCCCAGCTGAAGGGCGGCTCCGCCGAGGGCAAGGACGCCGAGGTCACCGTCAAGGTCACCAAGGTCTCCGCCAAGGAGCTCCCGGAGCTGGACGACGAGTTCGCGCAGATGGCGAGCGAGTTCGACACCCTCGAGGACCTCAAGGCGGACAGCCGCAAGCGCCTCGAGAACATGAAGCAGTACGACCAGGCCACGCAGGCCCAGGAGCGCGTCCTGGAGAAGCTGCTGGAGCTCGTCGAGGTGCCGATCCCCGAGAAGCTCCTCGAGGACGAGGTCAACACCCGCAAGCACAACCTGGAGCACCACCAGCTCGGCCAGATGGGCCTGACCATCGAGAAGTACCTGGAGTTCCAGGGCAAGACGGTCGAGGAGTTCGACGCCGAGACCAAGGACCAGGCGATTAAGGGCATCAAGACCCAGTTCGTCCTGGACGCGCTCGTCAACAAGGAGAAGCTGGGCGTCGACCAGGAGGAGCTCACCGAGCACCTCATGCGCCGTGCGGCCTCCTCCGGCATGTCCCCCGACCAGTTCGCCCAGGCCGTCGTCGAGGGTGGCCAGGTGCCGATGCTCGTCGGCGAGGTCGCCCGCGGCAAGGCCCTCGCGGTCGTCGTCGAGGCCGCCAAGGTCGTCGACACCAACGGTGAGGTCGTGGACCTCTCCGACGACGAGGACGAGGTCGAGACGGCCGCCGAGACCGTCGAGGCCGCTGTCGAGGGTGACGCCGAAGAGGCCAAGTAACACCCTGGGCGCCGCCCTGCGCGACGCCCGCTGAGCAGCATCCGGGAAGGCCCGTACACCGCCGTGTGTGCGGGCCTTTCCGCCGTCTCGGAGCCCCTGCGGACCTTGCGCTCCGAGCGAACAGTTCGGGAAGCGGGATGGCGTTGTCCGACCTGCGCGTTAGGGTCCATGAATACGAGGGCACGGGAGTACTCGGACGCCGGCGGCCACCGCCGCCCCGGCCGGTCCGCGCCCCAGAACGAGACGCTGAGACGGCAAGTGGCCGTCGGAGACGAGCAGGTGGATACGTGACGAATCTGAAGCCTTACGCCGCGGGTGAGCCGTCCATCGGTGGCGGCCTCGGCGACCATGTCTACAACCGGCTGCTCGGCGAGCGCATCATCTTCCTCGGCCAGCAGGTCGACGACGACATCGCGAACAAGATCACGGCGCAGCTCCTCCTCCTGGCCGCGGAGCCGGAGAAGGACATCTACCTGTACATCAACAGCCCGGGCGGCTCGGTGACGGCGGGCATGGCGGTCTACGACACCATGCAGTACATCCCGAACGACGTCGTCACCATCGGCATGGGCATGGCGGCCTCCATGGGCCAGTTCCTGCTCACCGGCGGCGCCCAGGGCAAGCGCTTCGCGCTCCCGAACACCGACATCCTGATGCACCAGGGTTCCGCCGGCATCGGCGGCACCGCCTCGGACATCAAGATCCAGGCCGAGTACCTGCTGCGCACGAAGCAGCGCATGGCCGAGATCACCGCGCACCACTCCGGCCAGACCGTGGAGGCGATCATCCGCGACGGCGACCGCGACCGCTGGTTCACCGCGGAGGAGGCCAAGGATTACGGCCTCATCGACGAGATCATCTCCGCCGCGTCGCTGGTCCCGGGCGGCGGCGGCACCGGGGCCTGATCCCGGCCCCGGCGCGCGGGTCCTCCCACGAGGACCCGGAGGACCCGTACGCGCCCGCCCGCACCCGGCAAGCCCCAGCCCGCAGAACGCCACCAGGATGGTGAACACCCAGATGCACATGAACAACCTCTCTCCCGCGAGCGGCCTCCACACCGGCGCTCAGGTGGACAACCGCTACGTCGTCCCGCGCTTCGTCGAGCGCACCTCGCAGGGCGTGCGCGAGTACGACCCGTACGCGAAGCTCTTCGAAGAGCGCGTGATCTTCCTCGGCGTGCAGATCGACGACGCCTCCGCCAACGACGTCATGGCGCAGCTGCTGTGCCTGGAGTCGATGGACCCGGACCGCGACATCTCGATCTACATCAACAGCCCGGGCGGCTCCTTCACGGCGCTGACGGCCATCTACGACACGATGCAGTTCGTGAAGCCGGACATCCAGACGGTCTGCATGGGCCAGGCGGCCTCCGCCGCGGCCGTCTTGCTGGCCGCCGGCACCCCCGGCAAGCGCATGGCGCTGCCGAACGCCCGCGTGCTGATCCACCAGCCCTCCGGTGGAACCGGCCGCGAGCAGCTCTCCGACCTGGAGATCGCGGCCAAGGAGATCCTGCGCATGCGTGACCAGCTGGAGACCATGCTGGCCAAGCACTCGACCACGCCGATCGAGAAGATCCGCGAGGACATCGAGCGCGACAAGATCCTGACGGCCGAGGACGCGCTCGCGTACGGCCTGATCGACCAGATCGTCTCGACCCGCAAGAACTCCCACTGATCCTTGCCACCAGTTGGCGTGGGCACGTCGTCACATTCGGCGATGTGAACCACGTCAAGGGGGCCCCGTACGGGGCCCCCGGCAAGGTACCGTCGGATATGAGGCACCAGGAGCGCTGAACCAGGCGTCTCCCAGGCGAAGGGGAAGCACCTCGTGGCACGCATCGGTGACGGCGGCGACCTGCTCAAGTGCTCGTTCTGCGGAAAGAGCCAGAAGCAGGTGAAGAAGCTCATCGCAGGACCCGGTGTGTACATCTGCGACGAGTGCATCGACCTCTGCAACGAGATCATCGAGGAGGAGCTCGCGGAGACCTCCGAGGTCCGGTGGGAGGAACTCCCCAAGCCTCGTGAGATCTACGAGTTCCTGGAGAGCTACGTCGTCGGCCAGGAGCCGGCGAAGAAGGCCCTCTCGGTGGCGGTGTACAACCACTACAAGCGCGTCCAGGCCGGCGAGAACGGCGGCGCGCAGGGCCGGGACGACGCGATCGAGCTCGCGAAGTCCAACATCCTGCTGCTGGGCCCGACGGGCTCCGGCAAGACCCTGCTGGCCCAGACCCTCGCGCGCATGCTCAACGTCCCGTTCGCCATCGCCGACGCGACGGCGCTGACGGAGGCCGGGTACGTGGGCGAGGACGTCGAGAACATCCTGCTCAAGCTGATCCAGGCGGCCGACTACGACGTCAAGAAGGCCGAGACCGGGATCATCTACATCGACGAGATCGACAAGGTCGCCCGCAAGAGCGAGAACCCGTCGATCACGCGCGACGTGAGCGGCGAGGGCGTGCAGCAGGCCCTGCTGAAGATCCTGGAGGGAACGACGGCGTCGGTCCCGCCGCAGGGCGGCCGCAAGCACCCGCACCAGGAGTTCATCCAGATCGACACGACGAACGTGCTGTTCATCGTGGGCGGCGCCTTCGCAGGCCTGGAGAAGATCATCGAGTCGCGGGCCGGCGCCAAGGGCATCGGCTTCGGCGCGACGATCCGCTCGAAGCGCGAGATCGAGGCGAGCGACCAGTTCCAGGAGGTCATGCCGGAGGACCTGGTGAAGTTCGGGATGATCCCCGAGTTCATCGGCCGTCTGCCCGTCATCACCTCGGTGCACAACCTGGACCGCGAGGCGCTGCTGCAGATCCTGGTGGAGCCGCGGAACGCGCTGGTGAAGCAGTACCAGCGCCTCTTCGAACTCGACGGCGTCGAGCTGGACTTCGAGCGCGAGGCGCTCGAGGCCATCGCGGACCAGGCGATCCTGCGCCAGACGGGCGCGCGAGGGCTGCGCGCCATCATGGAAGAGGTCCTGATGTCGGTGATGTACGAGGTCCCGTCCCGCAAGGACGTGGCCCGCGTGGTCATCACCTCGGACGTCGTCCGCTCGAACGTGAACCCGACGCTGGTCCCCCGCATCGTCCCGAAGGACCAGGGCCCGCAGGAGAAGTCGGCCTGACGGCAGCCTGAACAGCGCTCATGCGGAAGGGGTGCCCCCTCGGGGGCACCCCTTCCGCATGAGGTGGACCGGCCGCTACTTCTTGACGCGGGCGGTGTTGTAGAGCTTCGCCGTCAGGTCGGCGGTCTGCTCCAGGGTGTAGCCCGGCTTGCCCGCCAGGATCGAGGCCGCGTCGGAGGCGCTGACCATGGTCAGGGTGCTGTAGTCACCCCAGATGCAGATCGGAAGGGTCAGTTCCTTCGGGCCCTTCGACGCCGTGGTGCTCGTCGACGTGATCTTCATTTCCTGGCACTTCATCACGGCGCCGCTGAACCCGGAGGGGGACATCGACTTCGGGCTGCCGATCATCTCGACCGTCGCGGACTTGTCCTTGCCGGCGTTGAGCTTGGCGGTGGCGAAGTAGGCGTCCACCGACTTCTCGGGATCCGCGAGTTCGCCGTACAGGCCCTGGAAGCTGAGGCCCTTGGTCGTCAGCGGGTTGGCCGGATCGCCGGAGGTGTAGTCCATGGCGACCTTGGTGGGGTTCTTGATGCCGATCCCCTCCAGTTCCTGGCGGTCCTTGTCGCTGAGGGGCTTCTCCTTGTAGTTCGGGTTCTTCTTGAAGTCGGCCACCGTCTCCGGGGCGACCAGCTTGTAGCCCTTGGTGGCGGACGAGACCGAGCCCGAGGCGCCGCCGCCCTTCGTGAAGTACCAGCCGGCGCCGGCGACGGCCACCACCGCGACGATCACGGCGATCACCACGCCCGCCTTGGACTTCTTCGGCTGCTGCGGCTGCATGCCGTACGGCGGCTGCTGCGGGTACCCGTAGCCCGGCTGGGGCTGCTGCGGGTAGCCCTGCGGGGGGACGCCCGGCTGCGGGGGCTGCTGCGGGTAGCCGTAGCCGGGCTGCGGCGCGGGCTGCCCGTACGGTCCCGGCTGCTGGCCCCCGTACGGTCCCGGCTGCTGCGGCGGCTGGCCTCCGTACGGCCCCGGCTGGTTGTAGCTCATGCCCGCATCCCCCTTCAGGAATCCTTATGCGTTTCAGACATCCTGTCGGAAGCCGATCCCCCACAGGCCGCCGGGCCCCCGGATTACCGGTTTCATAGCTGGACTGTTACGGCTCTAAACTGTGCCTCGTGACCGAGAACACGCAGACACCCAGCAGCCCCGACTCCGAACTGCCGACCGCGTACGCTCCGGCCGAGGTAGAGGGGAAGCTCTACGAGCGCTGGGTAGAGCGTGGGTACTTCACGGCCGATGCCGCGAGCGAGAAGCCCGCGTACACCATCGTCATCCCGCCGCCGAACGTCACCGGCTCCCTGCACCTGGGGCACGCCTTCCAGCACACGCTGATGGACGCCCTGACCCGCCGCAAGCGCATGCAGGGCTACGAGTCGCTGTGGCTGCCCGGCATGGACCACGCCGGCATCGCCACCCAGAACAAGGTCGAGCAGCAGCTCGCCGAGGAGGGCAAGTCCCGCCACGACCTGGGCCGCGAGGAGTTCGTCGAGCGCGTCTGGCAGTGGAAGGAAGAGTACGGCGGCAAGATCCTCGGCCAGATGCGCCGCCTCGGCGACGGCGTCGACTGGTCCCGTGAGCGCTTCACCATGGACGAGGGCCTCTCCAAGGCCGTCCAGACGATCTTCAAGAAGCTCTACGACGACGAGCTGATCTACCGCGCCGAGCGCATCATCAACTGGTGCCCCCGCTGCCTCACGGCCATCTCCGACATCGAGGTGGAGTACCAGGAGGACGCGGGCGAGCTCGTCTCGATCAAGTACGGCGAGGGCGAGGACACGCTCGTCGTCGCCACCACGCGCGCCGAGACGATGCTCGGTGACACGGCCATCGCCGTCCACCCGGACGACGAGCGCTACAAGCACCTCGTCGGCAAGCTCATCAAGCTCCCGCTCACCGACCGCTCCATCCCGGTCGTCGCCGACACGCACGTCGACCCGGAGTTCGGCACCGGCTGCGTCAAGGTGACCCCGGCGCACGACCCGAACGACTTCGCCATCGGGCAGCGCCACGGCCTGCCCAACATGACGATCATGGACGAGCACGGCAACATCACCGTCCACGGCCCCTTCCTCGGCCTGGACCGCTTCGAGGCCCGGTCCGCGGTGGTCGGCGCGCTGCGCGAGCAGGGCCGGATCGTCGCCGAGAAGCGCCCGTACCTGCACTCCGTCGGGCACTGCTCCCGCTGCTCCACCACCGTCGAGCCGCGCCTGTCGCTGCAGTGGTGGGTCAAGGTCGAGACCCTCGCCAAGGCCGCCGGCGACGCGGTCCGCGACGACCGGGTCACGATCCACCCGAAGGAGATGGAGAAGCGCTACTTCGACTGGGTCGACAACCTCAACGACTGGTGCATCTCGCGCCAGCTGTGGTGGGGCCACCGCATCCCGGTCTGGTACGGCCCGGACGGCGAGGTCGTCTGCGTCGGACCCGACGACGAGGCACCCACGGGCGAGGGCTGGACCCAGGACACCGACGTCCTCGACACCTGGTTCTCCTCCGGCCTGTGGCCGTTCTCCACGCTCGGCTGGCCGGAGAAGACCCCGGACCTGGCGAAGTTCTACTCCACCGACGTCCTGGTCACCGGCCACGACATCATCTTCTTCTGGGTCGCCCGGATGATGATGTTCGGCCTGTACGCCATGGACGGCGAGGTCCCGTTCAAGACGATCGCGCTGACCGGCCTGGTCCGCGACGAGCGCGGCAAGAAGATGTCGAAGTCCTTCGGCAACGTCGTCGACCCGCTGGACTGGATGGACAAGTACGGCTCCGACGCCGTCCGCTTCACCCTGGCCAAGGGCGCCAACCCGGGCACCGACGTGCCGATCGGCGAGGACTGGGTCCAGGCCTCCAGCAAGTTCGCCAACAAGATCTGGAACGCCACGCGCTTCGCGCTGATGAACGGCGCGACGATCGAGGGCGACCTGCCCCCGGTCGAGCAGCTGTCCGCCACCGACCGCTGGATCCTGTCCCGGCTGAACAAGACGGTCGCGCAGGTCGACGCGTACTACGAGGACTTCCAGTTCTCGAAGCTCAGCGAGGCGCTCTACCACTTCGCGTGGGACGAGGTCTTCGACTGGTACGTCGAGCTGTCGAAGACGACCTTCTTCGCGGGCGGCGAGCAGGCCAAGGTCTCCGGCCGGGTGCTGGGCGAGGTCATCGACGTCATGCTGCGGCTGCTGCACCCGGTGGTCCCGTTCGTCACCGAGACGCTGTGGACCACGCTGACCGGGGGCGAGTCCCTGGTCATCGCCGAGTGGCCCAAGGACAGCGGCTTCCGCGACGAGGCCGCCGAGGCGGAGATCGAGAGCGTCCAGGCCGTCGTCACCGAGGTCCGCCGGTTCCGCAAGGAGCAGGGCCTGCAGGACGGTCAGAAGGTCCCGGCCCGCCTGGACCTGAGCGCCACGGCGCTCGGTGCGCACGAGGCGGCCATGCGCCAGCTGCTGCGCCTCCAGCCGGAGGGCGAGGAGTTCACGGCCACCGCCACCCTGCCGGTCGCCGGTGCCACGGTCGCGCTCGACCTGTCG
Organism: Streptomyces sp. NPDC001903; assembly: GCF_042891345.1. NCBI lineage: Bacteria > Bacillati > Actinomycetota > Actinomycetes > Kitasatosporales > Streptomycetaceae > Streptomyces > Streptomyces sp. NPDC001903. The sequence goes on from NZ_JBIASZ010000005.1 coordinate 359,770, forward strand.
GGCACGATCGACGTGGCCGCCGAGCGCAAGCGGCTCTCCAAGGACCTCGCGGCCGCCGAGAAGGAGAAGCAGCAGGCCGAGGCGAAGCTCGGGAACGAGGCCTTCCTGGCCAAGGCCCCCGACAACGTCGTGGACAAGATCAAGGGCCGGCTGGCCAAGGCCGAGGCGGACATCGCGCGGATTCAGGCCCAACTGGACACGCTGCCCGCCGCGTAACACGTACAAACGGTGAACCACACGTACATACGGTGAACCATCGGCCCCCGAGCACATCGCTCGGGGGCCGACGCGTAGGGTGACACCCGCCCCAAGGGTCGCGTGCGACCGGCAGGGGCGATCGTCGGCCAGCTGTCGACCGAGGGGGGTCTCGGAGTGTCGGGTCGTGACGTGCCGGGTCGCGCGGCGTTAAGCCGCGACCTGAAGCGCCGCAATCTCCTCCTGGGTGCGGCCGCCACCGTGGCCACGGGTGGCGCCCTCGCCGGAGTGGCGGCCTTCAGCACCTCGCGCGCACCCGCCGCCGGACTCCAGAAGGACCTGGTGTCGCGGGACCCCAAGGCCTCCAAGGCCGCCCGGTCCGTGTACCGGCTGCTGGCGGGACTGGAGGCGGACGCCCGGGCCGGCCACCGCCGCGGCACCCTCATGGGCCAGCACGCCGAGGTGCACAACGAGCGGTACAACCCGGAGTACGGCGACCACAGCGGTCCCAAACCCCCGGGCTACTACTACCGCAAGCCCCAGGACATCACCGGGAAGCTGCCGGCCTTCCTCGAACTGGACCTGGGTCCGGGCTACCAGCAGGAGAACTGGGGCGTGGGCGAGGCGCGGGACTACTCGCGCGCGGCCTGGCCCGCCCGCCGGGAGTTCTGGACCTACACGAACGACGTCGTCGACCTCGCCATGGGCGTCTGGCACGGGCTGCCCCGCACGGACGACGGCTCGTACAACCCGACCGGCACCGAAAGCCTGTGGAACGGCACCAAGACCGTGCTGCCGACCAACGGGGGAGCACCCGCCGGCCTGGTCGGCATGTCGTTCCACCAGCCGTGGCCGGGCAGCCCCGTCAAGAGCTACGAGCAGACGCTGCGCCGCAACGCGCCCTCCGCGAAGGACCCCGGCTGGATCGACCGGCTGCTCACCCCCGGTACCACCGAGCACGCGGCGCTCCTGCTCGACCTGTCCTTCCTCGCGGACCACCTCGGCTATCTGGCCGCGTACGACGTCCCCGTACTGCTGCGCCCGTACCACGAGATGAACTCGCTCGGCGGGGAGCAGAGCTTCTGGTGGGCGGGGCTGAAGCCCGGGCAGTACACGGCCCTGTGGGAGTTGCTCTACCACTACCTGGTGGGCTCCCGCGGACTGCACAACCTGATCTTCGTCTGGGCCCCCACGGCCTGGGACGGCGTCCACGGCAGCGAACCGTGGGACTTCTACCCGGGCCCCGAATACGTGGACGTCGTCGGTGTCGACGACTACAGCGGAACCCCGGACCGGCCCTTCGACACCGGCGCCTGGACCTCCACGTGGCACCGCGGGCTGGGGGACTACGGCAAGCCGCGGATCCTCGCGGAGTCCTTCCACGTGCCGCTGGGCGCGGCGCAGCGCACGACGCTCGACCAGTCCCCGTGGGTGCTGTGGACGGTGTGGGGCGACGGGCTCACCGCGAAGAACTCGAACGCCGATGTCCGGCAGACCTACGACGACCCCAAGACGATCACCGGCGGCCGGGAATCCGGCCCCGCGGGCGTGCAATGGCTCGCCTTGCACGACGGAACCTTCGAATAGGAGTGAAGTTGAGCGCGTCAACGCCACGCGCCCACCGTGTGGCCGCCTTCGTGGCCATGGGCTGGGCAGGCATCCTTCTCCTCTGGGCCGTGTACAACTGCTTCTGGCAGGTCGGCGTCGCCGACTTCCTCCAGGGCATCGTGTACTACGGCACGGGTGACGGCTCCGGGACCGCAGAGACGTTCAACCTCAACTGGGGTGTCGTCTATGTGTCGGGCGGACTGCTGGTCCTGCGCGGGAACACCCTCGGGCGGGGCATCATCATCGGCGGCGCCGCCATCGAGGGCTACAACCGGGTGCGCAGCCTGTCGGGCGCGCTCTTCGACGACAAGCAGGCCGAGTACTTCACCACGACCGCACAGGGCGGCCTGAAGCTGGCGACCTTCGCGGTCGGCACCCTGGTGACCTGCACGCTCATCGTCCTGCTGCTGCGGGACTTCGCGGTGTACGAAGCGTGGCAGCCTCCGGTGAACCCGTGGACCCAGCAGGCCAATGAAGCCCGGCTGGCGCGGGAGGTGCCGCAGCAGCAGTCTCCTCAGCCGTCCCACGGCTTCGGCGCCGCACCGGCCTATCCGGCGCAGCCCGCACCGCAGTTGCCGCAGACGGGCTACGCCCGGCCGCAGCCCACGCCCCAGCAGCCCTATCCGCCGCAGCAGCCCCAACCCGGTTACGGGCCCGGCCCGTACGGCAGTCAGCCCGCCTGGCCCCAGCAGCCTCAACAGCCCCAGCAGCCCCGGCAGTCGCCGCCGCCGCAACAGCAGTAGCCGTAGGAACCGCGAAGGACCATTGCCATGACCCCCGCCTCCACACAAGAGGTCGCGCCCGCCACCCGGCGCGACGCGAAGATGGTGCAGCGCCACGCCGACTGGAAACCCGGTGTGCTGCCCTTCCTGCTGCCCTTCCTGCTCCTCGCCGCCTTCGGCCTGTGGTCGTTCAAGCCGAATCCGACCCCGCTGGGCTGGACCCTGTCGGTCGTCTGGTCGTTGCCCGGCGTAGGCGTCATGGTCGGCCTCCAGGGCGCCCTGCTGATCCGCCGCCGGCTGCGGAAGTCGCACGAGATGGTCCCGCCGACGCCGGTGGAGGAGGACTTCCTCATCGTGCTGGTGCCGACCATCGGCCGCCACGACACCTACCCGGCGCTGGAGCGCTCGGTCCTGAGCTACGTGGAGCACCTGCCCCCGTATTTCCCGCTCATGCGGGTCGACGTCCTCACGGAGGAGGGCTGCGAGGCGGCCGAGCGGATCGACGACCTGGCCGCGATGAACCCGCTGATCCGGGTGGTCACCGTCCCCAAGGCGTACGAGACGGCGAACGGCACCCGGTTCAAGGCCCGCGCCAACCACTACGCGCACGAACTGCGGATCGACGAGGGCGAGGCCCTCGACGACATCTGGGTCCTGCACATGGACGACGACACCGGGGTCGGCCCCGACACCGCCGCGTCCATCGCCCAGTTCGTCAACCGCCAGCGGCGGGCCGGGGACGAGGGCAAGCACATGGCGCAGGGCATCCTCGCCTACCCGCGCGAGAACGCCGTGAACCGCTTCACCTGGCTCGCCGACGCGGTCCGCCCCGCCGACGACATAGCCCGGTTCCGGGCCCTCACCGGTCTCGGGACGCCGGTCGCCGGCGTACACGGGGAGCTGCTGCTGCTCCGGGCCTCCATCGAGGCGACCATCGGCTGGGACTTCGGCCCGAAGGCCATCGTCGAGGACGCGCAGCTGGCGCTGACGTTCTGCCGCACGTACCCGGGCCGCAGCGACTGGTTCAACGGCCGCTGCTACGGCGCCTCCCCGGCCACCACCAGGGACTTCGTCAAGCAGCGCGAGCGCTGGGCCTGGGGGCTCGTCGCGCTGTGCTTCAACCGCACGGTGCCGTTCCGGTACCGCTGGTTCCTGCTGCTCTGCGTGGCCACCTGGGTCTTCGGTCCGCTCCAGCACGTCGCGACGGTGCTCTTCGTGGCCTGGCTCATCGGCGACTTCAACACCTCCCCCGTGGCCCAGACCGTAGTGATCATGTGGGCGCTCAATTTCGCGTACGTCATCTGGACGTACTGGGAGGGGCTGAGGCTCAACGGCCTCGTCTCGGCGAACGGCCGGCGCCTGTGGTGGGAGCCGATCGTCGTGCTCGGCCTCATCCCGGTGTTCTCCGTGATGGAAGGGCTCGGCGGCCTGCGCGGGCTGATCAAGTTCATCAAGCGCGAAGAGAACAAGTTCGTCGTCATCGCCAAGCCCGCCTGAGAAACCGAGAGCCCTCGTGAACGACGAGATGAAGAACAAGAACGACAACGAGAACAAGAGCCAGAAGGCGGCGGCCAGGCGTTCCAAGGTCCCGCTGCTCGCGATCCTGCCGGTGACCGTGACCTCCCTGGTCATAGGCCTGCCGTTCGTGGTCGGGGACCATCCCCTGCGCTGGAGCGCCGGCTCCCTCGAGCCGGCCCTGGTCCTGCGCGACTCCGCCTCCGGCCCCACCCGCGCCACCGCCCACGGCGGCACCGGCGCACCCGCCGTGGCCGGGGGCCAGGAGACCGAGGAGCCCCAGCCCGTCGGGCCCGTGCCGGTGGTGGACAAGCCCTGGAAGGCAGGCATGCCCGAATGGGGCGTCCAGATCTTCTGGGAGGACAAGAAGGAGCACGACGACGCGTACATCGAGAAGCAGGCGCACAAGCAGGCCGCCTATCTCGTCGGGCTGAAGGCCAACTCCGTCTCCGTGTCCTTCCCCTTCTACACGGAGGGCCGTACCTCGACGAAGCTCGCGGCCGGCCGCGGCACCCCGACGCCCGAGCACCTCGAAACGGTGCTGCGCGTCTTCCACGAGGCCGGACTGCGCACCACCGTGCGCCCGACGCTGGACGAGGCGGTGCTCGTCCCGCCGGAGGGCTGGCGGGGGAACATCAAGCCGACCGACAAGGAGGCCTGGTTCGATTCGTACGAGGCCCTGCTCGGCCCCTACCTCGACGTGGCCCAGCGGCAGCGGGCGGCGACGTTCGTGATCGGCACGGAGCTGAACTCGATGGAGGGCCACCCGGGCTGGAAGGGCCTGATCGCGGCGGCCGAGAAGCGGTTCAAGGGCGAGGTGTCCTACGACGCCAACTGGGACAACTACGTGGGCGGGCACATCGACGTGCCCGTCAAGCGGCTCGGCGTCGACGCGTACTTCCCCGTCAAGGTCCCCGACGACGCCTCCGTCGACCAGCTCGTCGACGGGTGGAACACCTGGCTGGACAAGAAGAGCAAGGGCCCGCTGCCGCGGATCGTGCTCGCCGAGGCGGGCATCAGCGCCATGGACGGGGCGTACCACGCGCCCGGCGACTTCTACGCACGGCGCAAGCTCAATCCGGGGGTGCAGGCCACCTGGTACAAGGCGGTCTGCCAGGTCGTCCGGGAGCGGAGGATGACGGGCGTCTACTGGTGGTCGGTCTCCTTCGACGCCGACCCCAAGGCCGCCCCCAAGGAGGAGGACTCCCGGCTCAACTTCGCGGGACGTCCGGACTCGGAGCGGGAGATCCGGTCCTGCTTCGGCTCCGACTACGCGGGCCCGGGCGCCGATCCGGCGTCCTGATGGGTTGTGTCCCGAGTTGTCCGGAGTGTCGCACATCACGTTTTCGGCCGGGTTGGCTGATCCGATACCCCGCGCCGAGCACGGATGATGGAAGGCATGTACGTCCCGCCCGTCGCCTCGGCGCTCCACCGGGCCGCGGCCGCCGGCCGCCGGCTCGCCGCGAGCTGGGCCGGGTCGCCCCGGGCTCTTGACGTGCTCACCGCACTCAGCTGCCTGGCGCTGATGGCGCTGGACCTGCCCGGCCTGGCCGCCGCGGACAACTCCCTCAGCGGTCCGATGGCCGCCGTCGTGCTCGCCGTCGGCTGCTCCGGCCTGGTGGTGCGCCGCCGGGCGCCGTGGGTCTCGTACCTCACCGCGCTGCTCTTCATCGGCTGGCTGCACGAGCTGACGCTGATCCAGTTCGCGCTCTACTCGGTCGGCCGCTACCGGGGGCGGCGGCCGGCCGTCCTGGCCACCCTCGGGTACGTGGCCTTCGCGCTGATCGTCTTCAGCGTCCCGGGCTGGCCGGAACCGCGGGCCCAGACGCTCAGCTCGTTCCTGAGCCTCGTCGTGCCGATCGGGGTGCTCGCCTCGGCCGTCGGCATCGCCGCCTACCGGCGCGACCTGGTGGGCGAGCTGGCCGCCCGGCGCGCCGAGTCGGCGGTCCTCCAGGCCGTCCAGCAGGAGCGCACCTCGGTCGCCCGCGACGTCCACGACTTCGTGGGCCGCGAACTGACCCTGCTGACCGTGCGCTCCGAGGTGCTGTCGACGCGGGCGCGCGAGACGTCGTACGCGAAGGACTTCGAGGAGCTGGCCGACACCGCGCGCCGGGCCCACCTGGTGCTCAACGAGATCATCGTGCAGCGCGGGGAGCGGGCCTCGACCCCGGGGGTGGAGGGGCTGTCGGCCCTCGCGGAGGAGAGCGGCCGGGCCGGTTCGCCCGTACGGCTGGCCCTGGACCCGCAGGTGCACGGTCTGTCGCCGCTGCGCCAGGCCGCGGTCTACCGGGTGGTGCAGGAATGCCTGACCAACGCGGCCAAACACGCCTGCGGGGAGACCATCGACGTGTCGATCGAGGCGGACGGCCCGCAGCTGCGGATCGCGGTCCGCAACGGCCTGCCCGTCCGGACGCCGGGCCGCGCCCCCGTCTCCGCGGGCTCGGGCACGGCGAGCATGTCCGAGCGGGTGCGCAGCCTGGGCGGATCGCTGACGGCGACGCGCACGGAGGACTCGTACACGGTGGTCGCCACCCTCCCCAGGGCCTAGGGGGCCCCGCCCACCGCCGCGCCCACCGCCCCGCCTAGGCCTTCGCCGGGACCAGCAGGCTGTTCAGCGTGTCCAGGTCCTCCACGCACCTGCCCGAGCCGAGTGCCACGCAGTCCAGCGGGGCGTCGGCGACGAAGACCGGGATGCCCGTCGCGGAGGCCATCCGCAGGTCCAGCCCCGGCAGCAGCGCCCCGCCGCCCGTCAGCACGATGCCGTGCTCCATCACGTCGCCCGACAGCTCGGGCGGGCATTCCTCCAGGGTGGTGCGCACCGCGGCGATGATCGCCTCGACCGGCTCGTCGAGGGCGGCCCGCACGTCCGCCGCCCCCAGCGGGAGCGTCTTCGGCATGCCGCCGACCCGCTCCCGGCCGCGCACGGTGAAGGTCCGCGTCTCCAGCTCCGGCCGGTCCGGCACCGGCCAGGCCGATCCGATGCCGACCTTGACGTCCTCGGCGGTGCGCTCTCCGATGAGCAGCCCGTGTTCCTTGCGCACGTAGTCCATGATCGCGCCGTCCAGCCGGTCCCCGCCGACCCGCAGCGACCGGGAGGTGACGATCCCGCCGAGCGAGATGACGGCGACCTCGGTGGTGCCGCCGCCGATGTCCACCACCATCGAGCCGCGCGGCTCGGACACCGGCAGGCCCGCGCCGATCGCCGCCGCCATCGGCTCCTCGATCAGGTGGACGGCCCTGGCCCCGGCCCGCGTCGAGGCGTGCACGATGGCCCGCCGCTCGACGGGCGTGACCCCGGAGGGCACGCAGATCACCATCCGGGTGCGCGGCCGCCGGCCGGGCACCGCCTTGCGGACGAAGTGCCGGATCATTTCCTCGGCGGCCTCGTAGTCGCAGATCACCCCGTCCTTCAGGGGGCGGATCGCGGTGATGGAGCCGGGGGTGCGGCCGATGGTCTCCTTGGCCTCGGTCCCCACGGCCAGGGCCGTGGTGGTGCCCGCCTTCACGGCCACCACGGACGGCTCATTGAGGACGATCCCGTGCCCCCGGGCGTAGACGAGGGTGTTCGCGGTCCCCAGGTCGATCCCTATGTCGCGGCTGGAAGCGGACTTGGCGGTGCTGGCCTGCGGCATTTGTTCCCCTATCTCCTGTCCGCAAGGCTTGCATAACGATCAGGTCGCAGCGGCCGCCGAACGTCCCGAAACGGCCGGGTCGAAAGTCCCCGGGCCCCCCGTCCGTAGACTGGCCCCGTGAGTGAGCAGCAGCCCGAGAGCAACGGACCCGACGACCGCGACGAGACCTCCGATCTCTTCGAACGGATCGTGGCCGAAGAGTCCGACCGCGACCCCGACCTGGCGGTGATCGAGGCCGGCAGCCGCACCCTGCGCGCCCAGGCCGGACCGCCCCAGGGCGACCCGGTACCGTCGCACCCCCTCGACCCGGAGGTGGCGCGGGCGCTCCAGGAGGTGGAGCAGGAGCTCTCCACCCGCTGGGGCGAGACCAAGCTGGAGCCCTCCGTCACGCGCATCGCCGCGCTGATGGACGTCCTCGGCGAACCGCAGCGCGCGTACCCCTCCATCCACGTGACCGGCACCAACGGCAAGACCAGCACCGCCCGCATGATCGAGGCCCTGCTGAACGCCTTCGAGCTGCGTACCGGCCGCTACACCAGCCCGCACGTGCAGTCGGTCACCGAGCGGATCAGCCTCGACGGGGCCCCGATCAGCGCCGAGCGCTTCATCGAGACGTACTACGACATCAAGCCGTACGTGGAGATGGTCGACTCCTCCGAGGAGTACCGGCTGTCCTTCTTCGAGGTGCTCACCGGCATGGCGTACGCGGCCTTCGCGGACGCACCCGTGGACGCGGCCGTCGTCGAGGTCGGCATGGGCGGCACCTGGGACGCGACCAACGTGATCGACGGCGCGGTCGCGGTGGTCACCCCGATCAGCCTGGACCACACGGACCGGCTCGGCTCCACGCCCGGCGAAATCGCCCAGGAGAAGGGCGGCATCATCAAGCAGGACGCCACCGTGATCCTGGCGCAGCAGCCGGTGGACGCCGCGCAGGTGCTGCTGAAGAAGGCCGTCGAGGTCGACGCGACGGTGGCCCGCGAGGGCATGGAGTTCGGCGTCGTCTCGCGCGAGGTGGCGGTCGGCGGGCAGATGCTGACGCTGCGCGGCGTGGGCGGTGAGTACGACGGCATCTTCCTGCCGCTGTACGGCGCCCACATGGCGCACAACGCGGCGGTGGCGCTGGCGGCGGTCGAGGCCTTCTTCGGGGTCGGCGCGCAGCAGTCGCGGGAGCTGGACCTTGAGACCGTGCGCAGGGCCTTCGCCTCGGTGACCTCGCCGGGCCGGATGGAGGTCGTACGGCGCAGTCCGACGGTGGTGCTGGACGCGGCGCACAACCCGGCGGGCGCGCGGGTCACGGCGGAGGCGGTGACCGAGGCCTTCGGCTTCAGCCGGCTGATCGGGGTCATGGCGGCCAGCGAGGGCAAGGACGTCAAGGGGGTGCTGGAGGCCTTCGAGCCGATCTTCGCGGAGATCGTCGTCACGGAGAACTCCAGTCACCGGGCGCTGTCCGCGGACGCGCTGGCGGCCGTCGCGGTCGAGGTCTTCGGGCCGGACCGGGTGCAGGTGGAGCCGCGGCTGGACGACGCCCTGGAGGCGGCGATCACCCTGGCGGAGGAAGAGGCCGAGTACGGAGGGGCCGGGGTCCTGGTGACCGGTTCCGTGATCACGGTGGGCGAGGCCCGCCTGCTGCTGAAGAGGGGCTGAGGGATGCGCACGCTGTGTGCTTCGACGCTGATCGGCGAGTTCTTCGTGATCGGCTTCGCCGGACTGGTCGCCATGAAGAACCCGGATCTGACCCAGGCCACGGTGTGGACGGTCTGCGGGATCGCCATGCTGCTGTCGGTGCTGCTGTGCGGGATGCTGTCGCGCCCGGGCGCGGTCCAGATCGGCTGGGCCCTGCAGATCGGGCTGATCCTGAGCGGGTTCGTCGTCCCGATGATGTTCTTCCTCGGCGCGGCGTTCGCGGGCCTGTGGTGGTGCTCGGTGCACTACGGCTCCAAGATCGACGCGATCAAGGCCCGCTGGGCGGCGCAGAGCGAGGCCCAGGCCTGAGGCCCGGTGCCCCCGGCCGCCCCGGCCGCGGGGCGCGGGGCTCCGCGCAAGGGCTCCGCTGACTCCCTGTAGCCTCGTCGGACCGCACCCGTATGCCGCAAGGAGCCGCAACATGACCCAGCGCACGCTCGTCATCCTCAAGCCCGACGCCGTCCGTCGAGGCCTGATCGGCGAGATCATCGGCCGCATCGAGCGGAAGGCCGGCTGGACCGTTCCCGCTCTGGAGCTGCGCACGCTGGACCAGGAGACCCTGGAGACCCACTACGGCGAGCACAAGGGCAAGCCCTTCTACGAGCCCCTCATGGGCTTCATGGCGAGCGGCCCGGTCGTGGTCCTCGTGGTGGAAGGGGAACGCGTGATCGAGGGTGTCCGCCAGCTGGCCGGACCCACTGACCCGATCGCCGCGGCGCCCGGCTCCATCCGGGGGGACTTCGGCTCCATCACCCGGGAGAACCTGATCCACGCCTCGGACTCCGAGGAGTCCGCGGAGCGCGAGCTGAAGCTGTTCTTCCCCTCCCTCTGATGAGTCCTTCCTGACGTAACATCAGCCGAATAGCGCTCATGACCTGGGGCGACCGAAGTAATTTCGGTCGCCCCTTGGTATTACCGGGCTGACGCGGGAACGCATGTGCAGGACACGTCGTCACCACTAGGGGGCGGGTTTCCGTTCCGGCGGGATTGCCGGAGTCCCGTCGCGCGGTGTTCATACTTGCGGCACTACGATGGGGCCTCCACCCACACACCCACCTCGCCGACCTGACAGCAGCCGCTATCAACTGGAAGGCCAGACGCTCCTCATGGGGAACAAGGGGAACAACATGTCGTTCATCGGCCGTGACATGGCGATCGACCTCGGGACCGCCAACACGCTGGTGTACGTGAGGGGCCGGGGGATCGTCCTGAACGAGCCGTCCGTGGTCGCCATCAACACGAACACCGGCGGCATTCTGGCGGTCGGCTCCGAGGCGAAGAAGATGATCGGCCGGACGCCCGGCAACATCGTCGCCGTACGGCCCCTCAAGGACGGCGTGATCGCCGACTTCGAGATCACCGAGCGTATGCTCCGGTACTTCATCCTCAAGATCCACAAGCGCCGCTACCTGGCCCGCCCGCGCGTCGTGGTCTGCGTCCCCTCCGGCATCACCGGAGTGGAGCGCCGCGCCGTCATCGAGGCGTCCACGCAGGCCGGCGCCCGCCAGGTGCACATCATCGAGGAGCCCATGGCCGCCGCCATCGGCTCGGGCCTGCCCGTCCACGAGGCCACCGGCAACATGGTCGTGGACATCGGCGGCGGCACCACCGAGGTCGCCGTCATCTCCCTCGGCGGAATCGTCACGGCGCAGTCCATCCGGGTCGCCGGCGACGAGCTCGACAACGCGATCATCCAGCACATCAAGAAGGAGTACTCGCTCCTCCTCGGCGAGCGCACCGCCGAGCAGATCAAGATCACCATCGGGTCGGCCTACGACCTCGACAAGGACGAGCACACCGAGATCCGCGGCCGGGACCTGGTCTCCGGCCTCCCGAAGACGGTCGTGATCTCCGCCGCCGAGGTCCGCAAGGCCATCGAGGAGCCGGTCAACGCCATCGTCGACGCGGTCAAGACCACCCTCGACAAGTGCCCGCCCGAGCTCTCCGGCGACATCATGGACCGCGGCATCGTGCTCACCGGCGGCGGCGCCCTGCTGCGCGGCCTCGACGAGCGGCTGCGCCGCGAGACGGGCATGCCGATCCACATCGCCGAGGACCCGCTCGACTCCGTCGCCCTCGGCTCCGGCAAGTGCGTGGAGGAGTTCGAGGCGCTCCAGCAGGTTCTGGACGCCCAGCCCCGGCGCTGAACAGACCCCCTCCGGGGGCCATGCGGAACACAAGGATCCGCCGTACGGGTGCTGCCGCGCCTGTGCGGCGGATCGTTGATATACAGACCAGTAAGTTTCCGACGAGGAAGGCACGGCCGCCGCACGTGAGGGACACACGAGAAAGCCGGCTGCTCCTGGTGCTCCTGATCGCCATCGCGTTCGCATTGATCACGGTGGACATCAGGGCAGGCGAGGAGTCTCCGGTCGACGGCGCCCGGCAGGCCGCCGCCGCGGTCTTCGGCCCGGTCGAGAAGGGCGTCGCGACGGCGGTCGACCCTGTCGCCAACGCGATAGGGGCCGTACGCGACTCCGGCGAGCGGCACAACCGCATCGCCACGCTGGAGCGCGAGAACGCCGCCCTGAAGGCCAAGCTGGGCAGCGACGACCAGACCCGCAGCCGCATCCACGAGCTCGACGAGATGCTCAAGCGGGCCGGCGCCGGACAGTACGGCATCAAGGGCGCCGAGGTCATCGCCATAGGAGCGGCGCAGGGCTTCTCCTGGACCGTCACCATCGACGCCGGCAGCAAGGACGGCATCGAGCGCGACATGACCGTGCTCAACGGGGAAGGACTCGTCGGACGGGTCGCCACCGTGGGCCCCGACACCGCCACCGTGGTGCTCGCCAACGACCCCGACTTCACCGTCGGCACCCGCCTGGAGAAGACCGGCGAGCTCGGCTTCGCGACCGGCCAGGGCGACCGCGCCCTGTCGGTGCAGATGCTCAACGGCAAGGCCAAGGTCAGCCCCGGCGACCGGCTCGTCACCTTCGGCTCCCGCGGCAACAAGCCGTTCGTGCCCGGCGTCCCGATCGGCGAGGTCGTCAAGGTCGACCCCTCGCGCGGCGATTTGACCCGCACCATCTGGGTCCGGCCGTTCGTCGGCTTCTCGCGCCTGGACATCGTCGGGGTCGTCGTCATGCCGCCGCGCGAGGACCCGCGCGACGCCGTGCTGCCCCCCAAGCCCGAGGTGAAGCCCACCCCGACGGTCACCGTCACGGTGACGCCGTCGCCGTCCGCCAGTGTGCCCGCCAAGCCGGCCGACGAGTAGGAGCCCACCGTCATGCGCTTCAACCGGATCCTGCTTTCGGCCACGCTCGTCGTGGTCGCCCTCGTCGTCCAGGTCTCCGTCCTGGGCCGGCTGCAACTGCCCGGCGCCGTACCCGACCTGGTCCTGCTCACCGTCGTCGCCCTCGCCCTCGTGTACGGGCACCTCAGCGGCGCCCTCATCGGCTTCGCCGCCGGACTCCTCGCCGACCTCGCCCCGCCCGCCGACCACGCCGCCGGGCGGTACGCGCTCGTGCTCTGCGTCATCGGGTACGCGGCCGGGCTGGCCCGCCCCGACTCCGGGCGGTTCCGCTCCGCCTGGGGCCCGCTGCTGACCGTCGTCGCCGCCGCGATCGGCTCCACCCTGCTCTACGCCGGGGTGGGCGCCCTCGTCGGCGACACGGCCGCCCGCCACGTCGGGCTCACCGGGCTGCTGTTCACCGCGACCCTCTACGACCTGCTGCTCGCCCCGTTCACCGTGCCCTTCATCATGGCGCTGGCCCGGCGGGCCGAGAACGACCCGATGGCCGTCGAGGCGGGCGGCGGCCCGGCCAAGGCGGCGGACGTGTCCTCCGGCTGGCTCGCCGGCGGCACCGGCCTGCGCATCGGCAGCCAGCGCGGCGGCCTGCGGCGCGGGCTCGCGCGCGGCCGCGCCAACAAGGCCGGCCGGATAAAGGGCGTCAAGGCGATCAAGAGTGTGAAGAGCGTCAAGAAGCTGTGAGGGAGGAGCTCCCGTGACCAACGCCCCCGAGACCGGCCGCACCTCCCGCGTGCGGATCAGACTCGTGATCATGCAGGTGCTCGTCCTCTCCTTCCTCCTCACCCTCGGCGGGCGCCTGTGGTACCTCCAGGTCCGCAACGGCGCCGAGTACTACCACGAGGCCAAGAGCAACCACGTCCAGCAGGTCGTCCAGCCGGCCGTCCGCGGCTCGATCCTGGACGCCCGCGGGGTCCCGCTCGCCGACAACGAGACCCGTCTGGTCGTCTCCGCGAGCCGCACGGCGCTGATGAAGATGAAGGACAAGGGCAAGGGCGTCCTGACCCGGCTCTCGGGGGTCCTGGACATGAAGCCGCAGGACGTCATGAACAAGGTCCGCGTCTGCGACTCCCAGACCCCCAAGCCCTGCTGGAACGGTTCCCCCTACCAGCCGATCCCCGTCACCACCGAGGCCACCACCCAGCAGGCCCTGCAGATCCGCGAGCGCCCCGAGGAGTACCCCGGCATCACGGCCGAGCCCACCGCCGTACGCCGCTACCCCGCGCCCGGCGGCGCCAACACCGGCCAGGTGCTCGGCTACCTCTCCCCGGTCACCGACGACGAGATCCAGAAGGCGAAGAACACCAACTCGCCGCTGCTGCGCTCCGACCAGGTCGGCCGCTTCGGCCTGGAGCGCACCTACGACAGGACCCTGCGCGGCAAGTCCGGGGTCACCCGCTACGAGGTCGACAACCTCGGGCGCGTCATGGGCCAGGCCAAGAACGACCCGACGGTCGCCGGCGCCCACCTCGTGACCAGCATCGACGCCCGCGTCCAGGGCGTCGCCGAGTTCGAGCTGAACGCGGCCATGGTCGAGGCCCGCAAGCAGATCGACCGCAACACCGGCGTCCCCTACAAGGCCGACGCCGGGGCCGTGGTCGTCCTGGAGTCCAAGACGGGCCGGGTCGTGGCCATGGCCTCCATGCCCACCTACGACCCGAACGTCTGGGTCGGCGGCATCTCGGGCAAGGACTACGCCAAGCTCACCGCCAAGGAGTCCAACGTCCCGCTGATGAACCGGACGATCCAGGGCCAGGCCGCCCCCGGCTCCATCTTCAAGGTCATCCCGACCGCGGCCGCGGTCAACGCCGGGTACGACTTCGACGGGAACTACCCCTGCCCGAGCTCGTACGCCATCGGCGGCCAGGTCTTCAAGAACTTCGAGTCCCAGGGCCACGGCAGCATCACGCTCGGCCGGGCCCTCGAGGTCTCCTGCGACACCGTCTTCTACGCCCTCGGCCACCAGCAGTGGATCAAGGACGGCGGACTCCACCCGAAGAAGCCCCCGGCCGAGATCTTCTACAAGACCGCCCACCAGTTCGGCCTGGGCGCCGAGACCCACGTGGACCTGCCGGGCGAGGAGAAGGGCCGGGTCCCCGACCGGGAGTGGAAGCAGAGGTTCTGGCAGGCCAACAAGGACATGTGGTGCAAGACCGGGAAGAAGGGCGGCACCTACGTCGAGCTGCTCTCGTACGAGAACTGCCTCGAAGGCAACCTCATGCGCGCCGGTGACGCCATCAACTACTCCATCGGACAGGGCGACACCCTGGTCACCCCGATCCAGATGGCCACCATCTACGCGGCCATCTCCAACGGCGGCACCATGTGGAACCCGACCATCGGCAAGGCCGTCATCAGCGCCGACGGCAAGCACGTCGAGCCGATCCCGCCGCAGGCGCACGGCAAGCTGCCCATGACCGAGGCCACCCGCCGCAAGATCAACGAGGCCCTGGAGGGCGTCGCCACCCGCGGCACCGCGGCCTGGCGCTTCGGCGGCTGGCCCCAGAAGCAGATCCCCATGCACGCCAAGACCGGCACCGCCGAGGTCTACGGCAAGCAGACCACCTCGTGGTTCGCCACGTACACCGAGGACTTCACGATCGTGATGACGATCTCCCAGGGCGGTACCGGTTCGGGTGCCTCCGGACCCGCCGTCCGCAACATCTACAACGCCATCTACGGTCTGAGCATGTCCGGCAAGCAGGACACCGAGAAGGCCTTCCTGCTCAAGCCGGAGGCCAAGCTCCCCACCATCGGGCCCGACGGAACCATCGACGCCCCCGACATCAAGCCGTACGTGCCCCCGTCCCCGGAGGAATCGGCGCCGCCCGCGCTCGCCGGTCCCCCCGCCCCGCCCGCCGCGCGGCAGGACTGAGACCCCGATGCAGACCGCGAACAAGTTCTCCGTATCCCGGTACGCGCCCGAGCGCGGCGCGATGGCCAAGCTGACCTCGCGCGACTCGGTGCTGCGCCGACTCGACTGGCCGATACTCCTCTCGGCGCTCGCCCTGTCCTTCATCGGCGCCCTGCTGGTGTGGTCGGCGACCCGCAACCGCACCCAGCTCAACCAGGGCGACCCGTACTACTTCCTGGTCCGGCACGCCCTGAACACCGGCATCGGCCTCGTGCTGATGATCGGCACCGTCTGGCTGGGCCACCGCACCCTGCGCGGCGCCGTGCCGATCCTGTACGGGCTCTCCCTGGTGCTGATCCTCGCCGTGCTCACCCCGCTCGGCGCCACCATCAACGGCGCCCACGCGTGGATCGTGATCGGCGGCGGGTTCTCGCTCCAGCCCTCCGAGTTCGTGAAGATCACGATCATCCTGGTCATGGCCATGCTGCTGGCCACCCGGGTGGACGCGGGCGATCTCGTCCACCCCGACCACCGCACCGTGGTCAAGGCGCTGTGCCTGGCCGCCGCGCCGATGGGCATCGTCATGCTGATGCCCGACCTCGGCTCCGTCATGGTCATGGTCGTCATCGTGCTCGGCGTCCTGCTCGCCTCCGGCGCGTCCAACCGCTGGGTGGTGGGGCTGATGGGCTCCGGCGCGGCCGGGGCCGTCCTGATCTGGCAGCTCGGCGTGCTCGACGAGTACCAGATCAACCGCTTCGCGGCCTTCGCCAACCCCGACCTGGACCCCGCCGGCGTCGGCTACAACACCAACCAGGCGCGGATCGCGATCGGCTCCGGCGGGCTGACCGGCTCCGGCCTCTTCAAGGGCTCGCAGACCACCGGCCAGTTCGTGCCGGAGCAGCAGACCGACTTCGTCTTCACGGTGGCGGGGGAGGAGCTGGGCTTCCTCGGGGCCGGGCTGATCCTGGTCCTGCTCGGCGTCATCCTCTGGCGCGCCTGCATGATCGCCCGCGAGACCACCGAGCTGTACGGGACGATCGTGTGCGCCGGGATCATCGCCTGGTTCGCCTTCCAGGCCTTCGAGAACATCGGGATGACCCTCGGGATCATGCCGGTGGCGGGGCTCCCGCTGCCGTTCGTCTCCTACGGAGGATCATCGATGTTCGCGGTGTGGGTGGCGGTCGGACTGCTGCAGTCGATCAGGGTGCAACGGCCGATGTCGGCCTAGCGGGGCCGATCTTCGGCCGGTTCCGCCGCCGATTCCCCGTTCACCCTGCCGTGGTTGTCCGTTCAGGACTAAGTTCAATCCATGGCGGACACGAAACGCGAGATCGAGCGCAAATTCGAGTTCACGACGAGCAAGGCCGCGCGCCGCGGAGTCCCGGACCTGACCGGCACGGCCGCGATCGCGGCCGTCGCCGACCAGGGCACCGTCGACCTCGACGCGGTCTACTACGACACCCCCGACCAGCGGCTCGCCGCCGACGGCCTCACCCTGCGGCGGCGCACCGGCGGTGCGGACGCCGGCTGGCACCTCAAACTGCCCGTCTCACCGGGTGTCCGCGACGAGGTCGCCGCCCCGCTCAGCGACACCCTCCCGCGCTCCCTCGCCGCCCTCGTCCGCTCCCGTGTCCGCGACACCGCCCTGGAGCCGCAGGTCCGGCTCCTCTCCTCGCGCCGCGTGACCCACCTCCTCGACGCCGAGGGCGCCCTCCTCGCGGAGCTCTCGACCGACGCCGTCCGCGCCGAACGGGACGAGGCCGCCGCGGCCTGGACCGAGGTCGAGGTCGAGCTCGCCGACGGCGTCGACCCCGCGCTCCTCGACGCGGTCGAGAAGAAGTTCCGCAAAGCCGGGCTCAAGGTCTCCGACGCCCCCTCCAAACTCGCCCGGGCCCTCGCCGAGACGGGCACCGAGCCGCCGCAGCGGCCCGGGCCCGCCGGCGCCGGGGGCACCGCGGGCGCGCAGGTCCTCTCGTACCTGCGCGAGCAGCGCGACGCGCTCGTCGCCCAGGACCCCGCCGTCCGCCGCAACCTGCCCGACTCCGTCCACCAGATGCGGGTCGCCTGCCGCCGGATGCGCAGCGCCTTCAAGACGTACCGCAAGGTCCTCGACCGCGCCGTCACGGACCCGCTCGGCGAGGAGCTGCGCTGGCTGGCCGCCGAGCTCGGCCTCGACCGGGACCAGGAGGTCCTCTTCGACCGCATCCAGACCCATGTCGCCGACCTCCCCCGCACCCTCGTGGTCGGACCCGTCCGCGGCCGTCTGCGGACGTGGAACAACGCCCGCCGCTCGGCGACCCGGCGCCGCGCCCTCGCCGCCCTCGACGGTAAGCGGTACGCGGCCCTGCTCGACGCCCTCGACGCCCTGCTGGCCGATCCGCCCCTGCTCCCCGGCGCGGCCAAGCCGGCCGCCCAGGCCCTGCCCAAGGCGGTCCTCAAGGACTACGAACGGCTCGCCACCCGGGTCACCGGCGCCCTCGACCTGGGCCCGGGCGAAGAACGCGACCTGGCCCTCCACGCGGCCCGCAAGGCCGCCAAACGCGCCCGCTACGCGGCGGAGGCCGCCACCCCCGAGCTCGGCAAACCGGCAAAGCACCTGGCCAAGGCCATGAAATCGGTCCAGAGCCTGCTCGGCGACCACCAGGACAGCGTCGTCGCCCGCGAGGCCCTGCACAGTCTCGGCGCCCAAGCGGCCGGAGCGGGGGAGTCCGCTTTCACCTGGGGCGTGCTCTACGCCCGCGAGGAATCCCTGGCCGCACAGGGTGAGCGGGAGCTAACGGACGTATGGGGGCAAGCCTCCGACCCCGCGCTCCGGGCGGAGCTGGGCGGCTAGGCCGCGATCACGGCGGCAGGAGGCGGCTGCGCCTCGGGTTACGCTTGAGAGTCGCCCCCTGCCCGCTTCACGAAAGTCGCGTGATGTCCGAGTCGGTCTTCCCACAGCTCGAAGCTCTGCTCCCGCATGTGCAGAAGCCCATCCAGTACGTCGGCGGTGAACTCAACTCCACCGTCAAGCCGTGGGATTCGTGCGACGTCCGGTGGGCGCTCATGTACCCGGACGCGTACGAGGTCGGGCTGCCCAACCAGGGCGTCATGATCCTGTACGAGGTGCTGAACGAGCGCGAGGGCGTGCTCGCCGAGCGCACCTACAGCGTGTGGCCGGACCTCGAAGAACTGATGCGCGAGCACAAGGTGCCGCAGTTCACCGTGGACAGCCACCGCCCCGTGGGCGCCTTCGACGTGTTCGGCCTGTCCTTCTCCACGGAGCTGGGCTACACGAACATGCTCACGGCGCTGGACCTGGCGGGCATCCCGCTGGAGGCCAAGAACCGTACGGTCGACCACCCCATCGTCCTCGCGGGCGGCCACGCGGCCTTCAACCCCGAGCCGATCGCGGAGTTCATCGACTGCGCGGTCATCGGCGACGGCGAGCAGGCCGTCCTCGACATGACCGAGATCATCCGCACGTGGAAGGCCGAGGGCCGTCCGGGCGGGCGCGAAGAGGTCCTCTTCCGCCTCGCCAAGACCGGTCAGGTCTACGTGCCGGGCTTCTACGACGTCGACTACCTGCCCGACGGGCGCATCGCGCGCGTCGCGCCGAACAAGTCGGGCGTCCCGTACCGCGTGTCCAAGCACACGGTCATGGACCTCGACGAGTGGCCCTACCCGAAGCAGCCGCTGGTCCCGCTCGCCGAGACCGTCCACGAGCGGATGTCCGTCGAGATCTTCCGCGGCTGCACCCGCGGCTGCCGCTTCTGCCAGGCCGGCATGATCACGCGCCCCGTGCGGGAGCGAAGCATCACCGGCATCGGCGAAATGGTGGAGAAGGGCCTCAAGGCGACGGGCTTCGAGGAGGTCGGCCTCCTCTCGCTGTCCTCCGCGGACCACACCGAGATCGCCGAGATCGCCAAGGGCCTCGCGGACCGCTACACGGACGACAAGGTGGGCCTGTCCCTGCCGTCGACCCGCGTGGACGCCTTCAACGTGGACCTGGCGAACGAGCTGACCCGCAACGGTCGCCGCTCCGGTCTGACCTTCGCCCCCGAGGGCGGCTCCGAGCGCATGCGCAAGGTCATCAACAAGATGGTCTCGGAAGAGGACCTGATCCGGACCGTGGCCACCGCCTACGGCAACGGCTGGCGCCAGGTCAAGCTGTACTTCATGTGCGGCCTGCCCACCGAGACCGACGAGGACGTGCTCCAGATCGGCGACATGGCGGTCAACGTCATCGCCAAGGGCCGCGAGGTCTCCGGCCAGAACGACATCCGCTGCACGGTCTCGATCGGCGGGTTCGTGCCGAAGCCGCACACCCCCTTCCAGTGGGCGCCGCAGCTGTCGGCCGAGGAGACCGACGCCCGCCTGGGCAAGCTCCGCGACAAGATCCGCGCCGACAAGAAGTACGGCCGCTCGATCGGCTTCCGCTACCACGACGGCAAGCCGGGCATCGTCGAGGGCCTGCTCTCGCGCGGTGACCGCCGCATCGGCGACGTCATCCGCGCCGTGTACGAGTCGGGCGGCCGCTTCGACGGCTGGCGCGAGCACTTCTCGTACGACCGCTGGATGGAGGCCGCGGAGAAGACGCTGCCGGCCTACGGCGTGGACGTGGCCTGGTACACGACCCGCGAGCGCACCTACGAGGAGGTCCTGCCCTGGGACCACCTGGACTCCGGTCTCGACAAGGACTGGCTCTGGGAGGACTGGCAGGACGCGCTCGACGAGACCGAGGTCGACGACTGCCGCTGGACCCCGTGCTTCGACTGCGGCGTCTGCCCCCAGATGGACACCCACATCCAGATCGGCCCCACGGGCAAGAAGCTCCTTCCCCTCACGGTCGTGAAGTGACGCGTAACCCTTGAGTCACAGGAGGCCCCCACCCGCAACGGGTGGGGGCCTCACTCGTGTCCTACGGGTATGGAACTCGACAAGCGGCCTCCCGGTGGCGGCGGCGAAGGATGCCTGGTGGGCGTCGTCCGGGTGCCCGTCAAGATCGTGGCGTTGATCGTCGTACTGCCCGTACGGGTGGTTTGGGATCTGCTCGTCGCGCTCGGGCAGGCCGCCCGGCGGCACGTGCTGGGGCCGTTCTCCGTGTACGTGCTGCAGCCCCTCCTGCGCGGGATCGGCCGGGTGCTGGCGGTGCTGCTCAAGCTGGTGTTCGTCTGGCCCTGGGTCGGGGCGTGGCGGTATCTGGTGCGGCCCGTGCACGCGTACCTGCTCGCTCCCGCCGGGCGCATGCTGCACGCGTACCTCCTGCGTCCGCTCGGTGAGGCGCTGGCCTGGGTGGGGCGCGGGGGGATGCGGTACCTGCTCGCCCCGCTCGCCAAGGCCGTGGCGTGGACCCTGTGGGCGCTGTGCATGACCCTGTTCGTCTGGCCCTGGGTGGGGCTGTGGCGGTACGTGCTCGCGCCCGTCGGGCGGGGCCTGGCCTGGCTGGGCGGGGTGTTCCACCGGTACGTGCTCACCCCGCTCGGGCAGGCACTGGCGTGGACCGGAGCCGTCCTCCACCGGTACCTGCTGCGCCCCGTCGGGCTGGGGCTGTACCGGTACGTGCTCGTGCCGCTCGGGCAGGTGCTCGTCTGGGCCTGGCACGTCGCCGGGCGGATCGTACGGGCCGTGTGGCGCGGGGTCCGGCTGGTCGGGTGGGTGCTCCTCGGGTGGCCCGCGACGCAGGTGTACCGGCACGTACTGACACCCGTCGGACATGTCGTACGGGAGGTGTGGCGTACCGTCCGCTCCACCGTCCGCGAGGTCCGGGCCGAGGTGCGAAAGGCGCTGTTCGGGGGCCCCGGCCGGGAACCGGCGAGGTCACGGGCGCGTACTCTGGGTAGTACGACAGCCGTGAGCAACACGCCCGCCCCCGAGCACTCCCTGCACGAGCAGGGGTGAGCCGAGAGGGCACGGCGTGGCCACCGGCTCACCGGACCTCAGGGCGACGCGCGAGCCGCGGAGCCCCGCACAAGGAGAAGAACCACTGGGCAAGCGACAGCCCGAAGGCCCGCCCCCCGCACCGGTGGTGCAGCGCATCCGACTGCGCTACACCAAGCGCGGCCGCCTCCGGTTCACCAGCCACCGAGACTTCCAGCGCGCGTTCGAACGGGCCCTGCGCCGCGCCGAGGTGCCCATGGCGTACTCGGCCGGCTTCACCCCGCACCCCCGCGTGTCGTACGCGAACGCCGCACCCACCGGCACCGGCAGCGAGGCCGAGTACCTGGAGATCGCCCTCGCAGAGCCCCGCGACCCGGAGAAGCTCCGCGAGCTGCTCGACGAATCGATGCCGGTCGGACTCGACATCACCGAGGCCGTCGAGGCCCGTACCTCCGGGCTCGCCGACCGGCTGACCGCCTCCGTGTGGGAGCTGCGCCTGGAGGGCGTGGAGAGCGCCGACGCACAGCGGGCGGTCGAGGCCTTCCTCGCCGCCGAGGCGGTGGAGGTGCAGCGCCGCACCAAGAACGGCATGCGCACCTTCGACACCCGGGGCGCGGTGGTCAGCCTCGAGGCGCTTCCTGCCCCGGTTGATAGGACGCCGGACAATGCCTGTGCGATACTGCGGCTGGTTGTTCGGCATCTGACACCTGCCGTGCGACCCGACGACGTCCTGTCCGGTCTCCAAGCTGTGGCCGACCTGGCGCCGCCGGTCCCCGCAGCGGTGACCAGGCTGGCGCAGGGGCTCTTCGACGAGGAGTCCGGCACGGTGACCGACCCGCTCGCGCCCGACCGCGAGGCTGTCACGGCCGCCCCACCCACGGCCGCCGTAGCAGCCGACGCGAAGGCGCCGGAAGGTCCCGCCGCGTAGGGATCGTCGTCGTCGCGCAGCCCTGGCACTCGGGAGCCACCTGGGTCGGGCCGCGCACAGACCTGAAGACTTCCGCCAGGCCGTACGACAACACGTACGGAACCGGCGGCCATGGACTACAGCTCCCGTGTGGCGAACGCGCCCCGGAGGCCGAATCCGCGCTGATCGGCGCGGATCCGTGCCGGACCGGAAGTCAGCCGCGGCGCCCGGGAGCGTGACGGGAGAACCGCCCGCATGCTCAACAACGAAACCAACAACACCACCGGTGGCGCCGACAGCGGCAGCCCGAGCGACAACCTGCCTCCGCGCAGGCGTCGCCGTGCCGCGTCGCGGCCCGCGGGACCGCCCGGCGCGACGGCCGTCGCCCCCGCCGCGGTGACCGAGACCGAGGCCGCTCCGGCCGCCCCCGCCGCCGAGGAGGCCGCTCCGGCCGCCGCCCCGGCCCGTACCCGCCGCCGCGCGACCCGCGCCGTGGCCGCCCCCGAGGCTCCCGCCGCCGAGGTCGTCGTTGAGCCCGCCGCTCCGGCCGCTCCGGCTGTCGAGGAGTCTGCTGCTCCGGCGCCGCGTGCCCGTCGTCGTGCCACGCGTGCCGTCGCCGCTCCGGAGGCTCCGGCCGCTGCTGCCGAGGTCGTGGCCGAGGCCGCCGCTCCGGCCGCTCCGGTCGTCGAGGAGTCTGCTGCTCCGGCGCCGCGTACCCGTCGTCGTGCCACGCGTGCCGTCGCCGCTCCGGAGGCTCCGGCCGCCGCTGC
This sequence comes from Streptomyces sp. NPDC001903, assembly GCF_042891345.1. Taxonomy (NCBI): domain Bacteria; kingdom Bacillati; phylum Actinomycetota; class Actinomycetes; order Kitasatosporales; family Streptomycetaceae; genus Streptomyces; species Streptomyces sp. NPDC001903. The sequence goes on from NZ_JBIASZ010000005.1 coordinate 382,768, forward strand.
CGAGGTCGTGGCCGAGGCCGCCGCTCCGGCCGCTCCGGTCGTCGAGGAGTCTGCTGCTCCGGCGCCGCGTGCCCGTCGTCGTGCCACCCGCGCCGTCACCGCCCCCGAGGCTCCGGCCGCCGCCGAGGTCGTCGTAGAGGCCGCCGCTCCGGCCGCTCCGGCCGTCCCGGTCGTCGAGGAGTCCGCCGCTCCGGCCCCGCGTGCCCGCCGCCGCGCCACCCGCGCCGTCACCGCCCCCGAGGCGCCCGCCGCCGAGGTCGTCGTGGAGGAGCCCGCGCCGAAGGCCACCGTCACCGTCGCCGACGCCGTGGACTCCCCGAAGCGCGGCGGCCGCCGCCGCGCCACCCGCTCCGCCGCGTCCGCGGCCCCGGCCGCCCAGGCCGCTCCGGCCGCCGAGCCCGTGCAGCCCGCCGCCGAGGAGCCCGCCGCTCCCGCCCAGTCCAGGGCCGGCCGCCGCGCCGTGCGCCCCGCCGTCGCCGTGTTCCAGGCGCCGGTCTTCGCCGAGCCGATGTTCCAGACCCCGGAGACCGCCGCCATGGCCGCTGCGGCCGCCGCCGCGGCCGTCGAGGCCGAGGAGGCCGAGGAAGAGGAAGAGCTCGAAGTCGAGGCCGAGGTCGTCCAGGCCCCCGCCGCCCAGCCCGCCGGCCGCCGCCGTCGCCGCGGCCGCGGTGCCGTCGAGGCCGCCCCGGCCGCCGAGTCCGCGCCGGTCTCCCTGGCCGACGTGGAGCGCGTCGAGGACGAGGCCGAGGCCGCCGAGCTCGACGAGGAAGCCGCAGAGTTCGACGAGGGCGACGAGACGGGCGAGCGCCCCTCCCGCCGCCGCCGTCGCGGTGGCCGTCGCCGCCGCCGCGGTGAGGCCGCCGACCTGGACGAGTCCGCCGAGGACGAGGCCGAGGGCGTCGCCGAGCAGGAGGCGGAAGAGGAAGAGGCCGAGGAGGACGAGGAGACCGAGGCCCTCGGCTCCAGCTCCAGCCGTCGCCGCCGTCGCCGTCGCCGCCGCAGCGGTGACTCCGGTGCCGAGGGCGAAGCGGGCGAGGAGGACGGCGTACGCACCGTCGTCAAGGTCCGCGAGCCGCGCCCGGCCCGCGAGAAGGCCGAGCCGTCCGACGAGGTGCAGTCCATCAAGGGCTCGACCCGTCTGGAGGCGAAGAAGCAGCGCCGCCGCGAGGGCCGCGAGCAGGGCCGCCGCCGCGTCCCGATCATCACCGAGGCCGAGTTCCTGGCCCGCCGCGAGGCCGTCGAGCGCGTCATGGTCGTCCGCCAGGCCGGCGAGCGCACCCAGATCGGCGTCCTCGAGGACAACGTGCTCGTCGAGCACTACGTCAACAAGGAAGAAGCCACCTCGTACGTCGGCAACGTCTACCTGGGCAAGGTCCAGAACGTGCTGCCGTCGATGGAGGCCGCCTTCATCGACATCGGCAAGGGCCGCAACGCCGTCCTGTACGCCGGCGAGGTCAACTTCGAGGCGCTCGGCATGGCCAACGGGCCGCGCCGCATCGAGTCCGCCCTCAAGTCCGGCCAGTCGGTCCTGGTGCAGGTCACCAAGGACCCGATCGGCCACAAGGGCGCCCGCCTGACCAGCCAGGTCTCGCTGCCCGGCCGCTACCTGGTCTACGTGCCCGAGGGCTCGATGACCGGCATCAGCCGCAAGCTGCCCGACACCGAGCGCGCCCGCCTGAAGACCATCCTCAAGAAGATCGTCCCCGAGGACGCGGGCGTCATCGTGCGCACCGCCGCCGAGGGCGCGAGCGAGGACGAGCTGCGCCGCGACGTCGAGCGTCTGCAGGCCCAGTGGGAGGACATCCAGAAGAAGTCGAAGCAGATCTCGACCTCTTCGCCGAGCCTGCTGTACGGCGAGCCGGACATGACCGTCCGCGTCGTGCGCGACATCTTCAACGAGGACTTCTCGAAGGTCATCGTCAGCGGTGACACCGCCTGGGAGACCATCCACGGCTACGTGAACCACGTGGCCCCGGACCTGGCCGACCGGCTGTCGCGCTGGACCTCCGAGGTCGACGTCTTCGCGACGTACCGGATCGACGAGCAGCTCGCCAAGGCGCTCGACCGCAAGGTGTGGCTGCCCTCGGGCGGCTCCCTCGTGATCGACAAGACCGAGGCGATGATCGTCATCGACGTCAACACCGGCAAGTTCACCGGTCAGGGCGGCAACCTCGAAGAGACCGTCACCAGGAACAACCTGGAGGCGGCCGAGGAGATCGTGCGCCAGCTGCGGCTGCGCGACCTCGGCGGCATCGTCGTCATCGACTTCATCGACATGGTCCTGGAGTCCAACCGCGACCTGGTCCTGCGGCGGATGCTGGAGTGCCTGGGCCGCGACCGTACGAAGCACCAGGTCGCCGAGGTGACCTCGCTGGGCCTGGTCCAGATGACCCGCAAGCGGGTGGGCCAGGGCCTGCTGGAGTCCTTCTCCGAGACCTGCGTCCACTGCAACGGACGCGGTGTGATCGTGCACATGGAGACGCCGACCGTGGTCGGCGGCGGTGGCAACGGCAAGCGTGCCAAGCGTCGCGGCGGCCGCGGTCACGAGCACGACCACGAGATCGAGGGCGTCGAGACCGTCGAGGTCCTCGAAGCCGACACCGAGACCGAGGCCGAGGTGGCCGCCGAGCTCGCGGCGCCGGTGGCACTGCCCGAGCCGGCGTTCGTCGCGGACGAGGAGCTCTACAGCAGCCCGGCGGAGGCGGAGGCCGCGGCCGGCCTGAGCGGCCGTCGCAACCGCCGCCGTGCCACCCGCAAGGCGACCGCCCCGGCGGGCGCCCCGCGCGGTGCGGCCGCTCCGGCGCCGGCCCGCGAGGCCGAGCCCGTCGCCGCACCGGTGGCGGAGCCCGTCGTGGAGCCGGTCGTCGAGGCCGCCCCGGTGACCGAGCCGGCCGACACGGTGCTGGAGCCGGCCGCCGAGGTCGTCGCGGAGGCCGTGGAGGCCGCCGAGACGGCTCCGGCCGAGCCCAAGGGCCGTACCCGTCGCCGGGCGACCCGCAAGGCCACGGCCCCGGCCCCGGTGGCCGAGACCGCCGCCGAGCCGGAGTCCGCGCCGGAGCCGGCCGTCGCCGCCGAGCCGGAGCCCGAGGCTGTTGCCGAGGCGCCGGTCGCCGAGGCCCTTGTCGAGGAGGCCCCCGCAGTCGAGGCCCCCGCGGCCGAGGCCGCACCGGCCCGTCCGCGTCGCCGTGCCACCCGTAAGGCCACCGCACCCGCCGGCTCCCCGGCCGGCGCGGCGGAGGCCGCCGTGGTGGTCGTGGAGACCCCCGCCGCCGAGCCCGAGGCCGCTCCGGCCCCGGCCGAGGCAGCGGAGGCCCCCGAGGCAGAGGAGGCCGCCCCGGCCGAGAAGCCGGCCAAGAAGGCGGTCCGCAAGACGGCCGCCAAGAAGGCCCCGGCGAAGAAGGCCACCGCCGCCAAGAAGACGACGGCCGCCAAGAAGACCGTGGCCAAGAAGGCGACCGCCAAGAAGACCACGGCGAAGCGGGCGACGAAGAAGACCGCGGCGGCCGAGCAGCAGTCGCTGCCCTCCGTCTCGGCTCCGACCGAAGCCTGATCCGCCGCACGGCCCGTGGGCCCCGCCGAGAGGCGGGGCCCACGGCCTGCGCGGGCCCGGTTTGACCCTCCGGAACCGGCCCCGTAACCTAGACCGTCGGCATGTCCTAGATGGTTACGTCTAGTGCGCGTCGCGCTCCTGAGCACCTTCCTCCGGCCGGGCACCGCCCGCAGGAGAGGCCGCTCGTCCAATCCGGATCAGTTCGGGCCCCCCGCAAGAGGGGTCTGCCTGAGCGGCTGGCTTCAGGAGCATCCGTCCCGAGTGAGAGAGAGATCCGCGTGTACGCCATCGTGCGCAGCGGTGGTCGCCAGCACAAGGTTGCTGTTGGTGACATCGTTGAGGTTGACAAGATTTCCACTGCCAAGGTTGGCGACACGGTCGAGCTCTCGACCCTGCTCGTTGTCGACGGCGACGCCGTGACCAGCGACCCGTGGGTGCTGGCCGGGATCAAGGTCCAGGCCGAGATCGTGGACCACCACAAGGGCGCCAAGATCGACATCCTGCGCTACAAGAACAAGACCGGCTACCGCCGTCGCCAGGGTCACCGCCAGCAGTACACGGCGATCAAGGTCACCGGTATCCCCACGGCTGCGAAGTAAGAGGGACTGAGACATGGCACACAAGAAGGGCGCATCGTCCACCCGGAACGGGCGCGATTCCAACGCTCAGCGGCTCGGCGTGAAGCGCTTCGGCGGTCAGGTCGTTTCCGCCGGCGAGATCCTCGTCCGCCAGCGCGGCACCCACTTCCACCCGGGTTCGGGTGTCGGTCGTGGTGGCGACGACACGCTGTTCGCGCTGCAGGCCGGTGCCGTGCAGTTCGGCACGCACCGTGGCCGCAAGGTCGTCAACATCGTTCCGGCCGCCTGATCCAGCTCCTGCTGATCAGCGGTACGTAACTTCCCGAGGGCGGATCTCAACTCTTCCCGGCGCAAGCCGGGAAGAGAGGTCCGCCCTCGGTGCGTTGGCACATAGGAACGCTTAGGCACGTTTAATGGGCAGCAAGGCCTGCCCGGGACATTCCCGTATGTATCTGGAGGAACAACCATGACCACCTTCGTGGACCGCGTCGAGCTGCATGTCGCCGCGGGTAACGGGGGCCACGGCTGCGCCTCCGTTCACCGGGAGAAGTTCAAGCCGCTCGGCGGCCCCGACGGCGGCAACGGCGGCCGTGGCGGCGACGTCATCCTCGTGGTGGAGCAGGCGATCACCACCCTGCTGGACTACCACCACAGCCCCCACCGCAAGGCCACCAACGGCAAGCCCGGCGAGGGCGGCAACCGCTCCGGCAAGGACGGCCAGGACCTGATCCTGCCCGTGCCGGACGGCACCGTCGTCCTCGACAAGGAGGGCAACGTCCTCGCCGACCTCGTCGGCCAGGGCACCACGTACGTGGCCGCCGAGGGCGGCCGCGGCGGCCTCGGCAACGCCGCGCTGTCCTCCGCCCGCCGCAAGGCCCCCGGCTTCGCGCTCCTCGGCGTCCCCGGGACCACCGGCGACATCGTCCTGGAGCTCAAGACCGTCGCCGACGTGGCCCTCGTCGGCTTCCCGAGCGCCGGCAAGTCCTCGCTGATCTCGGTGCTCTCCGCGGCCAAGCCGAAGATCGCGGACTACCCCTTCACCACCCTGGTCCCGAACCTGGGCGTCGTCACCGCCGGCTCGACCGTCTACACGATCGCCGACGTCCCCGGCCTGATCCCGGGCGCCAGCCAGGGCAAGGGCCTCGGCCTGGAGTTCCTGCGCCACGTCGAGCGCTGCTCGGTCCTCGTGCACGTCCTGGACACCGCCACCCTGGAGTCCGACCGCGACCCGGTGGCCGACCTCGACGTGATCGAGGAGGAGCTCAAGATCTACGGCGGCGGCCTGGAGAAGCGCCCGCGCCTCGTCGTCCTCAACAAGGTCGACATCCCCGACGGCCAGGAGCTCGCCGACATGGTCCGCCCGGACCTGGAGGCCCGCGGCTACAAGGTCTTCGAGGTCTCCGCGGTCGCCCGTACCGGCCTCAAGGAGCTCTCCTACTTCCTCGCCGAGGTCGTCGCCAAGGCGCGCGCCCGCAAGCCGAAGGAGGAGGCGACCCGCATCGTCATCCGCCCGAAGGCCGTGGACGACACCGGCTTCACCGTCACCTACGACGAGGTCGAGGACGTCTACATCGTGCGCGGCGAGAAGCCGGAGCGCTGGGTCCGCCAGACCGACTTCAACAACGACGAGGCCGTGGGCTACCTGGCCGACCGCCTCAACCGCCTCGGTGTCGAGGACGCGCTGAAGAAGGCCGGCGCCCGCGCCGGCGACGGCGTGGCCATCGGCGCCGCCGACAACGCGGTCGTCTTCGACTGGGAGCCGACCGTGATGGCCGGCGCCGAGATGCTGGGCCGCCGCGGCGAGGACCACCGTCTGGACGCCCCGCGTCCGGCCACCACCCGCCGCAAGGACAAGGAAGCCCAGCGCGGGGACTCGGCGCAGAAGGAGTACGACGAGTTCCGGCCGTTCTGATCTGCTGCTTTGCCGCATCACTGCCCCGGACGGCGGAGTTGAAGTGATGTTTACCCCGGTCGCCTAGGATCCACGGGTGAGCAGCACCAACACTCCCAGCGTTTCCGTCGTGGTGATCGCGTACAACGACGCCGTGCTCGTGGGCGAGGCCGTATCCTCGGCGCTCGCCCAGGGCCCGGTCGTCGCCGAGGTGATCGCCGTGAACGACGCCTCGGCCGACGGCACCGCGCAGGTGCTGGACGAGCTGGCCGCCGTCCACCCCCGTCTGAAGGTCGTGCACCGCACGGAGAACAGCGGCGGCTGCGGCACCCCGCGCAACGACGGGATCGCGGCCGCGAGCTCCCCGTACGTCCTGTTCCTCGACAGTGACGACGTGCTGCCCCCGGGGGCGGCCGACGCCCTCGTGCGCGCCGCCGAGGAGCACCGCGCGCCGGTGACCGTCGGCGCGTGCGTCCGCCGCGAGCTGCCCCAGTACCACGACGTGCCGTGGATGCCCGGGCTGTACACCGCGGGCGACGTGATCGAGCGGCCCGCCGACCGGCCCGAGCTGGTCCGGGACACCCTCTGCGTCAACAAGCTGTACGAGCGGGCCTTCCTGGACAAGCATGCGATCCGCTTCCCCGACGGCCGGTTCACCTACGAGGACTTCGTCTTCACCGCGCGCGTCCTGGCCGCCGCCCCGCGCATCGCCGTCATCGGCGACCTCGTCTACGTCTGGCACGTGCGCCGCGACGCCGCCCAGGTGTCGATCTCCCTGGACCGCAAGGACGTCGGCAACTGGCGTTCCCGGATCGAGGCCCACCGCACGGCCCGCCGGATCATCACCGAGTCCTCGCCGGAGCTGGGCCTGGCCTGCCAGGTGAAGTTCCTGGAGTACGACCTGCGCATGTACCTGCGCGAGCTCGGCAAGGACCCCGGGTACCAGGCCGCCTGGTGGACGCTGACCCGCGACTACGTCGCCGGGTTCGACGAGGCCGCCGTCGCGGCCGCGGGGGCGCACGCCCGCTGGATCGTCCGGCTGCTGCGGGCCACCGCGACCCCGCCCGCCGACGTCGAGCGGCTCACCCGCTTCGCCGCCGAGCCGCCCCGGCTGCTGCCCCCGTACGCGACCGGCCCGGACGGGCGGCCCGTCTGGAGCGAGGAGCTCCCGGTGGAGCTGGACGGGTTGGCCGGGCTGCCGGTCGCCGAACTGCCCGTCAGCATCGATGCCGAACCGGTGGGCCCCGGCCGGGTCCGGATCCGGGTGCGCGAGCTGTACGGGCGCCTCGCCGAAGCCGGACCGCGCACCGCCCGGCTCAGCTTCGTACCCCGCTCGGGCGGACAGCCGGTCCAGGACCGGCCGGTGGAGCTCGGCCCCGCCGCCGACGGCGACGGCTGGACCGCCGAACTGCCGTTCCGGCTCACCGCGGTGGCCGCCGCGGGGCGCCGCCAGGGCCGCCGCGGCATGCAGGCGTGGGGTGTCCAGGTGGGCGTGGAGTTCGCCGACGGCAGCTCCCTGGTCACCTCCCCGCGCCCCCTCGATGCCCTCCTGCACCGCCGCGCCCTGCCGAGCAGCAGGTACGGTGTTCTGCTGGCGCAGCCGTTCCGTACGGGCGGGGGATCACTGGCTCTGCGGCTCGCGCCCGGTGCCGCGGGTGCGCTGAGCCTCGTACGCAACCGTCTCCACCGGGCCCGGGCAGGCCGCGGATCGGAGTGAAGACAGCCGGCGGCCGTCAGGCCGCCTGAGATTTCGGACAGGACTCCGGACCCGCTCCGGGGACCCCAGGGAGATACGCATGACTTTTCTGATCACTGGTGGCGCCGGCTACATCGGCTCCCACGTCGTCCGCGCGATGGTCGCCGCAGGTGAGAGCGTCGTCGTCTACGACGACCTCTCCACGGGTAACGAGGACCGCGTCCCGGAGGGCGTCCCGCTGGTGATCGGCACGGTCCTGGACCGGTTGAACCTGGACGAGACCCTCCGGCGGTACAAGATCACCGGCGTGGTGCACCTGGCCGGCAAGAAGCAGGTCGGCGAGTCCGTCGAGAAGCCGCTGTACTACTACCACGAGAACGTGGAGGGCCTCCAGGTCCTGCTGGGCGCGGTGGCCGCGGCCGGCGTGCGCAACTTCCTCTTCTCCTCCTCCGCCTCCGTGTACGGCATGCCCGACGTGGAGCTCGTCACCGAGGAGACCCCCTGCGCGCCGCTGAGCCCGTACGGCGAGACCAAGCTCGCCGGCGAGTGGCTGGTCCGCGCCGCCGGCAAGGCGCACGGCATCTCCACCGCCTGCCTGCGCTACTTCAACGTGGCGGGCGCGGCCGCCCCCGAGCTCGCGGACACCGGGGTCTTCAACCTGGTCCCGATGGTCTTCGAGCGCTTCGACAAGGGCGAGGGCGCCCGGATCTTCGGCGACGACTACCCGACCCCGGACGGCACCTGCATCCGCGACTACATCCACGTCGAGGACCTCGCCGAGGCCCACGTGGTGGCGGCCCGCAAGCTCGTCGAGTGGGGCGCGACCGGGGAGTACAAGGACCTCACCGTCAACATCGGCCGCGGCGAGGGCGTCTCCGTGCGGGAGATGGCGCAGCTGCTGAACGAGGGCACCGGGCACACGCACGAGCCCGTCGTCGTCCCGCGCCGCCCCGGTGACCCGGCGAAGGTCGTGGCCTCGGCCGACAAGATCGCGGCCGAGCTGGGCTGGAAGGCCAAGCACGACGTCCGCGAGATGATCACCTCGGCCTGGGCGGGCTGGGAGGCCAACCGCAAGGGTGAAGTGCAGCACGTCGAGCGCTGATCAGCCGTACGTACGAAGCCGCCCGCCCCGGATGCGTTCCGGGGCGGGCGGCTTCTTCGTACCTGCGGCGGCTCGGCGCTCCAGGGCTCAGCGTTCCAAGAACGTGAACAGCTCTTCCCAGCGGTCGGTGATCTCGGCGCTGGAGTACCGCTGCACGCTGCGGAAGGCGTTGTCGCCGAGCCGGTCGCGCAGTTCGCGGTCCGACATCAGCACGTCGAGGTGCCCGGCCAGCTCCATCGTGTTGCCCAGCCGGGCCAGCAGTCCGTCCTCGCCGTGCGCCACGATCTCCCGTACGCCCGGCGCGCAGTCGAAAGCGGCCACCGGCACGCCCGCGGCCATCGCCTCCAGCAGTGTGATCGGGAAGCCCTCGGCCCGCGAGGCCTGCGCGAACACCGAGGCCCCGCGCAGCGCGCCCAGCACGTCGTCGGTGCTGCCCATCCACTCCACGGAGTCGGTCAGCCCGAGCCCGGCGGCGTGCGCCCGCAGCGCCGGCTCCTCGACGCCCGCCCCGTAGATCCGCAGGACCCAGTCGGGGTGGTGCGGGGCGGCGTCGGCCCACGCGTCGAGCAGCAGGTCCACGCCCTTCTCGAAGGCGAGGCGGCCGACGCTGGCGACGACCTTCCCCGTGCGCGGCGCGGGGGAGTCCGGCATGAACGGCAGCGGGTTCGGCATGCTGCCCACGTTCTCCATGCCGGCCCGGATCCACAGGTCCGCGTCCTCCGGCGTCAGCACCAGCAGCCGGTCGACCTCCCGGTAGTGGCGCCGGACCCGCTCCGCGCGGGTGGACTTCTGGCTGGCCTCGAACGACTCGTGGCTCATGCCGATGACGCTGAGCCCCTTGGTGTCGGCGAGGGCCACCCACTCCATCGCCCAGACCTGGGTGACGATCACGACGGCCCCGGGGCCGGCCGCGCGGAAGAGCTCGTTCAGCTCCTCCGCCTTGGCCCGCATCAAGGCCCGCCGGGCCGCCTGGCGGCGCCGCTCGGGGGCATTGAGCCTGCCCTTGATCCCGCGCAGGCGGCGGGCCCCCGGCGGGTGGGCGTCGTACAGGGTGGTCATCGCGTACGGCAGGTCCTGCGGCAGCTTCTGCCGGATCTCCTCGGCGACCGGGGCGATGCCGACGATGTGCACCCGGTGCCCGCGGTCGGTGAGCAGCCCGGCCATCTGGTGCGACCAGGTGGTCACGCCGCCGAGCTCGTCGACGCTGTTGGAGACGATGAAGATGTCCCGGCTCACTTGCCGCTCCCGGTGAAGAACTTCTCGACGATCTGGCGGGAGGCGTCCCCGCGGTCGTACTCGCCGAACTCGGTGAGGAAACGCTGGCGCGCCTCGGCGTACTTGGCGTCCGCCTCGTCGAAGGCGGCCAGCGCCTGGAGGAGTTCGTCGGCCGTGGCCACGACCGGACCGGGCGCCTTCTCCTTCAGGTCGAAGTACGTGCCGCGGATGTCCGTCGCGTACTTCTCGTAGTCGTACGCGAAGAACAGCATCGGCCGGTCCAGGACCGAGTAGTCGAACATCACGGACGAGTAGTCGGTGATCAGCCCGTCGGCGAGCGCCAGCAGCGGGGTGATGTCGTGGTGCCGGGACACGTCGATGACCCGGCCCGCGACCGACGGCGGCAGCGAGACGCTGTTGAGGTAGTGGGTGCGCACCAGCAGCGTGAAGCGGTCGCCGAGCCGCTCGGCGAACTCCTCCACGTCGAAGGGGAACTCGAAGCCCTCCACCGCTCCGTCCGCGGTCGCCCGGAAGGTCGGCGCGTACAGCAGCACCTTCGTCTGCGGGTCGATGCCCAGCTCGGCCGCGAGCGGCCCGCGCACCCGCTCCCCGCTCTGCGCCTCGGCGCGGTGCGCCTCGACCAGGGCGTCGTTGCGCGGGTAGCCGGTGCGCAGCAGCACCTCGTCGCGCAGCCGGAAGCCCTTGGCCAGGGTGCGGGCGTCGTGCTCGGAGCGGATCAGGAAGTGGTCGAAGCGGTTGACGGCCGCCTGGAACTTGTCCTGGCCGGCCTTGCCCTGCGCCTTGGTGCGGGGCTCGTGGAAGCCCATGCGCTTGAGCGCGGAGCCGTGCCAGGTCTGGATGTACGTGGTTCCCGCGCGCTTGGTCAGGGCCAGGGGGAAGCCCTGGTTGTCGACCCAGAACTCGGCCTGCGCCAGCGCGCGCAGGTACGGCCAGCTCCAGCGGCGCACCAGGGTGGCGTCCTTGGGGAAGCCGGTGGGCTTGCCGCCCGCGTACGACCAGATCGCCTCGAACGGGACGCCCTGGCGGACCATCTCCTCGTAGATCGCCTTCGGGCTGTCGCTGTACTGCTTGCCCATGTGGCTCTCGAAGACGACCGTGCCCTTCTTGATCGGCAGCTTCGAGAAGACCTCGTGGTAGACCCTGACCTTCTGCTCGCCCGAGCCGAGGTTGCGGCGGGCCCGCAGGGCCTTGCGCAGGCCCCGCTTGACCACGCCCGCGGCCTTGCCGTGCATCGCGCTGCTGATCAGCGTCTGCGTGCGGACGGCGGCGGCGCCCTCGGCGGTCAGGACGTAGGAGAGGTTCCCCTTCTTGGTGACCTCCGGCTCGAAGCGGTCCGAGACCAGCCGGGTCAGCCGCGGGCGCACGCGCAGGCGGGCCGCCGACTCCAGGTCGACCCCGCCGACGGAGACGCGGGTGGTGAGGCGGGTGCCGCCCGCGTTCAGCTTCAGGCGGACGTCCCAGACGGCGTCGATGATGCCGAGGGGGCGGACGGTGCCGGCGATGTCGGCCGTGGCGGTCCACTCGATCGTGTCACCGGCGTGCCGCACGGTTGTCACCGGGAAGCTGAAGGACCGTACGCCGATCTGCCGGCGGGCCCGGAACTCCAGCGTGGCCGTCAGCTCCGCGTCCGGGCTGATCCGGCCCAGCGGGTTCACCACGGCGCCCGAGAGCGTGACGGTGCCGCGCCCGTCGTCCTCGTACGAGGTCAGCCGGTTGCCCAGCGCGAGCGAGGAGAGCGGGGCGGTGTGGAAGCCCTGCTCGGTGACGTCCAGTATCCGGCGGGCCTCGTCGTCCTCGTCGAGGTGCGCGGCGCACCAGTAGACGCGGCCGTCGCGCTCGGCCAGCGGCGAGGACAGCCGGCCCTTGTTGGTCATGGCGTCGGCGGCCGGGAGCAGGTTGTCCCAGTCCTCCTTGCCCAGCAGGTAGGCGCAGATCGCCTGGAGGTACGTGACGTGCTCGTACGCGGCCGGGTCGATGCCGGCCAGGTAGCCGTTGGCGAGCCGGGCGAACTCCTGGCGGTAGGCGTCGCCCAGCAGGGGCAGGTCGCGCAGGTGCAGCACCAGGTCGTGCTTGAGGAACTTGGCGTCCTTGGCGGACTTGATGTCCGTGTGCCCCTTGGAGGCCAGCAGCTCGTCGACGCGGCGGTGGATCTCCATCCGGTGGACGAAGTTCGCGATCTCGTGGCGCCGGTTGCTGATGGACTTCGCCGCGGCCTTCTCGACCACGTTCCAGTAGTAGACGTGGTTGGGGATCAGCGTGATGCGGCGGGCGGCGACGTAGGCCTGCGCGGAGAAGAGCAGGTCCTCGTAGTGGATGCCGACCGGGAACTCCAGGCCCTGCTCCAGCAGGAACGCGCGCCGGTAGCACTTGTTCGTGGAGAGGGTGTCGTAGACCAGCAGGTCGGGATCCTCGGTGATCGACTCCAGCGTGCGGGTGCGCGAGTAGATCCAGGGGTACCACTCGGTGGTCTTGCCCCACCTGTTGTCGAGGTGCACGCGCACGCACATGCCGGAGACCAGGTCGGAACCGGTCCGCTCGGCCGCGGCCAGCATGTTCCGGCAGGCGTTTCGTTCCAGCACGTCGTCACTGTCCAGGAACATGACGTACGTGCCGGTCGCCTGCCGGATGCCGTGGTTGCGCGGGGCACCGCAGCCGCCGCTGTTCTCCGGCAGCCGGAAGGCGCGCACTCTCCCCGGGTGCGCGGCTTCGAGCTCCTGGGCGACCGCGTACGACCGGTCCTTGCTGCAGTCGTCGACGATCACGACTTCGACCCCGTGCAGGGTCTGGTCCAAAACCGACTGGACGGCTGTCGGCAGACGCTCTGCGTCGTTGTAGACGATGACGACCACGGAGACGTCAGGCACGTGCACCTCGATCCCTTTGTTCCATTCCGCTTAACCCGTCAAAGCTACCGTGTGCCGCGCTCGGATCCGGCAGGCCGACCCCCGGCGTGCATACTTCTAAGGAAGAGGTGTGTGGCGGGTCCGGTCGCCGACAATCACCCGTTCGGACCCAGCAGGAAGTGTTCATGACGAAGCTGTCCGTAGTAGTCCCTTGCTACAACGAAGAAGCCGTGATCGACAGCTTCGACCTGGAGATCCGCAGGGTCCTGGACTCCCTGCCCGTCGAGTACGAGGTCTGCTACGTCGACGACGGCAGCCGCGACGGCACCCTCGCCAAGCTCCGCAAGATCGCCGCCGAGCACGGGGACCGGACCCGGTACGTCTCCTTCAGCCGCAACTTCGGCAAGGAGGCCGGCATGCTCGCCGGCCTGCGCGAGGCCACCGGCGACGCGGTCGTGATCATGGACGCCGACCTCCAGCACCCGCCGGAGCTCATCGCCACCATGCTCGACTACTACCGCCAGGGCCACGACCAGATCATCGCCCGCCGCACCCGCGAAGGCGACAAGAAGGTCCGCTCCGCGCTCAGCCGCCTCTACTACCGCGGCGTCAACCGCTGGGTCGACGTGGAGCTCACCGACGGCGTCGGCGACTTCCGCCTGCTGTCCCGGCCGGCCGTGGACGCGCTGCTGTCCCTGCCCGAGTACAACCGCTTCTCCAAGGGCCTCTTCTCCTGGATCGGCTTCGACACCGTCCACTTCGACTACCGCAACGCCCAGCGCGAGGCCGGCGAGACGAAGTGGAAGTTCGGCTCCCTGCTGAACTACGCCATGGACGGGCTGATCTCCTTCAACAACCGGCCGCTGCGGATCGGGATCTGGGCGGGCGTGTCGCTGGTGGCGCTGACCGTCCTGTACGCCGTGTACATCGCCGTGATGGCCATGACCAACGGGGTCACCGCCCCCGGTTACGTCACCCTCGTCGCGATCATCACCGGCATCGGCGGCGTTCAGATGATCATGCTGGGCCTGATCGGCGAGTACATCGGGCGCATCTACTACGAGACCAAGCGCCGCCCGCACTTCCTGGTGAAGGAGGCGCACGGCGCGGACCCGCAGGGCCGGCCCGACGCCGCCGGGGTCCACAGCCCCGCCCGCGAGCGCGGCGGCCTGTCCGCCGGGCGCCCGACGGTCTCCGCCGAGCGCGAGGTGCGCTGAACCATGCGCAGCCAGCTCGGCCAGATCCTCCGCTTCGGCCTCGTCGGGGCCGTCAACACCGGCACCTTCTTCGCCATCTACCTGCTGCTGCACCCGTGGATGCCGTACTTCCTGGCCTACACCCTCGCCTTCCTGCTGGCGATGGTCGGCTCGTTCTTCATGAACACGTACTTCACCTACCGGACCAAGCCCACCTGGAAGAAATTCCTCCTCTTCCCGCTGACGAACATCACGAACTACGTGATCCAGTCCGCCGGGCTCTACGCCCTGGTGACCTGGGCCGGGCTCGACACCCGGATCGCGCCGCTCGTCGCCGCCGTCGTGGCCATCCCGTTCACCTACCTGCTGTCGCGCAAGATCCTCGTCCCGGGCGCGGCCGCCGCGGCCGAGGACCCGGAGCCGGCCCGCAGCGGCTCCGGGGCCTGAGTCCACCGGCTGAAACCCCTGCGCGGGCGCGCCGCGCCACCCCGTAGATTGAGGTGGCAGACGTACCGGCAAGGGGCAAGGGGACAGACGTGTCAGCGGCTAGGCAAGGTGTCGTGGACGCCCGCAGGATCGTGGTCAAGGTCGGATCCTCCTCCCTGACCACCGCGGCGGGCGGACTCGACGCCGACCGGGTGGACGCCCTGGTCGACGTACTGGCCAAGGCGCGCAGCGGCGGCGAGAAGGAGATCGTCCTCGTCTCCAGCGGGGCCATCGCCGCCGGACTCTCCCCGCTCGGCCTGCGCCGCCGCCCGACCGACCTGGCCCGCCAGCAGGCCGCCGCCAGCGTCGGCCAGGGGCTGCTGGTGGCCCGGTACACGGCCTCCTTCGCCCGGTACGGGGTCCGCGTCGGGCAGGTGCTGCTGACCAGCGACGACACCAGCCGGCGCGCCCACTACCGCAACGCGTACCGGACCCTGGACCAGCTCCTGGCCATGGGCGCCCTGCCCGTGGTCAACGAGAACGACACCGTCGCCACCGACGAGATCCGCTTCGGCGACAACGACCGGCTCGCGGCCCTCGTCGCCCACCTGGTCCGCGCCGACCTCCTCGTTCTCCTGTCCGACGTCGACGGCCTCTACGACGGCGACCCGTCGCTGCCCGGCACCACCCGCATCGACGAGGTGCGCGGCCCCGAGGACATCGCCCACGTGTCGATCGGCAGCGCCGGCAAGGCGGGCGTCGGCACCGGAGGCATGGTCACCAAGGTCGAGGCGGCCCGGATCGCGGCCGCGGCCGGCATCCCCGTCGTCCTCACCTCCGCGAGCCAGGCGGCCGACGCCCTGGCCGGCCGGATCACCGGTACGCACTTCCACGCCACGGGCCGGCGCTCGGCGGACCGGCTGCTGTGGCTCCAGCACGCCTCGACCCCGCAGGGGCACCTGGTCCTGGACGAGGGCGCCGTACGGGCGGTGACCGAGCGCGGAAGCTCGCTGCTGCCCGCCGGGATCGCGGCCGTCGAGGGCGATTTCGTCGCCGGCGACCCGGTGGAACTGCGCGGGCCCGACGGCCGCGCCGTGGCCCGCGGGCTGGTCAACTTCGACGCCAAGGAACTCCCGCAGCTGCTGGGCCGCTCCACCAGGGAGCTGGCGAAGGAACTCGGCCCGGCGTACGAGCGCGAGGTCGTACACCGCGACGATCTGGTCCTGCTGGAGGGCTGAGGTTCGGTAAAACCGACGCGCGGCGGGCCGTGGACTGGTCAACTGTGAGGGGCGGACAGGCATGGCGCAGACAGGAGGCGGGCTGGTGAGACGAGCGCTGACCAGCATCAGCGGCGGCGGGGACGGCGAGCAGGACGAAGCCTCCCGCCTCTGGCACGTCACCCTGAGCGTCTCCGGCAAGCCGGCGCCGCTGTCGGAGGTCCGGCGGGGCCTGGAGCAGCTGGCGCACGACCACCCCTTCCTCCTGACCAGCCGGTACGCCGACGACCACGCGGAGATCCGGTACTGGGAGGAGGCCCGCGACCTCCACGACGCCGCGGCCGTCGCCCTGCGCCTGTGGGGCGAACACCGCTCCTCGGCGCAGCTCCCCCCGTGGGAGATCGTCGGCCTGGAGGTCATCGACCGCGCGACCTACCACCTCCGCGTGGCCGAGGGCTACGGCCCGCCCCCGGCCCACCCGGTGGGCGTGCACCCCTACTAGACGCGGCCCTCGCGCCGCTTCGCCGGCTTCGGCCCGCTGCGCCGGTGGCGGGGCGGGGTCACGGGTCGTACCCGGGCCGGGGCGTCTCGCGGGGTGGAACCCCGTCGGGCCGGGCAGGGCCGGGGACTACCCTGGGCGGCATGACCTCGCTCGACGCCCCCGTCTCGCCCGTGATCGCCACCGCGCAAGCGGCCCGTACCGCCGCCGCGGCCATCGCCCCCCTCCCGCGGTCCGCCAAGGACACCGCGCTGCTGGCCATCGCGGACGCGCTGGTGGCCCGTACGGCCGAGATCGTCGAGGCCAACGCCGCGGACATCGCGAAGGCCCGCGAGGCCGGCACCAGCGAGACGGTCATCGACCGCCTCACCCTCACCCCCGACCGCGTCGCGGCCATCGCCTCCGACGTCCGGGACGTCGCCGCCCTCCCCGACCCGGTCGGCGAGGTCGTCCGCGGCTCGACCCTCCCCAACGGGATCGACCTGCGCCAGATCCGCGTCCCGCTCGGCGTCGTCGGCATCATCTACGAGGCCCGCCCCAACGTCACCGTCGACGCCGCGGCCCTCTGCCTCAAGTCGGGCAACGCCGTCCTGCTGCGCGGCAGCTCCTCCGCCTACGCCTCCAACACCGCCCTCGTGGCCATCCTCCGGGACGCCATCGCCGAGGCCGGCCTCCCGGCCGACGCGATCCAGCTCGTCCCCGGCGAGTCCCGCGACTCCGTCCGCGAGCTGATGCGCGCCCGCGGCCTCGTCGACGTGCTCATCCCGCGCGGCGGTGCCTCGCTCATCAAGACCGTCGTCGAGGAGTCCATCGTCCCGGTCATCGAGACCGGTACCGGCAACTGCCACGTCTACGTGGACGCCCAGGCCGACCTCGACATGGCCGTGGACATCCTCGTCAACTCCAAGGCGCAGCGGCCCTCGGTCTGCAACTCCGCCGAGACCCTCCTCGTCCACCGCGACATCGCCGACGCGTTCCTGCCGCGCGCCCTCGACGCCCTCGCCGAGGCCGGCGTGACCGTCCACGGCGACGAGCGGGTCCTCGCGGCCGCCGAGCACTCCAAGGCCACGGCGCTGCCCGCCACCGACGAGGACTGGGCCGCCGAGTACCTCTCGTACGACATCGCCGCCGGGGTCGTGGACTCCCTCGACGACGCCGTCGCCCACATCCGCCGCTGGACCTCCGGCCACACCGAGGCGATCGTCACCACCTCGCAGGCCGCCGCCCGCCGCTTCACCCAGCTGGTCGACTCGACCACGGTCGCCGTGAACGCGTCCACCCGGTTCACCGACGGTGGCCAGTTCGGCTTCGGCGCCGAGATCGGGATCTCCACCCAGAAGCTGCACGCCCGGGGCCCCATGGGCCTTCCGGAGCTGACCTCCACCAAGTACATCGTCACCGGCGACGGTCACGTCCGGTAGTCGGACCCCGCACACCGGGTGGCCGGATTTCGGCTCACACCCTGCCCAAAGCGGTCCCCCCGGTCTAGGCTGGTGCTGTGCCGGACGACGTGGGGGGCAAGTTCCCGGACGACGGGGACCCCGACAACGACGACCGCGGAGGCGCGGATCAGAACTTCGCCTCCGTGGTGTTCGACGAGGACTTCGTCCGGAGCGCCGAGATCCATGAGCCGAGCGCCGCGGAGCGCCAGCGGGCCGCGGACCGGGCGCGCGCGGAGGCCGAAGCCGCCCGAGCCGTAGCCGGCGGCTGGACCTCCGACGACGACTACGACGGCTACGGCTACGGCCGCCCCGACGGGTACGGCATCGACGAACCCGGCTGGGACCACGGCCCCGGCTACGCGGAGGGCCCGTACGGGGCCTACGGCGGCGCCCTGCGGCCCTACCGGGGCCGCTCGCCCTGGCTGCGCCCGGTCGCCTGGGTGCTCGCCTTCGTGATGGGCCTCGGCATGGTCGCCCTGGCTTTCAGCGCCGTCTACCGCAGCGCGTCGAGCGACGCGGACCACGCGCCCGCGCCCGCCACCACCCCGCTCACCGAAGTCACCGGCGCCGGAGCGTTTACGCACCCCGTCGGCCGCCAACCCTGAAGGTACGACCCCACTCGCGTTCGCCGGAGCTGGGGGCTTCTCTGAAGCGGGGACAGCGGGGAGAAGCAATGGCCGTGCCAGGAGATCCACCCGACGGCACCCCCGAGGGCATCGACGGGGGCGACGAGGAGTTCCGGTCGGACGAGTACCGGTCGGTGGTGTTCGACGAGGACTTCGTCCGGGCTGCCCGGCTCCAGGAGTTCTCGGCCCAGGAGCGCATGGGCGAACACGCACGGGCCGTCCGCAGCCGGTCCATCTGGTCCGGCAGCGGCTCCTCCAGGCCCCGGACCAGCACCCCCGGCCGCGGCGCGCGCCAGGGCATGCTGCTCGTGCTGCTCATTGCGGTGGCCTTCGCCGTGGCCGTCTACATGGGCCTGAGCAACCCGTCCCTGCCCCCGGCCACCGGCCGCGCCGAGCCGCTGACCAGCACGGTCGTGCCACTCGCACCCGCGGCCGCCGTATCGGGCGGGCGGCCCGTCGACCTGTACGCCAAGAGCCCGGCGGCCGACTACCGCGTCGGGGCGGCCGGCATCAGCCTGCCCGCCGCCCGCCGCACCCACCACTTCACCGAAGGGCAGGTCGTCACCGCGCTGTCCATCGCCAAGGACTATCTGGTGCAGTCCTCGCTGGACCCCGACGTGCTCGCAGGGGCCGCCACCCGGCCGGTGCGCGTCCTGCTCGACCCCGACCAGCTGGACCAGTTCGACCGCAGCATGACCACGCCCTCCGGAGACGGCCGGCACGCCGCCACCGGTTGGCTGGTCCGCTTCGACCCGGGCACGGCCGTCGTGGCCGACACCCGGGTCCGGGTCAGCGGCACCCTCGCCGTCGACGAGGTCTCCCCGGACGTCCTCGAAGTGATCACCGACCACACCTTCGTGTACGCGGTGCGCCCCGCCACCGGATCCCCGGCCGCCGCCGACGGAGCCTCGCTCTTCACCGTCCGGCGGGAGCTGAAGCTGCGCTTCGACCGGGAGGACCTCACGACCCGCCGGGCCGAGCTGGTCACCGCCTACGTGATGGCCGGGCCGCAGGACTGCTCCACCGAGCCCGCCGAGGGATTCCGCCCGGTCCTGGCCGGGGCCGGACCGACCACGGTCGGCCCGGCCGCGAGCGACCCGTACGCGAGCGGCACCCCGAGGCGCACCGCCGGGCTGTGCGGTGTGCTGGCGCAGCCCACGGCCGACGGGACGGCTCCCGTCAGCCCTGCCCCGTAGCCCCGCCCTTCCCCTCGCCGGCCCCGCCCGTGAACTTGTCGCGCAGCTTGCCGCCGACATCGGCCGCCCCGCCCGCGATGTCCCCGACCAGCTTGAACAGCGGGTCCTTGCTGCTGCGCACGGCGTCCGCGTAGTGCGAGGCCGACTCCCGGAAGGAGTCCGACACCGAGGTGTCCTTGTCCTCTTCGCGGCGCGGGTAGTGGCCGTCCATGATCCGCTGGTAGTCCCGGTTCTGCGACCACTTCTTCAGCTCGGCCGCCCGCACGGTGGCGAAGGGATGCGTCCGCGGCAGCATGTTGAGGATCTTCAGCACGGAGTCGCGCAGATCGCCGCTCGACTCGTACTCCTCGGCCTGGGCCAGGAAGGAGTCCACGTTCATCTCGTGGAGGTGGTTGCCGCCCGCGAGCTTCATCAGGCCCCGCATCGAGGCCTGCAGGTCCTGCCCGACCAGCAGACCGGCCCGGTCCGCCGACAGCTCCGACTTGCGGAACCACTCCCGCAGCGCGGTCACGAGCGCCGTGATCGCCACATTGCCCAGCGGGATCCACGCCACCTTCAGCGCCAGACCCGTCAGGAACAGCAGGATCGTCCGGTACACCGCGTGCCCCGACAGCGCGTGGCCCACCTCGTGGCCCACGACCGCCCGCATCTCCTCCTCGTCGAGCAGCTCGACCAGGCTCGTCGTCACCACGATGATGGGCTCGTCCAGCCCGATGCACATCGCGTTCGGCCTCGGGTCCTGCTGCACGTACATCTGCGGGACCTTCTCCAGGTCCAGGATGTAGCAGGCGTCGCGGAGCATCTCGTGCAGGTGCGGGAACTGCGTCTCGCCCACCCGGACGGAGTCCGACAGGAACAGCAGCCGCAGGCTGCGCTCCGGAAGCAGCCCGCTCAGGGCCTTGAACACGGTGTCGAACCCGCTCAGCTTGCGCAGCGCCACCAGCGCCGAGCGGTCGGCCGGGTGCTCGTACGCCCGCGAGGAAATACCGGGGAACCTCCTGCGGTCCCGCGCCGGCACCTTCTCGAACCCGGTCTCCGTCATAACGCCCTCCCCCTTGATCGGCCTGAGTGCTCCTGCGTCTATCCTCTCCAACGCCTGAGTCGGCGTGAGCGTGCCCCAGGCCCCCGCATACGATGTGAGCGAAGTCTCCGCCCGCTCCCCGACTCGATAGGTATCTGCCTGATGAGCCTCTCCTCCACCGCCCACAACCTGGTCGTTCTCGCGTCGGAGGGCGCCGAGCAGCACGGCGGCAACCACGACAGCCTGAACCCGTACCTGACCGGCGGCGGCGCACTGTTCATCCTGCTCCTGATGCTCTGGGTGACCACGCGCCTGAACCGCGACCGCTGAACCGGTCGTCGCGCACACGCTCGATCGCGGGTCCGCACCGCTCCGCCGGGCCAGTAGGCTCTGCGCTCATGGGAGAGCAGGAGATGCCTACCGGCCCGGTCAAGCGCCGGCTCGGCGTGATGGGCGGGACATTCGACCCGATCCACCACGGACACCTGGTGGCCGCCAGTGAAGTGGCCGCCCTGTTCCACCTCGACGAGGTGGTGTTCGTACCGACCGGCCAGCCGTGGCAGAAGTCGCAGCGCGCCGTGTCCCCCGCCGAGGACCGCTATCTGATGACGGTCATCGCGACGGCCTCGAACCCCCAGTTCTCGGTGAGCCGCATCGACATCGACCGCGGCGGGCCGACGTACACGATCGACACCCTGCGCGATCTGAGCGCCCTCAACGAAGACGCCGACCTCTTCTTCATCACCGGTGCCGACGCCCTCGCCCAGATCCTGACCTGGCGCAACGCCGACGAGCTCTTCTCGCTCGCCCACTTCATCGGCGTCACCCGGCCGGGCCACGTGCTCACCGACGACGGACTCCCCGAGGACGGCGTCTCCCTGGTACAGGTACCCGCACTGGCGATTTCGTCCACGGACTGCCGCACCCGGGTCGCCCAGGGGGATCCTGTCTGGTACCTGGTGCCCGACGGTGTGGTGCGCTACATCGACAAGCGTGAGCTGTACCGGGGAGCCTGAGCTTCCGGAGAGAGGGGCCCCGCGGTGAACGACCGACAGGATCCGTACGACCCGTACGCCCAAGAGCAGCAGCTCATCGGCTACGACCCGTACGGGCGGCCGGTGTACGGCCAGGTGCCCGCGCAGCCCGCCCCGGGGCAGCAGTACGACCAGGGGTACGAGCAGCAGCAGTACGGCTACGACCCGCAGGGGTACGGCCAGCAGGCCTACTACCCGCAGCAGCCCCAGCAGCCGGCCGCCCCCGAGTACGGGCAGCAGGAGTACACCGGGCAGCAGGAGTACCCCCAGGCCCCCGGCTACGGGTACGACACGCAGCAGACCCGGCAGTGGATCCCGCAGCAGACCGCGCCCGAGCCCCCGGCCCCCGCTCCCGCCCCGGCCCCCGCGGCCGAGCCCGAGCAGCCGCACCCCGACCGGGTCCCCGAACCGCGCCGGCCCGGGGGCGGGCCGTCCGACCCGGACTACCGCACCGAGCAGTTCGCGTTCATCGACCAGCCGGACGAGGACTCCGAGGACGTCATCGACTGGCTCAAGTTCACCGAGAGCCGGACCGAGCGCCGCGAGGAGGCCCGCCGCCGCGGCCGCAACCGGGTGGTCGCCCTGATCGTCGTCCTCGCCGTCTTCGTCGTCGCCGGCGCCGGCTACCTCTGGTACGCGGGCAAGCTGCCGTTCCTCGACGGCCCCGGCCAGAAGAAGGGCGCGGCGGCCGCCGCCGGACCGCAGAAGCGCGACATGATCGTCGTCCACCTGCACAACACCAAGAAGGGCGGCACCTCCACGGCGCTGCTCGTCGACAACGTCACCACCAAGAAGGGCGCCACCGTCCTGCTGCCGAACACGCTCGGCGTCGCGAAGGACGACGGCAGTGCCGCGGCCCTCGGCAAGGCGGTCGAGGAGGGCGGCCTCGGCGTACGGGACTCCCTCGACTCGGTGCTCGGCACCCACATCGGCGGCACCTGGCGCCTGGACACCCCCTTCCTGGAGAACCTGGTCGAGCTGGTCGGCGGCATCGAGACCGACACCGACGTCGCGGTCCCCGCCGACGACGCCGCCAAGATCCCGGCCGTGGGGCAGGGCCCGAAGCAGCACCTCAGCGGTGCGATGGCCGTCGCGTACGCCACGTACCGCGGCCAGGGCGAGCCCGAGGCCAAGCAGCTGGACCGGCTCGGCAAGGTGCTCTACGGAGTGCTGCGCAAGGTGCCCGGCGACGCGAAATCGGCGACCGTCACCGTCGAGAGCATGGGCCAGATCCTCGACCCCTCGCTGAACGCCCAGACCCTCGGCACCCTGCTGGCCAAGCTCGGCGAGCACGCCAAGGAGGGCGCGTACCGCACCGACGTCCTCGCGGTGAAGCCCGACGGCACGCTCACCGACGACGCGAACAAGAACGTCGTCAAGGAGGTGCTCGGCGGCAGCTTCAACGCGGCCCAGGCCGGCACCGCTCCGCGCGTCGGGCTCAAGGACGCCACCGGCGACGAGAAGACACAGGTCGCGGCGAAGGCGGCGCTGCTGAACGGCGGCTACACCTTCGTGGACGGCGGCAAGGCCGACAAGACCCAGCCCGCCACGCAGATCACCTACCAGGACGACGCGCAGCGGACCAAGGCGGTCGACGTCGCCAAGACGCTGGGACTGCCCGAGACCGTGGTGAAGAAGGGCGAGAACGCGGTGAACGCCGACGTCGTGGTGACCCTGGGCAAGGACTACAAACCGTCCTGACCGGGCTCCGGCACCTGGCCGCGCCCGCGCGGGACGCTGCGCGCGGGCGGGGTCGGCGGTACATGAGACCCTTGTATGGATCTGCCCGCCAACCCGAAAGCATGGCCAGTGACCGCCACGGACCGCTCCATCGAGCTCATCACCGCCGCCGCCCAGGCCGCGGCCGACCGGCTCGCGCACGACATCATCGCGTACGACGTCAGCGACGTGCTGTCGATCACCGACGCCTTCCTGCTCGCCTCGGCGCCCAACGACCGCCAGGTCAAGTCGATCGTCGACGAGATCGAGGAGCGCCTGCTCAAGGAGCTCGGCGCCAAGCCGGTGCGCCGCGAGGGCGACCGCGACGCCCGCTGGATCCTGCTCGACTACGTCGACATCGTCGTCCACGTGCAGCACAGCGAGGAGCGGGTCTTCTACGCGCTGGAGCGCCTGTGGAAGGACTGCCCCGAGATCGAGCTGCCCGAGGACGCCAAGCTCACCAAGGGCAAGGCGGAGGAGCACGCCAAGCTGCGCGAGGCGGCGGGCGACGACGACCTGGACGGTGATCTGTTCTGAGCGCGACCCCCACCCGCAAGACGGGCCGGAAGATCGTTCTCTGGCGGCACGGTCAGACCTCGTGGAACCTGGAGCGCCGCTTCCAGGGCTCCACGGACATCGAGCTGACCGAGACGGGTGTGGCGCAGGCGCGCCGCGCCGCCCGGCTGCTCGCCTCTCTGAAGCCGGCCGCCATCGTCGCCTCGGACCTGCGGCGGGCCTCCGCCACGGCCGCCGAGCTGGCCGCCGTCACGGGCCTGCCCGTGACGCACGACGCCGCGCTGCGCGAGACGTACGCCGGTGAGTGGCAGGGCCTCACGCACGAAGAGATCATCGCGAAGTACGGCGAGCAGTACGCGGCGTGGAAGCGCGGCGAGCCCGTGCGGCGCGGCGGCGGCGAGCTGGAGACCGAGGTCGCCGACCGGGCGGCGCCGGTGGTGCTCGAGCACGCCGACCGGCTGCCGGACGGCGGCACGCTCGTCGTGGTCAGCCACGGCGGGACCATCCGTACGACGATCGGCCGGCTGCTGGGCCTGAACGCGTACGACTGGGAGGGCCTGGGCGGGCTCTCCAACTGCTGCTGGTCCGTCCTCGGCGAGGGCGCGCGCGGCTGGCGTCTGATGGAGCACAACGCCGGCACGCTGCCGGAACCGGTGCTCGGCGACGACGACTGAGCCCGCCTCAGGGCGGCTCCCACCCGGATTTCACTTTCCGGCTGGTCACAGGCTAGAGTTCTTCTTGTTCGCAGCGCGGAACACCGGAAACGGGGGGAGCGCGGCGGAGAGCGGGGCTATAGCTCAGTTGGTAGAGCGCCTGCATGGCATGCAGGAGGTCAGGAGTTCAATTCTCCTTAGCTCCACAATCAGGATCCCGTCCCCAACAGGGGGCGGGATCCTTCCGTTTGTTCCTTCGGTGCCTGCTGACCTGCCCCGTACCCGCGTGGCAGAATCGGGACCGCCGGAGGGGGAGTCGACGGCCCGACGTGGGAGGGAGTCGCTGACGGATGGGTGCACACCGGCGGCGGTGCGACTGGTGCAACAACGGCACGCCGATCGTGCGGGACATGGACCCGGTCAACCCCGACTACCAGTACTGGTGCGAGGAATGCGCGCGGGCGCTGATCATAAAAGGCGACCCGATCGAGACGTACCGCGAGCTGGAGGGGGAGCCGATCTACGGCCGGCTGCTCGACGAGCACTGCACGCTCAAGCGGTTCTACCAGTTCGCGAGAGCGTAGCGGCGTGGCCCGGGCGCGCGGAGCCGCCGCACGCACGTGGGACGAAACGGGCGAAATCGAGCGACCGGAAACCGATTTTTGGACCTGGGCCATGACCGTGTAATGTTCTCGATGTCGCCAGGGGGAACCGGCAAGGGAAACCGAGCAGGGGCCCGGCGGCAGAGAAGCAAGGGGCTATAGCTCAGTTGGTAGAGCGCCTGCATGGCATGCAGGAGGTCAGGAGTTCAATTCTCCTTAGCTCCACAGTGAAGAAGCGGGCCACCCGGATCGGGTGGCCCGCTTCTCGTTGTGCGGAACGGTCGAGCGGCGGCCGAGGCCGCTGCGGTACCCTGGCGCCATGCGTGCCGTACGCCTTCTGCTTACCGAGCCGCGCTGATCAGTACCGACCCTCGAGACGGTCGGCATCGGCGCGGCGCCCCCTCCTGTGCGAGGGGTTTTTTCGTTTGGGCAGGCAGAGACGGCAGAGACGATCGATGGAGCTTCAGAAATCATGAGCGAGACGAACACCCCGGCCCCCGAGGCGGCCGAGGGGCACCGTTACACGGCTGCCATGGCCGCCGACATCGAGGCACGCTGGCAGGACGTATGGGACGCGCAGGGCACGTACGAGGCCCCGAACCCGACCGGTGACCTGGCCGGTGACGCGAAGGTCGTCGCGCGCCCCAAGAAGTTCATCATGGACATGTTCCCGTACCCGTCCGGTGCGGGCCTGCACGTCGGCCACCCGCTGGGGTACATCGCCACCGACGTCTACGCCCGCCACCAGCGGATGAGCGGCCACAACGTCCTGCACACCCTGGGCTTCGACGCCTTCGGCCTGCCGGCCGAGCAGTACGCCGTGCAGACCGGCACGCACCCGCGCGTCTCCACCGAGGCGAACATCGAGAACATGAAGGTCCAGCTGCGCCGGCTGGGCCTGGGCCACGACAAGCGCCGCTCGTTCGCGACGATCGACCCGGACTACTACAAGTGGACCCAGTGGATCTTCCTGCAGATCTACAACTCCTGGTACGACGCGGACGCGGCCAAGGCCCGTCCGATCGCCGACCTGGTCGCCGCCTTCGAGGACGGCTCCCGTGAGGTCCCCGGGGGCCGCTCCTGGGCCGGGCTGACCGCGGCCGAGCGGGCCGAGGTGCTGAACGGGTACCGGCTGGCCTACGCCTCGGACGCGCCCGTCAACTGGTGCCCCGGGCTGGGCACCGTACTGGCCAACGAGGAGGTCACCGCGGACGGCCGCTCCGAGCGCGGCAACTTCCCGGTCTTCAAGGCCAAGCTGAGCCAGTGGAACATGCGGATCACCGCCTACGCGGACCGCCTGCTGGACGACCTGGACGCGCTGGACTGGCCCGAGGCCATCAAGCTGCAGCAGCGCAACTGGATCGGCCGCAGCGAGGGCGCGCGCGTCGACTTCGCGGTCGGCGACGACGCCATCACCGTGTTCACCACGCGCCCCGACACCCTGTTCGGCGCCACCTACATGGTGCTGGCGCCCGAGCACGCGCTGGTCGAGAAGATCGTCCCGGCCGAGTGGCCCGAGGGCACGCACCAGGTGTGGACCGGCGGCGCCGCGACCCCCGGCGAGGCCGTGGACGCCTACCGCAAGCAGGCCGCCGCCAAGTCGGACGTCGAACGGCAGGCCGAGGCCAAGGACAAGACCGGTGTCTTCACCGGCGCGTACGCGGTCAACCCGGTCAGCGGAGACCTGGTCCCCGTCTTCATCGCCGACTACGTGCTGATGGGCTACGGCACCGGCGCGATCATGGCCGTCCCGGCGCACGACGGCCGCGACTTCGAGTTCGCGCGCGCCTTCGAGCTGCCGATGCGCTGCGTCGTGGACCCCTCGGACGACCGCGACGCCGACCCGGCGGAGTGGGAGGACGCGTTCTCCTCGTACGACGGCACCATCGTGAACTCGACGGGCGAGGGCGTCTCCCTGGACGGCCTGGGCGTCGTCGAGGCGAAGGCCGCCATCACGGCCTGGCTGGCCGAGCGGGGCATCGGCGAGGGCACGGTCAACTTCCGGCTGCGCGACTGGCTGTTCAGCCGCCAGCGCTACTGGGGCGAGCCCTTCCCGATCGTCTACGACGAGGACGGCGTCGCGCACGCGCTGCCCGCCTCGATGCTGCCGCTGGAACTGCCCGAGGTCGAGGACTACTCGCCGCGCACCTTCGAGCCGGACGACGCCGCCTCGAAGCCGGAGACCCCGCTGTCGCGGAACGAAGAGTGGGTCAACGTCGAGCTGGACCTGGGCGACGGGCGCGGGGTGCGCTCGTACCGCCGCGAGACCAACACCATGCCCAACTGGGCCGGTTCCTGCTGGTACGAGCTGCGCTACCTGGACCCGAACAACGCCTCGGCGCTGGTGGACCCGGAGATCGAGCAGTACTGGATGGGTCCGCGCGAGGGCGCTCCGCACGGCGGCGTCGACCTGTACGTGGGCGGCGCCGAGCACGCGGTGCTGCACCTGCTGTACGCGCGCTTCTGGTCGAAGGTGCTGTTCGACCTGGGCCACGTCTCCTCGGCCGAGCCGTTCCACAAGCTGTTCAACCAGGGCATGATCCAGGCGTACGCCTACACCGACGCGCGGGGCGTGTACGTCCCGGCGGCCGAGGTGGAGGAGCGCGACGGCGGTTACTTCTTCCAGGGCGAGCCGGTCAAGCGCGAGCACGGCAAGATGGGCAAGTCCCTGAAGAACGCCGTCACGCCGGACGAGATCTGCGAGGAGTACGGCGCCGACACCCTGCGCCTGTACGAGATGGCGATGGGCCCGCTGGACGTCTCGCGCCCGTGGGACACCCGGGCCGTGGTGGGCCAGTACCGGCTGCTGCAGCGCCTGTGGCGCAACATCGTGGACGAGGAGTCCGGCGAGGTCACCGTCGTGGACGGCGAGCCGGGCGAGGACACCCTGCGCGCGCTGCACAAGGCGATCGACGGGGCCGGCGCGGACATGGCGGGACTGCGGTTCAACACCGCCATCGCCAAGATCACCGAGCTGAACAACTTCCTGACGAAGGCCGGCCGGCCGCTGGAGCGCTCGGTCGCCGAGCGCCTGGTCCTGCTGGTCGCCCCGCTGGCCCCGCACATCGCGGAGGAGCTGTGGCACCGCCTGGGCCACACCGACTCGGTGGTCCACCGGGACTTCCCGGTCGCGGACCCGGCGTACGTCGTGGACGAGAGCGTGACCTGCGTCGTCCAGATCAAGGGCAAGGTCAAGGCCCGCCTGGAGGTGCCGCCGGCGATCTCCGAGGGTGACCTGGAGCAGCTGGCGCTGGCCGACGAGGCGGTCGTGGCGGCGCTGGGCGGGGCCGAGATCCGCAAGGTGATCGTGCGCGCTCCGAAGCTGGTGAACATCGTCGTATGACGTATGACGTATGACGTATGACGTATGACGTATGACGTATGACGTATGACGTATGACGTGTCATGTGTGACCCCGTGACCTTGGTCTAGGGGTTGTCCCGTACGGGCAGGTTGGGGGTTCGATTGGAACCCCCGGCCTGCCCGTGGCGTTTACCGTGGAGGGGACGGAGACGGCAGGGGAAGGGAGCCTCTCATGGAGGCGGGCGCGTTGATCATCATCTTTGCCCTGTTGGTGCTGTTCGCCTTCCTGGGGCTGGGTGCCTGGGCCACCGTGAAGGCGGTCGGGGCGGCGAAGCGCGGCGTGGACCGCACGATCACGCAGGCCCGCCGGACCGTGGAGGACACGGCGCTGAAGGCGAAGAGCTTCGGCCAGGTGGGCGTGGCCGGGGCGCTGGCGCAGCTGCGGCTGGACCTGCGGACGTCGATGCGGGCCACCCAGCAGGCGCTGTACCAGGGCGTTCAGGTGGATGCCTCGCTGAAGGAGTCGATCGGTCTCTTCGAGCGGCTGAGCGCGCACGGGCACGAGCTGGACGACGAGCTGAAGCGGCTGGAGCAGGAGCCGGACCGGGCACGGATCGGCGCGATGCTGCCCGAGCTGAAGGAACGGACCGGCAAGATCAAGGAGGCCGCGGATTCGCTGCGCTGGGCCGCCCGTGACCGGGCGCGGCGCTTCGCGGAGGACGACCTGTCGGCGCTGTCGGCGCAGATCGAGGTCGAATCCGGGGCGCTGCGGGACTGGTCCCGCGATTCGGTCGACGACCTGGCGGCGGCGGCCGCGGCCTGGGACGCACAGCAACCGCCCGCGGGGGCGGGAGGGCCTACCGGGTCTGCCGGGGCCGCCGGGTCGGCGGGGCGGGCTCCGGAGCCCCGGCCGGCACTGAACCCGACGCCGCCGCAGACCGGCTACCCGTGGCAGAAGGCGCCGCGGCCGGAAACGACGACCTGAGCCCACGGACACACAGAGCACCGCCGATCCGGCACCCTTCCCGTCCCCCTGGCCAGGGGTCGGGCTGCCGTCGTGCCCCCACGGGCGGTAACCTCCGGCTCATGTCCCGCCATGTCGCGATCGTCACCGATTCCACGGCCTACCTGCCCCAACCGGCCATGACGCGGCACGGAATCACCTCCGTCCCGCTGACCGTGGTCCTCGGCGACGAGGCCCTCGAAGAGGGCACCGAGATCTCGGCCCGCAGCCTCGCCCTGGCGCTGCAGAAGCGCCGCCCGGTCACCACCTCCCGGCCCAGCCCGGAGGAGTTCGTACGGGCCTACCGGACGGCCGCGGAGGCCGGTGCGACCGGCATCGTCAGCCTGCACCTCTCCGCCGAGTTCTCCGGCACCTACGACGCGGCCGTCGTCGCCGCCAAGACCGCCCCCGTGCCCGTCCGCGTCGTCGACACGGGCATGGTCGCGATGGCCCTCGGCTTCTGCGCCCTCGCCGCCGCCGAGGTGGCCGAGGCGGGCGGCTCGGTCGACGAGGCGGTGGCCGCCGCCGAGAAGCGGGCCGCGGACATGTCCGCGTACTTCTACGTCGACACCCTCGACTACCTGCGCCGCGGCGGCCGCATCGGGGCCGCCCAGGCTCTCCTCGGATCGGCCCTCGCCGTGAAGCCGCTGCTCACGCTTCAGGGCGGGCGGATCGAGATGCTGGAGAAGGTGCGTACGGCCTCGAAGGCCATCGCCCGTCTGGAGGAGCTGGCCGTGGAGCGGGCCGGGGCGGGCAGCGTCGACGTGGCCGTGCACCACCTCGCGGCGCCCGAGCGGGCCGAGAAGCTCGCGCAGAGGCTGCGCGAACGCATCCCCGGTCTGGTCGAGCTGCACGTCAGCGAGGTCGGAGCGGTGATCGGCGCGCACACCGGGCCGGGGCTGCTGGCGGCGGTCGTCTCGCCCCGCTGATCACCGGAACGGGTGGCGGAGTTATCCACAACGTCTGGGATTTCCACCGGAATTGATAACTCCGAACCGGGGTCGGGATTCGCCCCTACCTTCGTGCCATGACTCTTGGCACCCGTACCTCGCCCTCCTCCGGAGCCACCAGCGGTCCCGGCCGGTCCCGTCTTTCGGACGGGCGGCTGCGCCACCGCAGGGGGCGTCCGCGTCCGCACCGTCCCGAGCCCGCCGCGCTGCGCCGCCGGGCCGAAGCCCTGCTGGCCGGGGGCGGTCCTCCGCTCGCCGGCGGCGCGCCGCCGGGCGTGGCGCCTCCGGGGCCCGGGATCCGTTCCCTGGCCGATCCGCCGCCCGGCGGGGCGCCGGTGGGGATCCCGCCGCCCGGGGAGGGCCCGCCGCGGGAGGTGCCGTCGCTGTCCGGGGAGGGCCCGCCGCTGTCCGGGGGAGCCGTGTTGCGGCTGGCCGTGCGGGAGCGGCTGCCGCTGTGGCTGCAGGCCCGGTGTGCGGTGCGGCCGCGCACGGTGGCCGCCCTGGCCGTGGTGCCGGCCGCCGCCGTCGCCTTCGGGGCGCAGCAGTTCTGGACCGCCCGGCCGCAGCCGGTGACGGCGCCCCCGGTCGTCGCCCCGGCGACGGCTCCGGCCCCGGCGGCGAGCCCGGGGTCCCCCGCCGCCGGCGGAGGGGCCGGTGGGCGGATCGTGGTGGATGTCAGCGGCAAGGTGCGTGATCCCGGGGTGCGGCGGCTGCCCGCCGGGGCGCGGGTCGAGGACGCGCTGGCCGCCGCCGGGGGAGTGCGGCCCGGTACGGATACCAGCGGGCTCAACCGGGCCCGGGTGCTGGTCGACGGGGAGCAGGTGCTGGTCGGGGTCCCGGCGCAGCCCGCCTCGGGCGGGCCGGGGTCCGGCGCCGGTCCGGGCGCGGGCGGCGGTGGCAGCGCCGGGCCGCTGAGCCTGGGTACGGCCACCGTGGAGCAGTTGGACGGCCTGCCCGGGGTCGGCCCGGTGCTGGCGCAGCACATCGTGGAGTTCCGGACCGCCCGGGGCGGCTTCCGCTCGGTGGAGGAGCTCCGGCAGGTCGACGGCATCGGCGAGCGGCGGTTCGCCGATCTGCGCAAGCTGGTCCGGCCGTGAAGCGGCCCGAGGGGGCGGGCCCGGTGGATCTGCGCCTGGTCCTGCCGGCGCTGGCCGCCTGGGCCGCGGCCGCCCTCGCCCTCGACGCACCGGTCGGCTGGACCGCCGCCGGGGCCGGGCTCGGGGTCCTCGGCGCTGGGCTGCTGCTCCTGGCCGCCTGCCTGCGCCCGGAGTCGCTGTGGCGGATCGGCTCGGCCGCGGCCGCCGCCCTGCTCTGCGCGGCCGCCGGGGCGGGCGTGGCGGGCCTCCAGCGGGCCGAAGCGCGGGCCGGGCCGGTCACCGGGCTCGCGGGGGAGCACGCCCGGGTCCTCGCCGAGCTCACCGTCGGCTCCGATCCGCGGGCCGCCCGCGGCGGGAGCGGGCCGCCCGTGGTGGTCCTGGACGCGGTGCTGACCCGGGTGACCGCACCCGACGGCACGCAGACCCGGGTCGAGACCCCCGTGCGGGTGCTGGCCGGGCATCCGCGGTGGGCCCGGCTGCAGCCCTCCACCAAGGTCGCGGTCGTCGCCCGGCTGGCGCCGGGCCGGGCCGGCGAGCGGGCCGTGGCGCTGCTGCGCCCCGCGGGGGACACCCCGCCGCGGGTGACCGGGGGGCCCGACACCGTCCAGCGGATCGCCGGGAGGCTGCGGGCCGGGCTGCGCGATGCCACCGAGGGGCTCGCCCCGGACGCGCGGGCCCTGCTGCCGGGGCTGGTCGTCGGGGACACCTCCCGGGTGCCGCCCGATCTGGACGAGGCGTTCCGGGCCACCGACCTGCTGCATCTGCTGGCGGTGTCGGGGTCCAACCTGACGGTGGTGCTGTTCCTGCTCATCGGCCCGCCCGCCGCCGCGCAGCGCGCCGAGCGGGGCGGGCTGGCACCTCGCCTCGGGCTGTCCCTGCGGGCGACCGCCCTGTGCGGGACGGCGCTGACGCTGGCCTTCGTCGTGGTGTGCCGGCCGGAGCCCAGCGTGCTGCGGGCCGCGGCCTGCGGGGCGGTCACCCTGCTGGCCATCGCCACCGGGCGGCGCCGATCCGTGATCCCCGCGCTGGCGGCCGCCGTCCTGGTGCTGGTGCTCCATGATCCGTGGCTCGCCCGCAGTCCCGGTTTCCTGCTCTCGGTCCTCGCCACCGGATCCCTGCTGACGCTCGGCCCGCGTTGGAGCGAAGCCCTGCGGGCGCGCGGGATGCGGCCCCGGCTCGCCGAGGCGCTGGGCGCCGCCGCGGCCGCCCAGGCGGCCTGTGCGCCGGTGGTCGCCGTGCTCTCGGCCCGGGTGAGCCTGGTCGCGGTGCCCTGCAATCTGCTCGCCGAGCTCGCGGCCGGCCCGGCGACCGTGCTCGGTTTCGCGGCGCTCGCGGCGGCCCCGCTGTGCATGCCCGTCGCGGAGCTGCTCGCCCGCTGCGCCGGGGTGCCGGCCGGGTGGATCGCCGGGGTGGCCCGGGCCGGGGCGCGGCTGCCCGGCGCGGAGCTGTCCTGGCCGGGCGGGCTCACCGGGGGGCTGCTGCTGGCCGCCGCCACCGTGGCCGTCGTCGGGCTCGGCGCGCGGATCCGGCACCGGCCGTGGGTGTGCTCCGCCCTGGCCGTGCTGCTGCTCCTGGCCGTACTGCGGCCGCCGCAGCTGACCCGTACGCTCACCCGCTGGCCACCGCCCGACTGGAGCTACGTGCAGTGCGCGGTGGGCCAGGGCGACGCCGCCGTACTCGCCGTCGCCCCGGGCACGGGCGTGGTGGTGGACGCCGGTCCCCAGCCGGGCCCGGTGGACGCGTGCCTGCGCGCCCTGGGGGTGAGCCGGGTGCCCCTGCTCCTGCTGACGCATTTTCACGCCGACCACGTCGGCGGCCTGGCCGGGGTGCTGCGGGGCCGGACGGTGGGTGTGATTCAGACCACCACGCTGGAGGAGCCGGCCGGGCAGGCCGAGTTCGTCCGGCGGACAGCGGCGGCCGCGCGGGTACCCGTCGTGGCGGCCGCCGCGGGCGAGCGGAGGCGCGCCGGGCCGCTGGAGTGGCAGGTGCTGTGGCCCTCGCCCGACGGCCCGCGGCCGGAGGGGCCCAACGACGCCAGTGTCGCCCTGCTGGTCCGCGCCGCGGGCCTGACCCTCCTGCTGCTCGGCGATCTCGAACCGCCTTCGCAGGAGGCCCTCTTGAGGGCCCGTCCGGACCTGGGGCCGGTCGATGTCCTCAAGGTCGCCCACCACGGTTCCGCCCACCAGGACCCCGGCCTCCAGGACCGGATCCGGCCCCGGCTCGCACTCGTCCCGGTCGGCGAGGGCAACCGCTACGGGCACCCCGCGCCGGGCACTCTCGCGCGGCTGCGGTCCATGGGTGCGACCGTGCTGCGCACGGATACCGACGGTTCGATCGCCGTCGCCGGGAGCGGTCCGGGGATGCGGGCCTTCCCCTCGCGTCGGCGGCGCCGCCGACACGGGCATACCGGACACGGCCTTTCCGTTTGCCCGCAACCCGACAGCATGATCGAATGCGTCTTCGCCAGAGCGGTACAAGTCCACACAGCACGGGGGTGCATCAACCATGTTCGGTCGCCGAAGGGGGATGGAGACGGCCGGAAGCGCCGGTCAGCACACATCCGCGACACTGACGCTGCCTCATACGGCGCGGCTGCTCAGCTGTCGCGTCCTCGACACGGTCCACCAGCCGGTCAGACAGGCCAGGTTCGAGGTGACCGACCCGATCGGACGGCGCGTCGTCAGCGGCGAGACCGATCCGTACGGCGGGTTCACCGCGGCCGTGCCGGAGGGCGAGTACCGGCTCACCGTCACCGCCGAGGGCTATGCGCCGTTCCACGGGGCGACGCTGGTGGGGGACCCGGCGCAGCCCGGCACCGGGGAGATCGTGCTCGACGCCGTGGAGCCGCCGCTGCTGCCGGCGCCCGGCCACTGGGAGCTCGACCCGACGCATTCGTCCATCGCCTTCACCGCGCAGCACATCGGCTTCGCCCGGATCCGCGGCCGGTTCAACACCTTCGCCGGCGGGGTGCGGATAGCCGACCGCATGGAGGACTCCTCCATGCACGTGATCATCGACGCGGCCAGCATCGACACCGGCCTGCGGATGCGGGACGACCACCTGCGCTCCGCCGACTTCCTGGACGCGGCCCGGTATCCGACGGTCGAGTTCTACAGCGAGCGGTTCATCCACCGCAGCGGCAGCCGCTGGGCCGTCGCGGGCGCCCTGACCCTGCACGGGGCCAGCCGCTCGGTGACGCTGGACACCGAGTACCTGGGTCTCGGCACCGGGCTGGAGGGCGAACCGCGCGCGGCCTGCCGGGCCACCGCCGAACTGCACCGCGAGGACTTCAGCCTGAACTGGCAGTCCGTGCTGGCCCAGGGGATAGCGGCGATCGGTTCGAGCGTGCAGGTGGTGCTGGACGTCCAGATCGTGCACAAGGCCTAGGGGGACACCCCCCAGGGGGGCGCGGGGCGCCGCGGGGGCTACGGGGCTTCGAGCCAGCCCTCGTACTCGGCGGCGAGGCCGTCCAGCACCGTGGTGTCGAGCCGTTCCTGCGGGTCCTCGACGACCACCAGCCACTGGGCGTCCTCGGCGTCGTCCTCGCCGGCGAGGGCGTCGCGCAGCAGCTGCGGCTCCTCGGGGAGGCCGAAGCGGTCCACGGCCTCCTGGGCCACCTCCTCGGCGGCGTCGCGGTCGGGCAGTACCAGTACATGTCGCACGTTCACCCGGCCATTCTCGGGGATGCGGTGGGGGAGGCCGTGGTGCGGGGGGCTGTCAGCGGGCCGTGGGATGCTGGACGCGATGGCCACCAGGAAGAATTCCACCGACGATCCGCTCGCCCCGCTCACCCTCGCGGTGGGGCAGGAGGACCTGCTGCTCGACCGCGTCGTACGGGAGGTGGTGGCGGCCGCCCGGGCCGCCGACGCCGACACGGACGTGCGCGACCTCGCACCCGAGCAGCTCCAGCCCGGCACGCTCGCCGAGCTGACCAGTCCCTCGCTCTTCTCCGAGCGCAAGGTACTGGTCGTACGCAATGCGCAGGACCTGTCCGCGGACACGGTCAAGGAGGTCAAGGCGTACCTCGCGGCGCCGTTCGAGGAGATCATCCTCGTGCTCCTCCACGCGGGCGGGGTCAAGGGCAAGGGGCTGCTGGACGCGGCCCGCAAGGCCGGGGCCCGGGAGATCGCCTGCCCGAAGATGACGAAGGCGGCGGACCGGCTGGCGTTCGTGCGGGGCGAGTTCCGCACGCTGGGCCGGTCGGCGACCCCGGAGGCCTGCCAGACGCTGGTCGACGCGATCGGGAGTGATCTGCGGGAGCTGGCGAGCGCGGCCGCGCAGCTGTGCGCGGACGTCGAGGGCACGATCGACGAGTCCGTGGTCGGCCGGTACTACACCGGCCGGGCCGAGGCCTCCAGCTTCACGGTCGCCGACCGGGCGGTCGAGGGGCGGGCGGCGGAGGCCCTCGAAGCGCTGCGGTGGTCGCTGTCCACGGGGGTGGCGCCGGTGCTGATCACCAGCGCGCTCGCGCAGGCGGTGCGGGCCATCGGCAAGCTGGCCTCCGCCCCGCGCGGTGCCCGTCCGGGTGACCTCGCCCGGGACCTCGGGATGCCGCCGTGGAAGATCGACCGGGTCCGCCAGCAGATGCGGGGCTGGTCGGCGGACGGAGTCGCGGACGCCCTGCGCGCCGTGGCCGCGGCCGACGCCGGGGTCAAGGGCGGCGGCGACGACCCGGGGTACGCCCTGGAGAAGGCGGTCGTGGCCGTGGCCCGGGCCGCCCGCCCCCAGCGCCGCTGACGACCGGCCGGCGGCCCGGGCTCGG
Source organism: Streptomyces sp. NPDC001903 (assembly GCF_042891345.1). Taxonomy (NCBI): domain Bacteria; kingdom Bacillati; phylum Actinomycetota; class Actinomycetes; order Kitasatosporales; family Streptomycetaceae; genus Streptomyces; species Streptomyces sp. NPDC001903. The sequence continues at coordinate 418,926 of NZ_JBIASZ010000005.1, forward strand.
AGCGCCCGCCGCCGGCCGACCCCCGGGCAAGGCGAAGGCCCCGGGAGCCGCCCTGGGGAAGGGGGGCTCTCGGGGCCTTCGTTACTTCTTGTTGCGCCGCACCCGCGTGGCGAACGCTTCGTGTGCGGCGCGGGGTGCCGGTCAGGAGCGGGAGAGAGGGCCCGCTGGGTCCGTTCCGGCGATCACATCAGAGCTCAGCCCTGGAGGGAGGCAACCTTGGTGGCCAGCGCCGACTTCTTGTTGGCGGCGGCGTTCTTGTGGATGACACCCTTCGAGACAGCCTTGTCGAGCGCACGCGCGGCGGCGCGAGAAGCCACGGTGGCCTTCTCGACGTCACCCGCGGCCACGGCCTCGCGGGCCTTGCGGATCGCGGTCTTGAGCGAAGACTTGACGGCCTTGTTGCGCAGGCGCGCCTTCTCGTTCGTCTTGTTCCGCTTGATCTGGGACTTGATGTTCGCCACGAAAGAGCCTTTTCAGGTTCAGAGTTTGATCTTCGGATTGTGTCCCGACAGCTGAGAGGGCATACGAGACACAGCTGCCCAGGCTACCAGGCACGCTCCGACCGGCCCAAACCGAGCGCATCGCCCCGTCCATGGGACCATGGGAACCTGCGTACAGATCCGACGAGAGCCGGAAACGCTTCCGACTGCGACCCGAGAATCAGGACACTGCGTGCCCGCGATCCCCAGCCACGTGCCCGAGCCGAGCCGTACCGACCCGGCGCTGATCCGCAATTTCTGCATCATCGCGCACATCGACCACGGCAAGTCGACGCTCGCCGACCGGATGCTCCAGCTCACCGGCGTCGTCGACCAGCGGCAGATGCGCGCCCAGTACCTCGACCGCATGGACATCGAGCGTGAGCGGGGCATCACGATCAAGTCCCAGGCGGTCCGTCTGCCCTGGGCGCCCACCACGGGCGAGGGCGTGGGCAACACGCACATCCTCAACATGATCGACACCCCCGGGCACGTCGACTTCACGTACGAGGTCTCGCGCTCCCTCGCCGCCTGCGAGGGCACCATCCTCCTGGTGGACGCCGCCCAGGGCATCGAGGCCCAGACCCTCGCCAACCTGTACCTGGCGATGGAGAACGACCTCGCGATCGTCCCCGTCCTGAACAAGATCGACCTGCCGGCCGCCCAGCCGGAGAAGTTCGCCGAGGAGCTCGCGAACCTGGTCGGCTGCCAGCCCGAGGACGTCCTGCGGGTCTCCGCGAAGACCGGCCTCGGCGTGGACGCCCTGCTCGACAAGGTCGTCGCCACCGTCCCGGCCCCGGTCGGCGTCAAGGACGCCCCCGCCCGCGCGATGATCTTCGACTCGGTCTACGACTCGTACCGCGGCGTCGTCACGTACGTCCGTGTGGTCGACGGCCAGCTCAACAAGCGCGAGCGCATCCGGATGATGTCCACGGGCGCCACCCACGAGCTGCTGGAGATCGGTGTCTCCTCCCCGGAGATGACCCCGGCCGACGGCATCGGCGTCGGCGAGGTGGGCTACATCATCACCGGCGTGAAGGACGTGCGTCAGTCCAAGGTCGGTGACACGATCACCAGCCTGCACAACGGCGCGACCGAGGCACTCGGCGGCTACAAGGACCCGAAGCCGATGGTCTTCTCGGGCCTCTACCCGCTCGACGGCTCCGAGTACCCCGACCTGCGCGAGGCCCTGGACAAGCTCCAGCTCAACGACGCCGCGCTCGTCTACGAGCCGGAGACCTCGGCGGCGCTCGGCTTCGGCTTCCGCGTCGGCTTCCTCGGCCTGCTGCACCTGGACGTGGTCCGCGAGCGCCTGGAGCGCGAGTTCGGCCTCGACCTCATCGCCACCGCGCCGAACGTGGTCTACCGCGTCGTCCTGGAGGACGGCAAGGAAGTCCAGGTCACCAACCCGAGCGAGTTCCCCGAGGGCAAGATCTCGGACGTGTTCGAGCCGGTCGTCCGGGCCACCGTGCTCGCGCCCACCGAGTTCATCGGCGCGATCATGGAGCTCTGCCAGACCCGCCGCGGCACGCTGCTCGGCATGGACTACCTCTCCGAGGACCGGGTCGAGATCCGCTACACCCTCCCGCTCGCGGAGATCGTCTTCGACTTCTTCGACCAGCTGAAGTCCAAGACGCGCGGTTACGCCTCCCTGGACTACGAGCCCACGGGCGAGCAGTCCGGCAGCCTGGTGAAGGTCGACATCCTGCTGCACGGCGACAAGGTCGACGCCTTCTCCGCCGTCACCCACAAGGACGCCGCCTACGCCTACGGCGTGCGGCTCGTCGCCAAGCTGCGCGAGCTCATCCCGCGGCAGGCCTTCGAGGTGCCGATCCAGGCGGCCGTCGGCTCGCGCGTCATCGCCCGCGAGACCATCCGCGCCATCCGCAAGGACGTCCTCGCCAAGTGCTACGGCGGTGACATCTCCCGTAAGCGGAAGCTGCTGGAGAAGCAGAAGGAAGGCAAGAAGCGCATGAAGATGGTCGGCTCGGTGGAGGTGCCCCAGGAGGCCTTCATCGCCGTCCTCTCCAGCGACGAGTCCGCCGGCAAGAAGAAGTAGTCCGCGGCGGGCTCCACCGAGCACCGTCGTACGGAACAGGCCCCCACGCTGATGCGCGGGGGCCTGTTTCGTTATGAATCGGCCGCTCGCCGACTCTTACGCCCCGGCCGGAGGACACCTAGTCTGATCACTGCTCGATGGTTACTCGCCAGTTACAAGCCCCTGAATGACAGGCCCTGCCGCGTGGTCCGGAGGACGTCCGTGAGCGACACACAGACCTTGATCGAGAACCGCCCGCCCACCGTGGCGGCCCTCTTCCTTGAGCGTGTCGCCGCCACGCCGAACGCCGAGGCCTACCGGTTCCCGGTGCCCGCGGCCGGCGGCAGCGGCCCCGACGACTGGAAGTCGCTGAGCTGGGGACAGGCGGCCGAGCGGGTCTTCGGCATCGCCGCCGGCCTGCTGGAGCTGGGCCTGCAGCCCGAGGACCGGGTCGCGCTCGCCTCCAACACCCGCGTCGAGTGGATCCTCTCGGACCTCGGCGTCATGTGCGCCGGGGGCGCGGTGACCACGATCTACCCCAGCACCAACGCCGAGGAGTCGGCGTTCATCCTCTCCGACTCGGCCAGCCGCGTGCTGATCGCCGAGGACGCCTCCCAGCTGGCCAAGGCCCGCGAGCGCCGCGCCGAGCTGCCCGACCTCGCCCACGTGGTGGTCGTCGAGGCCGCCGACGCGGTACCGGCCGACGGCGATCCGGAAGGCTGGGTGCTCTCCCTCGCCGACCTGGAGGCGCGCGGCAAGGAGTACCTCGCCAAGCACCCCGAGGCGGTCAAGGAGCGGATCGGGGCCATCACCGCCGACCAGCTCGCCACGCTCATCTACACCTCGGGCACCACCGGCCGCCCCAAGGGCGTACGCCTGCCGCACGACAACTGGTCGTACATGGCCAAGGCCACCGTCGCCACCGGCATGATCTCCAGCACCGACGTGCAGTACCTGTGGCTGCCGCTCGCGCACGTCTTCGGCAAGGTCCTGACCTCCGGCCAGATCGAGGTCGGGCACGTCACCGCCGTCGACGGCCGCATCGACAAGATCATCGAGAACCTGCCGGTCGTCCAGCCCACCTACATGGCGGCCGTCCCCCGCATCTTCGAGAAGGTCTACAACGGGGTCGCCGCCAAGGCCCGGGCAGGCGGCGGCGCCAAGTACAAGATCTTCCAGTGGTCGGTGGGCGTGGCCCGCGAGTACGCCAAGACCAGCCAGGACAACTACCGGCGCACCGGCAGCCCCGCGGTCCCCTTCGGCCTCGCCACCAAGCACAAGATCGCCGACGCGCTCGTCTACTCCAAGCTCCGCGAGGCCTTCGGCGGCCGGCTGCGCGCCGCCGTCTCCGGCGCCTCCGCCCTGGCCCCCGAGATCGGCTACTTCTTCGCCGGCGCCGGCATCAACATCCTCGAGGGCTACGGCCTCACCGAGTCCAGCGCAGCCTCCTTCGTCAACCCCGGCGAGGCCTACCGCACCGGCACCGTCGGAAAGCCGCTCCCCGGCACCGAGGTCCGCATCGCCGACGACGGCGAGATCCTGCTGCGCGGCCCCGGCATCATGCAGGGCTACCACCTGCAGCCCGAGAAGACCGCCGAGGTGCTGGAGGAGGACGGCTGGCTGCACACGGGCGACATCGGCGAGCTCTCGCCCGACGGCTACCTGCGCATCACGGACCGCAAGAAGGACCTGATCAAGACCTCGAACGGCAAGTACGTCGCCCCTGCCGAGATCGAGGGCCGGTTCAAGGCGATCTGCCCGTACGTGTCGAGCATCGTCGTGCACGGCGCCGACCGGAACTTCTGCGCCGCCCTGGTCGCCCTCGACGAGCCGTCGATCATGGGCTGGGCCGCCGAGAACGGGCTGGAGGGCAGGACGTACGCCGAGGTCCTGGCCGCGGCCGAGACGAACCGGCTGGTCGAGACGTACATCCAGACCCTCAACGAGGGCCTGCAGCGCTGGCAGACGGTCAAGAAGTTCCGGATCCTGCCCCGCGACCTCGACGTGGAGCACGGCGACCTCACGCCCAGCCTCAAGCTGAAGCGGCCGGCCGTCGAGCGTGAGTTCAAGCACCTGATCGACGAGATGTACGAGGGCTCGCGCGAGGCGTAGCGCGGCGGCGGGCGGTACGAGGGGCCCGGGGGCGGCGGTGAGCGGCCGGGCCCCCGTCCGGGGTGCGGGACAATGGGGGCATGCCTTCCGCACTGCCCGACGGTGAACCCATGCCCGAAGACGGCTCGCTGCCGTCGCACGCCCTGGCGGGTGCCGGGGAGCGGCCGCTCGGGTTCTACCTGCACGTCCCGTACTGCGCCACGCGGTGCGGGTACTGCGACTTCAACACGTACACCGCGACCGAGCTGCGCGGCACCGGCGGCGTGCTCGCCTCCCGCGAGAACTACGCCGACACCCTGATCGACGAGGTCCGCCTCGCCCGCAAGGTGCTCGGCGACGACCCGCGGGCCGTGCGGACGGTGTTCGTGGGCGGCGGTACGCCGACGCTGCTGGCCGCCGCGGACCTCGTACGGATGCTCGCGGCCATCCGGGAGGAATTCGGCCTGGCCGAGGACGCCGAGGTCACCACGGAGGCCAACCCGGAGTCGGTGAACCCGGAGTACCTCGCCGAGCTGCGGGCCGGGGGCTTCAACCGGATCTCCTTCGGCATGCAGAGCGCGAAGCAGCACGTCCTGAAGGTGCTCGACCGCACGCACACGCCCGGGCGGCCGGAGGCCTGCGTCGCCGAGGCGCGGGCGGCGGGCTTCGAGCACGTGAACCTGGACCTGATCTACGGCACCCCGGGGGAGTCCGACGAGGACTGGCGGGCCTCCCTGGCCGCCGCCCTCGGCGCCGGCCCGGACCACATCAGCGCGTACGCCCTGATCGTGGAGGAGGGCACGCAGCTGGCCCGGCGGATCCGCCGCGGCGAGGTCCCGATGACCGACGACGACGTGCACGCCGACCGGTACCTGATCGCGGACTCGGTGATGGCCGAGGCCGGGTACTCCTGGTACGAGGTCTCGAACTGGGCCACCTCCCAGGCGGGCCGCTGCCTGCACAACGAGCTGTACTGGCGCGGGGCCGACTGGTGGGGCGCGGGCCCCGGAGCCCACTCGCACGTGGGCGGGGTCCGCTGGTGGAACGTCAAGCACCCCGGCGCCTACGCCGCCGCCCTCGCGGAGGGCCGCTCCCCGGGCGCGGGGCGCGAGCTGCTGTCCGAGGAGGACCGCCGGGTGGAGCGGATCCTGCTGGAGCTGCGCCTGGTGGACGGCGTCCCGCTGTCCCTGCTGGCCCCGGCCGGCCTCGCGGCCTCCCGCAAGGCCCTCGCGGACGGGCTGCTGGACGCCGCGCCCTACGAGGCCGGGCGGGCCGTCCTGACCCTGCGCGGCCGGCTCCTGGCCGACGCGGTGGTCCGCGACCTGGTGGACTGAGCCACTCGCCGGAGTGAATCCCCGCCGAACCGGCCGGCGCCTGCCTACTCTTTTCCTAGGCTGCCGTCGACAGTACGCGGCGGATGTGGAGGACCACGGAGATGACCGCTGTGGACGAGCGTGGGATGGCCAAGTTCTTCGAGGGGTTCCAGCCTCCCGACGGAGTCAAGGTCGAGCTCCTCCGGGGGGAAATCGTGATGATGGCCGGTCCCGATCTGGTGCACAACCTGATCGTGGAGGACGTGCAGGACCAGATCCCGCGCAAGCGGTGGGCACGGCTGCAGACCCAGGACGTCGACATCATCGACGAGGCGAGCGAGCCCGTGCCCGACTTGGTGGTTCTGGATCGCGAGGCGCAGCCCGAGTCGGGCCGACTCCTTCCGTCGCAGCTGATCACGCTGGTGGTGGAGGTCGTTTCCAAGACCAGCGTCGACAGGGATTATGTGGTCAAGCGTTCGATCTATGCCGCGGGTCGGGTGTCTGCTTACCTGATCATCGATCCCATCGTTGCCCAATGCGTCCTGCTGACCATCCCGGCCGGTAAGGGAGACGACGCCGACTACCGTTCCCAGCGGATCTCGAAGTTCGGCGAGCCGCTGCCGCTGGAGCTGCTCGGCATCGAGCTGAACACGAGCGACTTCGGCACCTTCAAGGGCGTCAGGCCTCACCGCCACCCGTGACGAAGTCGATCAACTCCTCCACCCGCCCCAGCAGGACCGGCTCCAGGTCCTTGTAGGACGTGACGCGGGACAGGATGTGCTGCCAGGCGGCCCCGGTGTTCTCCGGCCAGCCCAGCGCCCTGCAGACGCCCGTCTTCCAGTCCTGGCCGCGCGGGACCACCGGCCAGGCGGAGATGCCCAGCGCGGACGGCTTCACCGCCTGCCAGACGTCCACGTACGGGTGGCCGACGACCAGGACGTCCGACGAGGTCACCGACGCCGCGATGCGGGACTCCTTGGAACCCGGGACCAGGTGGTCCACCAGGACCCCCAGGCGGGCGTCCGGGCCCGGGGCGAAGTCGGCGACGATGGCCGCCAGGTCGTCGATGCCCTCCAGGTACTCCACCACCACGCCCTCGATCCGCAGGTCGTCGCCCCAGACCCGCTCCACCAGCTCCGCGTCGTGCCGGCCCTCCACGTAGATCCGCCCGGCGCGCGCCACGCGGGCGCGCGCCCCCGGGACCGCCACCGAGCCCGACGCCGTGCGCAAGGGCGCCGCAGGGGCCCGTGAGGGGCGGGTCAGGGTCACCACGGCGCCCTCCAGCAGGAACCCCCGCGGCTCCAGCGGGAAGACCCGCCGCTTGCCGAAGCGGTCCTCCAGGGTCACCGTGCCCGCCTCGCAGGCCACCACGGCGCCGCAGAAGTCCGTGCCCGCCACCTCGACCACCAGGTCGGTGTCCGCCGGCACCTCCGGCACCGGCTTGGGGCGCTTCCACTGCGGGGTCAGGTCGGGGGAGTACTCGCGCATCCGGCCGAGAGTAGGAGAGAGCGCGGGCTCACGGGCCCGACACGCCGAACCGCCGTGCCAGTGTGTCGCGTTGCTCACGGACGAAGCCGGCGCAGACCACCGCTCCGTGACCCGGCACGTACAGCGCGTCGTCCCCGCCCAGCGACAGCAGCCGGTCCAGCGCGGCCGGCCACTGCGCCGGCACCGCGTCGCTGCCCGCCTGAGGTTCGCCCGACTCCTCGACGAGGTCACCGCAGAACACCGTCTCGCGCTCGCCCGGCACGAACACGGCCAGGTCGTACCGGGTGTGCCCGGGCCCGACGTTGGCCAGCAGCACCTGCACCCCGCCCAGCTCCAGCGTCCATTCGCCCGAGACGGAATGCCTCGGCATCACCAGCAGGTCCGCCGCCTCGGCGGCCTCGGCCTCCGCCAGCCCCTGCCGGACCGCGTCGGCGCGCAGCTCCTCCCGGCCCGTCGACAGCTCCGCGTCCAGCCCGACCGCCCCGTACACCTCGGCCCCGGCGAACGCCGCCCCGCCCAGTACGTGATCGAAATGGCCGTGCGTGAATGCGATATGCGTCACGCGCCGGCCGGTCAGCCGCTCCGCCTCGGCCCGCAGCTGCGCGCCTTCGCGCACGCACGAACCGGGATCGATCAGGAGCACCGACTCGTCCCCCACCACCAGTCCCACGGTGCAGTCCCACACCGGGAGCCGTCGCCGTCCGGCCCGTCCGGTCAGCCGCTCCCAGCCCGCCTCTTCCCAACGCACGTCCATGCCGCGACGCTACCCTGGCGGGCCGCCCTTGCCAGGGCCTGACTACCCGGCCGTACACTGGCCGGGGGATCTCTGGCACTCGAACGCCCGGAGTGCCAACGAAGCAGATGAAACCGACCACGACGAGCGCCGACGACCAGCTGGAGGTGTGCGCGATGCTCAGCGAACGCAGACTCGAGGTGCTGCGCGCCATCGTCCAGGACTACGTCGGGACGGAGGAGCCGGTCGGCTCCAAGGCGCTCACCGAGCGGCACCGGCTCGGCGTCTCGCCCGCCACCGTGCGCAACGACATGGCCGTGCTGGAGGACGAGGGCTACATCGCCCAGCCCCACACCAGCGCCGGCCGGATCCCCACGGACAAGGGCTACCGGCTCTTCGTCGACAGGCTGGCGGGGGTCAAACCGCTGTCGACGCCCGAGCGCCGGGCCATCCAGAACTTCCTCGACGGCGCCGTCGACCTCGACGACGTCGTCGGCCGCACGGTGCGGCTGCTCGCGCAGCTGACCCGGCAGGTCGCCGTCGTCCAGTACCCGAGCCTGACCCGGTCCACGGTCCGGCACGTCGAGCTGCTGTCGCTGGCTCCGGCCCGGCTCATGCTCGTACTGATCACCGACACCGGCCGGGTCGAGCAGCGGCTCGTCGACTGCCAGACGCCGTTCGGCGAGACCTCGCTCGCGGATCTGCGGGCGCGGCTCAACAGCCGGGTCGTCGGGCGCCGGTTCACCGACGTGCCGCAGCTCGTGCAGGATCTGCCGGAGTCCTTCGACCCGGAGGACCGCGGCACGGTGTCGACCGTGCTCTCGACCCTGCTGGAGACGCTGGTCGAGGAGGCCGAGGAGCGGCTGATGATCGGCGGGACCGCCAATCTCACGCGCTTCGGACACGATTTTCCCCTGACGATCAGGCCGGTGCTCGAAGCACTCGAGGAGCAGGTCGTGCTCCTCAAGCTGCTGGGCGAGGCCAACGAGTCGGGAATGGCCGTACGGATCGGGCATGAGAATGCCTACGAGGGACTGAACTCCACGTCCGTCGTCTCGGTCGGCTACGGTTCGGGCGGCGAGACAGTCGCCAAACTCGGCGTGGTCGGACCGACCCGCATGGACTACCCCGGAACGATGGGAGCGGTACGCGCAGTGGCACGTTACGTCGGACAGATCCTGGCGGAGTCGTAAGTGGCCACGGACTACTACGCCGTTCTCGGCGTGCGCCGCGACGCATCGCAGGACGAGATCAAGAAGGCCTTCCGCCGCCTCGCGCGTGAACTCCACCCGGACGTGAATCCGGACCCGAAGACGCAGGAGCGCTTCAAGGAGATCAACGCGGCCTACGAGGTGCTCTCGGACCCGCAGAAGAAGCAGGTCTACGACCTCGGCGGCGACCCGCTGTCCTCCTCGGGAGGCGGCGGGGGCGCGGGCGGCTTCGGTGCGGGCGGCTTCGGCAACTTCTCCGACATCATGGACGCCTTCTTCGGCCAGGCCTCGCAGCGCGGCCCGCGCTCGCGGACCCGCCGCGGCCAGGACGCCATGATCCGCCTCGACCTGGAGCTGGACGAGGCCGCCTTCGGCACGACCAAGGACATCCAGGTCGACACGGCCGTCGTCTGCACCACCTGCTCCGGCGAAGGCGCCGCCCCCGGCACCTCGGCGCAGACGTGTGACATGTGCCGTGGTCGCGGTGAGGTGTCGCAGGTCACCCGCTCCTTCCTGGGTCAGGTCATGACCTCGCGCCCCTGCCCGCAGTGCCAGGGCTTCGGCACCGTGGTCCCGACCCCGTGCCCCGAGTGCGCGGGCGACGGCCGGGTCCGCTCCCGCCGCAGCCTCACGGTCAAGATCCCGGCGGGTGTGGAGAACGGCACCCGGATCCAGCTCGCGGGCGAGGGCGAGGTCGGCCCCGGCGGCGGCCCCGCCGGCGACCTGTACGTGGAGATCCACGAGCTGTCGCACCCGACCTTCCAGCGGCGCGGGGACGACCTGCACTGCACGGTGACCATCCCCATGACGGCCGCGGCCCTGGGCACCAAGTGCCCGCTGGAGACCCTGGACGGCATGGAGGAGATCGACATCCGCCCCGGCACCGGGTCCGGCCAGTCGATCCCGCTGCACGGGCGCGGCGTCACGCACCTGCGCGGCGGCGGCCGCGGCGACCTGATCGTCCACGTCGAGGTCACCACCCCCGGCAAGCTGGACGCCCAGCAGGAGGAGCTGCTGCGCCAGCTCGCCAAGCTGCGCGGCGAGGAGCGGCCCATGGGCCAGTTCGCGCCGGGCCAGCAGGGCCTGTTCAGCCGCCTGAAGGACGCCTTCAACGGCCGCTGACCGGCCCTTCGGCAGACGTACGAGCCCGGTCCGGGGATGCCCCGGACCGGGCTCGCCGCATCGATCCGGACGCCGCCCGGGAAGCGGACTATGCCAGGCGAATGCCGTGATTTAGCCCGGTGAGCGGGACATGGCACGATGCAGTCCATGTCCACCGCACCGTACGGTCTCTCCCCCCACCCGATCGTGCAGGCTCCCATGGCGGGCGGCGCCTCCTGTCCGCCGCTGGCCGCCGCCGTGTGCGAGGCGGGCGGCCTGGGCTTCCTGGCCGGCGGCTACAAGACCGCCGACGGCATGTACCAGGAGATCAAACAGCTGCGCGCGCTCACCCGGCGCCCGTTCGGCGTGAACCTCTTCATGCCGCAGACCGGCTACGTGGACCCGGCCGCCGTGGAGGCGTACCGCGGGCAGCTGGCCGGCGAGGCCAGCTGGTACGAGCTGTCCCTGGCCGACGAGGACGTCATCGGCACCAGCGACGACGGCTACGACGCCAAGCTCGCGATCCTCCTCGAAGACCCGGTCCCCGTGGTCTCGTTCACCTTCGGCTGCCCCGCACCCGCGGTCCTCGCCGCCCTGCGCAAGGCCGGTACGTACTCCGTCGTCACCGTCACCTCGGTCGACGAGGCCCGCGCCGCCCAGGCCGCGGGCGCCGACGCCCTCTGCGTCCAGGGAGTGGAGGCCGGCGGCCACCAGGGCACCCACCGCGACGACCCGCAGGCCGACGGCACGGCGGGCGTGGGCCTGCTCGCGCTGGTGGCCCAGGTACGGGAGGCCGTGGCCCTCCCGATCATCGCGGCGGGCGGCCTGATGCGCGGCTCGCAGATCGCGGCGCTGCTGGCGGCGGGCGCGGAGGCCGCGCAGCTCGGCACGGCCTTCCTGGCCTGCCCCGAGTCGGGCGCGCACCCGCTGCACAAGCAGGCGCTGACGGACCCCCTGTTCCCCCACACCGAGCTGACCAGGGCGTTCTCGGGACGGCCGGCCCGGGGTCTGGTGAACCGTTTCATGCGGGAGCACGGGCCGTACGCCCCGGCCGCCTACCCGCAGATCCACCACATGACCGCGGGGCTGCGCAAGGCGGCCGCCGCGGCCGGGGACCCGCAGGGCATGGCCCTGTGGGCGGGCCAGGGGCACCGGCTGGCGCGGGCGCTGCCCGCGGGGGAGCTGGTGGAGGTGCTGGCGGCCGAACTGGCCGAGGCCCAGTCCGCGTTGAAGTCGATGAACAACAGGAGTACGTCATGACCGCCCCCGTGTTCGTGGTCGAAAAGGTCCCCGCGGGGCCGGAGTTCGTGCTCGACGGCCCCGAGGGCCGGCACGCGGTGTCGGTGAAGCGGCTGAACCCCGGTGAGGACGTGGTCCTCACCGACGGGCGCGGTCATTGGGCCGAGGGGGTCGTCAAGGCAGCCGAGGGCAAGGACCGGCTGGTCGTCATGGACCTGAACTCGATCGAGGAGGAGCCGGAGCCGGCCGTCAGGATCACCGTCGTCCAGGCCCTGCCCAAGGGGGACCGCGGCGAGCTCGCCGTCGAGACGATGACCGAGACCGGCGTGGACGCCATCGTCCCCTGGCAGGCCTCGCGCTGCATCACCCAGTGGCGCGGCGACCGCGGCGCCAAGTCCCTGGCCAAGTGGCGGGCCACGGCCCGGGAGGCGGGCAAGCAGTCCCGCCGGGTGCGCTTCCCGGAGGTGGCGGAGGCCATGTCCACCAAGCAGGTCGCGGCGCTGCTGGCCGGGGCCGACCTGGCGATGGTCCTCCACGAGGACCGGGACGCCCCCTCGGAGGCCCTGGCCACGGCGGAGCTGCCGGCCGGCGGCTCCATCGTCCTGGTCGTCGGACCGGAGGGCGGGGTCTCCCCGGAGGAGCTGGCCGTCTTCGCGGAGGCCGGGGCCCACCCCTACCGCCTGGGCACCTCGGTCCTGCGCACCTCCACCGCCGGCACCGCGGCGACGGCGGTCCTGCTGGCGCGCACCGGCCGCTGGTCCTGAGTCCGGCCCCGGCCCTGCCGAAACGCGCGTGAGGGCGCCGACGGCGCCGGATACGATGCCGGGGCTGATCATCGTCGGCGCCGGCGGCCCGTCCGCGGGCGCCGCAGTCTGGGAAGGCGGAGCAATGGCCGGGGAACCGCAGGCGGACTGCCTGTTCTGCAAGATCGTCGCGGGGAACATCCCGGCGACCGTGGTCCGGGAGACCGAGACGACGTTCGCCTTCAGGGACATCAACCCGCAGGCGCCCACGCACGTCCTGGTGATCCCCCGGGTGCACTACCCCGACGCCGCCTCGCTCGCCGCCGCCGAGCCGGCCGTCGCCGCCGACCTGCTGCGCGAGGCCGGGCGGATCGCCGCCGAGGAGAAGCTCGACGACCACGGCTACCGCGTGGTGTTCAACACCGGCGCCGGCGCCGGCCAGACCGTCTTCCACGCCCACGCGCACGTCCTCGGCGGCCGCGGCCTCCAGTGGCCCCCGGGATAGCACCGTGTCCGTACGAGAGTTCGTGGTGCTCGGCACCGCCAGCCAGGTGCCCACCCGCCACCGCAACCACAACGGCTACCTCCTGCGCTGGGACGGCGAGGGGATCCTCTTCGATCCCGGCGAGGGAACCCAGCGCCAGATGCTGCGCGCGGGGGTGGCGGCGCACGACATCAACCGGATCTGCGTCACCCACTTCCACGGTGACCACAGCCTCGGGCTCGCCGGGGTGATCCAGCGGATCAACCTGGACCGGGTCCCGCACCCGGTCACCGCGCACTACCCGGCCTCCGGGCAGAAGTTCTTCGACCGGCTCCGCTACGCCACCGCCTACCGGGAGACCGTCGCGCTCCGCGAGGAGCCCGTGGCCGCGGACGGGACGCTGGCCGAGGAGCCCTCGTACGTCCTGGAGGCCCGCAGGCTCTCGCACCCGGTGGAGTCCTTCGGCTACCGGCTGACCGAGCCGGACGGGCGCCGCATGGTGCCCGAACTGCTCGCGCGGCACAGGATCAAGGGGCCCGACGTGGGCCGGATCCAGCGCGAGGGGCGGCTGGGCGGGGTCACGCTCGACGACGTCAGCGAGCACAAGCCGGGGCAGAGCTTCGCCTTCGTGATGGACACCCGGCTGTGTCCGGGCGTGGACGCGCTCGCCGCGGGCGCCGACATGCTGGTGATCGAGTCCACGTTCCTCGACGAGGACGAGGCGCTCGCCACCGACCACGGGCACCTCACCGCCGGCCAGGCGGCCCGGACCGCGCGGGACGCGGGCGTACGGCACCTCGTGCTGACGCACTTCTCGCAGCGCTACTCGGACCCGCAGGAGTTCGAACGCCAGGCCCGCGCGGCCGGCTTCGAGGGCGAGCTGACGATCGCCGCGGACCTGGCGCGCGTTCCCCTGCCGAAGCGGGCCTGATCCACGAGACACGGCCCGGGGGAACACCTGGGGCCGCTTCGGCCGTCTAGACGCCCGAGGTGTCGCGCCGGCGGTCGCGGGAGCGGCGGGCGGCCGGGGAGAGCAGCAGCACCCGGCGCGGCTTCCCGGAACCGGCGGCGGGGGGCACCGCCGCGGCGGGGGCCTCGGTGCGCAGGTCCGCCACCTCGGCCGCGGCCGCCGGGTTCCGGCCCGCGTGCAGGGCGACGGCGGTCAGCGGCCCGGCCACCGTGAGCAGCAGCCCGCCCAGCACCAGCCCCATGCCCGGGAGGCCGAACGCCTCGGCGAGCAGGCTGCCCACCACGGGCCCGCAGGCCGTGCCCAGCGAGGAGGCCGCGCCCGCGAAGACGGCCCAGCGGCCGCGCGGGTCCAGGGCGGCCGCGAGGCCGATCAGGTACGAGAGGACGACCGGGTAGACCGCGTTCCACAGGATCTCCCCGGCCGCGAATCCGGCGAGCCCGTCCGCGGAGGAGGTCAGCACCACGCAGCCCGCGATGGCCGCCGTGCCCGCGCCGATCGGGAGGGCCCGCCCCAGCCGGGTGCCGAACGCGGAGGCGCCCGTGACCCCGAGCAGTCCCGCGCCCAGCGCCACCGCGAAGACGGCGCCCAGCGTGGCCTCGGAAAGCCCCGCCTGCTCGGCGCCGATCCGGCCGCTGACGCCCCACAGCGCCTCCTGGGTCAGCGACCAGAGCAGCAGGCAGCCGGCCAGGACCGCCCCGGCGCGCGGGTACGGCGGCCGTCCGGAGCTCCGTACGGCGGGACCCGGGCGGGTGGGCCCGCCGAGCCGGCCGGTGGCCGGCCAGGCCAGCGCCGCGACCAGGGCGATGGCCGCGAAGGGGAGCCCGTGCCCGCCGCCGAGGTGCGGCAGGGTCAGGTACAGGGCCCCCGCGGTCGCCGAGACCGACAGGAGCCCGAGGGAGGAGATGCGGTGCGGATCGCGGTGTCCGGCGATCCCGGCGGCGGCCACGGCGGTGGCGCTGCCGGAGCCGAAGCCGCCGACCACCACGCCCGCGACCACCAGCGGGAGCAGCGAGGTGGCGGCCGCGGTGCCGTAGCCCAGGACGGCGAGCAGCAGCCCGAGCCGGGCCGCCGGGCGCGGCCCGCGACGGGGGATCCGGGAGGCGAGGGTGAATCCGGCGGTGGCGGAGCCGAGCAGCAGGGCCGTGCCGACGAGCCCGGCCTGGGCGGGGCCCAGCGGGAGATGGGCGTCGAGGCGTCCGACGACGGTGGGAAGCAGGTAGGGGGCGACGTACCCGGCCGTGAAGAGGGCCACCAGGGGCCAGGCGGCGGGCGGCGCGGAGGTGTTGTCGGACACGGCTCTTCCCGGTGGTGCGCAGGTGGGGCGGGATTTCCGCGAGGCCGCGGTCCCCTTGTCTATCAACTCGTTCACGACCACGAGAAGAGCGCCAAGAGAGTGATGTGCGCCACACTGTGGTTTGGCCCTGCTCGGGGCGGGCAGGGCTGGCAGCTTTCCACCGCATGCCCGCTTGCGGAAACGAGCCTTCGCACCAGAGCCGGGAGTACACCGTGACCAGTCGGGACAGCCGCACCAGCCGCAGCGCAGCCGTGGACCCGCTCGACAGCGCAGCCGCGGCGCTGGACCCGCTCGGCCCGCTGCGGGACCCCCGGGAGCCGGGCTTCGACGTCTACCTCACCGGCACGGTCTTCCTCGACATCATCTTCACCGGCCTCGACTCGGCCCCGGTGCGCGGTACGGAGTCCTGGGCCCGCGGCATGGGCTCCAGCCCCGGCGGGGTGGCCAACATGGCCACCGCCCTGGCCCGGCTCGGCCTGCGCACCTCCCTGGCCGCGGCGTTCGGCGACGACCACTACGGCGAGTACTGCTGGGACGCGCTGGAGCAGGGCGAGGGGATCGACCTGTCGATGTCGCGGACCATCCCCGGCTGGCACAGCCCGGTCACGGTCTCGATGGCGTACGAGGGCGAGCGCACGATGGTCTCGCACGGCCACGAGGCCCCGCCCCCGGCGGGCCCCGGGCCGTTCCCGCAGTGCCCGCCGCGCACCCGGGCGGCCGTGGCCTCGCTGGCGCAGGGGCGGACGGAGCCGTGGATCGCGGAGGCGGCGCGGCGCGGGGCGCGGATCTTCGCGGACGTGGGGTGGGACGAGAGCGGCCGCTGGGACCTGGGGGCCCTGCCCGACCTGGAGCACTGCGAGGCCTTCCTGCCGAACGCGGGGGAGGCGATGCGGTACACGCGGACCGACTGTCCGAGAGCCGCGGCCCGGGCGCTGGCCGAGAAGGTGCCGGTCGCGGTGGTGACGATGGGCGCGGAGGGCTCGTACGCGGTGGACGGGCGGACCGGGGAGACGGCGGAGGTGCCCGGGATCGCGGTGGAGGAGCTGGACCCGACCGGGGCGGGGGACGTCTACGTGGCGGGGTTCGTCACCGGCACCCTGGCGGGCTGGCCGCTGGCGGACCGGCTGGCCTTCGCGGGCCTGACGGCGGCCCTGTCGGTCCAGGAGTTCGGCGGCTCCCTGTCGGCCCCGGGCTGGCCGGAGGTGGCCCACTGGTGGCGTACGGCCCCCGAGGCCCTGCGGCCGCGGTACGGCTTCCTGGACGCGCTGGTCCCGCCGGGCGGAGAGCCGGCCTCCCGGCGCAGGGCGGTCCCGACCATCGGCTTCCGGCACCCGGTCTGACCCGTCCCGCGGGAGCGCGCCGAGAGGCCGGGAGAGGGCGGGGAAAACCCCTCGGGGATGGCGCGGCGGAGTCGTACCCTTGGTACTCCGGAGGTCGTCGATCGGCGCGGCCCCTCAGCGGGAGGTATGTGCAGGCCACAGTGCCGGCCCATGACTCAGACACCCACAGCCCAGAACCCGGCGCCGGGGCAGGCGCGAGCCCACTTCACCGTTCCGGCCAGGCATCCGATGGTCGCGGTGCTCGGCTCTGGTGACGCCCTGTTGCGCGTGATCGAGAAGGCCTTCCCGAAGGCCGACATCCATGTTCGGGGCAATCAGGTCAGCGCGGTCGGAGACGCGGCGGAAGTCGCTCTGGTCCAGCGCCTGTTCGACGAGATGATGCTGGTGCTCCGCACCGGGCAGCCGATGACGGAGGACGCAGTGGAACGCTCGATCGCCATGCTCAAGGCGAGCGGCAACGGCAACGGGCCGGACGAGACCCCGGCGGAGGTGCTCACCCAGAACATCCTCTCCAGCCGCGGCCGCACCATCCGCCCCAAGACCCTCAACCAGAAGCGGTACGTCGACGCGATCGACAAGAACACGATCGTGTTCGGCATCGGCCCCGCCGGTACCGGCAAGACCTACCTCGCCATGGCCAAGGCGGTCCAGGCCCTGCAGTCCAAGCAGGTCAGCCGGATCATCCTGACCCGCCCCGCCGTCGAGGCCGGAGAGCGGCTCGGCTTCCTGCCCGGCACCCTCTTCGACAAGATCGATCCGTACCTGCGCCCGCTGTACGACGCGCTGCACGACATGATCGACCCGGACTCGATCCCGCGCCTGATGGCCGCGGGCACGATCGAGGTCGCGCCGCTCGCGTACATGCGCGGCCGCACCCTCAACGAGGCGTTCGTCGTCCTCGACGAGGCGCAGAACACGACCACCGAGCAGATGAAGATGTTCCTGACCCGGCTCGGCTTCGATTCGAAGATCGTCATCACGGGTGACATCACCCAGGTCGACCTGCCCGGCGGCGCCAAGTCGGGTCTGCGCCAGGTCCAGACGATCCTCGAAGGGGTTCCGGACATCCACTTCTCGCGGCTCACGTCCGAGGATGTCGTCCGGCACAAGCTGGTCGGCCGTATCGTCGATGCGTACGAGAAGTACGACGACAGCCAGGACGCCCAGCAGTCCCGGAACGGCTACCAGCGGAAGTAGAACCCAGCGCACCATGTCGATCGACGTCAACAACGAGTCCGGAACCGAGGTCGACGAGCGGGCGATCCTCGACATCGCCCGCTACGCGCTCACCCGGATGCGGATCCACCCGCTGTCCGAGCTCTCCGTCATCGTCATCGACGAGGACGCCATGGAGCAGCTCCACATCCAGTGGATGGACCTGCCCGGTCCCACCGACGTCATGTCCTTCCCGATGGACGAGCTCCGTCCGCCGACGAAGGACGACGAGGAGCCCCCGCAGGGGCTCCTCGGCGACATCGTGCTCTGCCCCGAGGTCGCCAAGAAGCAGGGCGAGGAAGCCCCGACGCAGCACTCCATGGACGAGGAGCTCCAGCTCCTGACCGTCCACGGGGTGCTGCACCTGCTCGGGTACGACCACGAGGAGCCGGACGAGAAGGCCGAGATGTTCGGCCTGCAGGCGGCCATCGTCGACGGCTGGCGCGGTGAGCGCGGCATGACCGGTCCGTCCCCGGCCCCGACCGTCTCGTGACCGCCCCGCAGCTGATCACCGGCGCGGTGCTGCTGGTGGTGGTGGCCTGGTTCGCGGCGTGCGCCGAGTCCGGGATCGCCCGGATCTCCGGCTTCCGCGCCGAGCAGGCCGTACGGGAGGGCCGGCGCGGCAGCGAGAAGCTGGCGCAGGTCGCCGCCGACCCCACCCGCTACCTCAACGTGGCGCTGCTCGTGCGGGTCACCTGCGAGATGGCGGCCGGCGTACTCGTCACGTACGTCTGCCTCGACGAGTTCGGCGACAACTGGAAGGCCCTGCTCATCGCGATCGCCGTGATGGTGCTGGTCTCCTTCGTGGCCGTCGGGGTCTCCCCGCGCACCATCGGCCGCCAGCACCCCCTCAACACGGCGACGGCGGCCTCGTACGTCCTGGTCCCGCTCGCCCGCGTCATGGGGCCCATCCCGCAGCTGCTGATCCTCATCGGCAACGCGCTGACGCCCGGAAAGGGCTTCCGCAAGGGGCCGTTCGCCTCCGAGGCCGAGCTGCGCGCGATGGTCGACCTGGCGGAGAAGGAGTCGCTGATCGAGGACGAGGAGCGCCGGATGGTGCACCAGGTCTTCGAGCTCGGCGACACGCTGGTGCGCGAGGTGATGGTGCCGCGCACCGACCTGGTCTGCATCGAGCGGTACAAGACGGTCCGTCAGGCGACCACGCTGGCGCTGCGGTCGGGCTTCTCGCGCATCCCGGTGACCGGGGAGAACGAGGACGACATCGTCGGCATCGTGTACCTGAAGGACCTGGTCCGCAAGACGCACATCAGCCGGGAGGCGGAGGCCGACCTGGTCACCACCGCGATGCGGCCGGCGGTCTTCGTGCCGGACACCAAGAACGCGGGCGACCTGCTGCGGGAGATGCAGCAGGTGCGCAACCACGTGGCCGTGGTCATCGACGAGTACGGCGGCACGGCGGGCATCGTCACCATCGAGGACATCCTCGAGGAGATCGTCGGCGAGATCACCGACGAGTACGACCGCGAGCTCGCGCCCGTCGAGGAGCTGGGCGAGGACCGCTACCGGGTGACGGCCCGGCTCGACATCACCGACCTCGGCGAGCTGTTCAAGGTCGAGGACTACGACGACGAGGACGTGGAGACGGTCGGCGGGCTGCTGGCCAAGGCGCTGGGCCGGGTGCCGATCGCGGGTGCCTCGGCGGTCGTGGAGCTGCCGGACGGGCGGCCGCTGCGGCTGACGGCCGAGTCCCCGGCGGGCCGGCGGAACAAGATCGTGACGGTGCTGGTGGAGCCGCTGCCCCGGGCGGCGGGCGAGGAGGGGGAGGGCGCGTGACGCCTGCGGAGCTGCGCGCGTTCTGCCTGGGGTTCAACGCGGCGGTGGAGGAGTTCCCCTTCACGCCCGAGACCTCGGTGTTCAAGGTGCTGGGGAAGGTGTTCGCGCTGAGCGCGCTGGACGCCGACCCGCTGAAGGTCAACCTCAAGTGCGAGCCCGAGCTGGCGGTGCGGCTGCGGGCTGAGCACGAGGCGATCGTGCCGGGCTGGCACATGAACAAGCGGCACTGGAACACGGTCACGGTCGGCGCTCTGCCGGACGCGCTGGTGCGAGAGCTGGTCGAGGACTCGTACGACCTGGTCGTCGCGGGTCTGCCGAGGGCGGAGCGGCTCCGGCTCGACCGGCCGTGACGGTGGAACGAGGACGGGACGAAGGTCACGGGGCTCAGTGACCTTTGGATCACAGGTTCTGCTTATCGGGCGCTTAGGTTTGGTCCCGCGTGCCTCAAGCCCGAGGGGGCTCGACGCATGTCCCGGGGGGACACGGGGGACGGAGGGGAGAGCGTCTCGGCGGGGCCGTCGTGCGGCCCCGCCGAGACGCTCCATATGCTTTCGCCCATGACCGACAGCACCGGGATCACCCCCGAGGACAGCAAGATCATCACGCTGGCGCGCAGCGCCCGGGCCCGCAACGGGGTGCCCGAGGGCGCCGCGGTGCGGGACGAGACCGGCCGTACGTACGTCGCCGGGACGGTGGAGCTGGACTCCCTGAAGCTGAGCGCGCTGCAGACGGCCGTCGCGATGGCGGTGGCGAGCGGGGCCGAGTCCCTGGAGGCCGCGGCCGTGGTCAGCTCGGCGGAGGCGGTGGCCGACGCCGACCGCGCGGCCGTCCGCGACCTCGGCGGCCCGGCCACCCCGGTCCTGCTGGCCGGCCCCGACGGCACCCTCAAGTCCACGACCGCCGCCGGCGCCTGACCCCGGGGCCGCCCGCGGCCGCCCGGCTCACGCCGCCGGGGCGGCGGGGCGGCGGCGGATCACCATCGCCATCAGCGCGGCCATCGCGCACAGCGCGCCCGAGGCGTACCAGACCAGGTCGTACGAGCCGAACGCGTCGCGGGCCAGGCCGCCCAGGAAGGCCACCAGGGCCGCGCCCACCTGGTGCGAGGCGAGGACCCAGCCGAAGACGATGGCGCTGTCCTCCCCGTAGTGCTCGCGGCACAGCGCGATGGTCGGCGGGACGGTCGCGACCCAGTCCAGCCCGTAGAAGACGATGAAGAGCACCATCGGCGGGTGCACGGACGGCGCCAGCAGCATCGGCAGGAACATCAGCGAGATCCCGCGCAGCGCGTAGTACACCGCCAGCAGGCGGCGCGCCTCGAAGCGGTCCGTGAACCAGCCGGAGGCGATGGTGCCGATCACGTCGAACACGCCGATCACCGCGAGCAGCCCCGCGGCCGCCGTCACCGGCATGCCGTGGTCGTGCGCCGCCGGCACGAAGTGGGTCTTGACCAGGCCGTTGGTCGAGGCCCCGCAGATCGCGAAGGTGCCCGCCAGCAGCCAGAAGGGGCCGGTCCGGGCCGCCTTGAACAGCACCGTCACCGCCCGTCGCGCCGCTCCCAGGGCCGGTGCGGGCTTCTCGGCGTAGGTGCCCCCGTACGGCGCGAGTCCCACGTCCGCCGGGTGGTCGCGCAGCAGCAGCCAGACGAACGGGACGACGACCAGTGCCGCCAGCGACACCGTCACGGCCGCCGGACGCCAGCCGTGGTGCACCACCAGCCAGGACAGCAGGGGCAGGAAGACCAGCTGGCCGGAGGCGCCGGCCGCGGTCAGGATGCCGGTCACGAGCCCGCGCCGGGCGGTGAACCAGCGGTTGGTCACCGTCGCCGCGAAGGCCAGCGCCATGGAGCCGCTGCCCAGGCCCACCAGCACGCCCCAGAACAGCACCAGCTGCCAGGACGCGGTCATCCACAGGGTGGCCACCGTACCGCCGGATATGACGAGCAGGG
This sequence comes from Streptomyces sp. NPDC001903, assembly GCF_042891345.1. Taxonomy (NCBI): domain Bacteria; kingdom Bacillati; phylum Actinomycetota; class Actinomycetes; order Kitasatosporales; family Streptomycetaceae; genus Streptomyces; species Streptomyces sp. NPDC001903. Next base: position 440,404 of record NZ_JBIASZ010000005.1, read on the forward strand.
CCAGGGCCACCACCCTGCGGATGCCGAAACGGTCCATCAGCGCGGCGGCGAAGGGCGCGGTGAGCCCGTACAGCGCGAGGTTCACCGAGACGGCGAAGCCGATCGTGCCGCGCGACCAGTCGAACTCCTCGTGCAGCGGCTCGATGAGGAGTCCGGGCAGGGAGGCGAAGGCGGCGGCGCCGATGACCGTCACGAACGCGACGGCCGCGACGAACCAGGCGCGGTGGATGCGGCCGGGGGCGGCCGGGGCCGGGGCCGGACTCGTGGGAGTGGGGGAGGGGGCGGGCTGGTGCTCGGGGGCTGTCTGCGTCACGCAGACAGCTTCCGGCCACGAGGGCCCCGTACGACAGTGGCCTGACCGACACCCTTCGATACGATTGGGCCATGGCCCCTCATCGCGTCGCCGTCCTCGCACTCACCGGGCTGCTGCCCTTCGAGCTCGGCATCCCGCACCGGATCTTCGGCCGCGCCGAGGATTCCGCCGGAGCGCCGCTCTACGAGATCCTCACCTGCGCCCTCGCCCCCGGGCCGGTGCGCACGGACGCCGATTTCGCGATCCACGTCGAGCACGGCCCCGAGCTCCTGGCCACCGCGGACACGGTGGTGGTGCCCGCCTCGTACGAGCTGGGGCCGGTGTACGAGGAGGGCCGGCTGACCGACGGGCTCGCGGCGGCGCTCGCCCACATCCGGCCCGGGACACGGCTCGTCTCGATCTGTACGGGCGGATACGTGCTGGCCGCCGCCGGGTTCCTGGACGGCCGCCCGGCCACCACGCACTGGGCGCACGCCGAGCACTTCCAGCGGCTCTTCCCCGCCGTACGGGTGGACGCCGGGGTGCTCTACACCGACGACGGGGACGTGCTGACCTCGGCGGGGGTCGCCGCCGGCATCGACCTGTGCCTGCACATCGTGCGCCGCGACCACGGCGCCGCCGTCGCCAACGACGTGGCCCGGCGGACCGTCGTACCGCCGCACCGGGACGGCGGGCAGGCCCAGTTCGTCGACCGCCCGGTGCCGCAGCCGCAGCTGGCCAGTACGGCGGCGGCCCGCGCGTGGGTGCTGGACCGGCTGCACGAGCCGGTGCGGCTGGTCGACCTGGCCCGCCAGGAGGCCATGTCGGTGCGGACGTTCACGCGCCGGTTCCGGGAGGAGTCGGGGGTCAGCCCCGGCGAGTGGATCGTCGGCCAGCGGGTGGAGCGGGCCCGGTGGCTGCTGGAGCGGACGGACCTGCCGATGGAACAGGTGGCTCGGGAGACGGGGTTCGGGACGGCGCAGTCGCTGCGCAAGCACGTGCAGGCGGCGCTGGGGGTGAGCCCGACGGCGTACCGGCGCACGTTCCGCGCGGCCGGCGGGCAGGGGGAGCCTGCCATCTCCTGATGGGCCATCAGTCGGTGCCGGATCCGTGCATTGACTTCTCCCGCCGCCCGCTCGTGAATGGCCCCCTGGCGGACGGGAGTTCGACGACACGACTCAGGGGGCGGGCCGTGCGCACACGGGCGGGCAGCAGGAGATGGTCGGTGGCCCTCGGCATGGCCGCGCTCGCGGCGACCACCGGGGGCGCACTGGGCCCGCCCGCCGCCGCCGACGCGGAGGCGCCGTCCGGGCCGGTGGAGTTCCCCACGCACTGCGTACCGCAGCAGGCCGGTGCGGCGCCCGCCGACGGGCCGACCACGGCCCGGATCACCGTGGACGATCCGGCGTCGAAGGCCGGCGACACGGTCACCGTGACCTACCGGGTGGCCCGGACCCCCGCCGTGAACCCGACCGGCGCCGATCTCCCGGCCGACGTGCTGACCCCGACGGGGCGGATCGTGCTGGGGGGCGCGCAGAGCGGCGAGGTCACCGTCGTCGGGGCGAAGCAGAACGACCCCGTCCCGGCGGGGGCCGGACTGCCGGCCGTCACCATGACCGGCACGTTCACCGTCACCGGGGCCGGCGGGGTCACCCTGGCCCCGGGCGGATACACGCTGCACACCAGCCACCCGCAGGACCTGGACACCACCTGCGCGGTCACCGGGGCGCCGGCGCCGGTCGCCGAACGGATCACCGCGAGCCCTCCCCCGGCCACCGCCGGGGGGACCCCCACCCGGGCCAACCTGCGGTCGGTCGCGCTCGGCACGGCGTACGGGAAGCCGGGCGCCCGGGTCAGGGTCACCGGCGCCGGCTTCGCCCCGGGCGCGGCCGTGACGGTGGCCGGCCGGGCGGGCGCCGCCGAGACCGCGGACCGGGTGGCGGCCACGGCGGACGGGCGGGGCGAGGTCCTGGCGGAGCTGCCGGTCACGGACAGGGCGACGACGGCGGTGGTGGCGTACGAGGGCACGGCGTGGTCGGCGCTGCGGGGCTCGGGCCCGGCGGCGTACACGGTCGTCGCGGCGGCGCCCACCCTGACGCAGAGCGTGTCGGCGGTGGTCGAGCCGGGCGCGCTGTCGATGACCCAGGCGGGCGAGTCGATCACGCTGGGCGGGGTCTCGTACGGGGAGGGCGGCGCGGCCCCCGGCCGGATCGGGACGGTCACGGTGAAGGACGCCCGGGGCGGATCGGCGGGATGGACGCTGACCGGCAGGGTCACGGAGTTCACGGGGCCGGGCGGGGTCCGGATCCCGGGCGCCTCGCTGAGCTGGACCCCGAGGTGCACGGCCGCGCCGGGCGGCGCGAGCGGGTGCGCGGCGGGCGGTGCCGGGGTGATCGGTCCGCAGGGGGCGGTGCTCGCCTCCGCGCCGGCCGGCGCGGAGGCCGGCGGGACCTTCACGATCGACGCCTCGGTCACGCTCACGGTGCCGCCGTACACCCCGCCGGGCGCCTACCGGGCCGTGCTGAGCCTGACCCTCTCCTGAGCCCCGCACGGCGGACTGGTCGGCGGTGGGGGCCGCATCGGGGAGAATGGCCCGTATGAGCGATCGTTCCCCCGAGTCCACCGCCCCGCACCGTGCGGGCTTCGCCTGCTTCGTCGGCCGCCCCAACGCGGGGAAGTCGACCCTGACCAACGCACTCGTGGGCACCAAGGTCGCGATCACCTCCAACCGGCCGCAGACCACCCGCCACACCGTCCGCGGCATCGTGCACCGCCCCGACGCCCAGCTCGTGCTGGTCGACACGCCCGGTCTGCACAAGCCGCGCACGCTCCTCGGCGAGCGGCTGAACGACGTCGTGCGGACCACGTGGGCCGAGGTCGACGTGATCGGCTTCTGCCTGCCGGCCGACCAGAAGCTCGGCCCCGGCGACAAGTTCATCGCGAAGGAGCTCGCGGGGATCAAGAAGACCCCCAAGATCGCCATCGTGACGAAGACCGACCTGGTCGACTCCAAGGCCCTGGCCGAGCAGCTCCTCGCCATCCACCAGCTCGGCGCCGAGCTCGGCATCGAGTGGGCCGAGATCGTCCCCGTCTCGGCGGTCGGCGACACCCAGGTCCAGCTGCTGGCCGACCTGATCGCGCCGCTGCTGCCGGAGAGCCCGCCGCTGTACCCGGAGGGCGACCTCACCGACGAGCCCGAGATGGTGATGGTCGCGGAGCTGATCCGCGAGGCCGCGCTGGAGGGCGTACGGGACGAGCTCCCGCACTCCATCGCGGTCGTGGTCGAGGAGATGATCCCCCGGGAGAACCGACCGGCGGACCGCCCGCTGCTGGACATCCACGCGAACGTCTACATCGAGCGGCCCAGCCAGAAGGGCATCATCATCGGCCCGAAGGGCTCCCGGCTGAAGGAGGTCGGGATGAAGTCGCGCAAGCACATCGAGGCGCTGCTCGGCACCCCGGTCTTCCTCGACCTGCACGTCAAGGTGGCGAAGGACTGGCAGCGCGACCCCAAGCAGCTGCGCAAGCTGGGCTTCTGAGGCGCGCGGCCACACCGCACGACGACGGACGGACGCGGCCCTCGCCCGGGGGCCGCGTCCGTCCGTCGTCGTCTTGGCGGCGGGCTGCTAGGCGGGCCGCTAGGCGGGCCGGCGCACCCGCACCACGTTGTCCGTACGGTGCCCCGGCGTACCGTCGGGCTTCGCCTGCACCCGCTCGGTCTCCTCGGCCCGCAGCACCTCCCAGCCCGCCGTGACCGGCTCCAGCTGCGCGAGGACCTCCCCGGGCGTGGGGAAGTGCGCCTCCTCCCGGTCCTCCTGCCAGGGCGCCCATCCCGCGTGGCCTACCACCAGCAGGGTGCCGCCGGGGGCCACGGCCGAGGCTGCCCTGCGCAGGACGGCGTCACGGGGGAAGTCCCCGTAGTTGTGCAGGAAGCAGGCCGAGACGAGGTCGAACTCCCCCTGCGGGAAGGACTCCGTCAGATCGTGCCGCGCGAAGGAGACCCGCTCCGAGACCCCGGCGTCCGACGCGTGCCCGGCCGCCCGGCCGAGGGCGACCCCGGAGATGTCGGTGCCGGTCACGGTCCACCCGCGGCGGGCCAGCCAGACGGCGTCGCCGCCCTCGCCGCAGCCGAGGTCCAGGGCCCGCCCCGGGGCGAGGCCGGACACCTCCCGCACCAGCATGGCGTTGGCCTCGCCGCTCCAGATCCGGTCGCTCTCCGCGTAGCGGCCGTCCCAGAACTCCTCTCCCGCCGGGGGTCCGGACGCCGGGGGATGCTGCGTGTGCGCATGCGTGTGCTCGGTCATGGGTTCCTCTTCCCGTACGGGTGCCGGTACGGCCGATGCTCCGCCCGGCCCGCCCGTAGGGGCAAACCTTGTTGCCGTTCCGGCAAACCGCCGCTCAGGCACCTTCCTTCAGCAGCCGGGAGATCAGCGTCCGCTGCGCCTCCGAGAGGTTCGGCTCCTGGCAGGACACGGTGCGCCCGTCGACGGTGATCCGGTACGAGAACCCGTCCCGCACCCGGTCCGATCCGGGGGCGGGCGGGACGGGCCGCAGCGCCAGCTGGGCCAGGGCCCGCCATTCGTCCTCGTCGGGCCGGCCCGAGGTGTCCACCTCGGCCCGGCGCTCGATCCCCGCGAAGCCGCCCGTCCGCACCACCAGAATCCGCATGTCCTGCGTTCTACCCCAGGCCGACCGCCGACCACGCCTTCTGGAGCGCCTGGTGCTCCGCGCCGCCGTCCCCGTACCGGGCCACCGCGGCCGCCACCGACAGCCGGGCGAAGTCCTTGAAGTCCGCGTCGGAGGCCAGCTCGCCGCCCGTCAGCGTGTCGTACCAGATCCGCCCGGCCCGCTCCCACGCCTTGCCGCCGAGCTCGGTCGCCACCAGGTAGAAGGCGTGGTTCGGGATGCCCGAGTTGATGTGCACCCCGCCGTTGTCCTGCGAGGTCTTCACGTAGCCGTCCATCGTCGCCGGCTGCGGGTCCTTGCCGAGCTCGTCGTCGTCGTACGCGGTGCCCGGCGCCTTCATCGAGCGCAGCGCGACCCCGCTGACGTTCGGGCCCAGCAGTCCGGCGCCGATCAGCCAGTCCGCGTCCTGGGCCGTCTGGTCCAGCGAGTACTGCTTGATCAGCGAGCCGAAGACGTCGGACATCGACTCGTTGAGCGCGCCCGACTGCCCGTGGTAGTCGAGGTTCGCCGTGTACTGGGTGACCCCGTGGGTGAGCTCGTGCCCGATGACGTCGATCGACACGGTGAAGTCGAGGAAGATGTCGCCGTCGCCGTCGCCGAACACCATCTGCTGTCCGTCCCAGAAGGCGTTGTTGTAGTCCTGGCCGTAGTGGACGCTCGCGTCCAGGGCCAGCCCGGAGTCGTCGATCGAGTGCCGGCCGAAGCCCTTCAGGAAGAGTTCGTACGTGGCTCCGAGCCCCGCGTACGCGCGGTTGACGGTGGCGTCGCCGGTGGGCTCGGCGCCCTCCCCGCGCACCTTCTTCCCGGGCAGCCGGGTGCGGTGCTGGGCGTCGTAGATGGTCCGGCGGGGCTCGTCGGAGACGGGCGTCCCCACGGCGGGGGCGATCCCGCGCAGGGTGGTGACGCTGCGCCGGGTGCGCAGCAGGGCGTCCTGTTCGAGGGTGCGCTGCGCGGCGTCGGCGCGCTCCGCGCGCTGGGACCGGGCGATCTTGTCGAGCAGGTGGGGCGGGACCACCGTGCAGAAGACGGGGTGGCGGGAAACGTGGGAGGCATCCATCCCGGCAATGTGGCAGCGGGTCATCACGGTGTCACTACCCGCAACCATGATTCATTCGGTTGTCTGAAAGCGGTCACGCCGCGTTGACGGATCGGCCGGACCTGTATCGGCAGAACGCGACGTAGCTCACATTCGGTATAAATCGGACAGGTCGGTCCCGCATACTGAAACAGGTCCTCGCGTTACGGCGCGGCTCGGATAGGCTCGGTCCATCATGCGTTTCGGGCTGCTTCTCCTTAGCTGCCGCGGCGAGGGTCTGTAGTCGTAGGCCGACCCCCTCCCCGCGGAGTTTGGTGTTGCGGTTTTTACGACCGCCGTCGGCCGTTCCAGCGAACTACACGCGGACACGCGAGGAGCCCAACGCCATGAGCCAGCAGCCTTTTGTCGGTCGCCCCACGCCCATCACCAACGCGACCCACTCCCAGAAGACCTCCGGGATGCCGATCCACAAGTACGGCCGGTACGAGCAGGTGGACATCCCGGACCGCACCTGGCCGGACGCCCGCGTCACCAAGGCCCCCCGCTGGCTCTCCACCGACCTGCGCGACGGCAACCAGTCGCTGATCGACCCGATGACCCCCGCCCGCAAGCGCGAGATGTTCGACCTGCTGGTGCGCATGGGCTACAAGGAGATCGAGGTCGGCTTCCCCTCCTCCGGCGAGACCGACTTCGCCTTCGTGCGCTCCATCATCGAAGAGGGCGCGATCCCGGACGACGTCACCATCTCCGTACTGACCCAGGCCCGCGAGGACCTGATCGAGCGGACCGTGGAGTCCCTGGTCGGTGCCAAGCGCGCCACCGTGCACCTGTACAACGCGACCGCCCCGACCTTCCGCCGGGTCGTCTTCCGCGGCTCCAAGGAGCAGATCAAGCAGATCGCCGTGGACGGCACCCGCCTGGTCATGGAGTACGCCGAGAAGCTGCTGGGCCCCGAGACCACCTTCGGCTACCAGTACAGCCCGGAGATCTTCACCGACACCGAGCTGGACTTCGCCCTGGAGGTCTGCGAGGCCGTCTGCGACGTCTGGCAGCCGTCCGAGGGGCGCGAGATCATCCTGAACCTGCCCGCCACCGTGGAGCGTTCGACGCCGTCCACGCACGCGGACCGCTTCGAGTGGATGGCCCGCAACCTGACCCGCCGCGAGCACATCTGCATCTCCGTGCACCCGCACAACGACCGCGGCACCGCCGTCGCCGCCGCCGAGCTGGCCCTGATGGCCGGCGCCGACCGCATCGAGGGCTGCCTGTTCGGGCAGGGCGAGCGCACCGGCAACGTCGACCTGATCACGCTGGGCATGAACCTGTTCTCGCAGGGCATCGACCCGCAGATCGACTTCTCGCAGATCGACGAGATCCGTCGCACCAGCGAGTACTGCAACCAGATGGAGGTCCACCCGCGCCACCCCTACGCGGGCGACCTGGTCTACACCGCCTTCTCCGGCTCCCACCAGGACGCCATCAAGAAGGGCTTCGACGCCATGGAGGCCGACGCGGCCGCCCAGGGCAAGACCGTCGACGACATCGAGTGGGCGGTCCCGTACCTGCCGATCGACCCGAAGGACGTCGGCCGCTCCTACGAGGCGGTCATCCGCGTCAACTCGCAGTCCGGCAAGGGCGGCATCGCGTACGTCCTGAAGAACGACCACAAGCTGGACCTGCCGCGCCGCATGCAGATCGAGTTCTCGCGGATCATCCAGGCCAAGACCGACGCCGAGGGCGGCGAGGTCACGCCGAAGGCCATCTGGGACGTGTTCTCGGACGAGTACCTGCCCAACCCCGAGAACCCGTGGGGCCGCATCCAGCTGCGCTCCGGTTCGACGGCCACCGACAAGGACGGCACGGACACGCTGACCGTCGAGGCGGTCGTGGACGGCGTGGAGACGGTCCTGAACGGCACCGGCAACGGTCCGATCTCGGCCTTCTTCGACGCCCTGAACGGCATCGGCGTCGACGTCCGCCTGCTGGACTACACCGAGCACACGATGAGCGAGGGCGCCTCCGCCGTGGCCGCCTCGTACATCGAGTGCGCGATCGAAGGCCGCGTCCTGTGGGGCATCGGCATCGACGCCAACACCACCCGCGCCTCCCTGAAGGCGGTCATCTCCGCCGTCAACCGCGCGGGCCGCTGATCCCTCGTACGAGCTGCCCCGTCCCTCCCCGCGGAGGGGCGGGGCGGCGCCGTTCCCGGATTCAGCGGGCCAGATAGCCGCCGTCCACCGGCAGGATCGCGCCCGTCACGAACGAGGCCGCGTCCGAGGCCAGGAAGGCGATGACCCGGGCCACCTCCTCCGGCTCGCCGAGGCGCCCCATCGGATGGGCCGCGGAGACCTCCGCCAGGTACTCGGGGCCGCCCGGCTCGTCCTTCAGCGCCAGCACCCGCTCCGTACGGATGGTGCCGGGCGCCACCGCGTTGACCCGGATCCCGCGCGCGGCCCACTCCACCGCCAGGTGCTTGGTCAGCCCCGACGCCACGAACTTCGCCGGCCCGTACGCCGCCTGCCGGGCCTGCCCGGCCACCCCCGAGACCGAGGAGACGCAGACCAGCGCCCCGCCGGGCCGCTCCTGCGCGGTCATCGCCTCGATCGCGTACTTGCAGGTCAAGAACATGCCGCGGCCGTCGATCGCCATGACGTGGTCCCAGTCCTCGGGGCTGGTCTCGTTGACGTCCGAAAGGGGGAGCACCCCGGCGTTCGCCACGGCGACGTCGAGCCTCCCGTACGCCTCCACGGCCGCGTCGACCATCGCCCGGTTGGCCTCCGGATCGGCGACGTCACCCGCCACGACGGTGATGCCGATGCCCTCGGCGGCCAGTTCCGTACGCAGTTTCGCGACCCCGGGGCCATTGATGTCGGCCGCGGTGACCCGGGCGCCGGACCGGGCCAGCAAAAGGGCGGTGGCCTTGCCGATGCCGCTCGCGGCACCCGTCACCAGACAGGACTTCTCGTTCACGCGGCAGAGCGTAGGGAAAAACGGAGGCGCGCGGGGGCGCAGTTCGGCCAAGTCCCCTGGGTGGCGCAGGTTGTCTTGTCACACGACTGACGGATCCTCACCGATGTGGCTAACATCACGCCAAACCGGCGATGCTGCCGGCAGGTGACGGAGGTGCGACGTGCTGCCAGTTCGGGGTGGGGACGGCCGGAAGCTGACGGTCTGGGGCATCCGTACCACCTGGAGCACCGTGGGTGACGGGGAGTTCTTCTGCCCCGACTGCGGTGGCGACCGCAACTACCGCCGGCGCACCGGGCGCCGCCGGTTCACGGTCCTCGGCGTCCCGCTGCTGCCGCGCGGCGCGGCCGGGCCCGTCATCGAGTGCCAGGGCTGCCGGGAGCGCTTCGACACCGAAGTCCTCGACCACCTGACCACCACCCGCTTCTCGGCGATGCTGCGCGACGCCGTGCACACCGTGACGCTGGCCGTGCTCGCGGCCGGCGGGACCGCCTCGCGCGGCGCGCTGGAGGCCGCCGTGTCGGCCGTACGGGCGGCGGGGTTCCAGGACTGCACGGAGGAGCAGCTGGAGTCCCTGGTGGAGGCGCTGGCCACCGACGAGGGCCGGCTCGGGCTGTACGACGTACCCGAGTGCTGCGGTGCCGCGCTGGCGATAGAGCTCCACGAGGCCCTGGAACCGCTGGCTCCGCACCTGGCCGGGCCCGGACGGGAATCGATCCTGCTCCAGGGTGCCCGGATCGCCCTCGCGGACGGCCCGTACACCCCGGCCGAGCGCGAGGTGCTCGCCACGGTGGGCGCCGCGCTGCGGATCGCCTCCGAGGACGTGGCCCGCCTGCTGTCGGCGGTCCGGGCGCCGTAACGCGGCCGAAAAGGCCTCGGTACGGCTTCGGTACGGGCTCGGCACGGCCTCGGTACGCCTTCGGCGGGGTAACGATCCGGCCTCGTGCGGCCGAACGCGCCCCCCTTCGCGCTCTGCGTGAAGGGGGGATTCGTGCGTTCCGGCTTCGGCCGTCCACCCATTGGACACCTGGGCGGGGCCGTGACCTGCACGTACGGGTTTTGCGGCCGCCTGCGATACGCCCCTGCGGAGACATCCGCCACTGGAGATACCTACAGACCTCGGCTCTCCAGAGGTCAACACTTTGTGGAAGTCCACGATACCTGTGAGCACCCCCACAGGCGTTCAATTCCGGTCACACGACGAGACGCCGCCGGTAACACAGCGGGGCTTCGATTCACGTGAACGCACTGACAACCCTGGCGAACCAACGGGATAGCGACCCACTTCACCAGGGACAACCAGATTCCTCTCGTTTACCTACCTCTTGAAGGGCAAGGCAGAGATGGCACGTGTCGCCGCCCGGCTTTCCGCCAACGGAGAGCAGAGCCAGCACCCGGTCGACGAGGTGCTCCCCCTCCCCAAGCTCGCGCTGTACGGCTTCCAGCACGTACTCGCGTTCTACGCCGGTGCGGTGATCGTCCCGATCATCGTGGGCGGTGCCCTCGGCCTGACCACCGAGCAGCTGGTCTACCTGATCAACGCCGACCTGTTCACCTGCGGCATCGCCTCGATCATCCAGGCGTGGGGCATCGGCCGGATCGGCGCCCGCCTGCCGCTGATCCAGGGCGTCACCTTCACCGCGGTCTCCCCGATGATCGCCATCGGGCTCGGAGCCGGCGGCGGTACGGCGGGACTGCTCGTCATCTACGGGGCGGTCATCACGGCGGGCATCGCGACCTTCGCCTTCGCCTGGCTGCCCCCCAAGGCCTTCCGTACGGTCATGAGGCTCTTCCCGCCGGTCGTCACCGGCACGGTGATCACCGTCCTCGGCATCGTGCTGATCCCCGTCGGCCTCAACGACGCCGCGGGCGGCCTCGGCAGCCCCGACTTCGGCGACCCGAAGAACTTCGCGTACGCCGGCGGCACGATGCTCTTCATCCTCGTCCTGATGAAGCTCGGCAAGCCCTTCCTCTCCAGCATCGCGATCCTGCTCGGCCTGGTCGGCGGCACCGCCGTCGCCTTCCTGCTCGGCGACGCCAAGTTCGGCGACGTGGGCCACTCGGACTGGATCGGCATCACCACCCCGTTCCACTACGGAGCCCCGAAGTTCGCCTGGTTCCCGATCCTGCTGATGCTCATCGTCATGCTGATCACCATGGTCGAGACGACCGGCGACACCTACGCCGTCGGCGACATCGTCGGCAAGGAGATCGACAGCGAGACCGTGGCCCGCGCCCTGCGCGCCGACGGCGCCGCGACCGCCCTCGGCGGCGTCCTGAACTCCTTCCCGTACGTGGCCTTCGCCGAGAACGTCGGCCTGGTCCGCATGACCAAGGTCAAGAGCCGCTTCGTGGTGGTCGCCGCGGGCGTCTTCATGATCGTGCTCGGGCTGATCCCGAAGGCCGCCGCGATCGTCGCCGCGGTCCCGCACGGAGTGCTCGGCGGCGCGGCGACGGTGATGTTCGCGATGGTGGCGCTGGCCGGTATCCAGACCCTGGCCAAGGTCGACCTCAAGGAGGAGAAGAACGCGCTGGTCGTGGGTGTCTCCCTGGCTTTCGCGCTGCTGCCGGCGACCGTCCCGGTGCTCTTCAAGGACCACATGGACACGGACCTGTCCTCGCTCCTCAACAGCGGTGTGACGCTCGGTGCCACGGCCGCGATCGTGCTCAACCTGATCTTCAACGGCCTGGGAGCGGACGACGCGCACCAGGCCCCGCAGGCCGAGCTGCCCGCGCAGTCGTCGGCCGCGCCGGACGCGGCGCCGGAGGCCGCGCCGGACGCCGCGCCGGAGGCGAAGACGGCGGGTGAGGCCGAGACGCTGGCCGAGGCGACCGTCGGAGCCGCCGTGGCCGCGAGCGCCCCGGGAGCCGTGAAGACGGACGCGGACGACGAGGCCGCGCCCGCCTCCTGACCCTCCCAAGGGGCGAAAGGCCCTCTGTCCGGACCCGGGTCCGGACAGAGGGCCTTTCGCCGCCCCGGCGCAGGCGACAATGGGCGCATGAGTCTGTTCCGCGACGACGGCATCGTGCTGCGCACCCAGAAGCTGGGTGAGGCGGACCGCATCATCACGCTCCTCACCCGGGGCCACGGCCGGGTGCGGGCCGTCGCCCGCGGCGTGCGGCGTACGAAGTCCAAGTTCGGCGCCGGGCTGGAACCTTTCTCCCACGCCGACGTGCAGTTCTTCGCCCGGGGCAGCGAGTTGATCGGCCGCAGCCTCCCGCTCTGCACCCAGACCGAGATCATCGCCCCGTACGGCAACGGCATCGTCACCGACTACGCCCGCTACACCGCCGGCACCGCGATGCTGGAGACCGCCGAGCGGTTCACCGAGAACGAGGGCGAGCCCGCCGTACAGCAGTACCTGCTGCTGATCGGCGCCCTGCGCACGCTCTCGCGCGGCGAGCACGAGCCGAACCTCATCCTCGACGCGTTCCTGCTGCGCTCCCTCGCCGTCAACGGCTACGCGCCCAGCTTCACGGACTGCGCGAAGTGCGGGATCCACGGCCCCAACCGGCACTTCTCGGTCGCCGCGGGCGGGGTCGTCTGCGGGGACTGCCGGGTCGCCGGCAGCGTCGTACCCTCGTCGGAGGCCATCGCCCTGCTCAGCGCGCTGCTGACGGGCGACTGGGGGCACGCGGACGCCTGCGAGGCGCGGCACGTGCGGGAGGGCAGCGGGCTGGTCTCCGCCTATTTGCACTGGCATCTGGAGCGCGGGCTACGCTCCCTGCGATACGTCGAGAAATAGGAGCTGGACACATGGCACGACGCGGGATTCTGGGACGCTCTCGCCGGGAGTACAAGGTTCCCGAGCCGCACCCGTCCGGTGAGCGCCCGCCGAAGATCCCCGGCGAGCTCGTCCCGAACCACGTCGCGGTGGTCATGGACGGCAACGGCCGCTGGGCCAAGGAGCGCGGGCTGCCGCGGACCGAGGGCCACAAGGTCGGCGAGGGCGTCGTGCTCGACGTGCTCAAGGGCTGCCTGGAGATGGGCGTCAAGAACCTCTCCCTGTACGCCTTCTCGACGGAGAACTGGAAGCGCTCGCCCGACGAGGTCCGCTTCCTGATGAACTTCAACCGCGACGTCATCCGCCGGCGCCGCGACGAGATGAACGAGCTGGGCATCCGGATCCGCTGGGTCGGCCGGATGCCGAAGATGTGGAAGTCGGTCGTCCAGGAGCTCCAGGTCGCCCAGGAGCAGACCGTCGACAACGACGCGATGACCCTGTACTTCTGCGTGAACTACGGCGGCCGTGCGGAGATCGCGGACGCGGCGCAGGCCATCGCGCGCGACGTGGCCGCCGGGAAGCTGGACCCGTCGAAGGTCAACGAGAAGACCTTCGCGAAGTACATGTACTACCCGGACATGCCGGACGTGGACCTGTTCCTGCGGCCGAGCGGTGAGCAGCGCACGTCCAACTACCTGCTCTGGCAGAGCGCGTACGCCGAGATGGTCTTCCAGGACGTGCTGTGGCCGGACTTCGACCGCCGCAACCTGTGGGCGGCCTGCCTGGAGTACGCCCAGCGCGACCGCCGCTTCGGCGGCGCCGTCCCGAACCAGGCCGAGCCCGGTTCCACGGCCTGATCCGCGGCGCGAAAAGGCCGTCGCGGGGCCGGGCCCGGAGGATAGGGTCCGTTGTCATGGACATGGACGGGGAACAGGTGCCGGTACGGCTCAGCTACCGGATCACCACGGCGGACGTCGCGCAGGCGCTCCGGGCGCGTGACGCCCGGGTGCCCGCGGGGCGCCGCAGGCGGATGCTGCTGATCGTCTTCGGGGCGCTGCTGCTGGCCTTCGGGGGACTGGCGCTGATGGGCGGCGGGCCGCTCGGCAGACCGCTGCTCGTCGCCGGGGGAGGGGTCCTGCTGCTGGTCCTCACGCTGCTCGGCCCGCAGCTGACGGCGCGGGCCTTCGCGGGGCTGCTGGCCAAGGCGGGGGAGACCACGGCGGTGATCGACGACGCCGGGGTGTGCGTGAGCACCGCGGACACGCAGTCGCGCGTCAACTGGGCCGCGCAGCCGATGTACACGGAGACGGCCGACACCTTCGTCACGCTCAGCGTCGCCAAGCGGGCGGTGGCCATGACGATCCTGCCCAAGCGCGGGGCCGAGGACCCGGCGGACGTCGACCGCCTCCGGGCACTCCTCGACCGCAACCTGCAGAAGCTCTAGGCGGGCTCCGCCCAGGCGGAGGCGCCCGCTAGGCGGAGGCGGCCGCGCAGTCGGCGCAGGTGCCGAAGATCTCCACCGTGTGGGCCACGTTCACGTAGCCGTGTTCCGCCGCGATGGACTCCGCCCACTTCTCCACCGCCGGGCCCTCCACCTCGACCGCCTTGCCGCACTTGCGGCAGACCAGGTGGTGGTGGTGGTCCCCGGTGGAGCAGCGCCGGTAGACCGACTCCCCGTCGCTGGTGCGCAGCACGTCGACCTCGCCGGCGTCCGCGAGCGACTGGAGGGTGCGGTACACGGTGGTCAGGCCCACCGAGTCACCGCGGTGCTTGAGCATGTCGTGCAGTTCCTGGGCGCTGCGGAACTCGTCCACCTCGTCCAGCGCCGCGGCGACGGCTGCCCGCTGCCGGGTGGATCGTCCTCGTACTGGCGCGGTATTCATCTCGCCAGGCGCAGTCGCCACCGGTTCCTCCTCGTATCGGCCTCGGCCCATTGTGCCAGGCGGCCGTACCTCCCAGGCCTGCCTAGACCTTCACATCATCGCGCGTGCAGACCTCTTCGGCGGCGCGGGCCGCGTTCGCACGGCGCCGGGCCAGCGGCGTCGACAGCGCGGTCATCACCATGAAGACGCCGATGGCGAGCAGCACGATGGTGCCGCCGGAGGGGGCGTCGATGTAGTACGTGAGGGTCGTACCGGAGAGCGAGACCAGCACGCCGATCACCATCGCCAGCGACAGGGTGGCGGTGAATCCGCGGGTGACGCGCTGCGCCGCCGCGACCGGGATCACCATCATGGCGCTGACCAGCAGCAGGCCGACGATCCGCATGGCCACGGTGACGGTGACGGCGGCGGTGACCGCGATCAGCAGGTTCAGGAAGCGCACCGGCAGGCCGGTGACCCGGGCGAACTCCTCGTCCTGGCAGACGGCGAACAGCTGGCGGCGCAGCCCGAGGGTGACGGCGATGACGAAGGCCGCGAGGATCACGACGGCGGTCACGTCCTCGGCGGAGACCGTGGTGATCGAACCGAAGAGGTAGCTGGTCAGATTGGCCGTCGAGCCGCCCGGGGCCAGGTTGATGATCATCACGCCGCCGGCCAGGCCGCCGTAGAAGAGCATGGCGAGCGCGATGTCCCCGCTGGTCTTGCCGCGGGAGCGGATCAGCTCCATGCCGACCGCGCCGATGAAGGCGACGAGGGTCGCCATCCACACCGGGCTCGCGTTGAACAGGAAGCCGAGCGCGACGCCGGTCATGGCCACGTGCCCGATGCCGTCGCCCATGACGGCCTGCCGGCGCTGTACGAGGTACGTGCCGATGGCCGGGGCGGTGACGCCGACCAGGACGGCGGCGAGCAGGGCCCGCTGCATGAAGGCGTAGTCGAGGAGGTCCATCAGCTCAGCAGTCCCGTCCGGAGCGGCTCGGCGTCGTGCGCCGCGTGGGGGTGTACGTGGTCGTGGCCGGGCAGGGCGTGCTGCCCCACGGCCTCCGGGGGCGGGCCGTCGTGGACGACGCAGCCGTCGCGCAGGACGACGGCGCGGTCGATCAGCGGCTCCAGCGGGCCCAGCTCGTGCAGGACGAGCAGGACGGTCGAGCCGGCGGCGACCTGCTCGCGCAGGGCGTTCGCGAGGACCTCCTGGTTGGCGAGGTCCACGCCGGCCATCGGCTCGTCCATGATCAGGAGTTCGGGCTCCACGGCGAGCGCCCGCGCGATGAGCACGCGCTGGTGCTGGCCGCCGGAGAGGGCGTTGACGGAGGCGTCCGCGTACGGGCTCATGTCGACGAGGGCCAGGGCCCGCTCGACGGCCGCCTTGTCGGCCTTGCGGAGGATGCCGAAGCGGGAGCGGGCGAGCCGGCCGGAGGAGACGACCTCGCGGACGGTGGCCGGGACCCCGCTGGCGGCGGTGGTGCGCTGCGGGACGTACCCGATGCGCGACCAGGCGCGGAAGCGCTTGAAGTCCGTGCCGAACAGCTCCAGCCCGCCGTCGGACAGCGGGACCTGCCCGACGATCGCGCGCACGGCCGTGGACTTGCCGGAGCCGTTGGCGCCGAGCAGGGCGACGACCTCGCCGCGCCGGACGGCGAGGTCGACCCCGCGCAGCACGGGGCGCGAGCCGAGCGAGGCGGTGGCCCCGCGCAGGGATATGACGGGCTGGTCCGCCGCCTCCGAGGGCTGGGACTCCATGGCACGCGCCTCCGTTACTGCCATTACTTGCTACCGAGCGCCTTCTGCAGGTTCTTCAGGTTGGACCGCATGACCTTGAAGTAGTCAGCGCCCTGGGACTTGTCGGTGATTCCCTCGAGCGGGTCGAGGACGTCGGTCTTCAGGCCCGTGTCGGTGGCGAGCGTCTTGGCCGTCTTGTCGCTGGCCAGCGTCTCGAAGAACACGGTCGAGACATTGTCCTTCTTCGCGACGGCCTGGAGCTCCTTCATCCGGGCCGGGCTCGGCTCGGACTCGGGGTCGACTCCGGAGATGCCCTCCTGGTCGAGGCCGTAGCGCTCGGCGAGGTAGCCGAAGGCGGAGTGCGTGGTGATGAAGGTCTTGGACGCGGTGTTCCGCAGGCCGTCCTTGAACTCGGTGTCGAGCGCGGTCAGCTTGCCGAGCAGTTCGTCGGTGTTCTTGCGGTAGTCCGCCGCGTGGTCCGGGTCGGCCTTCTCCAGGGCCGCGCCGACGCCCTTGGCGACCTCGGCGTACTTCACCGGGTCCAGCCAGACGTGCGGGTCCTCGCCGTGGGCGTGGTCGTGGCCCTCCTCGCCCTCGGTGTGGCCCGCCTCGCCCTCGTGGGCGTGGTCGTGCCCGGAGGAGCCGTGGACCTCCAGCTCGGTGAGCTTGGCGGCGTCGACGACGTGCTTCACGCCGGACTGGGCGACGGCCTTGTCGACGGCGGGCTGCAGGCCTTTGAGGTAGAGGACGACGTCGGATTCGCCCAGCTGCCCGGTCTGCTTCGGGGTGATCTCCAGGTCGTGCGGTTCGACGCCCGGCTTGGTCAGGGTGTCGACCTTCACGTGGTCCTTGCCGATCTGTTCGGCGAGGAACTGCATCGGGTAGAACGACGACATGACGTCGAGCTTGCCGTCCTTGCCGCTTCCGGAGGCTCCGGAGCAGGCGGTGAGGGCCGTGGCGCCGAGGGCTACGGCTCCGGCGAGGGCGGCGGCGGGTATGAGGCGTCGTACGTTCATGACATCCATTTTCATCAAAGATGGAAACGATTGTCAAAAACCCAGGTGAGGAGCCCGGGGGCGGTGCCGCAGAAGGGGAACCGATTTGAAAGGGGGGGTGCGGGCGCCGGTAACCTAAAGCCTTCGCCGTTCGTCCTCGTAATGAAGAGAGCACCGTGGCCGCCGACAAGATCGAAACCATCGTCAGCCTGAGCAAGCGCCGTGGCTTCGTTTTCCCGTGCAGTGACATCTACGGTGGCTCCAGGGCTGCCTGGGACTACGGTCCGCTGGGTGTCGAGCTCAAGGAGAACATCAAGCGCCAGTGGTGGAAGGCCATGGTCACCGGGCGCGAGGACATCGTCGGCCTCGACTCTTCCGTGATCCTGGCCCCCGAGGTCTGGGTGGCCTCCGGTCACGTCGCGACCTTCTCGGACCCGCTGACCGAGTGCACCTCCTGTCACAAGCGCCACCGCGCGGACCACCTGGAGGAGGCGTACGAGGCCAAGCACGGCCGTGCGCCCGAGAACGGCCTCGCCGACATCAACTGCCCGCACTGCGGTGTGAAGGGCCAGTTCACCGAGCCGAAGCAGTTCTCCGGCATGCTGGAGACCCACCTCGGCCCGACCCAGGACACCGGCTCGAAGGCGTACCTGCGCCCCGAGACCGCCCAGGGCATCTTCACCAACTTCGCCCACGTGCAGACCACCTCGCGCAAGAAGCCCCCGTTCGGCATCGCGCAGATGGGCAAGTCCTTCCGCAACGAGATCACTCCGGGCAACTTCATCTTCCGCACGCGCGAGTTCGAGCAGATGGAGATGGAGTTCTTCGTCAAGCCGGGCGAGGACGAGCAGTGGCAGGAGTACTGGATGCAGGAGCGGTGGAACTGGTACCGCGGCCTCGGCATCCGCGAGGAGAACATCCGCTGGTACGACCACCCGAAGGAGAAGCTGTCCCACTACTCGAAGCGCACCGCCGACATCGAGTACCGCTTCAACTTCGGCGGCAGCGAGTTCTCCGAGCTGGAGGGCATCGCCAACCGCACCGACTTCGACCTGAAGGCGCACTCCGCGGCCTCCGGCCAGGACCTCACCTACTTCGACCAGGAGGCCGGTGAGCGCTACACCCCGTACGTCATCGAGCCGGCGGCCGGTGTGAACCGCGCCATGCTCGCCTTCATGCTCGACGCGTACGTCGAGGACGAGGCCCCGAACGCCAAGGGCGCCATGGAGAAGCGCACCGTGATGCGCTTCGACCCGCGCCTGGCCCCGATCAAGGTCGCCGTCCTGCCGCTGTCCCGCAACCCGCAGCTGTCGCCGAAGGCCAAGGGCCTCGCGGCCGACCTGCGCAAGAACTGGAACATCGAGTTCGACGACGCGGGCGCCATCGGCCGCCGCTACCGCCGCCAGGACGAGATCGGCACGCCGTTCTGCGTCACCGTCGACTTCGACACCCTGGACGACAACGCGGTGACCGTGCGCGAGCGCGACACCATGAAGCAGGAGCGCGTCTCCCTGGACCAGATCCAGAGCTACCTCGGCAGCCGCCTGCTCGGCTGCTAGGACCGCCTGAAAGGCCGGTGGCCCGGTGCGCTGATCGCGCACCGGGCCACCGGCCTTTCGCATGTACCGCGGGCGGCCCGGTCAGGCGGCGGAGCCCGCGGCCTGTCCGTCAGCGGCGGCCGCCGCCGCTGCGGCGGCCCGCTTCTCGCCCTCCGCCTTGGTGCGCTTGACGAAGCGGACCGTCCACAGGGCCAGGCCGCCGAGCGTCCCGTAGATCATGAAGGGGCTGAGGGCCACCATGGTGGAGGTGTCCAGGGCGAAGGACAGCGCGATCCGGACCGCCGCCTCGATGAGGTAGACCACGCCCCAGACCAGGGTCATGCGCCGCTGGGCGTTGCGGAAGCCCTCGAACTGCCACAGGCCGTTGTAGTACGCCACGCCCGCCGGGGTGCCGTCCGTGCCGAACTTCCGGCCGAAGTAGAACATCAGCGGCCGCGGCGCGAGCAGCGTCCCCAGGCACAGGAGCCCGAACAAGCCCGTGACGAAGGAGTCCTTGACCAGCAGGGCCTGGGCGGACTGGGCGCCCACGAGGGAGACCACCGCGGTGATCACCAGGAACACCAGGGTGACGATGGCGAATTCGTCGAGCTTGCGCCGCCAGGCCACCATGACGGCGCTGTCGAGCACCGGCCAGGCGCCACTGGCCAGCAGGGCCGAGGCCTCGCTCCAACCGTGGTCGTCGACGAGGGTGTTGTAGGTGATGATCGGCGCGACCACATTGAGCGCGATGGTCAGGATCAAGCCGAGCGCCGCGGCGCCGCCGGAACGGGCCGGAGCTGCGGGCGGTGCTGCTTGAGAGGGTTGAGCGGACAAGGTTCCCCCTGGAACGTGCCTGATGAAGGGTGGCAAGGGGAACGTATGGAGTTTGACGGGGCACGGACAAGACGGTCTCGCCCCAAATGATCATCAAGTCGTCCGGAGTGGCTCGTTCCGGGCGTCTCGGAGGGTCAGGCGCGCAGGCCCCGGATCACGAGCGCGGTGACCGCCTCGAACTCCGTGATGATCGTGGGCTTGAGCCATTCCGCCGCGTACTGCGGATCGTGGAAACGGCCGGTGGCATCGAACACCGCACGGGCGGCGGCCGGCACATCGGGCGCACTGAGCGAACCCGACTCGACGCCCTCGCCGATGATCCGGCCCAGCTGCTCGATCAGCTGGTTCAGATGCTGGTCCACCACGTCGCTGTTCTCCGCGAGCAGCACCGTGTACGTCGCGAACAGCTCCGGGTCGTCACCCGCCTTGTGGCGCTTGGCCTCGAACAGTGCCTCCAGCCACGCCTCCAGCTTGGAGGGCGCGCTCCCGGTGGGGGCCGAGGCGATCTCGTCCAGGCGGACGACGCTCTTGGCGAGCCAGCGGTCCGTGACGGCCTCGCGCAGCGCCGCCTTCGACGGGAAGTGCCGGTACACGCTGCCGTGGCTGACGCCCAGGGCGCGGGCCACGTCCACCACGGTCGCCTTGGTGGGGCCGAAGCGGCGCAGCACCTCCTCGGTGGTTTCGAGGATGCGCTCGGGTGTCAGGGGCTCGGCAGCAGCGGGGGGCATGGGTACGACCGTACCGCCCGCTCAGTGCTCGCTGTCGAGGTGGGCCATCTGCGCTTCCGGGTACCGCTCGCCGGCCGCGGCTCCCGCCGGGACCGCCTCCTCGATGGCCGCCAGGTCCGCCGGAGTCAGCTCCACGGACATGGCACCCAGTGCCTCCGCCAGTCTGTCCCGGCGGCGGGCGCCCACCAGCGGCACGACGTCCTCGCCGCGCGAGAGCACCCAGGCGATGGCGGTCTGGGCGACGCTGACTCCCTTGTCCTGCGCGACCTTGCGCAGGGCGTCGACCAGGTCGAGGTTGCGCTGGAGGTTCTCGCCCTGGAATCGGGGGCTCATCCCGCGGAAGTCGCCCGGCGCGAGCTCCCGGTCGCGGCTGAAGTGCCCGCTGATCAGGCCGCGGCTCAGCACCCCGTACGCCGTGACCCCGATGCCCAGCTCGCGGGCGGTCGGCAGGATCTCCGCCTCGATGCCGCGGGAGATGAGCGAGTACTCGATCTGGAGGTCCGAGATCGGCGCCACCGCCGCGGCCCGGCGCAGGGTGTCCGCACCGACCTCGGAGAGGCCGATGTGCCGCACGTGCCCGGCCTGGACGGCCTCGGCGATGGCGCCGACGGTCTCCTCGATCGGGACGTCCGGGTCGACGCGGGCGATCCGGTAGACGTCGATGTGGTCCCGGCCCAGGCGCTGGAGCGAGTAGGCCAGGAAGTTCTTGACTGCCTCGGGGCGGCCGTCATAGCCGGTGAATCCGCCCTCGACGGTGCGCAGGGCGCCGAACTTCACGCTGGTCAGCGCCTGCTCGCGGGCCGCGGCGGGCGCCGAGCGCAGGGCTTCGCCGATGAGCATCTCGTTGTGCCCCATGCCGTAGAAGTCGCCCGTGTCGAGCAGCGCGCTCACGCCCTCGGGGACGGCGTCCAGGTAGGCGTGGATGGTCGCGATGGACTCGCTGCGGTCGGCCTCCCCGTACAGGGCGGACATGCCCATGCAGCCCAGCCCCAGCGGGAAGACGGAGGGGCCGGTCGAGCCGAGGGTGCGGGTGTTCTCGTTCGTGGTCATGGAACAACCATGGCATGACGGGTGACAGATTTCAATATCTGTCACCCGTCAGGACGGCTATGCCGCCACCCGTAGGGCCAGTGCCGCCGCCGCGACCAGGGCGAGGACGGCGGCCGGGGCCAGCTCGAAGTCCTTGACGCGGAGGTGGCTGATGACCGCGCCGATGAAGTAGAGGGTCACGCCGACGGCGGCGGCCACGCCCAGCGGAGTCACCCACAGGCCCGCGACCAGGCCTGCAGCGCCCGCGGCCTTCAGGGCGGCCAGCCGCGGCAGCCAGGCGTCCGGGACCTCGACCTTCCGCATGCTCGTGACGATCGCCTCGTTCCGCTGGAGCGTGAACGTGGCGGACGCTGCCAGGACGAGGGCGAGCAGGCCGGCGACGACGGCGTAGGCAATGAACATGATGAGCTCCAACGATCGGTGGTTTTAAATCATTGAACAACATCAACGATCGAATGCCTGCAACCATTCCTCGATTGTTACGATGTCCGATATGACGGCAGCTCAGGAATCCCCGCACCCCCCGCAGCGGCTGGGCCTGCTCCTGGCCTGGCACGGCTCGATCACCGAGACCCGCATGAAGCAGGCGCTCAGCACGGCCGGGCTCAGCCCGCGGCACGCGATGACGCTGATGCACCTGGAGGGCGGCCCCATCGGGCAGCGAGCACTCGCCGAGCGCCTGGAGGTGGATCCGAGCGTGCTGGTCGGCATCCTGAACGACCTGGAGGGCGAGGGCCTGGCCGTCCGCCGACGGGACCCGGCGGACCGCCGCCGCCACAACGTGGCCATCACCGAGGCCGGATCAAGCGCCCTCGCGAAGACCAACGCGGCGCTCGACGAGGTCGAGCTCTCGCTGTTCTCGGCGTTCTCGCAGCGGGACCAGGACGCCCTGCGCGCGCTGCTGGGCCGGATCGACTCGAACGCCGAACACTTCGAATGCGGCGAGTAGCCCCGGAGGGGCACCCCGGACGGGCTCCACGACCCGTCCGGCGGATCAAGGCCGCGTAGGACCCGGGCCCCGTCTTCCGGATCAGCCGCGCGGTGGAGCCGAAGCCCGGGACGGGCCCGCCCCCGCCCGCTCCAGCGTGCGGGCCGTCCGCGCGGCCGTCGCCATGGCCCACCGGCCGCTGGTCGCGGCGCCCACCACGAGTGCGAGCAGTCCGCAGCCCGTGATGATCCACCAGGCCGGCCGCGTCGCCTCCACGAAATCGGCGCCGTTCGCCGTCCCCGCCGCCAGGACCGCGCCGATCACGGCCACGCCCAGCGTGCCGCCGGTCTGCCTGCTGGTCGAGGCGACCGCGGCCGCCACCCCCGCCTGGGCCCGGGGCATCCCGGAGACCGCCGTGTTGGTGATGGGCGCGTTCACCATGCCGAAGCCGAGCCCGAACAGCACGTACGCGGTGAACAGCAGCGGTGTGGAGGTCTCCGCCGAGAAGGCGGCGAACAGCACCCCGCTCGCCGCCATCGCCGTACCCGCGACCAGCAGTGACGGCCGCGGCCCCCGGTTGCCGACCAGCCGGCCCGACAGCGGCGCGCACAGGAAGGTCATCAGGGCCATCGGCAGCATGTAGAGCCCGGCATCGAGCGCGCTGAGCCCCCGTACCTCCTGCAAGTACAGGGTGTTGAGGAACAGGAAGCCGGACAGCGCCGCGAAGGCGCCGATCGCGATCACCGTCGCGCCGCTGAAGGGGGCGCTCCGGAAGAACCGGGGATCGATCAGCGGCTCCGCCCGCCGCGGCTCGTAGACCAGCAGTCCCACCAGCGAGACCACGGCCAGGGCCGCGCAGCCGAGGATGACCGGGGAATCCCAGCCCGCGCTCGGCGCCTCGATGATCCCGTATGTCACGGAGCCCAGCAGGGCCATGACCAGGAGCTGGCCCACCGGGTCCGGGCGGCGCGGGCGGGCGGCCCGCGACTCGGGGACGAACCTCAGCGTCAGCGCCAGGGCCAGCAGCCCCACCGGGAGGTTGATCCAGAAGATGGAGCGCCAGCCGACGGATTCCACCAGCAGCCCGCCGATCAGCGGTCCCACGGCCATGGAGATGCCCACGACCGCGCCCCAGGCCCCGATGGCGCGGGCCCGCTCGCGCGGATCCGTGAAGGTGTTGGTGATGATCGACATGGCGACCGGGCTGAGCATCGAGCCGCCCACCGCCTGGACCATCCGGAAGGCGATCAGCCACTCCAGCGTCGGCGCCAGCGAGCAGAGCAGCGAGCCGGCCGTGAAGAACACCAGGCCCACGCTGAAGACCCGGCGGCGCCCGATCCGGTCCGCGGTGGAGCCCGACAGCATCAGCAGCGAGGCCAGGACCAGCGTGTAGGCGTCGATCGTCCACTGCATGCCGGAGACCGAGGCGTGCAGCTCACGGCGCATCGAGGGCAGGGCGACGTTCAGGACGGTCACGTCGAGGCTGACGATGAGCAGGCTCATGCAGCAGATCGCCAGGACCAGCATCCTCCGTCGGGGACTCAACTCCGGCATGGTTCCGATAGTACGCCTAACTAAAGAGATGCGTGCCCGGGTCCGGCTGGGCGACAATGGGGGGATGACCACGCTCCCTCCGCCGCTCGCGATCGGCCCGCACACCGTGCAGCCCCCCGTGGTGCTCGCCCCCATGGCCGGCATCACCAATGCCCCGTTCCGTACCCTCTGCCGGGAGTTCAGCGGCGGCAAGGGGCTGTTCGTGAGCGAGATGATCACGACCCGCGCCCTGGTCGAGCGCAACGAGAAGACCATGCAGCTGATCCACTTCGACGAGACCGAGAAGCCTCGCTCGATCCAGCTGTACGGAGTCGACCCGGCGACGGTCGGCAAGGCGGTCCGCATGATCGTCGAAGAGGACCGCGCCGACCACATCGACCTCAACTTCGGCTGCCCGGTCCCGAAGGTGACCCGCAAGGGCGGCGGCTCCGCCCTCCCCTACAAGCGGAACCTGCTGCGCGCGATCCTGCGCGAGGCCGTGGCGGGCGCCGGCGACCTGCCGGTCACCATGAAGATGCGCAAGGGCATCAACGACGACCACCTCACCTACCTGGACGCCGGCCGCATCGCCGTCGAGGAGGGCGTCACCGCCATCGCCCTGCACGGGCGCACCACCGCCCAGCACTACGGCGGCACCGCCGACTGGGACGCCATCGCGCGGCTCAAGGAGCACGTGCCGGAGATCCCCGTGCTCGGCAACGGCGACATCTGGTGCGCCGAGGACGCGCTCCGCATGGTCCGCGAGACCGGCTGCGACGGAGTGGTCGTGGGACGCGGCTGCCTCGGCCGCCCGTGGCTGTTCAACGACCTGGTCGCGGCCTTCGAGGGGCGCCCCGAGGACTTCCACAAGCCCACGCTGCGCGAGGTCGCCGCCACCATGCACCGGCACGCCCAGCTGCTGGGGGAGTGGATCGGCGACGAGGCGCGCGGGGTGATCGACTTCCGTAAGCACGTGGCCTGGTACCTCAAGGGCTTCTCGGTGGGTTCCGAGATGCGGAAGAAGCTCGCGGTCACCTCGTCCCTGGCCGAGTTGAACGCTCATCTGAGCGAGCTCGACCTGGACCAGCCGTGGCCCGAGAGTGCGGACGGCCCGCGCGGCCGGACGTCCGGAAACAACCGGGTTGTCCTCCCGGATGGCTGGCTGAAGGATCCGTACGACTGTGCCGGCGTGAGCGAGGACGCCGAACTGGACACGTCCGGGGGCTGAGAATCAGCTGACAAACTGTGCCGCCAGCGGCGTGACATACGCCACGCATGGGTGGGGTTGCGCTCACATGAGCGCGAAAATCACGGGTATGACTTCCAAAGGGTGGCACTGGGTGCCACCCTTTGTTCGTTCAAGAGTTGAACGCAAATGTATCGATGATCGCTCATCCGAGCGGGAACAGGCCTCGGGAGGCCCTTCCGGCTTCGGGAGGTGAACGCTCTTCGTAGGTTCTGGCTACTCATTGGTTACTTTCGATCTGGTGGCGCACGGGTGGTTACAGCCGCATGACGACCAAGTGGACGTACCCAGAAGCCTTCGATCTGGGTATGTTCCTGGCCGTCAGGGCAGCCACCGAGTCCTCGAGGAGTCGAGACCCGTGTCGGAAAACAAAGATCAGAAGTTCGTCTACGACTTCACCGAGGGAAACCGCGACCTCAAGGACCTTCTCGGCGGCAAGGGGGCCAACCTCGCCGAGATGACCAACCTGGGTCTGCCGGTCCCTCCCGGCTTCACCATCACCACCGAGGCCTGCAAGGTCTACCTCGCCAGCGGTGAGGCCCCGGCCGCACTGCGCGACGAGGTCAGCGCCCACCTGGCTGCCCTCGAGGCGAAGATGGGCAAGAAGCTCGGCCAGTCGGACGACCCGCTGCTGGTCTCCGTGCGCTCCGGTGCCAAGTTCTCGATGCCGGGCATGATGGACACGGTCCTCAACATCGGCCTCTCCGACGAGTCGGTCGCCGGCCTCGCCTCCCAGGCCGGCAACGAGCGCTTCGCGTGGGACTCGTACCGCCGCCTCATCCAGATGTTCGGCAAGACCGTCCTCGGCGTCGACGGCGAGCTCTTCGAGGAAGCCCTCGACGAGGCCAAGGCCGCCAAGAAGGTCTCCGTCGACACCGACCTCGACGCCGCCGACCTCAAGAAGCTGGTCACCCGCTTCAAGAAGATCGTCGCCAAGCAGGCCGGCCGCGAGTTCCCGCAGGACGCCCGCGAGCAGCTGGACCTCGCCGTCGAGGCGGTCTTCAACTCGTGGAACACCGACCGCGCCAAGCTCTACCGCCGCCAGGAGCGCATCCCGAGCGACCTGGGCACCGCGGTCAACATCTGCTCCATGGTCTTCGGCAACCTCGGCCCCGACTCCGGCACCGGCGTCGCCTTCACCCGCGACCCGGCCAGCGGCCACGCGGGCGTCTACGGCGACTACCTGCAGAACGCCCAGGGCGAGGACGTCGTCGCGGGCATCCGCAACACCGTCCCGCTGGCGGACCTGGAGTCGATCGACAAGGCGTCGTACGACCAGCTCATGACGATCATGACGACGCTGGAGACCCACTACAAGGATCTCTGCGACATCGAGTTCACGATCGAGCGCGGCCAGCTGTGGATGCTGCAGACCCGCGTCGGCAAGCGCACCGCCGGCGCCGCCTTCCGCATCGCCACCCAGCTCGTGGACCAGGGCCTGATCGACGAGGCCGAGGCGCTCCAGCGCGTCAACGGCGCCCAGCTCGCGCAGCTGATGTTCCCGCGCTTCGACGAGGGCGCCACGACCGAGCTGCTGGGCCGCGGCATCGCCGCCTCCCCGGGCGCGGCCGTCGGCAAGGCCGTCTTCGACTCGTACACGGCCGTCAAGTGGTCGCGCTCCGGCGAGAAGGTCATCCTGATCCGCCGCGAGACCAACCCGGACGACCTGGACGGCATGATCGCCGCCGAGGGCATCCTGACCTCGCGCGGCGGCAAGACCTCGCACGCCGCCGTCGTGGCCCGCGGCATGGGCAAGACGTGTGTCTGCGGCGCCGAGGACCTCGAGGTCGACACCAAGCGCCGCCGGATGACGGTCGGCGGCAAGGTGGTCGAGGAGGGCGACGTCGTCTCCATCGACGGCTCCACCGGCAAGGTGTACCTCGGTGAGGTACCCGTCGTACCGTCCCCGGTCGTCGAGTACTTCGAGGGCCGCATGCACGCCGGCGCCGACGACGCCGACGAGCTGGTCCAGGCCGTCCACCGGGTCATGGCCTACGCGGACCGCGTCCGCCGGCTGCGGGTGCGCGCCAACGCCGACAACGCCGAGGACGCGCTGCGCGCCCGCCGCTTCGGCGCCCAGGGCATCGGCCTGTGCCGCACCGAGCACATGTTCCTCGGTGAGCGCCGCGAGCTGGTCGAGCACCTGATCCTCGCGGACACCGACAAGGAGCGCGAGGAGGCACTGAGTGCCCTCCTGCCGCTCCAGAAGAAGGACTTCGTCGAGCTGTTCGAGGCGATGGACGGACTGCCCGTCACCGTCCGCCTCCTCGACCCGCCGCTGCACGAGTTCCTGCCCGACATCACCGAGCTGTCGGTGCGCGTCGCCCTCGCCGAGGCCCGCAAGGACGCCAACGAGAACGACCTGCGCCTGCTCCAGGCCGTGCACAAGCTGCACGAGCAGAACCCGATGCTGGGTCTGCGCGGTGTCCGCCTCGGCCTGGTCATCCCCGGTCTGTTCGCCATGCAGGTCCGGGCGATCGCCGAGGCCGCGGCCGAGCGCAAGAACGCCAAGGGCGACCCGCGCGCCGAGATCATGGTCCCGCTCGTGGGCACCGTCCAGGAGCTGGAGATCGTCCGCGAGGAGGCCGACGCGGTCATCGCCGAGGTCGAGGCCGCCACCGGCACCAGCCTCAAGCTGTCCATCGGCACGATGATCGAGCTGCCCCGCGCCGCCCTCACGGCCGGGCAGATCGCCGAGGCCGCGCAGTTCTTCTCCTTCGGTACGAACGACCTGACCCAGACGGTGTGGGGCTTCTCCCGCGACGACGTCGAGGCCAGCTTCTTCACCGCGTACCTGGAGAAGGGCATCTTCGGGGTCTCGCCGTTCGAGACCATCGACAAGGACGGCGTCGGCGCGCTGGTCCGCAGCGCGGTCCAGGCCGGCCGGGCGACCCGCCCCGACCTCAAGCTCGGCGTCTGCGGCGAGCACGGCGGCGACCCCGAGTCCGTCCACTTCTTCCACGAGGTGGGTCTCGACTACGTCTCCTGCTCGCCGTTCCGGATTCCGGTGGCGCGCCTGGAGGCCGGTCGTGCCGCCGCCGAGGCGAAGGGCAGCGACAGCCGCTGAGCCCCTCCAGGCCTGACACGGCCCGCTGACTGCGCGTCCGCCCCCGGGTTCCCTGACCCCCGAGGGCGGACGCGCCTCTATTTGTTGTTCAACAAATCTTTACGCCAGCAGGCGGTGGACGGATCCCCACCCGTCCACCGCCTGCCGGCAATCTGCCAGGCACGTCGGCGCTTCCCGCTGCGACCGACCGCCAGGCCCCGCAAAGCCCCCCACGGCCTTCACGGAGCGTTTCGGTCGCACCGGAGTGTGCCTGGCGGAGTACAGGATTTCGGTTGTCACGCCCCCGCCGAAAGGGGTTTCAACTGTGGCCGAAAGGGCGTGGTGACGTCGTGTGACGGCATGCATACTCATGGGGCGGGGGGATTGCGGTTGCACAGGTGGGGGTTCGGTGCTGCGTATCCATTTCACTGGAGTGGACCTGGCACGCGTACGGATGGCAGGGCGTCCCGATGCGTTGTGGGAAACGATTCTGAGTTTTCACCGCTTAAGAGACCGGCGTGATGCGCGGCTCTTCGGCGAATGGCGTACCGAAACCCGGAGCAGGTTGAATAGTGAAACACGCTTGCTCGGTGCGCTCATACCGAGTCGTGGTTATTTTCCCGATTTCCTGACCCCTGTGGAGGGGCAGTACGGGTGGGACGTGGGCCTGGACGCCCTGCGCGGGATCCGCCCCGAGCGGATGCGGCGCGAGCTGGCGCTGCTGGGCGCGGGCACCGGTGTCGGGGCCGCCTTCGGCATGCCCTCGGCCGTGAGCGGGGGCGCCGACGCGCCGGTCCCGCGGCGGCTGCGGGACTTCATGGAGGGCGGCACCAAGCACCTGCCGAGGCTGCTGGGCGAGCTGCGCGGTTACCACCGTGCGGCCGTGGAGCCGTACTGGACCCACATCCAGGCCCAGATCGAGGCCGAGCGGGCCGCGCGCGGCCGGGCCCTGCTGGACGGGGGCGCGGACGAGCTGCTGGCCTCGCTGCCGCCGATGCTGCGCTGGCGGGCGCCGGTCCTGGAGTGCGACTACCCCGTGGACCGCGACGTACGGCTGCGGGGGCGCGGGCTGCTGCTGCAGCCCTCGTTCTTCTGCCGGCGCACCGCCGTGACCCTGCACGACCCCGAGCTGCCCCCCGTGCTGGTCTACCCGGCCGCGGCGCAGCTGGCTTCGGCGTCCACCGGGAGCGAATCGATTCGCCCCCTGGAGGAGCAGCGCCAGCGCACGCTGGGCAAGCTCGTCGGGCACACGCGCTCGGTGGTGCTGCGGGCCATCGGCGACGGGGCCACCACCAGCGAGCTGGCCCGCCGGGCCGGCGTCTCGCTGGCCTCCGCGAGCCAGCACGCCTGCGTGATGCGCGAGGCGGGCCTGGTGACCACCCTGCGCCGGGGCAATGCCGTGCTGCACACGGTGACCCCGCTGGGGGCCGCGCTGCTGAAGGGCGGGGCGGTGGCCTCCTAGGGGGTGTCCGCAAAGTAGCGCCGTGCGCCCGCAGGGCGCTCCCGCGGTGTCCGGTGCGTGCTCTCGGTGTGCCGGGCGGGAGCCCGTGTACTGGACGTACTCGGGATTTCGCCCGGTGCGCCGAGAGCGCGTGCCGGGCGCCGCGGGGCAGGCGGGACTTTGCGGACACCCCCTAGGGGGTGTCCGGCGCGCCCCGGACCGGGAACCACGGTCCGGGGCGCGCCGCGGCCCGCTCGCCCGCGATCCGCACGAAGTGACGAACGGCGGGACTTTCCGCCCTGGCACACCCCCGCGTGCGCCAAGATGGTGAAGCCATGAACCAGTTCGCCGCGGACAACGACATCTCCGGCCGCGCCGACCTCGCCGTCGTGCTGCGCCGCTTCTACACCGCCGCTTTCGCCGACCGGCGGATCGGGCCGTTCTTCACCGAGATCGCCGGCACGGACCTGGAGGTCCACCTGCCCCGGATCACGGACTTCTGGGAGCGGGCCCTGTTCCGTACGGCCGACTACGGGCGCGACGCCTTCGGCCCGCACGCCGCCCTGCACTCCGCGCGGGAGATGACCGCCGAGGACTTCGGGCGCTGGGTCCAGCTGTGGAACGCGGCGGTCGACGGCCTGCACCGGGGGCCGAACGCGGAGCGGGCGAAGGCCACGGGCGAGCGGATCGCCCTGGCCCTGCACAAGAGGCTTTCCGGTCCCGACCCCGCCCTGCTCCGGCGGGAGGACACCCGCGGCTTCGTCCCGCTGGCCGCCCTGGAGCTCCGCTCCACGGGCTGACCTGCGCACATGCACCCCGCTCGGCGGCTCGTGGCCAGCCCTCGGCGCGGTCCTCGGAAAAGTTTCCGCGGGAGCGATGAGTTTTTCCGTGGCCCGCGGTCTATCTCTCGAAAGCACGCACGAGACGCACACACGAGAGAAGAGGGACCGAGATGCCCACCATGATCTTCGTCAACCTGCCGGTCAAGGACATCGAGGCCGCCAAGGCGTTCTGGGTCAAGCTCGGCTACTCCTTCAACCCCCGGTTCAGCGACGAGCAGACCGGCTGCCTCGTCATCAGCGACACCATCTTCGCGATGCTCATGACCGAGGCCCGCTTCAAGGACTTCGCCACCAAGGAGGTCGCGGACGCCACCAAGACCACCGAGGTCATGCTCGCCCTGAGCGCGGAGAGCCGGGAGCAGGTCGACGAGGTGGTCGGCGCCGCCCTCGCGGCCGGCGCCACCGAACCCCGCCCGGCCCAGGACCTCGGCTTCATGTACGGCCGAGCCTTCGAGGACCTGGAGGGCCACGTCTGGGAGTACGTCTGGATGGACCCGGCGGCCGTCCAGGGCTGATGCCCGGCTACGCCACCGCCGCCGAGGTCACGGCGGTCCGCACCGGGTAGGTCCGGACCGCCGCCCCCTCGTCGTCCAGGCAGCGCCCCGACACGAGGTCGAAGCGCTGCTTGAGCAGCGGCGAGGCCACGAAGGGCCTGCCGTCCGCGCGCCCGACCAGCCCCCGCGAGAGCACGGCCGCCCCGGTGAACGGATCCCGGTTGTCGATGGCGTACGTACGACCCGAGCGGTCGATGAACACCGCGGCCTGGCCCCCGTCGGGCAGCAGGACCGCCACCCCCCGCCCGGGGGTGAGCTCGGACAGCTCGCACACCGTCAGCCAGCCCTCGGCCACCTGCAGTTCCACGGTCATCGGGTGCCTCCCACGGCCTCCAGCGGCCGGATGTCGAGAATGGTCAGGTCGGGCTTGACCTGGTCGCGTTCGGGGACGAACTTCACGGTCGGGTCGGGGGCGCCGGGCGCGTTCACGAAGGACACGAACCGGCGCAGCCGCTCCGGGTCCTGCAGGGTCTCGGCCCATTCGTCGCGGTAGTGCGCCACGTGGTCGGCCATCAGCGCCTCCAGCTCCGCGCACAGCCCGAGCGAGTCGTGCACGATTACGTCCCGCAGGTGGTCCAGGCCGCCTTCCAGCCGGTCCAGCCAGGTGGAGGTGCGCTCCAGCCGGTCCGCCGTGCGGATGTAGAACATGAGGAACCGGTCGATGAGCCGGACCAGTTCGGCGTCCGACAGGTCCTGGGCCAGCAGGTCCGCGTGGCGCGGGGTGGCCCCGCCGTTCCCGCCGACGTAGAGGTTCCAGCCGGAGGCCGTCGCGATCACCCCGAAGTCCTTGCTCTGCGCCTCCGCGCACTCGCGCGCGCAGCCGGACACCGCCGACTTGAGCTTGTGCGGGGCGCGCAGGCCGCGGTAGCGCAGCTCCAGGTCGATGGCCATGCGCACGGAGTCCTGGACCCCGTACCGGCACCAGGTCTGCCCGACGCAGGACTTCACGGTGCGCAGCGCCTTCCCGTACGCGTGCCCGGATTCGAACCCGGCCTCCACGAGCCGGGCCCAGATCCGCGGGAGCTGGTCCACGCTGGCCCCGAAGAGGTCGATGCGCTGGCCGCCGGTGATCTTCGTGTAGAGCCCGAAGTCGCGGGCCACCTCGCCGATCACGATGAGCTTGTCGGGGGTGATCTCGCCGCCGGGGATGCGCGGGACGACCGAGTAGGAGCCGTTGCGCTGGAGGTTCGCGAGGAAGTGGTCGTTGGTGTCCTGGAGGGCGGCCTGCTCCCCGTCGAGGACGTAGCCGCTCGCGCCGAGGGTGGGGGCGAGCGAGGCGATGATCGAGCCGACGGCCGGCTTGCAGACCTCGCAGCCGTCGCCGCCGCGGGCCGCCTCCCGGCCGTGGCCGTCGAGGAGCTGCTCGTACGAGGTCAGCCGGCGGGTCCGGACGATCTCGTAGAGCTCGGCACGGGTGAAGGGGAAGCAGCCGCACAGCCCCTTGTCGGCGGCCGCGGGCAGCAGCTGGCCGATCACCTTGAGGCAGCTGCCGCAGCCGGTGCCCGCCTTGGTGCACTGCTTGACCTCGGGAAGGGTCGCGCAGGCGGTGATCGCCTTCTTCGTGACGTTGTGGCAGGAGCAGATCACCGCGGAGTCGGGCAGGGCGGAGGGGCCGAGCGCGACGGGCGTGCCGAGGCCGGCGGGCAGGACCAGCTGGTCGGGGCTGACCGGCGGGACGCTGCCGGTCATCGGGCGCAGCAGGCTGTACGCGTCGGCGTCGCCTACCAGGACCCCGCCGAGCAGGACCCCGTCGGGGGAGACGACCAGCTTCTTGTAGACCCCGGAGCGGGAGTCGGAGTAGACGACGTCGAGGCTGCCGGGGGCCGCTCCGTGGGCGTCGCCGAAGGAGGCCACGTCCACGCCGAGCAGCTTGAGCTTGGTGGAGAGGTCGGCTCCGGTGAACTCCCTGTCCCGGCCCAGGAGGTCCTCGGCGGCCGTCTCGGCCATCTCGTACCCGGGGCCGACCAGCCCGTACACCCGGCCGTCGGCGGCCAGCGCGCACTCGCCGATGGCGTAGACGCGCGGGTCGGAGGTGCGGCAACGGGCGTCGACGCCGATGCCGCCGCGCTCGCCGACGGTCAGGCCCGAGGCGCGGGCGAGGTGGTCGCGGGGGCGGACCCCGGCGGAGAAGACGACGAGGCCGGTCTCGACGGTGGAGCCGTCGGAGAGCCGCATGCCGGTGACGGAGCCGTCCGCTCCGGTGAGCACCTCCTGGGTGCCCACACCGGTGTGGACCGTCAGCCCCATCGATTCGATGGTGCGCAGCAGGGCCGCGCCGCCGCCGTCGTCGACCTGGACCGGCATCAGGCGCGGGGCGAACTCCACGACGCGGGTGTCGAGCCCCAGGCCCTTGAGGGCGCCGGCCGCCTCCAGCCCGAGGAGCCCGCCGCCGACGACGGCGCCGCTGGTGCGGGTCTTCGCGTACTCCTCGATCGCGAGCAGGTCCTCGATCGTGCGGTAGACGAAGCAGCCGGGGGCGTCCTTGCCGGGGACGGGCGGCACGAAGGGGTGGCTGCCGGTCGCGAGGACGAGCACGTCGTACGGGATCACCCGCCCGGAGCGGGAGGTGACGGTACGGGCGTCGCGGTCGATGGACTCGGCGGGGTCGCCGAGGTGCAGCTCGATCCCGTGCCGCTCCGTGAAGCCGGCGGGGGTGAGGGAGAGGTCCTCGGGGGTGCTGCCGGAGAAGTACGAGGTGAGGTGTACGCGGTCGTAGGCGGGCCGGGGCTCCTCGCAGAGCACGGTGATGCGGTGCGTGGCGGTGGCCCCGCGCTCGGCGAGGGCCTCCAGGTAGCGCTGGCCGACCATGCCGTGGCCGATGAGCACGATGGCGGGGGTGGGCGTGGGCGTGGCTGCGGCCATGTTCAGGAGCCTCCGTCGTCGGTGAGCAGGTGGAACAGGTCGGTCAGGGGCTCGGCGTCCTCCCAGCTGCGGGCGAGGGCGCCCACGGTGGAGAGTTCGCCGAGCAGGACACCGCCGACGAGGCGGTCGTCGCGGACGACGACCTTCCGGTAGGTCCGGCGGGTGGCGTCGGCGAGGCGGACCACGTCGTCACCGGGGAGCGGGGTGGTCTCGCCGAAGGCGGCGAGGTCGAGCGGACCGGGGCCGCCGGGAGCGGCGCCCGGGCCCGCGGGGGCGGCGCCGAGGGTGAGGCGGGTGAGGGCGCGGGTCCCGGTGTACCCGGGGGCGGACGCGCCGCCCAGCTGCGCCGCCAGGGCGTCGGCCTGTTCCAGCGCGGGGCCCGCGAGGCCGTACACCCGGCCGGCGTGCTCGGCGCAGTCGCCGATGGCGTGGATGCGGGGGTCGCTGGTCCGCAGCCGGTCGTCCACGACGATCCCGGTGCGCACCTCGAGTCCGGCGGCGAGCGCGAGCCCGGTCCGGGGCCGCACGCCGCAGGCGAGCACGACGAGGTCGGCGTCGAGCCGGTAGCCGTCGGCGAACTCGACCCCGCTGACCCGCCGCCCGCCCGCAGCCCGTGCCTTCGTCGTCAGGCCGCGGACCCGGCACCGGGTGTGGATCTCGATGTCGAGGGTGGTCAGATGGGCGTGCAGCAGCGCCGAGGCGTCGGCGTCCAGCTGGCGCTCCATCAGGCGTTCGCCCTGCTGGGCCAGGACCACCTGGGCGCCGCGCTCGGCCAGGGCGCGGGCCGCGGAGACGCCGAGGAGGCCGCCGCCGATCACCACCGCGCGCACGCCGGAGCCCGCGCCCGCCGCGGCCGTCAGGGCCAGGCAGTCGTCCATGGTGCGGAACGCGTGCACCCCGTCGGGGAGTTCCCGCCCCTGCGGCTCGAACAGCCCGCGCAGTGGCGGGAGGACCGCGTTCGAGCCCGTGGCCAGGACCAGCGCGTCGTACCGCTCGGTGCTGCCGTCGTCGCAGTGGACCGTCCGGTCGGCGCGGTCCACGCGGACCGCCCGGACGCCCCGGCGCAGCACCGGGCCGGGGTCGGGGAGGGCGGTCACCTCCGGCGCGTACCGGCCCGCCAGGACCTCTGCCAGCAGTACCCGGTTGTACGGAACGTGCGGCTCCTCGCCGAGGACCGTCACCTCCGTACGGGCACCTGCGCCCGTGCCCAGCCGTGCGGCGAGCCGCAGGCCCGCGAGGCCGCCGCCGATCACCACCACACGCTGCTGCTTCGAGGTCATGGCACGAGCGTGCGCGTCCGCTGTTTCCCCGCCGCATCGCCGCTGTTACCCGGACGGAACGCGCACCTCAGCGCCCGGGTTAAGGGTCGGTGAGGCGTCCCTCAAGGGCGACTTAAGGATGGGTTCGGGCAGGTCGGCGGGGTTCGGACGGCCCTTAGCGTGATCCTCGTGCGAGATGCGGCGATGCGGGTCAAGGGCGGGATGCTCGGCGGGGCGGGGCTGGTGGCACTGCTGTGGGCGGCCCAGGTGCGGCCCTCCGCGCGGCTCGACGCCCTGTTCGCGACCGCCGCCCATCTGACCGGCCTGCTCGCCGGGTACGGGGTGCTCGTACTGCTCTTCCTGATGGCGCGGGTGCCCGCCGTCGAGCACGGGGTCGGAGCCGACCGGCTCGCCCGCTGGCATGCGCGCGGCGGTCGGCACGTGCTGCTGCTCTGCTTCGGGCACGCCCTCTTCGCCCTGTGCGGATACGCCGTCCACGAGGGCGTCGACGTGGTCTCCGCCGTCCGGGAGCTGTTCGGCTACCCCGCGGTGGCCGCCGCCTTCGTCGGGACGGCCCTGCTGGCCGCCGTCGGGGTGGGCTCCGCCCGGGCCGTACGCCGCCGGGTCAGCCACGAAACCTGGCGCGGGGTGCACCTCCTCGTCTACCTCGCCGCCTCGCTGGCCTTCGGCCACCAGCTCGCCGGGCCCGATCTGGCCCTGACCGGCTGGTTCTGGGCCCTCGCCCACGCCACCGTGGCCGTCCTGCTGGTCTGGTACCGGGCCGTGGTCCCCGTACGGCAGGCCCTGCGGCACGCGCTGCGGGTGGCCGAGGTGCGGGTCGAGGGGCCCGGGGTGGTCTCCGTCGTCGTGTACGGGCAGCACCTGGAGGAACTGCGCGCGGAGCCGGGCCAGTTCCTGCGCTGGCGGTTCCTGCAGCGCCGCCTGTGGCACACCGCCCTGCCGTTCTCGCTGTCCGCGCCGGTCCGGGGCCACGCCCTGCGGATCACCGTGAAGGCGCTCGGCGGGCACTCCCGCCGGATCCGCAGGCTGCGCCCCGGGACCAGGGTCATCGCGACGGGGCCGTTCGGGGCGCTCACCGCCGCCCGGCGGACCAGGACCAAGGTGCTGCTGATCGCGGGCGGGGTCGGCATCACGCCGATGCGGGCGCTGTTCGAGACGCTGCCCGGCGGGCCGGGGGAGATCACCCTGCTCTACCGGGCCGGTGCCGCGGAGCACCTGGTACTGCGCTCCGAGTTGGAGGCCATCGCCGCCGAGCGGCGGGCCGGGCTGCACTACCTGCTCGGATCCTCCGACGCGGCCTACGATCCGCTGGCCCCGCAGGCGCTGCTCGCCCTGGTGCCGGACCTGACCGAGCACGACGTCTACCTGTGCGGGCCGCCGGGGATGGCCGAGGCGACGCAGAGCGCGCTGCTGCGGGCCGGGGTGCCGGCCGGACGCATCCATTCCGAGTGCTTCAGCTTCTGACTCCGACCCACGTGTGATCCCGAGAGGCCGCCGCGCCATGCGCCATCCGCTGCACGTCCCCCTGTCCGTACCGGTCGGATTCTCCGGCTCCGCCCCCGCCACCGCCGTCGCCCCCGCCCCCGCCCCCGCCTCCGAGTCCGCGCCGCCGCCCGCGGCCCGGCACCGGGGGCCCCGGCGGCCCTCCGCCCTGCGGGCGGGCGTGGCCGCGCTGGCCGCCGTACCGCCCGCGCGGCGGCTCGCGGCCGGGCTCGGGCTGGCCAGTGTGCTGGCCGCGACGGCGCTGACCGCGACCGTGAATCCGGCGGCCCCGGTGGCCCCCGACCGGGTGCCGGCCCGGCAAAGCTCAACCTTTGCGCAAGTTTCCGGCGATTGATGGTTGCTGCACCCATCGGCTCCATAGGGTCGTGGCCGTGCCTGACATATCAACGACCATGATCATCGTGCTGTGCGTGGCCGCGGCGGCGGCCGGCTGGATCGACGCGGTGGTGGGCGGCGGGGGACTGCTGCTCCTGCCCGCCCTCCTCCTCGGCCTGCCGAACGCCCACCCCGCCGCCGTGCTCGGCACCAACAAGGCCGTGGCCATCGTCGGCACCGCGGGCGCGGCGGTGACGTACGCGCGCAAGGCACCGGTGGACGTGAAGCTCGCCGTCCGGATCGGCATCGCCGCGCTCGCCGGATCCATGGGCGGCGCCGCGCTGGCCGGCGGGATCAGCAAGGACACCATGCGCCCGCTCATCATGGGCGTACTCGTGATCGTCGCGGGCGTCGTGATCTTCAAGCCGGGCTTCGGCACCGCCCCCTCGGCCGCGCCCGTCAGCCGGCAGCGGGTGCTGCTCGCGATCGGGCTCGCAGGCCTCGGCATCGGCTTCTACGACGGGCTCATCGGGCCCGGTACCGGCACCTTCCTGGTGCTCGCCCTGACCGCGCTGCTCCACCTCGACCTGGTCACCGCCTCCGCGACGGCCAAGATCGTCAACTGCTGCACGAACGCCGGGGCGCTCGCGATGTTCGCCTACCAGGGCATGGTGCTGTGGCAGCTGGCCGCGCTGATGGCGGCCTTCAACCTGGCCGGCGGCATGGTCGGAGCGCGGATGGCGCTGAAGAAGGGCAGCGGGTTCGTACGCGGCGTGCTGCTGACGGTGGTGGCCGCGCTGGTGGTCAAGCTCGGTCTGGAGCAGTGGGGCTGATCCGGTCCTATCCGCAAGGTGCCTGCTAGTACGTGCCGGTGAGGTGGGCGAAGACGACCACGTTGCCCTGGTAGCCGGTTCGCGGCGAGAAGCCCCCGCCGCAGGTGATCACCCGGAGCTCGGCGCGCGGCGAGGGCCCGTACACCCGGGAGTCGGGGAAGCGGTCGGCCTCGTAGACCTCGACCGCGTGGACGGTGAACACGGCCGTACGTCCGTCCGCGCGCGGCACCTCGATCGCGGCTCCGCGGTGCAGCGCGCCGAGGTGGTAGAAGACCGCCGGGCCCGTGGCGTGGTCGACGTGGCCGACGACGACGGCGGTGCCGACCGCGCCGGGGGTGGTGCCGCCCTGGTACCAGCCCGCCAGATCGCGGCGGGCGGGCGGCGGCACCTCGATGCTGCCGTCGGGGCCGAGGCCCAGCCCGGTCAGCGGGGCGTCCACCCGGATGGACGGGATCCGGATCCGGGCGGGCGGGGAGCCGGGGAGCGGGTCGATGCTGCCGGGGTAGTGCGCCTGCGTGCCGAGCGCGTCGGCGGGGGAGGGCAGCGGGGGGCCGGTCGACTGGCCGGAGCCGCTGCCGACGAGCCAGATGCCGACGCAGGCGGCGAGCGCGACGAGCCCGCCGCGACCGGCCTGGCCTCTGCCCATGGGTGCCCCCTGGCGGTGTGATCCGGGCCCGTGTCCCGTGTTCGTATGGCAGGCCGTCGCCCGGCCCCGCGAACGGGGGGGACCTCGCGGGGCGGGCGACGGGGGACGGTACCGGTCGGACCGCGGCCGCAGCCGCGGTGGGCGCCCGTCAGCTCCGCGTGCCGCTCGCCCGGCGACGCAGGAGCCAGGTACCGCCGACGGCGGCCGCGGCCAGCACGACCGCTCCCGCCGTGATCTTGGTGGGGTCGACGGTGGTGGTGGTCGTCCCGCCACCCACCCCGGTGCGGACGTGGCCCTTGGGGCCGCGTTCGGTGACGACCAGGTCGCCGGTGGCGAACTTGCCGTCGGCGCAGGTCGCGCCGATGCCGTAGGTGCCCGGGCGGGTGCCGCGGGCGATCTGGAACTGCCCGATGACCACCTCTTTGTGGGTGCCGGGAACCAGCTTGAAGCGGCCGCCGCCGACCGTGGTGGCATCGCCGTCGGCGTGGCTGCCCGCGCCGCAAGCGGTGGTGTTCACGGTGACGACGGCCCCGGGAGCGGCGTTTTTCGGCCAAACTTCGAGCTTCGCGAAGTCGCCGGGTGCGAAGCCCGCCGTGCCGAGCTCCGCGGCGGCGACCGCCCCGGCGACCGGGCCCGTGAACGCGGCGGCGGTCAGCGCGGTGGCGGTGAGCACGTGGGCGGTGCGTCGGCGCATGGGGGCTCCTGGAGACACGGGGTCGTGTTCCCGAGGAAACCCGGCCCGGCCGCGACGCGCCTGCTGATGTTCCGTCAGATCTCCTCGCGCGGCCGTCGTTTCCGCAGGTCACGACCGCCGTCCTCGGCCGTCCGGGTGCAGCACGCCGTCCGGGTGAGCGGGGGCCGGAGCCGGTGCCCGAGCCGGTGCCGGAGCCGCTGCCCGAGCCGGTGCCCGAAGCGGTGCCCGGGCCGGGGTTCGAGTTCCCGCCCCCCCGCTCACACCGCGGGCAGCGTCACCGTCGCTGCGGCGCCCGCCGGAGCCGGGTTCGACAGCGTCACCCGCGCCCCGATCACCTGGGCCTGACCGAAGGCGATCGTCAGGCCCAGCCCCGTGCCCTGCCCCCGCTCGGCCGCACCCGTCAGGAAGCGCTGCGGCCCCTCCCGCAGCAGCTTCACCGGGAAACCCGGACCGGAGTCCCGTACCGTCACCTCGTTCCCGCAGACCATCACCGTGACCGGCTCCCCACCGTGCCGACGGGCGTTGACCAGCAGGTTCGTCAGGATCCGCTCCAGCCGCCGGGCATCCGTACGGACCACCGCCGGGCAGTCGCCGCCGACCACCTCGGCCGCCACCCCCGACCGCCGCGCGATCGCGGTGACCAGCGGACCCAGCGCGTGCGCCCCCAGCTGCGCCTCCTCCCGGCGCGCGTCCAGCCGCGCCACTTCCAGCAGGTCCTCGGTCAGCGTCCGCAGCGCCGCGACCCGGTCGCGGACCAGCTCCGTCGGCCGCCCCGCCGGCAGCAGCTCGGCCGCGGTGTGCAGCCCCGTCAGCGGGGTCCGCAGCTCGTGCGCCACGTCCGCCGTGAACCGCTGCTCCGCCTCCAGCCGCTGCTGGAGACTGGCCGCCATCGTGTCCACCGCCGAGGACAGCTCGGCGACCTCGTTGCGGGTCCCCGGCATGCCCGACGCCCCGATGCGCGCGTCCAGTTCGCCCTCGCTGATCCGGCGGGCCGTCTCGGCCGCCGTCCGCAGGTCCTTGCTCAGCCGGCTCGCCATCAGCGCGCCGCCGATCGCCGCGAGCGTCACGACCCCGGCCCCGGAAGCCACCAGCTGCTGGTCCAGTTCCAGCAGTTCGGCCTGTTCCCCGGCCAGCGGCCGGCGTACGGACAGCACGTGCTCCCCGCCGACGGGGCGCGCCGCCCACACCGCCGGATCCGGCCCGGACAGGTCGAGGTAGGTGGTGCGCTGCCCCGCCAGCGCTGCCCGGCGCAGCGGGCCCGGCAGCCGCGGGCAGTCGATCCACGCGTCGGCCTCGCCGACCTTGTCCTCGTCCAGCCGCCCCGTGAGCTCGTACACCTGGCGCACCCGGATCAGCTGCGCGAGCGCGCTCTCCCGGGCCGCGTCGCCGATCTGTTGGGCCCGCGCATCGTGGATCAGTACGCCGATCGTCACCGCGACCAGCGAGCAGCCGACCGCGAGCAGGATCGAGATCTTCCAGCGCAGGCCGAGGGCGCGCAGCAGGTGGCGGCAGCGGATCAGGACGGGTCTCACTCGCACACCTGGCCGTACCTGTCGGTGCGCCTCGGCTGCGGGGTCCGATCGCTGTCGCAGCCCGGCAGGGACTTGGTGTAGCGCCGTTCGTCGCTGACGACCCGCATCCGCTCGCCGTCCCAGTGGTAGCGGACGGCCTGCTCGGAGCCGTCGTCGGCGGCGGTGCGCAGCAGCAGGTCGCCGCCGATGGTCTCGGCGGCCAGCCGCCGGCCGACGGTGAAGAGGATGGGGACGATCCGGGTGCCCTCGGCGGTGTAGACGGTCAGCGCGGTACGACCCGTCTCCGCGTCGGCGGCGACGATCAGGTCCTGGCCCCCGTCGCCCGTGAGGTCGCGGAAGACGGGCGGGCGCAGTCCGACCTTGCCGGGTGCGTCGATCCAGCCCTTCGCCGCGAAGGCCTTCATCTGCTTGTCGGCGCGTACAACGTCCTGCACGTTCACCGCGGGCAGCCCGCCGGGTCCCACTTCGGGCGCGTTCTGCAGCGGTTGCGGCGGGGGCTCCCGGGTGCCGACCGATTTTCCGGGCCCGGAGACGGAGTGGTCGGTCCACAGCGGCCAGAGCGACTCGGGCCGCGGCTGGGCCGATACGGGTGGCGCGGGCTCGCCGACGCCCAGCCCTCCGGGTGCGGAGCAGCCGCCGACGGCGAGCGCGCACAGGAGGGCGCAGGCCAGGGCGGCGGCGAGGGGGCGGGTGGGTCGCTTCATGGGGAGCCAAAGGGGGTCTTGAGGCGGGACAGACCGAAGGTAGACGGCGACGATCACGGGCACCGGGAGGTTGTGTAACAGCGGTGCGTACGGTGGAGGGGCGCAGGCAGAATCGGGACCAAAGTCCCGGGCAGCGCGCTGTCCGCCGTACCCGAGGGAGGGCCCCGTGACATCAGCCGATCGGCCGCAGGTGAAGGCAGGATGACCGCCGAGCTCCCCTTCTTCGTCTACGGGACCCTGCGCCCGGGGGAGGTCAACCACGACCTGTTCCTGCGGGGCCGCACGGCCGCCGAGGAGCCCGCCCGGCTCCCGGACGCCCTCCTGTACGACGGTCCCGGCTACCCGTACGCCGTCCAGCACCCGGGGTCGGAGATCGTCGGCGAGCTGGTCACCGCGGCGCCCGGCGTGTACGGGAGGCTGCTGGCCGACCTGGACCGGCTGGAGGAGTACCACGGCCCCGACCGGCCGCTGAACGTCTACGACCGGGTGTGCCGGAACGCGGTCCGCCCGGACGGCACCCGGACCGCCGCCTGGGTCTACCTCGCGGCCCCGCTGCTGGCCCGGCGGCTGCGCGCGTCCGGCACCGAGATACCGGGCGGCGACTGGTTCAGAAGACGGAGCTAGGCCGTGTCTTTCGGATCATGCCGGGCCTACAGGCCCTCGGCGCCGCGGTTGCGCAGGCGCTGGCCGTACTGCTGGAGGACCCAGAGCTCCTCTTGGACCGCCGCCAGCTGCTCCGGCGGGGCCTGGGTGCCCAGGCGCGACATCGTGCCCTGGATGTCGTGGACCCGGCGGTCGACCGCGCGCAGCCGCACCTGGACCAGCTGGACCCCCGCGTAGACCTCGTCCACGGTCTTGGCGTGGATGGCCTCCACCGCCAGCTCGGTGACCAGCGCGCGGACCGTGTCGTTCGGCGCGGCGTCGCGGACTCGGGCCAGGTAGTCGTCGGTGCCCAGGGAGGCGCCGCCCGCGGCCTGGATGGCCTCGCGGACCGCCGCGTAGGGCGGGGCGGTGAACTCGTCGACCCCGTAGGCGTCGAAGGCCGGCGAGACCAGGGCCGGCCGCTGGAGCGCCAGTTTGAGCAGCTCGCGCTCGGTGCGGTGCGCGGGGCTGCGCAGGTTCAGCGCCGGTCCGCCGCCCACGGGGGCGCCCGCCGTCGGGGCCGCCTCGTACGAGGACGCCGGCGACGGCCGGCCGCGGCCCTGCTGCTGCCCGCCGCCCTGGCCGCCCCGCTCCCGTGCCCAGCGCGCCAGCTGCGCGACCCGCTTGACGACGAACTGCTCGTCGCGGATGCCGAGCATCCCCGCCAGCTGGACCGCCGACTCGTGCTGGATCGCGATGTTCTTGATGTTGGCGACGACCGGCGCAGCCTCGTCCAGCGCGGCCGCGCGGCCCGCCGGGTTCTCCAGGTTGTGCCGGGCCACGATGTGCCGCAGCGCGAACTCGAACAGCGGGGTACGCGCCTCCACCAGCGCGGACACCGCCGCGTCCCCCTGCGCCAGGCGCAGGTCGCACGGGTCCATGCCGCCGGGGGCGATGGTGATGGAGGTCTCGGCCGCGAACTTCTGGTCGTCCTCGAAGGCGCGGAGCGCGGCCTTCTGCCCGGCCGCGTCACCGTCGAAGGTGAAGATCACCTCGGCCGTCGCGTTGTCCATCAGCAGACGGCGCAGGATCTTGATGTGGTCGCCGCCGAAGGCGGTGCCACAGGTCGCGATCGCGGTCGTGACCCCGGCCATGTGGCAGGCCATCACGTCCGTGTAGCCCTCGACCACCACGGCCCGCGAGGTCTTCGCGATCTCCTTCTTCGCCAGGTCGATGCCGTACAGCACCTGGGACTTCTTGTAGATCGCCGTCTCCGGCGTGTTCAGGTACTTGGGCCCGTTGTCGTCGTCGCGCAGCTTGCGCGCGCCGAAGCCGACCACCTCGCCGCTGATGTCGCGGATCGGCCACATCAGCCGGCCGCGGAAGCGGTCGATGGGCTTGCCGCTGCGGCTGTCCTGGGCCAGGCCGGAGGTGATCAGCTCCTTGTCGCTGAAGCCCTTGCCGCGCAGGAAGCGGGTCAGGTGGTCCCAGCCGGCCGGGCTGTACCCGACGCTGAAGTGTTCGGCCGCGGCCTGGTCGAAGCCGCGCTCGGCGAGGAACCTGCGGCCGATCTCGGCCTCGGCGCCGCCCAGCTGCTCGACGTAGAACTGGGCGGCCGCCTTGTGCGCCTCGACGAGCCGGATCCGCTCGCCGCGGCCGCTGGTGCCGGCGGTGTACCCGCCCTCCTCGTACCGGAGGGTGATGCCGGCCTGCCCGGCGAGGCGCTCGACGGCTTCCGAGAACGACAGGTGGTCGATCTTCATGATGAAGTCGAGGGTGTCCCCGCCCGCCTGGCAGCCGAAGCAGTGGTAGAGACCCTTGCTGGGGCTGACCTGGAAGGACGGGGACTTCTCGTCGTGGAAGGGGCAGAGGCCCTTGAGGTTGCCGCCGCCCGCGTTGCGCAGCTGGAGGTAGTCGGAGACCACGGCGTCGATCGGGACCGCGTCCCGTACCGCCTTCACATCGTCGTCGTTGATCCGTCCTGCCACCCGTGAAGTCTACGGCCGGGCGCCCGCAAACCCGTCAGGCCCCCTGCCGCGACCGTCGGGCTCCCCGCGGGGCGTGCCCTATGCCTCCACCAGCGACTCCAGCGGAACCGACGGGTCCGCCAGCGCTTCGCGGTTGACCGGTGTCTTCGAGCGGATCAGGGCCTGGATGTGCTCGGTGACATCCCACACATTCACGTTCATACCGGCCAGCACCCGCCCGTCCGACAGCCAGAACGCGATGAACTCCCGCTTGGCCACGTCGCCGCGGATCAGCACCTGGTCGTAGCCGCCCGCCGGGGCGTACCCCGAGTACTCCAGGCCCACGTCGTACTGGTCGGAGAAGAAGTACGGCACCCGGTCGTACGAGACCTCCTGGCCCAGCATCGCCCGCGCCGCGGCCGGGCCGCCGTTGAGGGCGTTCGCCCAGTGCTCCACCCGCAGCCGGGTCCCGAGCAGCGGATGGTGCGCGGCGGCCACGTCCCCGACGGCGAACACGTTCGGATCGCTGGTCCGCAGCGAGGCGTCCACCGCGATGCCGCCGCCGTGCTGCCGGTCGACCAGGGCCAGCCCGGAGGTCTCCGCGAGCGCGGTGCGCGGCGCCGCCCCGATCGCCGAGAGCACGGCGTGCGCCGGGTGCTCCTCCCCGTCGTCGGTCCGGGCCGCGAGCACCATGCCGTCGTGCCCGACGATCTCGGTGAGCCGCGCGCCGAAGTGGAAGCGGACCCCGTGCTCCGCGTGCAGGTCCCCGAACAGCCGGCCGATCTCCGGACCGAGCACCGCGTGCAGCGGGGTCGCCAGCGGCTCGACCACGGTGACCTCGGCCCCGTACCCCCGGGCCGCGGCCGCGACCTCCAGGCCGATCCACCCCGCGCCCGCGATCAGCAGGTGGCCGTTGTCCCGGCCGAGGGTGGCCAGTACGCCCTTCAGCCGCTCGGCGTGGGCGAGCCGGCGCAGGTGGTGCACCCCGGCCAGGCCCGTGCCCGGGATGTCGAGGCGGCGCGGCTCGG
Source organism: Streptomyces sp. NPDC001903 (assembly GCF_042891345.1). Lineage (NCBI taxonomy): Bacteria > Bacillati > Actinomycetota > Actinomycetes > Kitasatosporales > Streptomycetaceae > Streptomyces > Streptomyces sp. NPDC001903. The sequence continues at coordinate 485,393 of NZ_JBIASZ010000005.1, forward strand.
CCCCGGTGGCCAGCAGTAGCTTGTCGTACTGCAGCGCCGTGCCGTCACCGAGGACCACCTTGCGGGCCTCCCGGTCCAGCTGGACCGCGGGCTGGCCGAGGTGCAGCTCGATGTCGGCCTTCGCGTACCAGGACGGCTCGTGGACGAAGACGCTGTCGCGCTCCTCCTTGCCCTGGAGGTACCCCTTGGACAGCGGGGGCCGTTCGTAGGGGTGGTCGCGCTCGTCGCCGACCAGGATCACCCGCCCCGTGAACCCCTCGGACCTCAGCGTCTCCGCCGCCTTGGCCCCGGCGAGCCCTGCGCCGACGATGACGAATGTCCGGTGTGCGTCGACCACCTGATGCCTCCTCATAACCTCTCCGCCACATGCGACCACATGCGAGCGTCCCGCACTGAGCCTGCCGCGTGAAGGGGGAATGGCCCGATCGGCTCACCCGAGGGGGCGGCGCGCGCGCCGTGTGAGCCGGGCGTGCAGGGAGCGCGCGGAGGCGTCCGTGAGCGCCGCGATCTGGTCGATGACCGCACGTTTGCGCGCTCTGTCGTCGGGTGCGGCATCGAAGATCGCCCGGAACTGCGGGTCCAGCCCCTCGGGGGCCCGGGCGCTGAGGGCCTCGGCGAGTTCGGCCAGGACGATGCGCTGGTCGGCGCGCAGCCGCTCCTGCTCGTCGCGCTGCATCACGTACAGGTCGGCCACCGCCTTGAGGACCGCGCACTCGTTGCGCGCCTCGCGCGGGACGACCAGCTCGGCCGCGTACCGGGTCAGCCGGCCGGAGCCGTACGCCTCGCGGGTGGCGCCCTCGGCGGCCAGGCAGAACCGGCCGATCAGCTGGCTGGTGGCGTCCTTGAGGCGGGCCTGGGCGACGGCCGACCCGTCGTACCCGTGCGGCCACCATTCCTGCTCCATCAGCCGGTCGAGGGCCTCGCGCAGCTCCTCCGGCTCGGTGTCGGACGGCACGTACCGGCCGATCGCGACCCGCCAGATCGCCGTGCGCTCGGGCTCGGCGAAGAGGAGGTTGGGGTCGAGGTGCCCGGCGTGCAGCCCGTCCTCGAAGTCGTGGACGGAGTACGCCACGTCGTCCGACCAGTCCATCACCTGGGCCTCGAAGCACTTGCGGTCCGCGGGCGCCCCGCGGCGCAGCCACTCGAAGACCGGCAGGTCGTCCTCGTACGCGCCGAACTTGACCGAGTCGGGCTCGGTGGGGTGACCGCCGCGGGCCCAGGGGTACTTGGTGGCGGCGTCCAGGCAGGCCCGGGTGAGGTTGAGGCCGACGCTGACGAGCTCGCCGGTGGCCGGGTCGGGCACGAACCGCTTCGGCTCCAGGCGCGTGAGCAGGCGCAGCGACTGGGCGTTGCCCTCGAAGCCGCCGCAGTCCTTGGCGAACTCGTTCAGCGCCTCCTCGCCGTTGTGCCCGAAGGGCGGGTGGCCCATGTCGTGCGACAGGCAGGCGGCTTCGACCAGGTCCGGATCGCAGCCGAGGGCCGCGCCGAGCTCGCGGCCGACCTGGGCGCACTCCAGGGAGTGCGTCAGGCGGGTACGGGGGCTGGCGTCCCAGTCGTACGAGCGGCTGCCCGGGGTGACCACCTGGGTCTTCCCGGCGAGGCGGCGCAGCGCGGCGGAGTGCAGCACGCGGGCCCGGTCGCGCTGGAAGGCGGTCCGCCCGGGGCGTTTGTCGGGCTCGGCGGCCCAGCGCTCGGTGTCGGACGCGTCGTACGGGGCGCCGGGGGCGTCGGGGTCGGGGTGGGGGACGGGTGCGGTGCCGGTGCGTTCCATGCCTTCCATGCTCAGACGGTAACCGGGAACACCGACAATGCGACCAATCCGAGCAATCCGCGCGGGCGAGGTCTTTACGCGGTGGCCAGTTTCAGGGGGGTGTCGACGGGCAGGGGGGTGAGCCGCCGGGCCAGGGCCTCGTCGTAGCGGTGGAGCACGAGGCGGGCCAGGGCCGGGTGGTCGGCGAGCGGGGCGGCCGCCGGGCCGGGCGAGGCGGCGGCGCACTGCGCGGCGAAGCGTCCGGGGGCGGTGAAGTACGAGGCCACCGCGATCCGGTGGTGGCCGCGGGCGGCCAGGGCGCGGACGGCGTCGGGGACCGCGGGGCCGGCGCCGGAGGCGTAGGCCGGTACGACGGGCGCGCCGCCGAGGCGCTCGCAGAGCAGGGCGGCGCTGCGGCGGGTGTCGGCCGCCGAGTCGGGGTCGCGGGAGCCCGCGGCGGCGAGGACGACGGCCGTGCCCGCGCCGGGGGCCCAGCCGGCCTCCAGGAGCCGCTCGTACAGGGCCTCGACCAGCAGGGGGTGCGGGCCGAGCGGGGCGGCGACGCGGGTGTCCAGGTGGGCGGCGCGGGCGGCGGCCGCGGGGATGTCCCGCTTGACGTGGTGACCGCGGCCGAGGAGCAGCGGGACGAGCACGGCCGCGCCGCTGGCGGTGCGGAGGGTCTCGCCGAGCAGGGGCCGGTTCAGCTCGATGTGGCCGAGCCGGACGTCGAGGCGGGGGCGGAGCTCGCGGATCCGGTCGAGGAGGGTCAGGACGGCGGGGAGGGCGCGGGGGTCGCGGCTGCCGTGGGCGACGGCGACGAGGGTGGGCTGCATGCGGGGGCTCCGTCTGACCGGTCCCCGGCCGGGCGCCAGGGGCGCAATCCGCTGAGCTGCGTGCCGAGTTGGGCCGTGATCCGGGTCAGCAGCTCCGTGGCGGTGGCGGGGGGAAGGGGGAGGGACAGGGACTCGGGAGGGTGCACCAGCTCCGTCATGAACCGATCCTGCGGGCCGGAGATGTCGGTGGCGTTGCGCAGGGGTGACGGGTGTTTACCGGGAGCTCACCCGCTCATTCGTACGAGTGAAAGGCGGGGTGGGGGGAACTGGGGTGCGGCCGTAGATCGTCAATGTGTGCGAACGACGTGTGGCGCAACGGGGGGACCGATCATGAAGCGGAATCCGAAGCAGGAGCAGGAGCAGGAGCAGGAGCGGAAGCAGGAGCGGAAGTCGAAGCGGAAGCTGATGCCGGGCTGGATGAGCACGGTGGCGGGGCGGCGGCGGGCCGTCCAGGCGGTGGCGGCCGGGTGCGTGCTATTCCTGCTGCCCTCGGCGTGGACGCACGCGGCGGCCGCGGACCGGCTGCGGACCACGGCCGACGCGCCGGCCGCCGAGGTGGCGGTGGTCTTCGGGGCGGGACTGTGGAACGGGCGTCCGACTCCGTATCTGGCCAGACGGCTCGACGCGGCGGTGGAGCTGTACCGCACGGGCAAGGTCAAGGTCGTGCTCGTCACCGGGGACAACAGCCGCACCGAGTACGACGAGCCCGACGCGATGCGGACGTACCTGACGGCCCACGGGGTGCCGGAGGACCGGGTCGTCAGCGATTACGCCGGGTTCGACACGTGGGACTCCTGCGTCCGGGCCAAGGAGATCTTCGGGGTGAAGCGGGCGGTGCTGATCAGCCAGGGCTTCCACATACGCCGGGCCGTCGCGCTGTGCGATGCGGCGGGCCTGGACGCGTACGGGGTCGGGGTGGACGACGAGCACGACGCGACCTGGTACTACGGCGGCACCCGCGAGGTCTTCGCGGCGGGCAAGGCGGCGCTGGACGCGGCCTTCAAGCCGGAGCCGCGGTTCCTGGGGCCGAAGGAGCAGGGGGTGTCGCGGGTCCTGGCCGCTCTGGCAGACTGACGCACCGTCGGCTGAGTATGCCGATTAGTCATATGTCTTCGTCGGGGGTGCGGACCGTGGCCGTTGTGGATCTGACCGGCAAGACCGTCGTGATCACCGGGGGAGCGCGCGGGCTGGGCGCGGCGGCGGCGCGGGCCGTCGTGGACGGGGGCGGCAGCGTGCTGATCACCGACGTGCTGGAGGCGGAAGGCGCTTCGACGGCCGCCAAGCTCGGCGGCGCGGCGCGGTTCCTGCGGCACGACGTCACGAGCGAGGCCGACTGGCAGGCCGCCCTCGATCACGCGGTCGCCGAGTTCGGCCGGATCGACGGCCTGGTCAACAACGCCGGCATAGCCACCGGGCAGCTGCTGGAGCACGAGAGCGTCGAGCACTTCCGGCAGGTCGTCGAGATCAACCTGGTCGGCACGTTCATCGGCATCAAGACCGCGATACCGCTGCTGCGGGCGAACGGCGGCGGCTCCATCGTCAACATCTCCTCCGCGGCCGGGCTCATGGGCCTGGCGCTCACCGCCGGGTACGGGGCCTCCAAGTGGGGTGTGCGCGGCCTGTCGAAGATCGGCGCGGTGGAGCTCGCCGAGGCGGGGATCCGCGTCAACTCGGTGCACCCGGGCATGACGCTGACCCCGATGACCGCCCCGATCGGCATCCGGGCCGGCGAGGGCCTCTTCCCCGGCGCCCCGATGGGCCGCGTCGGCGCCCCGGAGGAGACGGCCGCGGCGGTCGCCTTCCTCCTCTCCGACGCCGCCGCGTACATGACCGGCGCCGAACTGGCCGTGGACGGCGGCTGGACGGCCGGGCCGCCGTCGAGGCCCTGACCGGCCACCGGCCGGCCCGGCCCGAGCACCGCACGCCCTCACCGGGGGGTGCGGTCCGCGCTGAGGTGGTCGTACGGGGCGCGTAACCGGGGGCGGCGGCCGGCGTAACACCGGCGGCGCAGGCTGGGCCCCATGCGCACCCCGGATTCCGCCACCGCCACGCACTGCCCGTACTGCGCGCTGCAGTGCGCGATGTTCCTCCGCCCCGAGCCGGGAGGCACGGGCGTGGTGGTGGAGGAGCGGGCCGATTTCCCCGTGAACCGGGGCGCGCTGTGCGGCAAGGGGCGGACCGCCCCCGCCGTGCTCTCCTCCCGGGTGCGCCTGACCGGCCCGCTCGTCCGCGCCCACGCCACGGGACGGCTGGAGCCGGCCACCTGGGAGGAGGCCCTCGACGCCGTCGCCGAGGGCCTCGCCCGCACGGGCCGAACGCACGGACCCGACGCGGTCGGGGTGTTCGGGGGCGGCGGGCTGACCAACGAGAAGGCCTACGCGCTCGGCAAGTTCGCCCGCGTCGCCCTGCGGACCTCGCAGATCGACTACAACGGCCGCTTCTGCATGTCCTCGGCCGCCGCCGCCCACCAGCGGGCCTTCGGCCTGGACCGCGGACTCCCCTTCCCGCTGGAGGACATCCCGCGGACCGGCTGCCTCGTCCTCGTCGGCTCGAACCCGGCCGAGACCATGCCGCCCGCCCTGCGCTACCTCACCGAACTCAAGGCGAACGGCGGCACGCTGATCGTCGTCGACCCGCGCCGGACCCGCACCGCCGAACAGGCCGACCTGCACCTCGCCCCCCGCCCCGGCACGGACCTCGCGCTCGCCCTGGGCCTGCTGCACCTGGTCGTGGCCGAGGGCCGTACCGACGAGGAGTTCATCGAAGGGCGCACCACCGGCTGGGCGCAGGCCCGCGCCGCGGCCATGGCGCACTGGCCGGAGCTGGTGGAGCGGATCACCGGCGTGCCCGTACCCAAACTCCGCGAGGCCGTCGCCCTGTTCTGCGCGCCCTCCTCCGCGATGGTCCTGACCGCCCGCGGGCCCGAGCAGCAGTCCAAGGGCACCGACACCGTCGGCGCGTGGATCAACCTCTGCCTGGCCACCGGCCGCGCCGGACGCCCGCTGTCCGGGTACGGCTGCCTCACCGGCCAGGGCAACGGCCAGGGCGGCCGCGAGCACGGCCAGAAGGCCGACCAGCTCCCCGGCTATCGGAAGCTCACCGACCCGGCGGCCCGGGCGCACGTCGCCGAGGTCTGGGGCGTCGACCCCGACAGCCTGCCCGGGCCCGGCCGCAGCGCGTACGAGCTCCTCGACGCCCTCGGCACGGAAGTGAAGGCCCTCCTCCTCATGGGCTCCAACCCGGTGGTCTCGGCCCCCCGCGCCGCCCACGTCGAAGGCCGCATCCGCTCCCTGGACTTCCTGGCCGTGGCGGACGTGGTCCTCTCCGAGACGGCGGCCCTCGCGGACGTGGTCCTCCCCGTCGCCCAGTGGGCCGAGGAGACCGGCACCACCACCAACCTGGAAGGCCGCGTCCTGCTGCGCCGCCGGGCCCTGACCCCGCCGCCCGGGGTCCGCACCGACCTCGACGTCCTGCACGGCCTGGCCGGCCGCCTCGGCATCGAGAAGGGCTTCCCGACCGACCCCGAGGAGGTCTTCGAGGAGCTCCGCCGGGCCTCGGCCGGCGGCCCCGCGGACTACTCGGGCATCTCCTACGCCCGCATCGAAGCCGAGCAGGGCGTCTTCTGGCCCTGCCCGGACGACTCCCACGCCGGCACCCCGCGCCTCTTCCTGGACCGCTTCGCCACCGACGACGGCCGGGCCCGCTTCGCCCCCGTCTCCCACCGCGACGCGGCCGAGGTCCCGGACGCCGAGTACCCGGTCCTGCTCACCACCGGCCGCGTGGTCTCCCAGTACCAGTCGGGCGCCCAGACCCGCCGCGTGGACGAGCTCAACGCGGCCGCCCCCGGCCCCTTCGTGGAACTCCACCCGCGCCTCGCGGCCCGTATCGGCGCGGTCGAGGGCGCCCCGCTCGCGGTCGTCTCCCGCCGCGGCCGCGCCGTGGCCCCGGCCCGCATCACGGACGCCATCCGTGCGGACACGGTCTTCATGCCCTTCCACTGGCCGGGCGAGGGCCGCGCCAACACCCTGACCAACCCGGCCCTCGACCCGGTCTCGCGCATGCCGGAATTCAAGGTCTGCGCGGTCCGCGTGGAGCCGGCCTGACCGCAGGTCACCTCCGGCGACCGTCCACCGGCCCGAGCGCCCGGGCCGGGAACCGGCGGGCGTGCGCACGGCATCGAACTCTCGGACATGCGTCCGATCCGCATCGGGATTCCCGGCGGGGGGTAACCATCCGGTCACGCACCGGACTCAGAAAGTGCACGCACGCCCCTCGTGGCAGTGATGTGTCGTACCCCACACTGAAGTGCGGTGCCCCCGTCCTCGGAGCCCTGGAGGTCGCCCCCGTGCAGACCCAGATCCTGACCGTCAACGTGAGCCCGCCCGTCCAGGACACCGAGGCCACCGCGGCTGAAGAGCCCGAGGTCGAGGCCGTGGACGAGGAACCGGAAGAGCCCGAGGTACTGGAGCTCATCGAGCAGGTGCCCGAGCCCCGCCGGCGCGCCGACACCGGCGGAGCGGGTCCTTCCGCCGACCTGTTCCGCCAGTACCTGCGCGAGATAGGCAGGATCCCGCTGCTCTCCGCCGCCGAGGAGGTCGAGCTCGCGCGCCGCGTCGAAGCCGGCCTGTTCGCCGAGGAGAAGCTGGGCAACACCCCCGACCTCGACCTGCGGCTCGCCCTCGACCTCGACAAGCTCGTCGTCATGGGCCGGATGGCCAAGAGGCGCCTCATCGAGTCGAACCTGCGGCTCGTCGTCTCCGTCGCGAAGCGCTACGTGGGCCGCGGGCTCACCATGCTCGACCTCGTGCAGGAGGGGAACCTCGGCCTCATCAGGGCCGTCGAGAAATTCGACTACGCCCGCGGCTACAAGTTCTCCACCTACGCCACCTGGTGGATCCGGCAGGCGATGTCGCGGGCCCTCGCCGACCAGGCCCGCACCATCCGCGTGCCCGTCCACGTCGTCGAGCTGATCAACCGCGTCGTCCGCGTCCAGCGCCGCATGCTCCAGGAGCGCGGGTACGAGCCCACCGCCGAAGAGGTCGCCGTCCACCTGGAGCTGACCCCCGAGCGGGTACTGGAGGTGCTGCGCCTCGCCCAGGAGCCGGTCTCGCTGCACGCGCCGGTCGGCGAGGAGGACGACGTCGCCCTCGGCGACCTGATCGAGGACGGGGACGCCGCCTCGCCCATGGAGTCCGCCGCCTTCTTCCTGCTCCGCGAACACCTGGAAGCGGTGCTGTCCACCCTCGGCGAGCGCGAGCGCAAGGTCGTACAGCTGCGCTACGGCCTGGCCGACGGCAGGCCGCGCACCCTGGAGGAGATCGGGCGGATCTTCGGCGTGACCCGCGAGCGGATCCGGCAGATCGAGTCGAAGACGCTCAACAAGCTCCGCGACCACGCCTTCGCCGACCAGCTCCGCGGCTACCTGGACTGAGTACGCGCACCCGAGCCCGGTACGGAGAAGGGGTGCCCCCTCCCGAGGGCACCCCCACACCAAGCCGAGACCTCGACGCTAGTCGACCTCGGCCACCGCCTGAGCGAACTGCGCCGCGTACAGGCGCGCGTACGCGCCCTCCGCCTCCAGCAGCTCCTCGTGCGTGCCCTGCTCCACGATCGAGCCGTTCTCCATCACCAGGATCACGTCCGCGTCGCGGATCGTGGACAGCCGGTGCGCGATCACGAAGGACGTACGGCCGTGCGCGAGGCGCGCCATCGCCTTCTGGATCAGCACCTCGGTACGGGTGTCCACCGAGCTCGTCGCCTCGTCGAGCACGAGGATCACCGGGTCCGACAGGAACGCCCGGGCAATGGTGATCAGCTGCTTCTCGCCCGCGCTGACGCCCGCGCCCTCGTCGTCCAGCACGGTGTCGTAGCCGTCCGGCAGGGTGCGGATGAAGCGGTCCGCGTGGGCGGCCCGCGCCGCCTCCTCGACCTCGGCCCGCGTGACCTCGCGCGCCGCGCCGTACGCGATGTTCTCCGCGATGGTCCCGCCGAACAGCCAGGTGTCCTGGAGCACCATGCCGATGCCGCCGCGCAGTTCCTCGCGGGTCATCTTCGCGATGTCCACCCCGTCCAGGGCGATCTCGCCGCCCGTGACCTCATAGAACCGCATCAGCAGGTTCACCAGCGTGGTCTTGCCGGCGCCCGTCGGGCCGACGATCGCGACCGTGTGGCCGGGCTCGACCGTCAGCGACAGGTTCTCGATCAGCGGCTTGTCCGGCTCGTAGCGGAAGGCCACCTTGTCGAGCGTGACCTGGCCGCGGATCTGCTCCGGACGCTCCGGAACCACGGCGTCCGGCTCCTGCTCCCGCGCGTCGAGCAGCTCGTACACCCGCTCCGCCGAGGCGACACCGGACTGCACCAGGTTCGCCATCGACGCGACCTGCGTCAGCGGCATCGAGAACTGGCGCGAGTACTGGATGAAGGCCTGCACGTCACCGATCGACAGGCTGCCCGAGGCCACCCGCAGACCGCCCACGACCGCCACCAGCACGTAGTTGATGTTCGAGATGAAGAACATCACCGGCTGCATGATCCCGCTGACCAGCTGCGCCTTGAACGAGGCCCGGTACAGCGCCTCGTTCTGCTCGGCGAAGACCGCCGCGGACTCCTTCTGCCGTCCGAAGACCTTGACCAGCGTGTGGCCCGAGTACATCTCCTCGATGTGCGCGTTCAGTGCGCCCGTCGACTTCCACTGCGCCACGAACTGCGGCTGCGACTTCTTGCCGATCTTCGCCGCGACGAAGACCGACACCGGGATCGTCACCAGCGCGACCAGCGCCAGCAGCGGAGAGATCCAGAACATCATCGCCAGCACGCCGACGATCGTCAGCAGCGAGTTGAGCAGCTGGCCCATCGTCTGCTGGAGCGTCTGACCGATGTTGTCGATGTCGTTGGTGGCCCGGCTGAGCACCTCGCCGCGCTTCTGCCGGTCGAAGTACGACAGCGGCAGCCGCGACAGCTTCGCCTGCAGCTCCTCGCGCATCCGGTACACGGTGCCGTTCATGATGTGGTTCGACAGCCGCGTCGCGACCAGCATCAGCAGACCGGCGAGGACGAAGACGCCCAGCGCCCACAGCGCCACCGTCCCGACCGCACCGAAGTCGATGCCCTTGCCCGGGGTGAAGTCGGTGCCGGACAGCATGTCCGCCATCCCGCCCTGGCCCTCGGCGCGCATCGCCGCCAGCGCCTGCTCCTTGGTGGTGCCGGGCGGCATCTTCTGCCCGACCTCCCGGCCGACGATCCCCGCGAACACGAGGTCGGTGGCCCTGCCGAGGATCTTCGGACCGACGACCGAGCAGCCGACGCTGCCGACGACGGCGGCGACCATGCCCCACAGCCTGCCCCGGTCCTGCGCGATCTGGCTCAGCAGCCGCTTGCCCGAGCCCTTGAAATCCATGGACCGCTCGGCCGGCCCCATCATCATCCGTCCTCCGGGCCCGCTCATGCGGCCTCCGCCTCCGTCAGCTGGGAGAGCACGATCTCCCGGTAGGTCTCGTTGTCGGCCATCAGCTCGTGGTGGCGTCCCTCGCCCACGACCTGGCCCTCGTCCAGCACGATGATCCGGTCGGCGTCGCGGATCGTGGAGACCCGCTGGGCGACGATGACCACCGTCGCCTCCTCCGTCTCGCGCGCGAGCGCCGCGCGCAGCGCCGCGTCCGTCGCGTAGTCGAGGGCGGAGAAGGAGTCGTCGAAGAGGTAGATCTCCGGGCGCTGCACCAGCGTGCGGGCGATGGCCAGACGCTGGCGCTGGCCGCCGGAGACGTTCGTTCCGCCCTGGGTGATGGGCGCGTCCAGACCGCCCTCCAGCTCCGACACGAAGCCCTTGGCCTGCGCCACGTCCAGCGCGTGCCACAGCTCCTCGTCGGTGGCGTCGGGACGCCCGTACCGCAGGTTGGAGGCGACGGTTCCGGAGAAGAGGTACGGCTTCTGCGGGACCATGCCGACCGTCTTGGCCAGCAGCTCCGGGTCGAGGCGGCGTACGTCCTGACCGTCGACCAGCACATCGCCGCCGGTCGCGTCGAACAGCCGCGGGACCAGGCCCAGCAGCGTGGACTTGCCGCTGCCGGTGGAGCCGATGACCGCGGTGGTCTCGCCGGGGCGGGCCACCAGGTCCACCCCGCGCAGCACCGGCGCCTCGGCGCCCGGGTAGCGGAAGTCGGCGCCGCGCAGCTCGAGCTGCCCGCGCGCGAGCAGCTTGCGCACGGGGTCGACGGGCGGGACCACGCTCGACTCGGTGTCCAGGACCTCCTGGACGCGCTCGGCGCAGACCTCGGCGCGCGGCACCATCATGAACATGAAGGTGGCCATCATCACGGACATGACGATCTGCATCAGGTAGGCGAGGAAGGCCGTCAGCTGACCGATCTCCATGCCGCCGCTGTCGACGCGCATCGCGCCGAACCAGATGACGGCGACGCTGGAGACGTTCACGACCACGATCACGGTCGGGAACATGAGCGCGAGCAGCTTGCCGGCGGCGAGGGAGACCCCGGTCAGGTCGGCGTTGGCCTCCCGGAACCGCTCCTTCTCGTAGTCGTCGCGGATGAAGGCGCGGATCACGCGGTTGCCGGTGATCTGCTCGCGCAGCACCCGGTTCACGGTGTCCAGGCGGACCTGCATCTTGCGGAACAGCGGCCGCGTCCGGAAGACGATCGCACCGACCGACAGGCCGAGGACGGGGACCACGGCCAGCAGCACGCCCGAAAGCTTCACGTCGAGCGAGAGCGCCATGGCGATGCCGCCGATGCACATGATCGGCGCCGAGACCATCAGCGTGAAGGTCATCAGGACCAGCATCTGGATCTGCTGCACGTCGTTCGTCGTACGCGTGATCAGCGAGGGCGCGCCGAACTGGCCGAGCTCCCGCGCGGAGAAGCTCTGCACCCGGTCGAAGACCGAGGCGCGGATGTCGCGGCCGACGGCGGCCGCGGTGCGGGCGCCGAAGTAGACGGCGCCGACGTTGCACACGAGCTGGACGAGGGAGACGCCGAGCATCAGCGCACCGAAGCGCAGGATGTAGCCGGTGTCCCCGCTGATGACACCGTTGTCGATGATGTCGGCGTTCAGTGTCGGCAGGTAGAGGCTTGCACTGGTCTGCAGCAGCTGCAGCAGGACGAGCAGGGCGATCGGTTTCCGGTACGGACCCAGATGGGTCCGCAGAAGTCGTATGAGCACGCGCAGGCTCCGGTCGGCAAGATCGAGGGGGTTCACTCCATCTTCGGCCACCGCGCGGCCGATCCCCACCGGTTTTCGCAAAGGCCGGTCAAAAGGAGTAGACCGGCCGCCGGGCGTACTCCAACGGCAGTAGGCCCGGCGCCCGAGCGTGCGTCGCGCTCAGCCCTGGAAGGCCCCCGGGTGGATCTGCTCCCGCGTCGCGATGTACTGCTGGCGCACCGCCTGCCAGGCCGGGTACTCCTCGCCCGGCTCGAAGACCTGCGCCGCCGGACCCGGCCACACCGGCGGGGTGTGCGGGGCGAGCGTGCCCTGCTGCACCCCGAGCGCCCACGCGGCCTGGCGCGCCGCGCCCAGCGCCGCGTAGTCGGCCGGCGCGGGTACGACGACCTGCGTCCCGAACAGCCCCGGAGCCGCGGCCTGTACGGCGGGCAGCTCGGCCGCGGCGCCGAGCAGGAACACCCGGCGGATCTCCACCCCGCGCGAGCGCAGCACGTCGAGCGCGTCGACCAGCCCGCACAGCATGCCCTCGAACGCGGCGCGCGCCAGGTGCTCCGGCTTCATCGAGTCCCGCCGCAGCCCGGACAGGGTCCCGGCGGTGTGCGGCAGGTTGGGCGTGCGCTCGCCTTCCAGGTACGGCAGGAGTACGAGGCCGTGCGCACCCGGCGTCGACTTCAGCGCGAGCGCGGACAGCCCCTCCAGATCGGTGCCCAGCAGCTCGGCGGTGCCGCGCAGCGCCCGTACCGCATTGGAGGTGTTCACCACCGGCAGGTGCATGCCGCTGGCGTCGGCCAGCGAGGTGATCAGCCCGCCCGGCTCCGACAGCGCCTCGTGGTGCACGGCCATCACCGATCCGGACGCGCCCAGCGAGACCACCGCGTCGCCGGGGCCGAGGCCCAGTCCGAGCGCGGCGGCCATGGTCTCCCCGGTGCCGGCGGAGATCAGCAGCCCCTCCGGCGTCATCCCGGCGGCCTCGGCCGGCCCGAGCACCTCGGGCAGCAGGGCCATGTGCCCGAGCGCCAGTTCGACCAGGTCGGGGCGGTAGGAACCGGTGGCCGGCGACCAGTACCCGGTGCCCGAGGCGCCGCCCCGGTCGGTGGTCCGCCGGGCCGGCCGGCCCAGCAGCTGCCACACCAGCCAGTCGTGCGCGGACATCAGCACCGCCACCCGGCGGGCCGCCTCCGGCTCGGTGCGGGCCAGCCAGGCCAGCTTCGCCACCGGCTGGGCGGAGTGCGGGACGGATCCGACGGCCTCGGACCAGGCCTGCCGGCCGCCGAGCGCCTCGATCAGGTCGGCGGCGGCGACCTGGCCGCGCTTGTCGTTGCCGATCAGGGCCGGACGTACGAGGGCGCCCTGCTGGTCCAGCGGCAGCAGTCCGTGCTGCTGCGCGGAGACGCCGATGGCCTGCACGCCTTCGAGCAGCCCGCCGCCGGCGGCCTCGCCGAGGGAGAGCAGCCAGGCCTGGGGGTCGGTCTCGTGGGGGTGGACGCTCTCGGGATCGCCCGCGGGCTGCGGATGCGGGGCGTACCCCTGGCGCAGCACGGCACCGGTGTCGGTGTCACAGACGACGATGCGAGTGAAGGCGGAAGAGCTGTCCAGCCCGGCGACTATCCCCATGCGGAGAATTCTGCCGCACGCAGGGGCGGGATCCGCCGCCCGGAGGCGCCGGATCCCGCCTGGTTCCCGCGGTTCAGGTGTTGCTGGTGCCCCATTCATCCTCGGAGCCGCCGCCGGCCCGGTCGCGCAGTCCCCGTACCCGCCCGGCGAGGGAGGCGGGCACCGCGTCGCCGACCTTGTCGCTCACGGCGGCGAAGGCCTTCCCGGCGTACTCGCGCCCCGTGTGACCGGCGCTCTCGGCGGCGTTGCGCACCGCCGGGTTCTGCGCGAACCCGCGCGCGGACTTCTTCAGCTGCTCGTAACGCTCGCGCCCCGCGCGGGTGCCGAGGACGTATCCGAGGGCCAGTCCGACCACGAACGTGACCTTGTACCGCATGCCTGCCACCCTTCGTCGTGTGGTGCCCGGCCCGCTGGCGATACCGATTGGCGGAGCACCCCCCTGCTTGCGCTAATCTATGACTCGCAACGGGCGCTCGCCCCTCCAGCAAGGCCGGAGGTGGGCTGTTCGGTGCACCGCAGCAATCCCCTGTAGCTCAATTGGCAGAGCAGCCGGCTGTTAACCGGCAGGTTACTGGTTCGAGTCCAGTCGGGGGAGCGCAGTCCCCTGTAGCTCAATTGGCAGAGCAGCCGGCTGTTAACCGGCAGGTTACTGGTTCGAGTCCAGTCGGGGGAGCGTGAAAGAAGAGGACCTCACGCGAGGTCCTCTTTCTTTTTGCCCCGGTCCTGGAACCGGGCAGCCCTCAGAACGGTCTCCCTCAGCAGGCGAAGCCGATCATGCGAGGCATCCGAGGCAGGAGATCGTATGAGCGGCTATGCTGCGGCAGACGGCGCGCACACATGTACGCGCCACGCCGTGAAGGGGCGGTAGCTCAGCCGGTTAGAGCAGCGGACTCATAATCCGTCGGCCGTGGGTTCGAGTCCCACCCGCCCCACTGCGAGCCGCAGGTGAAGAATCGTTCTCACCTGCGGCTTTGGCGTTTGCAGGGGCTGCCGCGCCCTCGGTGAGCCAGGCTCAAGCCTTTGGCCGGGAACCACCTGGGAGTGAGAGTCCCCCGGTTGGACCTGCTCGCGCCCCGGGCGCGGCGCGAGGGAGGCCGCCGCCTCGGTCGCGTACGGGTCTGTGGTGATCGTCACGGTGAAGCACCCGAGGCACTTCGAGGCGAGCGTCATGCCCGCCGACCCTGCCCGCCGGGTGGGTGCGTGCCGTCCTTGAACGGGGCGGCGTGGATCAGGCCACTGAAGAGCTTGCGGACGTGATCCGGGTGCGGGCATGCCGCCGGCACGTCCCGCTTCTTGAGCCCGGACACCTGCGCGATCTGCTGTCGGACGACGATCACCCGCCGGACGAAGTCGACGCCGTCCGGTGGGGGCCCGCACACCTCGCCGCAGCGCGGACCCGTTCGACGAAGGTCGGCTCACCGAAGAGTGAGGGCCTGCCCGGCGGGGGAAGGCCCTCACAGGCGGTCATGTCGACGATTCTGCCGTCAGCCGCGCTCCTCGTCGCCGTCAGTCTTCCCCGGCGGGAGGGCCGCCGGTGCTGCTGCGGAAAGCGGATCCCTTACTGCTCCTCGCTTCCACGCGTTCGACGATGCGTTCGATGACGCGCTGGGGGTCCTTCCATTTCATGGCCAACCGGTCGTGATCCATGCCGTGTTCGGCGACGATGTCCCTGAGCTGTTCCAGATCCAGTGTCGCGAGCCGTGCACGCATCCCGTCCTCGCCGGCCTCCGCAAAAACGGCGAAGGGGTCGATCAAGCCTTTCGCTCGTCGACTGGACCGCTGTCGGCGTTCCACCGCATGTTCCCGGGCGGTGTCCGTCGGGCCGGAGAGCGCCTTGCCGAGCGTCTTGGAGAAGCGTGCTGTGCGAGACGCTTCCAACGCGATCGCCTCGATCACGCGCGCCAAGGTTCTGGCCAGTTCCGGATGGGAAGCCCCGAGCTGCAGCAGCGCCTCCGCGCTGTGCTGGACGTCCGCGCCGAGAGAGTCCGCCGAGGGGTTGGTCGTAGAGGTGGCCAGAGCCGGGCCCGCCGGTTCCACGGGCGAAGTGGCGGTCGGCCCTTCGGTGCACGGATTTTCTGTCATACCTTCTCCTCGACCAGCGAGATGAACTCCTTCGTCAAGGCGCGGAAGATATCGTGCTGGCCTTGGTATCCGTACTTCTGTCGCAGAGTGCTGGCACTGACGTGCTCTGCCGATGCGGCAATCTGATTTGCTTCGGGTACGTAAGACGACAGGACGACCGGAAGTTGAGGGTCATTTTCGAGTCGACGTACCGTATTTGTGTGGACCGTCGACGCCTTGCGGAATTTGGTGACAACGATCCCGATTTCGGTGATTGTCTCGCCCAAGCCGTCGGCGAACGCCTTGACGCGTTGCTGAATTTGCGGAATCCCGTACGTCGAGAGCACGTCCGGAATCGTCGGGATGATGTAGCCGTCCGAGATTCGAAGCCCGTTCAGCGTGACGATTCCGAGGTTCGGGGGGGCAGTCGACGAGTACGTAGTCGTAGTCGTCGATGATCGGCTTTACGGCTTTGCGTAGCAGATCTGTCGGGTTGTTTGAGTAGAAACGTCCGGGAGACATGGTTGCCAGGCGGTCCTGGACGTCGATCAGATCGAGCGACGAGGGCAGGAGATCCACCTTCCTCACTTCGTCGATCGGGGAGACGCGACGCTGGAGGGCGTTCGCGATGTCGAACCTCGACTCTTCGTCTTCTGGTCGAAGGGCGTCCTTGAATAGGGTCGCCAGGGTCCGGTCCTTGTCGTTGAGCCGCTTCCACTTCTCCTCTCCGATGAGCACGGTGGTGAGGTTGGTCTGCGGGTCGAGGTCAATTACCAGGACCCTCTTGTTGAACTCGGCAGACAGGAACTCCGCAAGCGCAACGGTTGTGGTGGTCTTACCGACCCCACCCTTCAGATTGATCGTCGAGATGATGTAGGCCATGTGCTTCTTCCTCCGCTTGAGGTAGCGGCGGATCTGGCTGGCGTGGAAGACCGGACCGCTGCGCAGAGCCGCGATCGGGGCAGGAAAGCGCCCATCGCGGTTGCGCCAGTTGGCTACGACTGTTCGACCGACACCTGCCATCTGTGCAACTTCGAACATTCCTACGAGCTCGTCGGCCGGCTCACCTACGCTCGGCAAGACCCCCCCTTGTGAATGAAGCTCACGCGAGCCGTCTCAGCGTGAAAACCGTTCACGGCCCAGTCAAGGCTGTGGAGTGGCGCTACACCCCAACGAGTGAAGAGCAAGTGAGCCTGGGATGGGTGGAGTTCGCGATTTCGGCCTGCTTTCGGGGCGAGCAGGGCGGGCGCGGTGCCACGGGTTCTCGGGCGGGTGGCCGGCTGACCCCTTGCGCTGGCTGCGCGGCCAGGCGTTCGGCCCTCCGTCGCCAAGGAGCATGCCGCCAACCTTGTTCGCGTGGCGATCACCAGGGGTTGGGCCGACCATGGGCATCAGGGGTTCGCGGAGCGGTGGCGGGCGGAATGCGACACGTGGCGGTTCTCCCCGAGGAGCGGGGAAGACCCCGGTTCCGAGTGTCTGACAGCGCTGGAGTCTGCTCCTCGAAACCGCCGCCGGACCGCGCCGGAGAACGAGGAACAGGTGGTCGCCCATGTGCCGATGGCTCGCGTACTCAGGTTCGCCTCTTCTGCTCGACACCATTCTCTACAAGCCGGCGCACTCGCTGATCGATCAGAGCCTGCACTCGAGACTCGGTGTGGAGACGACGAACGGCGACGGCTTCGGCATCGGGTGGTACACGGATCACGCCAGTACCCCGGCGGTCCTGCGGGACGTGGGGCCCGCCTGGAACAACCGCAACCTGCGCGAGATCGCCGATCACGTCGAGTCCTCGCTGTTCTTCGCCCACATCCGGGCCTCGACCGGAACGGCCGTGCAGCAGACGAACTGCCACCCCTTCCGGCACGGCCGCTGGCTGTGGATGCACAACGGGTCCATCGCCGACTTCCACCTCATACGCCGGGAGCTCTGCCTGCTCGTCGACCCCGCGCTGTTCTTCGACATCGAGGGGACGACGGACTCCGAAGTGATGTTCTACCTCGCCGTCACCTTCGGCCTGGACGAGGACCCGCCGGGCGCCGTGGCGCGGATGGCCGGAGTCGTGGAGCGCGTCGGCCGCGAGCAGGGCGTGGAGTTCCCGCTGCAGATGACGGTGGCCGTGAGCGACGGTGAGAGCGTCTGGGCCTTCCGGTACTCCAGCCAGGGGCAGTCCAGGTCGCTGTTCTACAGCAGCCGCGTCGACAGCCTGCGCAAGCTGCACCCCGACATGGCGTTCCTGCAGGAGGTCTCGGACGAGACCCGCCTCGTCGTCTCCGAGCCCCTCGGCGATCTGCCCGGTGCCTGGAACGAGGTGCCGGAGAGCAGCTACGGCGTCGTACGGCCGGGAGCGGACGCGTTGTTCCCCTTCACCCCCCAAGCGGCCTGAGCCGTCAGGGGCAGGCGGCGGCCGGATCGTCGTGGACGAGGGCGCAGGCCATCTGTGCGCCGCGCCCGTGATCGGGGTACGCCGTGAGCAGCTCGGCCTTGAAGTCGTTCCACTGGCGGGTGAGTTCGGCGGTGGCCCCGGCGGTCGCGCGGCGGAAGTTGTCGCCCGTCTTCGCGCGCGCGGACGCGGCCGTGTCCTTGTTCAGGGTGAGGTTGTGGGCGACACGGCCTTCGCAGTCGGCGGGTTTGACGCCGGTGGAATCGAAGTCGGGGTAGCAGCCGGTCGCGAGGTCCGCGGGGATGCCCTCGCGTGCCTGCCGGGTCCAGTCGGCGTCCGCCATGGCGATGTAGCGGCGGATGTCGAGGAACGGCGGGTGGTCCGTGCGCTCCAGGCCGGGCGGGTTGCCCAGGCCGATGGGACCGGCCGCGGGCCGGTCGCTCCAGTTGGAGTGCGCGTAGAAGTCCTCGATCTGGTGCCAGCCGCGGCCGAGCTGTTCGAGGACGGCGCACTTGGCCCGCCCGGGCTTCTCGTCCCAGGTGCAGGGGGTGGACAGGTCGCTCTGGTCGGCTCGTACCCTGCCGTCGGCGTCGACGAGCCCCTCGGCGGCCCGGACCGCGTTGCGGAAGCGGGCGACGGAGGTGCGGATGCAGGCGAGGAGCTCCGTGGTCGCCTCGTCCCGGGTGCGGGGGTAGCCGGCGGAGTACCGGGGGGCGAGGTAGTCGGCGTTGTCGCAGTGCAGGGTGCCGACGTCGAAGTAGGGGCGGCGGTCGTTGGCGTTGACCGCCCCGTCGTGGGCGTCGGCCATCGCGGTCAGCGTGACGGGCTCCCAGGGCAGTGCCGCCCGGGTGATGTCCTCGTGGTTGGCGCCGGTGAAGGCGTGGGCGGCGCCGCTCGGCAGGACGGTCAGGGCGGCCGCCAGGACCGCCGCGAAGGCCGCGGGGGCGGACCGGGGTCTGCCGGGGACCGGGAGAGGGGACATGGGGGGCTCCAGGTGTACGGGCAGAACGGCGCGGGCGGGCAGGCGTGCCTCGCCGCCCCTCGGCCGGCGACGCCCGCGGTGATCGCCCCGGTCCGGCGGCGGGAGGGGCCGCGGGAGGACGGCCCCACTCCCATGCTGCGCGCCCGGCCCCGGCCCCGCATGCCCGCGGTGCGGCCTCGGCGCACCCTCTGTGCAGGAGGCCCCGCAGGGTAGCCGGCGAAGCAGTGCCTGAGGATTCCGTTGACTGCCCAGGCCGCGCCCCCTGCCTGTCTCCCCGTCGACGACGGCGAGTGCTCCTTTCGCAAACCCCGCCAACCTGCTTAAGGCTGCCCGGCTGATCGCTTCACGTGCGGCTTCCGCGCCGGCACCGTCACCGACGCCGCCGGGACGTCTGGGTATGGTCGAACTTTTGTCGTTTTATGGAGGGTATTTTCTGATTTGCGGCATGCCGGTGGCCACCCTGAGCGGTGGATCATGGCTGAGAACCTGTGCGGCAAGACGGATTCGCTCAATAATGTGTGACGTTGCATGAGGGTGCTACGTCGGTGCGCTCTTCGGGGCGCCCGCGTCGTTCACTGAACAACCGTGGAGGCGGAAGGGCCCCGAGGACCCCACCGGCCAAAACGAGCGAGAACCGGGGGCGGTCGAGGCCATGACCGATGAGTTCAACGACAACTATGAGACGTTCGTGGCCCTCCTCGATCGTTTCCCTCCGGTTGAGGCTGTGAAGCGGTTGGAGGCATTCGGCGTCAGCCAGGACGTCATGCAGCGCATCCGTGAGCGGCACGAAGCCGACACGATCCGGATCAAGGAGCTTGAGGAGCCGCAGTCCGTGGTCCTCGGCAACCGGGACACCTGGTACACAGGGCCGCAGCCGGGTGACAAGTACTGGCCGGCGATCGCCGAACTGCTCCGGAAGGATGGTTGGCCGCAGGAACCCGCGATCCGGAGTCTCGACGACTCCTCCACGCGGATCACCTCCCTTCTCAATCACCCCAAGGAACGGGCCTTCACCACGAAGGGTCTGGTCGTCGGCTACGTCCAGTCGGGCAAGACGACCAGCTTCACCTCGGTCATGGCCAAGGCGGCGGATCGTGGCTACAAGCTGTTCATCGTCCTCGCCGGCATCCACAACGGCCTCCGGCGGCAGACCCAGGCTCGGCTCGTCCAGCAGCTGGTGGAACCGAACCCCTCTCGGTGGTCCCAGCTGACGGGGCTCGACAGGGATTTCACGCCGCTGCAGAATCCTGCGGCCTACTTCGGCAGCAGCAACAACACCCATGTCCTGTGCGTGGTCAAGAAGAACGCGACGGTGCTGCGCAAGCTGTCCCGATGGCTGGAGAGCGCCTCGGACTACCTCAAGGACTGCCCGGCGCTGATCATCGATGACGAGGCCGACCAGGCGACGGTGGCGACGAAATCGATCAACCCACTCATCCTGTCCATCATGAAGTCTTTGCCGAAGTCCGCCTACGTGGGCTACACGGCCTCACCCTTTGCGAACCTCCTCATCGATCCGAGCAGCCGGGACCTCTATCCCGAGCACTTCGTCGTCAACCTGCCCAAGCCGAAGGGGCACTTCGGTACGGAGGTCCTGTTCGGCCGCTACGCACTCGACGGTGAGGACCCGAACGAGGTCGACGACGGTCACGACATGATCAGGTCCGTTCCAGAGGATGACGTGCCTTGCGTGCGGCCGATGACACGGGACGAAGTCGAAGGCTTCGAGCCCGTGATCACTGACACGCTGCGACGCGCCGTCGAGTACTTCTGGCTGGTCACGGCAGCTCGGCGGGTACGCGGAACAGGCAACCCGCATAACACGATGCTGATCCACACCAGTGTCAACACCTCTGTCCACAACAGCTTCAGGGAGCCTCTGCTGCACTTGCGAAAGCGTGTTGCACAGTCCCTGGCGGACCCCACAGCCGTCGAAGGACTTCGACGGCTGTGGGAAGAGGAGACCGCTCGTGTCCCGGCCGAGGAGTTCGGCGAGAAGCCCGTGCCGTTCGACGAGCTGCTCCAGGTGTTGCCGGCAGTCCTGGACGACTGCCGGGTCATCATGGACAACTCCAGCAGCGAAGACCGCCTCGACTACGAGAACGGCCCGGTCGTCGCCATCGCGGTAGGCGGCAACACCCTTTCCCGTGGACTCACGCTCGAGGGCCTCTCCGTCAGCTACTTCGTCCGAGCCGTCTCCGCCTACGACACCCTGCTGCAGATGGGTCGTTGGTTCGGCTTCCGCAACGGCTATGCCGATCTGCCCAGGATCTGGATGACGGACGAGCTCGCCGAGTGGTTCCGTCACCTCGCCACGGTGGAGACCGAGATGCGTCGCGACATCGACGTCTACCTGACCGAAAGCGAGGACCCCCTCACCTTCGCCGTACGCCTGCGGACCCATCCGTCGCTGAGGGTGACCGCGGCCGCGAAAATGCGCGATGCCGTCACGGCTGCCTCCTCCTACAGCGGCCGGCGCGTGCAGACCCACTACTTCCAGACCGACGCGGCGTGGCTGCGCCGGAATGCCGAGGCCGCACACATGCTGGTCGAGGCATCGGTGGCCACTTCCGTGCGGGCCGATGAATGCCCCGAGGACGGCCGGTACGTTTTCCGTGACGTACCTCACGAGAGGGTCGTCGACTTCCTGCAAACTTACAAGTTCCACGAGGACTCCCCGGAGAACGACGCCGACCTGATCGTCGGATACATCCGCAAGCGGGTCTCGAACGCCGGTTCCTTGGGACGGTGGAACGTTGCTGTCATCGGCAATCCGGTCGGGGAGAAGGACTACACCTTTGGGCCCGACGTGACCGTCGGCCGCATCACTCGTGCCCGCCTCAAGAGCAAGGGTGCCAAGGACGGCACGGCGGACATCAAGACGCTGATGAGCCGCCGCGATGCGGCCGTCGACCTGACCGGGGAGACCTCACGACTCAACGAGGCGGGCATCAAGGAACTGCGGAAGGCCCAGGCGCCGGACACCGGTCTCCTGGTGCTGTACCCGATCGACAAGGACTCCGAGCCGCACCCCTCCAAGGAGGGGTCACGTGAGGCGCTGGGGGCCGAGGAACACGTGATCGGCGTCGGACTCGTGTTCCCCGAGTCGGTGGGCAAGGACAGCACCGTGGAGAAGTACATCTCCGCCAAGCTCCCCGTGGGTCTGCTGGAAGAGGAGGACGTGTTCAGTCTCCTCGAGGGCGATGACACGTGAGCGAGGAGGCATTCCGTCGGGTCATGGCGCAGAGTTGGGTGCGGCTGGAGGCCGAGGCACCCACAGGCGACGGGCGTCTGCGTGTCGACCCGCTTCCGGTCGACGTCGTCCATGGACCGCTCGTGGTCGGGATCGACTACGAGGGTCGACGCCACATCCTGATACCGATCCCGTCCGACAGGCGGCTGCGCGCCGGTCTCGACGGTCCGGGTCTGCGTCTGCGCAAGCGGCCGTTGGAGGACGAGGAGGCGTATCAGTTCTACGCAGATCTCTCTTGCCTGCGCGACGACCTGGGTGATCTGTTCACCGAGTTGTGTGTCGACATCATGAGCGCCGCGCAGGAACTGCCCGAGAACCCGGTCAAAGCGTTGTACCGCGTGTTGGACCGGTGGCGGTCCCTCTTCCGCACGCAGGGGACGCTGCTTGGGCCGGACCAACTCGCGGGTCTGTTCGGCGAACTCGCCGTGCTGCACCGGCTGCTGGAGTTGGACCCGAGCGCACACCGTCTGTGGTCGGGTCCTGAAGGCCACCGCCACGACTTCTCCGGTGCGACCGATGCCGTCGAGGTGAAGACGAGCACGGCCGATGAGGGCAGGCGAGCCCGGATACACGGCCTCGACCAGCTCGAAGCGCCCACGGGCGGGCAACTGTCGCTCGTATGGATGGGGCTGCGGCGCGCGGCCGGCCCCACCGTAGGGGAGACCGTCCCCGGGCTCGTCGATCGACTGCTGCGTCTGTGCGACGACGAGAGTGCCCTTCTCGACTCGCTGGCCCGTGTCGGATATCGCGTGACAGACGCCGAGAGATACCAGGACGTTCGGTTCGCCGTGCGCGAGGAGCGGTGGTACCGGGTGGGCCCGGAGTTCCCAGGACTGACCGCGCAGGCGCTCATGGCGGCCGGCGTGCCCGTGTCCGTGCTGGACGTCTCCTACACCGTCGACCTGTCGGGCGCGGTCCCTCTTCCCATGCAACCGTCCGAGGTCTCCCGGGCGGTCGAGAGTCTGTTGCAGGGAGCCGCGTGATGCAGCCGTCCTGGTACTCACAGCCGTACCCGCCGGAAGGTGCGAGCGCCGCCGAAGGCATCCGTAATCAGCTGGGTCGCCCCGAACTGGACCTCCTCACCATCCTGGTGCGCGAGTCGGCGCAGAACAGTTGGGACGCTCGCCCGCTCGACTCCTCCGCGCCGATCGACTACGGGATCGACCTGTGGACGGTCGGCCCCGGGCACGCCGAGGCCTGGCGGCGCATGCTCCTCAACGGTGCGCCGGCCGGAGCGGAGCGTTTCCCCCTCCGGGACACCCTCAAGCAGGGTTCGATCCGCGTGCTCGCCGTATCCGACCGAGGCACACGAGGTCTGGGCGGGCCCACCCGAGCCGACGCGGCGGTGGGGCCCGACCGAGACTTCGTCAACTTCATCCGCAACATCGGCGAGCCCCGCGACACACCTCTGGGTGGCGGGACGTACGGCTTCGGCAAGGGCATCTTCTTCCTGTTGTCCCGTCCGGGTACCGTCCTGGTGCACTCGCGGTGCCGGACCGTGCAGGGCGCCGAGACGCGGCTCATCGGCTGCACGCTGTACAAGAGCTACACGGGGGCCGAGCCCGGGGGGAGTCGGCGCTACACGGGGCGACACTGGTGGGGCGACACGTCCGGTGACGTGGTGGAGCCGCTTGTCGGATCCGAGGCCGAGTCCGTCGCGCACCGTCTTGGACTCAAGCCGTTCGGTCCGGACGAGACCGGCACGACGATCGTCGTCGTCGACCCGGACCTCGACGAACTCAAGCCGATGGAGGCCACCTCGTACCTGGCCGACTCACTCGCCTGGCACCTGTGGCCCAAGATGATCTCCGTCGGTGGCGAGCCGCCGGCCATGCGTTTCTCCGTGTCGTGCGACGGCGTTCCACAGCCGGTGCCGGACCCTCGACAGACTCGTCCGCTCAACTTGTTCGTCGCCGCATACGAGAACATGGTGGGACCCGGCGGCAGCCGGTTGGAGTGCAAGAGTCCCAAGCGGTATCTGGGACGCCTCGGATTGGTCAAGCGGGTCCTACCACCATTGGAACCGACGCGCGCCTCTCGACTGATGGACGTCGAGGATCTCGTCCACCACGTGTGTCTCATGCGTCCCGCCGAACTCGTCGTCACCTATCGCCGGGGACCGAAGCCGCCGAGCGAGAACCAGGGGTACGCGGGCGTCTTTCGTGCCGACGTGAGCATGGACGAGGTCTACGCGAAGGCCGAGCCTCCCACACACGACGCGTGGCATCCGCAGTCGCTCTCGTACCCGGAGAGCACTTTCGTGAAGACGACGTTCACCCGCATCGATGAGGCACTCGAGGGTCTCCTCAGTCTGCACGGCACTGTCCGACCGGGTGCGAGCAGCGTTGCCCTCGGAGCGGCGAGCAGCCACTTCTCCGGGCTGGTGGGAGGGACCTGGGGTGTTGGCGGGGCGACCGATTACGGGAAGCCCGGCAGCACGGCCGTCCATGATCCGCGGCGCCGCAAGCCGGAGGCGGACTCCTCGCCGTCCCCGGACGGCAGGTCGTCCTCGACCGCGGTCGGCAACGCTTCACGCTCAGGCGCAACCGCTGCCGGGGACACTGGGACGCCATCGCGCCGACGACCACGGGTGGAGTACGTCGGCGAGCCCTACTACGAGGATCGCGGTGCCGACTCGCTGCTTGTCCAAGAGTTCCGACTGCCGGTTCCCGGGCAGCAACGGGTCAGGATCGAACTGGCCGTCGTGCTCCCCGGGGCCGGGGTCCGCGAGACCGATCCGCCCGTGGGCGCGAGCATGCCGACGTTGATCGGTTGGCAGGACAATGAAGAGCGGTTCCACGAGCCGGAGGACTGTGTGATCGAGGGCGGCAACGGCGTCTGGCGAGCCCTCGTGAGGCCCGCAGCCGACACGATGACCGAGATCGGTGTCCGTGTCGAGGCGGTGACAGGCCCGTGAGCAGGCGCGTTCTGCCGTACCGCGTTCCGCCCGAGGACGTCGTGAGCGCCGAGGGGTGGCGCCGTGTGGTCGAGGACGGCGAGCTGCCGCTTTCGGACGCGCTGCCGGACTGGGACTACGGCATGGACCTGCACGTGGTCAGGGTCGTGCGGGTCGACCTGGATCGTGCCCGTGCCGGGTCGGGCCTCCCCGCCGACGCGCCGCTCATGTTGTCCACGGTGTGGACCGCCACCGGGTCCAGGCTCAGCGGGCCCGCGCGACAGGTGCGGCTGACGGACTCCGGGGTCGTCTCCGTCCCGATCGACGTCCGTCTCCGTGGTGAGGACCTGGGCGGCGTGGTCCGTCTGGACACGGCACTGCTCCTGGCCGACCATCTCGACTTCGCACGACCTGCCGCGCCGCGCCGTGCAGGGTCGGTGCTGTGGAGCGACCGTGCGTCGGTACGACTCCAGGGTGATGCGCCTCAGTACCCCATGGCGGTGATCGATTTCGCCCGCACGTCGTTTCCCGAAGGGGCTGCGTGGCACCTGCAGATCAGCGGAGGCCTCGAGAGCGCCACCATGGGCTCGCTGCTGTTGCTCGTCAACGAGCGCAATGCGGTGACGACCACCGCCTTCCGGAACGCGGGCCGCCCCCGGCCTGTCGACCGCGTGGTGCTCTCCGCCGTGTACGCGGACGTGGCGCGCGTGATGATCGAGCACGGACTCAACAGCGACGACTTCGCCGATGAGGCGGACTTTCCCGAGGGATCGCTCGGCTCCACTCTGCTGGGTCTCTTCGACAGGCTCTTCCCCGGGCAATCGATCACGGATGTCCGGCTACGCCGACTTCAGGCGCCGGCGCTGTTCGCCTCGGATCTCCAGGCGGCGGTCAGAATCTTCGAGGTTGCATGATGAGTTTCCTCTACCCCCGGCTGCTCTCCGCGCAGGCCAAGCCCCTCTTCGAGGGGTACGCGCGACTGGAGATTTCGGAGCTGACCGGCCGCGTGGCCGATGCTCACGACGCGGCGGTCTACGTGGCCACCGGCGGGGACCGGGTACCGAACGCCCGACTGCGCGAACTGCGCGAACTCGTCGTGGGCCTGGCGGAGCAGGCGGGATTTCCGGGTGAAAGCGACCGGACCCGCAGGGCGCAGTTCGACCTGAAGCTGGCCGTCCTCCTGCACAAGGAGATGGACATGGTGCCGGCCGAGGCGGCTGCGCCCGATGTCTGGGCCTTCCTCGCCCTGGTGCTTTTGCCCGATGTCGCCTTCTGGCGCTATCCGAAGCCGCCGGGGGACCGCGTCCTCGGCACCGACCTGACCCGGCACGTGCTGGGGCGACTGTGGTGGCGGGCGCAACTCGTCCATTCCCCCGACCGTCCCGAGCCGTACGACGCCCTCGACATCCTCGGAGAGGCGGCGTTCGACCAGATTTACGCGCGTCGGGCGGCTCTGGGCGGGAGTGCTCATCTCGTCCGGGCGATCTTGCGGGTTTGGAGTGGGCTCGACCTCACCACCGTCACCGAGCGTGACACTCTCCGTGACTTCCTCAAGAGACTGCTCAGGCTGGCGCCGTTCGTCCTCTTCGACGGGGTGGAGGAAGACGCCTTGGACGAAGAGCTGCGCAGGGTGGCCATGGAAGCCGTCGAGGCTCAACGTGGTGTCGGCGGGATGGGAGCGGGGTCCGTGGCCCATGCGGGCAGCCTCGCCGTGGCAGCCGCCTCGCCCGAATCCGGAGCATCGATGCACCCCGGCTTGCCTCGACAGGATCGCCGGGTCCCGGCCACCCCTCGCCGCTTCACATCAGTGGAGATCTGCGCGGGCGCGGGCGCCCAGGCCCTCGGCCTCGAGCGCGCGGGGTTCGATCCGGTCGTCCTGATCGACAGCAAGGCCGATGCGTGCTTCACGATCGACCTCAATCGGCCTGCCTGGGACGTCATCTGCATGGACCTGAGTCACTTTCGGCCGGAGGAACGTCCGGAGATCCTCGGCGTCGATCTCGTGAGCGGTGGACTACCGCGGGTGAAGTCCTCCGCCACCGTCGGCCGCGCCGAGGACAACGAGGAAAGGAACGTGCTGAACCGCGCCGTGCAACTGGCGCTCCAGATAAGGCCGAAGGCCATCCTGCTGGAGAACCTGCCGGAACTGGTGGAGGGCGAGAATTTCGCCGAAGAGCGCCGGTGGATGGAGGCCGAGCTGCTGAGCATGGGGTATCTCCCGCGATGGCGCGTCCTGAACGCCGCGGACTTCGGGGTGCCGCAGAACCGAAACAGTGGCTTCCTCGTGGCTCTGCGCCGCGAGTACGCCGCCGGCTTCGTCTGGCCCGAGCCGGACCACGAGGTTCCTCCGACCGTCGGTGATGTCCTCGGCCCGTCCATGGCCCGCGGCGGGTGGCCGGGGGCGGCGCAATGGATCAAGGAGGCCGACCGGATCGCGCCCGCTCTCGTCGGCGGCTCGGAGCGACGGGGCGGAGCCGATCTGGGGCCGACGGGAAGCAAGAAGGCGTGGGCCACCCTTCGGGTCAACGGGACAAGCCTCGGCGACGGCGTTCCCGACGACACATTCCCCGAGGACGGCTCGCCGCGACTGACCCTGGACCAGGCCGCACTGATCCAGGCCTTCCCGGAGGACTGGCGCTTCTCTGGCGGCAAGACGTCCCAGTACCGGCAGATCGGCCATGCCATGCCCCCGCCGCTCGCGGCCGCCGTCGGGCGGGCCATCGCAGCGGCTCTCCACGACTAGGATCACCCCTATGCGCGAACCCCGTCCCCACAACTCCGACCCGATCACCGTCGTTGACCTCTTCTCCGGCTGTGGCGGCTTCACCCAGGGGTTCCACGAATTCCGGCCCGGCGGAGCTACCGACGGGGGGCCGGTCTTCCACAGCCTCGCGGCCGTAGAGCACAACAGGGCCGCCGCCGCGACGTACGCTGCGAACTTCGGCAGCGGCCGGACCGACACGAGCCTGCCGCAGGCGCGGGTGCACGTCGGTCCGATCGAGGAGTGGGAACCGACGGCGGCCGAGTACGACGTGGACGTGGTGGTCGGCGGTCCGCCCTGCCAGGGGTTCTCCGCCCTGAATCGGGACAAGAAGGGCGCGGAACGCAATCGCCTCTGGGAGGAATACGTACGGGTCGTCCGCACGATTCGCCCCAAGGTCTTCGTGATCGAAAACGTCGTGGACTTCGTGAAGTCCGACGAGTTCCTCAACCTGCTCGGAGAGGTGGGGGCGGGTGGCCAGCTGGAGGACTATGTGCTGGTCGATCCGCCTGGGCACCAGCTCGGCGAAAAGGCGGAGGTGAAGAACAAGCGCTATGTCCTGAATTCGGCGGATCACGGCGCCGTCCAGGCGCGTAAGCGCGCCATCGTCATCGGGGTCCGACGTGATGCTGTTAAGGACCGGCGGATGTCCTATCCGGTCGCGACGCACAAGCAGCCGCCGAAAAGCGTCAAGGGTGACGGCGTGCAGACTCTCGACGGCCTCGATGACGCCGTCGACCATTGGCGACCCGTCGGCAGTGTCTTTGCCGAATCGAAGAAGCTCTCCATCCGGGGGACCGAACTCCCGAACAGGGAGAAGCGTATCGCCGAGATCGGCTCCGAGATCGCGGGCACTTTCAGCACGACCGAGTTGCACATCGGCCGCAATCCAAAGCCTCTTTCGATAGCCCGATACAAGGCAATTCCGCCGGGTGGAAATCGGAAAGACTTGCGGGGAAAGTGGTTCACGCTCGAGGAGAGCGGAGATGTCCAGGTATTCGACGTGCCGAATCCGCCCGGTGTGACGACTCCCGTCGAATACCTCTCGACGGAGAGCTGGGACAGGCACACCAACGGAACGGGCGACGTCATGGGTCGACTGCGTACGAGTGCTCCGTCCGTGACCATTCGGACGGAATTCTTCAAGCCCGAGAAGGGGCGCTACCTCCACCCCACGGAGCTGCGTCCGATCACGCACTACGAGGCGGCGCGCATCCAGGGATTCCCCAGGACGTTCCGTTGGTGCGGGAGCAAGAACGAGATCGCCACCCAGATCGGGAACGCCGTTCCCATCCCGCTCGGAACGGCCATCGCCTCGGCGATCCACGCCTTCCTCCGGGGATAGGCCCACGTTCCGGGCGGTCCTGATAGGCCGCAGGCGAGGGTGAGCCTGCGGCCGCAGGGGGAGCGGGCTAGAAGTTCTCGGTTTCGTCCGCCAAGTGGCGCAGTACGTCGTTCAGGTCCTGGCGGCGGGCGAAGGCCGCGCGCTGGCGGTGGGCGCCCGAGCCGTCGCGCAGGAGGCCTCCCAGGGTTTTGGCCGCGTGGTCGAGTTCGTCCGACGCCGCGAGTTCCGGGGCGACCAGGTCCAGCAGGGCCTCCGCGAGGTCCGCCGCCGGGATCTCCGCTCCCGTGTACGGGTCCAGGCCGAAGCCCTCCAGTCCGTCGTGGGCCGCCCGCCAGCGCGCGAGGCGCAGTACGTCGTCCCGCAGCGCCGGCTCCGGACGCAGCTCGGCGATGTCCCGCAGGGCCGTCGCCACCAGGGCGCGGACCAGCTCCGCCTGGAGGATCGCCGTGTCGATGTCGGGGGACATGTCGGGCGCCCGGATCTCGAGCGTCGGCCAGTGCCCGGACGGGCGCAGGTCCCAATAGACCATCTTCGTGTCCAGGGCCGCCCCGGAGCCGAGCAGGGTCTGCACCGAGCGCCGGAAGTGGGCCGTGGACGTGAAGTGCGGCGGCAGCCCGGCCGAGGGCCAGCCCGACCAGGCCATCGCCCGCCAGCTGGCGTGCCCCGTGTCACGGCCGCCCCAGAACGGCGAATTGGCGGCCATCGCGATCAGCGTCGGCAGCCATGGTCTGACCCGGTTCGACACCGCCACCGCCGTGTCCACGTCGAGGGTCCCGATGTGGATGTGGCGGCCGCAGCTGACCAGGGTGTCGGTCAGCGAGCCGAAGCGGCGGTGCTGCTCGCGCTGGCGCGGCTCGTCGTCGGTCAGGTGCAGCGGCCCCTCCACGGCCACGACCGGCGAGGGCGCGGCCAGCAGCCGACAGCCGTGGGCGCGGGCCGCCCGGGCGAGGGTGCGCCGCAGCGTGGCGAGCTCCGCGCGCAGCACGGGCGCCGAGTCGGCGACGGGGGTGGAGATCTCCACCTGGTAGCGGGTGCCCTCCGGGTGCACTTCGTGGGGCAGGCCGGCGGCGGTGGCCAGGACGAGCGGGGCGGCCGGGACCACCCGGAAGGTGCGGGCGTCGACGAGGAGGAACTCCTCCTCGACCCCCACGGTCAGCGGGGCTGTGAGAGGGGTCGCGTGGACTCCGTTGTCCGCGCTGCCGGTGCTCGTGGTGCTGTTGCCAGGTTCGATCACTACGCCTCCCTGGACATACGAGTCTTTTCATCATGAGCTGAACGGGAGGGGAGGAGCGCACGTCGATTCAGTCAAATGTCGTGTGACAGTGGCGAGTTACCGGCAAGGAACGGCCCGGCCTGAGGCCGCGGATCCGGGTGGGGCGACTGGTGCGCGTGCGGGACCGGGCCGGGCCGCAGGCGGCGCCGCGGCAGGGTTCCCGGCCCGTTAACGCCTGGGGCCGCCGAACACCCGCTGGTTATCATCCGCTGTGACCGGTACGAGCACCCCCACGCCCACACCCGCCCGACGCGCGACGCGGATATTCGCCGACCTGACCCCGCTGCGCACCTCCCCGGACTACCGGCGGCTGTGGGTCGGCAGCACCATCTCCTGGATGGGCCAGGCGATGACCGCCCTCGCGATCTCGCTCCAGGTCTACGACATCACCGGCTCCAGCTTCTCGGTCGGGCTCGTCGGGCTCTTCTCCCTCGTCCCGCTCGTCGTCTTCGGCCTCTACGGCGGGGCCATCGCCGACACCCTCGACCGGCGCAAGCTGGGCCTCTACAGCTCCCTCGGCCTGACGGCCCTGTCGATCGCGCTGGCCGGCGCCGCGCTCCTCGGCTACCACCGGGTCTGGCTGCTGTACTCGGTCGTCGCGCTCCAGGCGGTGTGCGGAGCCCTCAACGGACCCGCCCGCTCCGCGATGATCCCGCGGCTGCTGCCGACCGAGCAGCTGCCCGCCGCCAACGCGCTGAACTCGGTGACGATGACCTCCGGGACGATGATCGGCCCGGTGCTCGGCGGGCTCATCGTCGGCTGGTGGGGCTACCAGGCCGCGTACCTGATCGACGCCGTCACCTTCTGCGCCGCGCTCTACGCCGTGTGGCGGCTGCCCGCGATGCTGCCCGAGCGGGAGGGCGGCAAGCGGGGGCGGGCCTCCGTACTGGACGGACTGCGCTTCCTCGGCACCCGCCCCAACATCCGGATGACCTTCTTCTCCGACCTGGCCGCCATGGTGCTGGCCCAGCCGAAGGCACTGTTCCCGGCCATCGCCGTGCTCTGGTACGGCGGCGACGCCAAGACCGTCGGCCTGCTGGTGGCCGCGCCCGCCGTCGGGGCGCTGCTGGGCGGGCTGTTCTCCGGCTGGCAGGGCCGGATCCGCCGGCACGGGCTGGCGATCCTGATCTCGGTGGCCGCCTGGGGGCTTGCCATCGCCGTCTTCGGGCTCACCCGGAACCTGTGGCTCGGGCTGTTCTTCCTGGCCGCGGCGGGCTGCGCCGACACCATCTCCATGGTGTTCCGCTCCACGATGATGCAGGCCGCGACCCCGGACGAGATGCGCGGGCGCCTGCAGGGCGTGTTCATCGTGGTCGTCGCGGGCGGGCCCCGGCTCGGGGACTTCCTCGCCGGGACCGCCGCCGACCTGACCTCACCGGCCGTGGCGATCACGGGCGGCGGGCTCGGGTGCGTCCTGGTCCTGCTCCTGCTGGCCCTGCGCTGGCGCGGGTTCGCCCGCTACGACGCGAGGACGCCGCAGGCGTAGGCCGGGCCGTGTCCGGCGGGGGCGGCGGATTCGCCGCCCTCCCGCGGGCAGGCCTTCGTACGGCCGCTCACGCCGGTTCCAGGAGTACGGCCGGCAGCGTGCCGCTCACGATCTCCTCCCGGGGCAGCGAGAGGCCGAAGTGGCGCTCCAGCACGCCGAGGGCGGTGCGGTGGACCTCCCGGTCGTCCGCGTCGTCGTCCGTGCCCTCGTCCGCCGGGAGGCCCGCGGCGGTCAGCGCGGCCTGCAGGCGCGAGGCCGTCCCGGGCTCGCCGTCGACCCCGTCGTAGCCCCAGGAGCCGTCCAGGTGCAGGTTGAAGGCACTGAGCAGGACCCCGTCACGGGTGTGCGCGAACTGCGGCGGGACCGGCTTGCCGTTCTCCTCCTCGAACTCCAGGTGGCAGATGTCCACGCCCCCGCGGGAGAGCGGCGGCCTGCCGCCGAACTCGCCCATCCAGCCCCCGTACGCGACCGCGTACGACCACTCGCCGCTGCGGCCGTGGCGCAGGCCGATGTCCTCGTAGTCGACCAGCAGGGCGAGGAGTTCGGCTCCGGTGAGGTCGCCCACCGGTACGGCCGTGTGCTCGGGCCCGTGCACGCTCTCCGCGAGGCGTCCGACGAGCTCCTCCGGGGTGAGCCCGCGGGCCATCACCACGCTGTAGCCGCCGAAGGCGATCGATTGGGGCGCGGCCAGCCAGGTTATTCCGTCCGTCATGACGGACATCCTGGCCGACGCCTCTGACAACGCGGGGAGTCCGGTCAGGCGGGCCCGACCACGCCGCGCGCGACGCCCAGGGCGACCAGGTCCTGCGGGCGGATGCGGAGTTGGTCCGCCGTGGACGGGGCCTCGGAGGCGGGGCGCTTGAGGATGGCCGCCGCCAGCTCGGGGGCGATCACCGAGAAGTAGCTGTCCGGGGTGACCCAGGTGTTCCCCGGCGCGGCCAGCGCGAGGGCTCCGCCCGAACCCCCCTCGCCGATCAGGAGGGTGGTGACCGGGACCGCGGCCGCCGCGACCGCCGCGAAGGTGTCCGCGATGGCGGCTCCGGCTCCGGCGTGTTCGGCGGCGGCGTCGTTGGCCGCGCCGGGGGTGTCGACCAGGGTGAGCACGGGGATCCCGAGCCGGTCCGCGAGGCGGATCACGCGGGCCGCCGTACGGTATCCGGCCGGGCGGGTGGCGGTGCCGCACTGGGCGGCGTACGCGACGGCCCGCCCCTCCCGCAGCCCGAACCCGCACAGCATCCCGGGGTCCGTGCCGCCCGCCCGGTCCCCGCAGAGGGGCAGGCGGAGCGAGAAGTACGCCTCCAGGTACGCCTCGGCGCGCGGCCGGTCCGGGTGGCGGGCCTGCCGTACGGCTTCCCAGCCGGTCGGCGGCGGAGGTACGTCCGCCAGCGCGGCCGGGGGCGCGACCGGTTCGGCGGAGCGGGGCGCGGCCAGGACGCGCAGCCAGTCGGCGAGGGCCGCGGGCAGCCCGGCGGGCGGGACGACGGCGTCCACGTGTCCGGCGGCGTACTGGCCCTCGGCGGTGTACGCCGCCGGGTCCGCGTCCGCCGGCCGCACCCGGGAGCCCGCGAAGCCGACCTGAGCGCCCGGGAGCGCGAGCACGACGTCCGCCCCGGCGCCGAGCGTGGCCCAGCCGCCGCCGGTGGTGGGATCGCGGAGCACGGCGATCTGCGGGAGCCCGGCGGCCCGGGTCAGGACGCACTGGCGGGCCACGCGCTGGAGTTGGGTGAGGGCGAGCATGCCCTCCTGCATGCGGGAGCCGCCGGTGGCGATCAGCGAGACGAGGGGGAGCCGGTGTTCGCGAGCGTACGTGTAGGCGGCTTCGAGCCGGTCTCCGGTGCGCTCGCCGAGGGAACCGCCGAGGAAGCCGAACTCGAAGGAGATCAGGGCGGCTTGGCGGCCGCCGATGAGGGCGGTCCCGGTGACGACGGACTCATCCTCGCCGGTGCGTGCGGTGGCGCGGGCGCGGGAGTCGTCGTACCCGGCCCAGGCGAGGGGCCCGTCGGGGGCGGACTCCCGCTGCGGGGCGGGGAGTTCGGCGAAGCTGCCGGGGTCGGTCACGGAGGCGATGGCCGCGCGGGCCGAGAGGCGGGTCGTCGTCACGGGCCCACCCTATGGGCCCCGGCTCGACGCCCCCTAGGGAAGCGGGAAGGCGAGCTTGAGGGCGTAGGCGGCGACGAGGCCGTAGCCGAGGCGGAAGGTCCAGGCGCGGGCGGCGGGGGAGATCCGGCGGCCGGCGGCGGCGCCGATCGCGACGAGGGTCTGCTGCCACAGGAGGGACGCGGCGGCCACGCCGGCCAGGAAGGCGGCGGCGGTGGCGGGGGTGGTGAGGGCGGAGGCCTGGGCGGTGGTGAGGGCGGCGAAGTAGAGGGCGGTGGTGGGGTTGACGGCGGTGAGGCCGACGTAGCGGGCGAAGGCCCGGGCCGCGGCCCCGCCGCGCCCGGTTCCGTGGCTCCGCTCCGGATCCGGCGCCCCGGACGCCGGCGGGGCCGGATCCGCGGGGGCCGCGAGTGCGCGGCTGCGATGGAGGGCGTGGGCGGCTATCGACAGGAGGATCGCCGCCGAAAGCAGGCGGATCCAGGCCTCGATCGGGGCGACGTGGGAGGCCACCCAGGGGCCCAGGGCCGTGGCGGCGGCCGCGTAGGCGAGGTCCACCGCCGCGATGCCCGCCGCCGCGGCCATCGCCGTGCGGCGGTGTCGCATCGCCTCCTGGAGCAGCAGCACGCTCATCGCACCCATCGGCATCGCCACGCCCAGGCCCGCGACCGCCCCCGAGAACGCGGGGGAGAGAAATCCGTTCATGGCGACGAGAGTGGGCGCAAGGGCGTCGGGTGCAGCGGCGCTTATCGGCCTCGACTGCGAGAATCGCGGTATGGACCGCCTCGACAGGGAAATCCTCGGCATCCTGCAGCAGGATGCGCGGATCTCGTACCGCGACCTCGGCGTGCGCGTCGGGCTCAGTGCCAACGCCACCGCCGACCGGGTGCGCCGGATGCGGCGGGACGGGGTGATCCGCGGGTTCACCGTCATCGTGGATCCGGCCGCCGACACCCGGGGCGGGCTGGTGGTCTTCATCGACCTGAGCCTGCGGCAGGACACCACCAACGAGGAGTTCGAGCAGCGGGTCGTCACGCTTCCCGGGATCACCGAGGTGGTGCACGTGACGGGGGAGTACGACTACCTCGTGCGGGCCCGGGCCGCCGATCCCGCCGCGCTCGACGCGCTGCTGCGCCGGCTCAAGCGGGAGGCGGGCGTGGCGCAGTCCAGTACCCGGATCGCCCTCAAGGGCGCCCACGGGCCCGCCGCGACGTAGTACGGCCGCACGGAGGCTCCCACAGCGCCGGCTCCCGGAGCGCCGGCTCCCACAGGGCCGACTCCTAGAGCGCCGACTCCCAGTCCACCGTCGTCCCCCGGGCCCCCGACTCCGTGCGGCCGTCGTCCGTGACCTTCAGGCGGACGCGGGTCGGGGTCGCCTCCACCACGACCTCGATCGAGGTGACCTGCGAGCGGCGGTGGGCCGCGGCCAGGGCGCCGCGCAGGGCGGAGAGGAGGTCGCCCGTCACCGGCTCGGGGAGCAGGGCGTCCACCGCGCCCGCGAAGTGGACCGACGGCTGGAAGCCCAGGAGGACCGCCGCTCCGCCCGTCTCCCGCAGGATCCGGCCGCGGACCGTCGTCGGGGCGTCGCTCGGCGGCTGCTGGAGGGCGAAGATGGCGGTGCGGACCTCCTGGATGGTGGAGTCGAGCTCGTCCACCGCCCGGCCGAGTTCGTCCCCCACCGTGTCCCCGGCCGGCGCCGACGCGGAGCGCTTCTTCGTGCTCTCCAGCATCATCTCGGTGGCGAACAGCCGCTGGACCACCAGGTCGTGCAGGTCCCGCGCGATCCGGTCGCGGTCCTCGTAGATCGCCAGTTGCTCGCGGTCGTGCTGCGCGTCCGCCAGTACGAGGGCCAGCGCGGCCTGGGAGGCGAACTGCGAGGCCAGCAGCCGGTCCACGGCGTCGTAGGGGCGTCCGCCCCGGGCGCGCGGCAGGGCCAGGGTGCCGATCAGCTGGCCGCCGCTCTGGAGCGGCAGCATCATGCTCGGGCCGAATCGTTCCCGCACGTGGGTGGTCATCCGGGGGTCGGTCGCCGAGTCCTCTATGAAGACGGGTTCGCCGCCGAGGAGTTGCACCAGGACCGGCGAGCCGGGGGCGATCGCCGTGCCGACCAGGTCCCCGGGGTCCCCGTGCGTGGAGGCGGCCACGATCTCCATGCCGCCCTCCGGGGTCGGCTGCAGGACCACCCCGGCAGCAGCGTCCGCGAGCAGCCGGGCCCGTTCGGCCACGCACATCAGCGCGTCGGCGGCCGGGCGGCCGGCCAGCAGGGTCGTGGTGACCGCGGCGGCGCCCTCGATCCAGCGCTCCCGGCGGCGGGCAGTCTCGTACAGCCGGGCGTTGCCGATCGCTATCCCCGCCTGCGAGGCCAGGACCCGTACCAGCGCGAGGTCCTCGTCCGTGAACGTGCCGCCGCCCTGTTTCTCGGTGAGGTAGAGGTTGCCGAAGACCTCCGTGTGGACCCGGATCGGCACGCCCAGGAAGCTGTGCATGTCGGGATGGCCGGGCGGGAACCCCGCCGAGCGCGGGTCCTTCGTCAGGTCCTCCAGCACCAGCGGGCGCGGATCGGTGATCAGCGTGCCGATCAGGCCCGTGCGCCCGTCGGGCAGCCGGGGGATGGCGGCGCGCTCCGCCTCGCTCATTCCGGCCGTGTACAGCTCGGTCAGCCGGATGCGCTCGGGGTCGATGACCCCGAGCGCTCCGTACCGGGCCGCGCACAGCTCGGTCGCCGAGTCCACGATGTGCTGGAGGGTGGCCTGCAGCTCCAGTTCGGAGCCGACGCTGAGCACCGCCTCCAGGAGCACGGGCAGCCCGGCCCGTTCCGCGGGATCGGCCGGCCCGGGCGCCGCGTTCGTCATTCGGCCAGCGGGTTGAGGACCATCGGGGCGATCTTCCCTTCGAGCATCATGCCGAGACCGAGCACGGCGCACACGTCCGGCCGTTCCGCGATGGCGACGGGCATTCCGGTGGCGTCGCGCAGCATCTGGTCCAGGCCCGGCAGCAGGGCGCTGCCTCCCACCATCATGATCCCCCGGTCCGTCAGGTCGGCGACCAGGTCCGGCGGGCAGTCCCGCAGCACCTTGCCGATGCCGTCGAGGACGGCGGTCAGCGGGGTGTGGATGGCGTCCCGGACGGCGGCGGTGTCCACGTGGACGGAGCGGGCCAGCCCGGTGGCCACGTCGCGGCCGTGGATGAGGGTGGAGGCGGGGCCTCCGTCGGTGATGCCGTTGCCGTGCAGGGCCACCTGGAGCGGCCGGACGGCCTGGCTCGGCAGCATCAGCTCGTGCGCGTGGCGCAGGTGCTGGACGACGGCGTGGTCGATGGCCTCGCCGCCGACCGGGATCCGCTGCGCGGTGACGATCGAGCCGAGGGAGAGGACGGCGACCTGCGTGGCGGCGGCCCCGCACACCATGATCATCGTCGCGGTCGGCTGCTCCACGGGCAGGCCGCAGCCGACGGCCGCCGCGATCAGGGTGTCGACGAGTTCGACGCGCCGGGCGCCGAGCCCGACCATCGTCTCGACGGCGGCCCGCTGCGCGAGCGGGTCGGCGTCGTGCGGGGTGCAGGCGGCGGCCCGCAGCCGGGGCTTGCGGCGCAGGGCGCGGCGCAGCTTCTCGCCGAGCAGGTGGCGCAGCATCCGCTGGGCCATCTCGATGTCGACGACGGTGCCGCCGGAGACGGGGCGCACGACGCGGATGTAGTCGGGCGTGCGGCCCGTCATCCGCTCGGCGAAGGAACCGACCGCGATGAGCGCGCCGGTGCGGGTGTTGACGGCGGCGACGCTGGGCTCGTCGACGACCAGGCCGGCGCCCTTGACGTAGACGCGGGTCCTGGCTGCTCCCAGGTCGACGGCGACGTGGCAGCGGCGCAACTGCTCAAGACTGACGGTCACGGCAGATCCTCCCGAGAGCGCTGGCGCAAGAGTCCGGCGGCTGCCGGTTGCATTTCATATCTTCTCGGGCGAATGGGTCATAGCGCCCGTTGGGCTGCTCCGGCCGGGTGTGTCGCACGGGGCGAGAGGTGCTGCACGGGGGTGGATTTCTGTACCGACAGGCAGCACCATGCCGCCACTGACCGCGCTACTCGCGCGTAACAAGGTAAAGGGGACCCCATGCTGACGCCCCGCCAGAAACTGCTCGCGCTCCTGACGCTGTGCCTGGCGCTCCTCGCCCCCTTCCCGGCCCAGGCCGCCACCCCTGTGCAGCCGCACAACCCGGTCGTCCTCGTCCACGGCTACAACGCGGACCCGGGCGTCTGGGGCGGCCTGCGCGAGGACCTGCGCGCCGCCGGGTACGCGGACTCCGAGCTCTTCTCGTGGGGTTACGACACGCACCAGTCCGTCAACGAGGTCGTGGCCGGACAGCTCGGCGCGTACGTCGACCAGGTCCGCCGGCAGACCGGCGCCGCCCAGGTGGACATCGTGGCGCACTCGCTCGGCTCGCTGGTCGCCCGCTGGTACGTGAAGTTCGGCGGCGGCACCGCCACCGTCGGCCACTGGGTCTCGCTGGCCGGCCCCAACCACGGCACCTCCACCGCGTGGGCCTGCGCCCTGTGGGACCAGGCGTGCCGGGACATGACCCCCGGTTCGTACGTCGTGAAGAACCTGAACGCCGGGGACGAGACCCCGGGCGCGGTGAAGTACGCGACCTTCTGGTCGAACTGCGACGAGGTCGTCAACCCCGACAACAGCGTCCCGCTCACCGGCGCCGCCAACATGCCGGTCGGCTGCCTGGCCCACAACGACCTGCTGGGGGACGACGCCACCTCGGCCGGGGTCCGGGCCTTCCTCGCCTCGTAGTCGCCCGGACACCCCCTAGAGCTCGACCCCGTCCACCGCGACGCGCTGGAGCAGGCCGTACGTGAACTCCGCCACGCACGGCCGCCCCTGCGCGCTGAACGCCAGACGCCACCGGGTCGGCGCGGTCCCCTCCAGCGGGCGCACCGGGGCGAAGGCCCGCGCCACCTCGTCGACCGTGGCCGACCAGGGGGCCAGGTCCTGCGGAGTCTCCAGTACGGGCCCCCGCGCACCCGGGGCCCGGACCAGCCACTCGTTCCACACCGCCCCGTCCGGCGCCGCCAGCACCTCGAAGCGCAGGTCCGGCCAGAGCGGCACCGGCCACAGCAGGGCCTCGCACTCCAGATCGCCGATGGTGCGCGGCTGTGCGGACTCCGGGGGCCCGAGCACCGAGCGGTAGCGGGCCAGCGCACCGCGCGAGCGGGGCGAGCGGACCATCGCCTGCCAGCGCTTGTTCGCCTCCCGCTGTTCGGCGAGCGAGGCGCCGAGGCGCCGCCGCGCCTCCTCGGCGAGGTCCGGCCGGAAGTCCGCCATCCGACGCAGGAGCACCAGCTGGAAGGCGGCCGGACCGAAGGGTCCGGGGGATGCGGACGCAGTCATGGAGGCCACGATTCCACACAGGACCTCCACGAACCCGCGATACGGATGTTGCGGGGAACCACGTAGCGTGCGGTCGTCATGGACTACTGCCACGCGTGCCGGAGACACCTCAACGGCGCCCTGGCGTGCGCCGGCTGCGGTACCCCGATCGAGTACCTGCCACCCGCCGCGCCCGGGGTGTCCGCCGCGCCCGCCGGCCCGTACGGCTCCGCGCCGACTGCGGCAGACAACCCGCTCGCCGATCCGTTCGCGGACTCGCTCGTCGTCCTGTCCGGTGCGGACCGGGGCGGTCGGGCCGGGTCGCGGCGCCGCGCCACGCACCGCAGGCGCCGCCGGACGCTGCTGACGCTCGGGCTGGGCCTGGCGCTCGCGGTCGGGGGCACGGTCGTGCTGGCCCGGATCGTCACCGAGGGGCAGACGACCGACCGGGCCGCCGAGGTGGTGCTCACCGACGGGAACGGCCCGCAGGATCCCGCTCCGCTGCCGAGCGGCAAGGGGACTCCCGCCGCCCCCACGGCGCTGAAGCCGGTGAAGGCCTCCGGGTCCGCGAAGGCCACCGCGGGCGGTACGCAGCCGGCCGGGCCCGGGGCGTCCGCCGAGGGGTCCGCGCAGCCGGGTCCGACGGTGTCCGCCTCCGCGTCGGGCAGGACGGGGCCGACGAAGGGGGCCACCGGGCCGGGGCCGTCCGTAAAGCCGAGCCAGTCGGGGAAGCCGTCGCCGAGTGCTTCCGGGTCGGCGCAGCCGCCGTCGCCGAGCCCCAGCCCGACGCCGCAGCCGCCGAAGTGCAAGTGGTGGCAGATCTTCTGCACCGAGTAGTGCCCCGGGCGCTCAGCCCAGCATCCGCTTGAGCAGGTCCCGCAGGACCGCCCGCTCGGCCGTGGACAGCCCGGCCAGCGGTTCGCGCGCGAAGTCCAGCGACTCGCGCAGCCGGTCCGCGGTCTGCAGGCCCTCCTGCGTCGGGGCGGCCAGCTTCACCCGGCGGTCCGCCGGGTCCGGCCTGCGCTCGACCAGGCCGCGCGACTCCAGCCGGTCCACGATGCCCGTGATGTTCGAGGGCTCGCACTTCAGCTGCTGGGCGATCCGCCGCATCGGCATCGGCTCCAGGGACAGCAGGGTCAGCACCCGCGCCTGGGCGCCGGTGAGCTGGTGGCTGGCGGCCGCGTCCTCGTACTCCTCGTGGTAGCGGGCCACGACGGAGCCGATGAGCTCGACAACCTCAAGGGTCAGGGGATCTGCGCGACGACTGGGCATGGATCCAGAGTACCCATTTACTTGACAACATGAAATATCCAGGCGCATGGTTGTTTCACCTACTGAAGTATTCGTCGATTCCTCGATTCGGGAGCGCACATGTCTGAGATCCCTGCCGTCAGCCGCGAGTGGCACCTCGTCCGCCGTCCGCAGGGCTGGCCCGTCGCCGAGGACTTCGCCCTGCGCGAGGTCGAGGTCGCGGCCCCGGCCCCGGGCCGGATCCTGGTGCGCAACCTGCACATGTCCGTCGACCCGTACATGCGCGGCCGGATGAACGACGTGAAGTCCTACGTCCCGCCGTTCCAGCTGGACCGGCCGATGGACGGCGGCGCGGTCGGCGAGGTCGTCGCCTCCGCCGACGAGCGGTTCGCGGTCGGCGACCACGTCCTGCACGGCCTCGGCTGGCGCGAGTACGCCGACGTGGACGCCAAGCACGCCACCAAGGTCGACGCCGCGCTCGCCCCGCTCTCCGCCTACCTCGGCGTGCTCGGCATGCCCGGCCTGACCGCCTACGCCGGCCTCTTCGAGGTGGCCTCCTTCAAGCAGGGTGACACCGTCTTCGTCTCCGGCGCGGCGGGCGCGGTCGGCAGCCTCGTCGGCCAGTTCGCGAAGATCAAGGGCGCCGCTCGAGTCATCGGCTCGGCCGGCTCGGACGAGAAGGTGACGCTCCTCACGGAGAAGTACGGCTTCGACGCCGCCTTCAACTACAAGAACGGCCCCGTAGGCGAGCAGCTGAAGGAGGCCGCCCCCGAGGGCATCGA
The DNA here is from genome assembly GCF_042891345.1 of Streptomyces sp. NPDC001903. NCBI lineage: Bacteria > Bacillati > Actinomycetota > Actinomycetes > Kitasatosporales > Streptomycetaceae > Streptomyces > Streptomyces sp. NPDC001903. The sequence goes on from NZ_JBIASZ010000005.1 coordinate 526,696, forward strand.
CGTCTACTTCGACAACGTCGGCGGCGACCACCTGGAGGCCGCCATCTCCTCCCTGAACGTGCACGGCCGCGCCACCCTGTGCGGGGCGATCGCCCAGTACAACGCCACCGAGCCGACCCCCGGCCCGCGCAACCTGGCCCTGGTCATCGGCAAGCGGCTGCGCCTGCAGGGCGTGCTCGTCGGCGACCACGCCGGGCTCCAGCCGCAGTTCGTCCAGGACGTCGCCGGCTGGCTGCGCTCCGGTGAGCTCGTGGCCGACGAGACCGTCGTCGAGGGCGTGGAGAACGCGACCGAGGCCTTCCTCGGCATGCTGCGCGGCGAGAACACCGGAAAGATGATCGTTTCCTTCACCGGTTAGGCTCACCCCAGGCCGTCGTGATCGTGGGCGCGAGTCACGGCGCATACCAGGAGGATCTCTTCACATGTCCATCCAGCAGTCCGACGTTCTGTACACCGCCGTGGCCACCGCCGAGAACGGCCGCGACGGCCGCGTCGCGACCAACGACGGTCAGCTCGACGTCGTCGTGAACCCGCCGAAGGAGATGGGCGGCAGCGGCGCCGGCACCAACCCGGAGCAGCTGTTCGCCGCCGGCTACAGCGCCTGCTTCCAGGGCGCGCTCGGTGTCGTCGCCCGCAACGAGAACGCGGACATCTCCGGTTCGACCGTCACCGCCGAGGTCGGCATCGGCAAGAACGACGACGGCTTCGGCCTGATCGTCAAGATCTCCGCCTCGATCCCGAACGTGGACGTCGCCACCGCCAAGGACCTCATCGAGAAGGCCCACCAGGTCTGCCCGTACTCCAAGGCGACCCGCGGCAACATCACGGTCGAGCTCGCCGTCTGATCGCGCTCGCCGCGCGAAGGCCGCACCCCGGTCACGGGGTGCGGCCTTCGCCGTAAGCTGTGCCCCATGCGTGATCTTGCGGGGGGATTCGGTCATCTGCTGGCCGGACAGAGATGGGTGTTCCGTCACGGCCGGTGGCTGGGTTTCGGCCTGCTGCCGGGGCTGCTCGCGCTGGTGCTGTACACCGGCGCGCTGATCGGGCTCGGCTACGGCGCCGACGACCTGACCGCCTGGGCCACCCCCTTCGCCGACGACTGGTCGGCGCCGTGGCTCGGCCTGTTCCGGGGCTTCCTGACCGCCCTCGTCTTCTGCCTCGGCCTCTTCGTCGCGGTGATCACCTTCACCGCCGTGACCCTGCTGATCGGGCAGCCGTTCTACGAGTCCCTCTCGGAGCAGGTCGACCGCAGCGTCGGCGGCGACGCCCCCGAATCCGGGCTGCCGCTGGCCCGGGAGCTGTGGATCTCGGCCCGGGACAGCATCAAGGTGCTCGTCCGGGTGCTGCTGTACGGGATCCTGCTCTTCGCCTTGGGCTTCATCCCCGTCGTCGGACAGACCGTGATCCCGGCGATCGGGTTCTGCGTGTCCGGGTTCTTCCTCACCGAGGAGCTCACCGCCGTCGCCCTCCAGCGCCGAGAGGTGGAGCTGAAGGAGCGGCTGGCCCTGCTGCGCGGACGCCGCGCGATGGTGCTCGGCTTCGGGGTCCCGCTGGTACTGGCGTTCCTGGTGCCGCTGGTCGCGGTGTTCCTGATGCCGGGTGCGGTGGCGGGGGCCACGCTCATGGTCCGGGAGCTGCGCGGCGAGGACGAGGAGCAGGCCGACGGGGACCGGGACGGGGCCGAGGGCCCCGACGCGGCGGCACGGCAGGGGTACCCGGGACAGCCCGGCCACCCGGAGCACCCGGCCCCGCGACAGCAGTCCCCCCACCCGGGGCCTTACGCGGCCGAGCCCAGGTACCAGGCGCCGCAGCAGAACCCGTACGCGCAGTAGCCGGGCCGCACAGGGCCTAGGCGCGGGGTTCCACCCACAGGGCCTCGCCGATCGCGCACAGATCGCCGTCGGCGGTGGCCAGGGCGGTGCCCACGCGGTACTTGCGGCCCTCGCTGCCGAGCAGCCAGGCGTACGAGACGAGGCCGGCGCCGACCGGCACCGGGCGCAGCAGCCGCGCGGTCAGGGCCGCCGTGACGGCACCGGCCCGCCGGTCGTCGAGCAGCCGCCCGGCCGCGTTGCCCGGGCAGTCCAGCGCACCCCACACCAGCTCGGGCGGAAGCAGCCCGTCCGCATCGCCGAGCGCGGGACCCGGGGTCCAGGCGGCGGCGACCAGCGGGCCGCCGGACACCCGGCCGCAGTGCAGGCGCAGGCCGGTGTCGGGGGTGCGGTGCAGACCGCAGCCGAAGCAGTCGACCATCCCGTCCGGAGGCGCCGCCCGGTAGGCCTCGGCCGCGGCCGAGGCCTGCTCCCAGGACGGGGGCTCGGGAGCCTCCACGGCCGGTTCGGCGGGGCCGGCCGCCGCCAGCAGGAGCTCGCCGTCCACCAGCCGGGCGCCGCCGTCGGCGGTCGGGGCGAGCCGGACCGGGACGTCCGTGGGCACCGGCCGGCGGAAGTCCACCCGTACGGTCTTCGCGGCCGCCCGCGCGGCCAGCAGCCCGGCCACGTAGCCGCCGAAGGCCACCCCGGGGTATCCGCTGAGGCGGGCCGGAACCGTGATCGTCTCGAAGTCGGTCATGCCCGACACCCCATCACACACGTCGTCCTCGTCACAGGTGTGGGCCCGCGGGTCCCGCAACTATCGTGGCGGTCCGTTCGTCCTCCATCCTGGAGAGACGCGTACCGCGCGCAGGGGCTTCGGGAGGTGGCCGGATGGCCGAACAGCCGTGGGGGCAGCCGTACCCGGTCCGCCCGCAGCAGCAGCCGTACGGGCAGCCGTGGCAGCCCGCGCCCAGCGCGCAGTCCTCGATGCGCGCCTCGAACACCGACCGGGACCGGACGGTGGACGTGCTCAAGGCCGCCTACGCCGAGGGCCGGCTCTCCCGCGAGGAGTACGGGCAGCGCTTCGACGCCGCGTACAAGGCGCAGACGTACGGCCAGCTCGCGCAGTTGGTCGCGGACCTGCCGGCCGGGCCGATGCCGGGCCCGTTCGGCGCCGCCGCCGCCGGGCTGCCCGCCGCGTACGGGCCGATGCCCATGCCGGTTCCGCTGCCCATGCCGATGCCCGCCCGCCGGGTCAACGGGATGGCGATCGCCTCGCTGGCGCTCGGCGTGCTGAGCCTGCCGACGCTCGGCGCCGCGGGCCTGGGCGCCGTGGCCACCGGGCACATCGCCAAGGCGCAGATCCGCGCGCGGGGCGACGAGGGCACCGGGCTCGCGACGATCGGCCTGGTGCTCGGCTGGCTGTCGCTGGGCGGCTGGGTGCTGCTCTTCCTGCTCGCAGGATTCGGGGCCCTCGACTGACCTGGCCGTCCCGGCCTGCCACCGCCGCGGTTCCGGGACCGGTTGCCGTCACCGGCGGACCGATAGTATGCGTGGCGGCACGAGCCGAGGCCGTCCCACACCGTCCTTGAGTCCGCCGCCCGCCGCCATCGTTCGGAGCCGTCGGAACCGTCGGAGCTTCCGGGCGACGAAGCCGTGGGCTCGGAGCCGGGCAGTGGATCGCCGAGAACGACGACGACCGGCCGTTGCGCCGAGCACCGACCAGCAGTAGGGACTCCGTCAGTGACAGTCAGTACCGAGGGGCCGGCGGCCGTGCGCCCTGTTCCCCCGAGCGGACCGGCCGCGAACGCCCCCGGCGGCTCGAAGTCCTCGGACGCGGACCGGGCCCCGCGGCGCGCCCTGCGCTCCCGCGGCGGGCTCCTGCTGATGGAGGCCCTCGTGGCCTTCGCCGCGGCCCTGGTCCTCCCGCTGCTGGCACGCGGCTTCAAGCTCAACCCGCTCAACCGGATCGCGCAGGTCAGCGGCCTGGCCGCGATCCAGCTGCGGTTCGCCCTGATCGGGCTCCTCTTCATCGGCGCCGTGGTGCTGGCGATGCGGCTGCGCGGCGGCCGCCACTTCGACCTCGCCACGCGCCTGGCCGCCGCCGCCCTCGCCGGCCTGGCGAGCGGCTTCGTCGCGGCGGGCGCCGTCGTCGCGCTGCTGGGCACGCCGTGGCCGATGTTCGGCCTCAACGGCGACAGCGGCCGCATCGTGGAATGGGCCCACGCCGTCGCGAACGGTCAGCCCTCGGGCTCACCGGTCTACCCGCCGATGCCGCTCTACACCCTCGGCTACTACGCCGAGTGGTTCCACGGCGGCAACACCGCGTACGCGTTCAAGGACCTCCAGATCCTCGGCGCCGCCGCCTTCGGCCCGCTCGTCTACCTCGCCTGGCGGCTGCTGCTGAGTCCCGTCCGGGCGCTGGCCTTCGGTGTCGCGCCCGCCTTCGCGCTGATCGACGCGTACAAGCCCTACAGCCAGACCGTGCTGGTCCTGCTGATCCCGGTGCTGGTGGCCATGGTCGTGGCGCTGCGCCGCAGCGGCACCGAGGGCTGGCGCCCGCTGCTGCTCAAGGGCGGCGGGTTCGGCGCGGTGCTGGGCGTGCTGTTCCTCACGTACTCGGGCTGGTTCCTGTGGAGTGCGGCCGGCGTGCTGTTCGCCGCCCTGCTGTACTTCCCGTGGAAGAGCGGCCGGCTCAAGGGCGCGGCCTTCATGGGCAGCGCCCTGGCGGCGTTCCTCGTGGTGGCCGGGCGCTACCTGATGGTCATGCTGAAGGAAGGGCAGACCACCAAGGACTACAACTTCCGCTTCGACAACTTCACCGACCCCGCCTACTACCTGATGTGGCGCACGGACATGCCCGGCAAGGTGGGCGACTGGCCGCCGCCGGGGGAGTTCGGCGGGGTCGGGCTGTTCGCCCTCGTGACCTTCCTCTGCCTGGGCGCCGCGATCTGGCTGGGTCTGCGCAAGCCGCTGGTCGTCACCATCGCCGCGATGTTCATCAGCGCGTGGGTCATGCGCATGTACATCGCTTCGCACATGTACGAGACGCAGACGGTCCAGCTGTACACGCGCACCAACAACCAGCTGCTCTACTGCGGGCTGATCCTGTGCGCGCTGGTCGCGCACCTGGTCTCGCTGAAGCCGGCCGAGCGGCGCACGGCCTCCGGGGCCACCGCGCCCGCCGACGCGGAGCCGTCCGCACCCGCCGCGGTCCGGACCGGCTTCCCCGGCCGCGAGGGTGCCGTGATCGGCACCCTCTGCGCCCTCCTGCTGCTGCTCGGCACCGTGTCCTCCTCGATGTCCGACCGCTACATGCCGGCGCAGGACGGCACCTACCGGATCCTGCCCTGGGTCTCGCACACCATCCGGCAGCAGGACGGGACGTGTCCGAAGTTCGCGCCGAAGGGCGAGTGCTCCAAGGACGGCGACCAGAGCTGGCTGAGCTACATCCGATGATCAGAAGGAAGCGATGATCTCCGCACTGACGCGCCTGGCCGACTGGTCGGCCCGGACCCCGAAGCGGCTCTGGGCCATCGCCTTCGCGCTGTTCTTCACGCTCGCGGCCTCCTGGTCCGCCGCCACCCCCCTCGGCGGCTCCCCGGACGAGCACGCCCACTTCATCCGCGCGGCCGCCGTCGCCCGGGGCCAGATCGGCGGCCCCGAGGTGATGGTCCCGCACATGGTGGCGGGCATCGAGGGCAAGTTCGCCGAGACCGGGGTGCAGCTCCCCGAGTGGTACAAGCCGCTGCCCAAGCAGCACGAGTGCTACGCCTGGCACGAGGACAAGCCCGCCTCCTGTGCGCCCGCGATCGGCCACTCGGAGAAGACCGTCCAGGTCACCACCGCCGCCGGCCGCTACCACCCGGCGTACTACCTGGTGACCGGCTGGCCGAGCCTGCTGGTCGACGGCCCCAAGGGCCTGTACCTGATGCGGTTGATGTCGGCGGCGCTGTGCTCGGCCCTGCTGGCGAGCGCCGTGGTCACGGCCGCGGAGTGGCGGCGCCGGCGCTCGGTGGCGCTGCTGGGCGTCTTCACCGCGGCCACGCCGATGGCCCTCTACATGGCCGGCATGGTCAACCCCAGCGGGGGTGAGATCGCCGCCGGCATCCTCGTGTGGACCGCCCTGCTGTCGATCCTGATGTCGCCCGATCCGCGGCTGCTGAACCGGCGGCTGGCCCGGGTCGGCATCGGCGGGCTCGTGCTGATCAACATCCGCCCGCTGGGGCTGATCTGGTTCGCGGGCGCGGTCTTGTTCGGCCTGCTGCTCGCCCGGCGCGGCGTCCTGCGTTCGGTACTGCGCCGCAAGGCCCTGTGGGTGTGGACCGGGCTGCTCGGGCTGGCCATGGCCGGAGCGCTGCTCTGGGCGCGGGCGCACCCCGACAACTCGGTGATCAACACGCCCAAGACGCTGACCGCCAAGGAAGCGGCCCGGCAGACCTTCGGCAACACCGAGACGTACGTCCACCAGATGCTCGGCTACTTCGGCTGGCTGGACACCCCGGCGCCCGCCTTCACCTGGCTGGTCTGGCTGGGCGTGATCGCGGTCGTCACCGCGCTGGGGCTGGCGTACGGCCGCGGGCGCGAGGCGGTGGCCCTGGTCGGCATGCTCGTGGGGATCGTGGTGGTGCCGGTGGTGGCCCAGGCCTCCCAGGCGGAGCAGCTCGGCATGGTCTGGCAGGGCCGCTACCTGCTGCCGTTCGCCGTGGGCCTGCCGCTGATGGCGGTGCTGATCTGCGCGAGCCGCGCGCCCGAGCGAGGGTTCCCGTGGCGCCGTCTCGTCGGCTTCGGGGTCGCCGGACTGGCGCTGGCCAACGCGGCGGCGTTCTTCTGGGCGCTGCGGCGCTTCGCGGTCGGCGTCAACGGGCCGTGGGTGCCGTTCTCGGCACACTGGGCGCCGCCCGGCGGCTGGGTGCTGTGGACCGCCGTCTACACGGCGGCCGCGTTCGCCCTGGTGCTCCCGGCGCTGGTGCGGGACCGCGAGCCCGCGGTGGCGGAGGCTCCCGCGGAACGGGACGGGACCACCCGCTCCGGACGCCACTCGAAGGTCCCGGCGATCGGCTGACGTCCGGGCCCTCAGGCGCCGACCTCCGCCGTCACCACCGAGGCCGTACGGTCGTCCGCCTCGGCCAGCAGCGCGCCGCCCGGGGCCCAGACCGCGGCCCGTCCGCAGCCGGTCCACGGGCCCGCCGGGCCGACGTGGTTGGCGAGGACGACGTACAGCCCGTGCTCCTCGGCGATCCCGGGGTAGACGGTGGCCCGCTCCCGGATGCCGTCGCCCGTGCCGTACAGGGAGCTCGCCAGGTGCACCCGGCAGCCGTCGGCCGCCGCGAGGCCGGTGAGCCGCGGGAAGTGGTTGTCGTAGCAGACGCCGAGGGAGAAGCGGATCCCGCCGAGCGAGAAGCGCCCCGGGCTCTCTCCGGCCGCGAACACGCCCTGCTCGTGCCCGTACAGGTGCTGCTTGGCGTACGTCGTCACGTGCCTGCCGTCCGCCCCGTAGACCAGGGTCGCGAGGGCGGGCAGCGGACCGGCGGTGCGCAGCGCGGCGTTGACCGCGACGGCGATGCCGGTGGAGCGCAGCGGGTCCAGCCGGGGGTCTTCGGCGTCCGCCAGCCACAGCCCGGGGTCGGCGGCCAGGGCCTCCAACTCGTAGCCGGTGAGGGTGAGCTCGGGGAACACGACGAGTTCGGCGCCCTGCTCCCGGGCCTCGGCGGCGAGGGCGACGCCCCGCTCGGTGTTGGCGGACATGTCGGCCGGGACGCAGGTGAGCTGCGCTGCTGCGATCTTCACGCGCCCAGCATGCCAGCCGGGTCCCGAACACCCGGGGCCGGTACGGGGGTCGACGTGGCGGGGCGGTCGGGCGATGCTGTAACGGTCCGTGCGTTCACCGGAGTTGACGGAGGAACCGCCGATGCCCGACTGGATCGACCCGGTCCTCGCCGGCGCCTTCCTGGTCGTGTCGTACCGTCTGGTCCGCACGAGCGGGGCCGGGCTGCGGGTGGCCGTGCTCCTCATGGCCCTCCTGAACGCGGGCGTGCTGTGGCTTCTCGCGGCCACCGGGCCGGCCTGGGCCGTGGCCGCCGTCGCCCTCGTGTCCCTGGTGGCCGCGGTCCACAGCCTGCTGGCGGCGGTGCGGACCCTGGCCGCCCGCATCCAGCGGGTCGACACCGAAGGCCTCCGGGGCCTGATCCGGCAGGCGGCGGACGCCGCGGGCCCCCAAGTCGTGGGCGTCTGCGTGATGTTCAGCGGCGCGCTCGCCCTGACGGCCTTCGCCGACGATGCCCACCCCGAGGGCCGACAGTTCCACCTCATGCCCGGCGCGGACTGTCCGTTCTGCCTGGTGGAGGAGCAGATCCGGGATTTCCTCGGCCCGGCGGACCCGCTGCTCGCCGAGTACCGCACCCATCTGAAGCAGGGCAGCAGCCGCCATCTCCTGGTCAAGCGGCGCTCGGAGCGCGATCCCTGGACGGGACGCCTGCGCGACCGGGTCTACTACCGGGCCCCCGGTCCGGCCCGGCGCCCGCCCTGCGCCGTCCACGACCCGCTGCTGGGCCGCCCGTAGGACGGTGCGGACAACCCCCTACGCCCCTTCCGGCCCGCGCAGCAGGGTCAGGAAGGAGCGGAAGGCGGCCGGCATGTCCACCGACTCCGGGGCGAGCAGCCACTGGTACTGGAGCCCGTCCATGACCGCGGTCAGCAGCGGGGCCGCCTCCTCCGGGGTGAGGCCCGAGGGCAGCCGGTCGCCGAACTCGGCGCGCAGCACCGCCGCCATCTCGGAGCGCACCTGCGCGTAGCGCTCGGTGAAGAACTCCCGGGCCGGATGCCCGTCGGTGACGCTCTCGCCCAGCAGCGCCGAGAAGGTCTGCACGATGCCGGGGCGCATGGCGTTGTACTCCACCAGCGAGGCCAGCAGGTCCAGGCGCCAGGTGCCGGCCGAGGCGCGCGAGCCGCCGCCGGTGTCCCACCGGTCGCGCTCCTCCAGCACCGCGACCAGCAGCGCCTCCTTGGTCGGGAAGTAGTGCAGCAGCCCCTGCTGGGTCAGGCCGACGCGCTCGGCCACCGAGCCCAGCGACGCACCGCGGTAGCCGCGCTCCGCGATCACCTCGACCGCCGCGCGGACGATGTCGCCGCGCCGCTCCTCGCTCCTCGCCCTGGCCATCGCCCCGGCACCTCTTCCGCTCACGCCGCGCCCCGCCGCGGCGGCGGGACCGTACGTACGTTATCGGAACATCACGAACACATTACGAACCCTACCGCTCTACCGGTATCAGGTCCACGATGGGGGACACCCGGCGGCAACCGCACCGCACCCCGCCGCAGGCACCCGCACGCACCCGCACGCACTCAACGAGGAGGCACGGCCGTGACCGATGCCGATCAGGTCCGCCACGACGCCGTAGAGGCGGCGCTCGGCAAGCTGGACCTCGACACCAAGGCCCGCCTGCTGCCCGGCCAGGACATGTGGTCCCTGCCCGCCGTCCCCGAGATCGGGCTGAAGTCCCTGGTCATGTCCGACGGCCCCATCGGGGTCCGCGGCGTGCGCTGGACCGCCGACGACCCGTCCATCGCCCTGCCCTCCCCGACGGCGCTCGCCGCCGCCTGGGATCCCGCGCTCGCCCGCCGCGCCGGCCGCCTCCTCGCGCAGGAGGCCCGCCGCAAGGGCGTCCACGTCCTCCTCGCCCCGACCGTCAACCTGCACCGCTCCCCGCTCGGCGGCCGGCACTTCGAGTGCTACTCCGAGGACCCGTACCTCACCGGCGCCATCGGCGCCGGCTACGTGAACGGCGTCCAGGACGGCGGCGTCGGCACCACCGTCAAGCACTTCGTCGGCAACGACGCCGAGACCGAACGCTTCACCGTCGACAGCGTCATCGCCCCGCGGCCGCTGCGCGAGCTGTACCTGGCGCCCTTCGAGGCCATCGTCGCGAACGCCCACCCCTGGGGCATCATGACGGCGTACAACCAGGTCAACGGCAGCACGATGACCGAGAACCAGTACCTCGTGAACGAAGTCCTGCGCGGCGAATGGGGCTTCGACGGGTACAACGTCTCCGACTGGATGGCCGCGCGCTCCACCGTCGGCGACATCCTCGGCGGCCTCGACGTGGCCATGCCCGGACCGCAGACCGTCTACGGGCCCGCCCTGGCCGAGGCCGTACGGGCCGGCGAGGTCCCCGAATCCACCGTGGACGAGGCCGTGCGCAACGTCCTGCGCCTGGCCGCCCGCGTCGGGATCCTGGAGGGCGCCCCGGCCGTCGTGGAGGCCGCGCCGGCCCCGATCGACGGCCAGGCGCTGGCCCGCGAGCTCGCCGCCCGCGGCTTCGTCCTCGTACGCAACGAGAACGGGGCCCTCCCGCTGGACGCGTCCGTCGGCCGCACCGTCGCCCTGCTCGGCGCCGCCGCCCGTGACGCCCGCGTCCTCGGCGGCGGCTCGGCCACCGTCTTCCCCGAGCGGATCGTCTCCCCGTTGGACGGGCTGGGCGCCGCCCTCCCGGACGGGGCCCTGACCTTCGCCGTCGGCGCCGACCCCTCCGACGAACTCACCCCCGCCGACAAGGGCTTCGAGCTGCGAGCGATCTGCCGCGACGCCTCCGGCGCCGTCCTCGGCGAGGGCAGCCTGCCGACCGGCCAGGTCCAGTGGATCGGCGACGACCTGCCCGCGGGCGCCTCGTACGAGACCATGGCGAGCATCGAGGTCACCGGGACGTTCGTGCCGCGCGAGAGCGGGGAGCACGCCTTCGGCACCCGCGGGCTCGGCGCCTTCGCCCTCGCCGTCGGCGGCGAGACCCTCTGGGACGGCGTCCAGCCGATGGGCAACGAGGCCGACCCGTTCGAGGCCTTCTTCGGCGCCCCCAGCGAACGCGGCCGCGTCACCCTCACCGAGGGGGAGGCCGTCGAGGTCTCGCTGACCTTCCAGGTCCCCGACACGAGCACCCTGCCGCTCAGGGCGATCATGTTCTCGCTGCTCCACCTCGGCCCGCGGCGCGACGCCGACGAGCTGATCGCCGAGGCCGTGGAAGCCGCCCGCGCCGCCGACACCGCCATCGTGGTCGTCGCCACCACCGAGCGCGTGGAGTCCGAGGGCTTCGACCGGAGCGACCTGTGCCTGCCGGGCCGCCAGGACGACCTCGTGCGCGCCGTCGCCGCCGCCAACCCGAACACCGTGGTCGTCGTCAACGCCGGCTCCCCGGTCGAGCTGCCGTGGCGGGACGAGGTGGCCGCCGTCCTGCTGACCTGGTTCCCCGGGCAGGAGGGCGGGGCCGCGCTGGCCGACGTACTCCTCGGGCTCGCCGAGCCGGGCGGGCGGCTGCCCACCACCTGGCCCGCACGGTTCGCGGACGCGCCGGTCACCGAGGTGATCCCCACCGAGGGGCGCTTGGAGTACACCGAGGGCCTCTTCATCGGGTACCGGGCGTACGAGCGGCAGGGCATCGCGCCCGCCTTCCCCTTCGGGCACGGCCTCGGCTACACCGACTGGGCGTACGAGTCGCTGGAGGTCACCGGCACCACGGCCCGGGTCCGCGTCACCAACACCGGCGGCCGGCCCGGCCGCGAGGTCGTCCAGGTCTACCTCGCCCCCGCCGCCGCGCCGTCCGGCGCCGCGGAGCGCCCGGCGAGCTGGCTGGCCGCCTTCGCGGGCGTCGAGGCGGGCCCCGGTGAGAGCGTCGAGGCCGAGATCGCCCTGCCCGCCCGGGCCTTCGAGGTCTGGGACGAGCCGGCCGGTCGCTGGCAGCGGATCGGTGGCACGTACGAGGTCCGCGCGAGCCACGCCCACGGCGACACGCGCCTGACGGCGACCCTGGAGATCTAGGACCTCCGAGGTGGCCTGAAAACACCCATGAACCGGACCGGGGGCGGGCCCTGACACCCGCCCCCGGTCCCCATGTCCCCAGTCAGCGCGGCGGCTCGGCCGCCGTCACCTGGCGGTGCGCCAGCTCCGCGAGCCGGGCCTGTCCGTCCTTGCCGGGGTGGAACCAGTCCCAGCGGCTCAACTGGTCCGCGGCGAACGGGTACTGGAACACCGCGCCGCCGTCGTAGCGGCACAGCGCGTCCTTCGCGCAGACCTCGCGCAGCGCCTCGTTGTACTCCACCACCCGCGCCCGCACCTGCTCGCGCCGGGCCGTCGCACCGGCGGCCGCCGACAGCGGGTCCGCCAGCATCGACTGACAGATCCCCAGCTTCCAGATCTGCCGCACCATCGGCGTGTCCTTGCCCTGCTCCCACAGCCGCTGCAGGTCCGGCACGCTGGAGACGTACACCTGGGAGGCGGGGGAGGCCGCGCGCAGACCGGCGAGGGCCTTCTCGAAGCCGGCCCGGAACTCCGCCACCGGAGTCATCGACGAAGCCGTGGGGCGGCAGGCGTCGTTCGAGCCCACCATCACCGTGACCAGGTCGGGCTTGTGTTCCGCGGCCGAGGCCAGCTGCCCCGCCAGGTCCGCCATCCGGGAGCCCGTCACCGCGTGGTTCCAGCTGCGCGCCGGCACCTGCGCCTCGCCGAGCAGGCGGGCGGCGAGCGAGTGGACGGCCGGGTCGTTCCCGGTGGCCCAGGAGACCTCGGGGCAGTCCGCCAGCACCGAACAGGCGTCGAAACCGCGGGTGATGGAGTCGCCGACGGCGGCGATCGACGAGGGCGCGGTGTTCCAGCGCGGCCCGGCCTGCGCCCCGCGCTCACCCTGCGTATCCGACCCGCCCGACTGACACCCGGTCAGCAACCCGGCCAGGAGGGCCGCCGCCGCGCCCGCGCCCGCGAGGGTCCGGCGCCGGGACGTGCGCGCACGCAGTCGCGTGGCGGTGGTGCGCATCGGATGGTTCCCCTCCTCGTCGCCCCACGTCCTCCGGGGGCGTCCTGCTGAGTGAATGCTCGGTGTTCGGCGGCCTCGGACCGACCGTACGTCACACCATGACCCCTGGCGCACGGTAGCTTTTTCCCGTGGCGTTTCGGCCGCAGGTCCCGTTGCGCATTGTCAAATAATTTCCGTTACATTACATCACGTCACATACTGTCCGTTTTCTGGAGTTTATTCCCGACCTCGTCCCACACTGGAGGTCCCGGTGACGACACGTGGAGTTCTGTACGTGCATTCCGCTCCGCGCGCGCTCTGCCCGCACGTGGAATGGGCCGTTGCGGGCGTGCTCGGGGTGCGGGTGAACCTCGACTGGATCAGGCAGCCCGCCTCGCCCGGCACCTGGAGAGCCGAGTTCTCGTGGCAGGCCGAAGCGGGCACGGCGTCCAAGCTCGCCTCCGCACTGCGCGGCTGGCACCTGCTGCGCTTCGAGGTGACCGCGGAACCCTGCCCCACCGCCGAGGGCGAGCGCTACAGCTCCACCCCGGAGCTCGGCATCTTCCACGCCGTCACCGGCATGCACGGCGACATCCTGATCCCCGAGGACCGGCTGCGCGCCGCCCTCGCCCGGTCCGCCCGCGGCGAGACCGACCTGGAGGCGGAGATCGCCAAACTGCTCGGCAAGCCCTGGGACGACGAGCTGGAGCCCTTCCGCTACGCGGGCGAGGGCGCCCCGGTCCGCTGGCTCCACCAGGTCGTCTGAGTCCCGGGCCGGGACATGCCGAAGGGGCCCGCCCGGCGAGTGCCGGGCGGGCCCCTTCGTACGTACTGTCCCGCCGACTAGACGGTCCGGAAGGCCAGCGTCACGTTGTGGCCGCCGAAGCCGAACGAGTTGTTGATCGCGGAGATCGGGCCCTCGGCCGGCAGCTTGCGCGGCTCGTCGACGACGATGTCCGCGTCGATGTCCTCGTCGAGCTCGTCGACGTTGATGGTCGCCGGGGCGATCCGGTGGTACAGCGCGAGCACGGTCGCGACGGTCTCGATACCGCCGGCGCCGCCCAGCAGGTGGCCGGTCATCGACTTGGTCGCGGAGATCGCGATGTGGTCGAGGTCGTCGCCCAGGACCTTGCGCAGGGCCTTCAGCTCGGCCGTGTCACCCTGCGGGGTCGACGTGGCGTGCGCGTTCAGGTGGACCAGCTCGGCCGGGTCCAGACCCGTGTTGTCCAGCAGGTTCTGCACCGCGGCCGCGACACCGCGGCCGGTCGGCTCCGGCTGCGCGATGTGGTGGCTGTCCGCGGACAGGCCCTGGCCCAGCACCTCGCAGTAGACCCGGGCGCCGCGCGCGGCGGCGTGCTCGGCGGACTCCAGGATGACGACGCCCGCGCCCTCGCCGAGGACGAAGCCGTCACGGGCCTTGTCGTACGGGCGGGAGGCCTGCTGCGGGTTCTCGTTGTTCTTGGACATCGCCATCATGTTGGCGAAAGCGGCGATCGGCAGCGGGTGGATCGCCGCCTCGGTGCCGCCCGCGACGACCACGTCGGCGCGGCCGGTACGGATCATCTCGACGGCGTAGCCGATGGCCTCGGCACCCGAGGCGCACGCGCTGACCGGGGTGTGCACGCCCGCCTGGGCGTTGACCTCCAGGCCGACGTTGGCCGAGGGGCCGTTCGGCATGAGCATGGGGACGGTGTGCGGGGAGACCCGGCGCACGCCCTTTTCCTTCAGTACGTCGTACTGGTCGAGCAGGGTGGTGACGCCGCCGATGCCGGAGGCGATCACGGTGCCCAGGCGTTCGGGCAGGATGGCGGCGTCCTCGCCCGCCGGGGCGGTGTAGCCGGCGTCGGCCCACGCCTCACGGGCGGCGATGACGGCGAACTGGGCCGAGCGGTCCAGCTTGCGGGCCAGCGGGCGCGGCAGGACCTCACTCGGGTCCACGGCGGCCGGGGCGGCGATACGAACCGGGAGTTCGGCGAAGCGCTCGCCCTCGAGGGGCTTGACGCCGGAACGACCGGCGAGCAGACCTTCCCAGGTCGAAGCGCTGTCGCCACCCAGCGGAGTGGTTGCGCCGATACCGGTGACGACCACGGTGCGATTGGTCGGGCTCACAGGAATTCTTTCTCCACGTCTCAGAGGGTGCTGAATTGTCACGGCGCCACCGCCGGGTGGCGACAAACGCTCGTCAGGCTCAGGCCTGGTGCTTCAGGATGTAGTCCGCGGCGTCGCCGACCGTCTTGAGGTTCTTGACGTCCTCGTCCGGGATCTTGACGTCGAAGCGCTCTTCGGCGGCGACGACGACCTCGACCATGGAGAGCGAGTCGACGTCGAGGTCGTCCGTGAAGGACTTCTCGATCGCGACGTCCTCGGTGGGGATACCGGCGATCTCGTTGACGATCTCCGCGAGACCCTCGACGATCTCTTCCTGCGTGGCGGCCATGTGGCGCTCCTTCTCTAGCTAACTGGGTGAAACGGGGCGGGATGTGGATCCCGGGCCCTAGGGGAGGGTAACGACCGTCGCGGCGTAGACGAGCCCCGCCCCGAAGCCGATGACGAGCGCGGTGTCGCCGCTCTTCGCAGCTCCGGTCGCCAGGAGCCGCTCCATGGCGAGCGGGATCGAGGCGGCCGACGTGTTGCCGGTGGTCTCCACGTCACGGGCGACCGTGACGTGCTCCGGCAGCTTCAGAGTCTTCACCATCGAGTCGATGATCCGCATGTTTGCCTGGTGCGGGATGAAGACGTCCAGGTCCTCCGCGGTGATCCCGGCCGCGTCGAGCGCCTGCTGGGCCACCTTCGCCATCTCGAAGACGGCCCAGCGGAAGACCGCCTGACCCTCCTGCGTGATGGCCGGAAACTTCTGCTCGCTGTCCGTGCTGCGGTACTCGTCCCACGGCACGGTCTGCTTGATCGTCTCGGACTTGTCGCCCTCGGAACCCCACACCGTGGGGCCTATGGCCGGCTCGTCCGAGGGGCCGACGACCACGGCGCCGGCGCCGTCGCCGAACAGGAAGGCCGTCGCGCGGTCCTCCAGGTCGGTCAGGTCCGACAGCCGCTCCACGCCGATGACGAGGACGTACCGGGCCGATCCCTCGATGACGAGGCCCTTGGCCAGCGTCAGGCCGTAGCCGAAGCCGGCGCAGCCCGCGGAGATGTCGAACGCGGCGGGCTTGACCGCGCCGATCCGGTGCGCGATCTCCGTCGCGACGGCCGGGGTCTGCTTGAAGTGCGAGACCGTGGAGACGATCACTGCGCCGATCTGCTCGGGCGAGATGCCGGCATCGGCCAGCGCCTTGCCGGAGGCCTCCACCGACATCGCGGCGACGGTCTCCTGGGGCGAGGCCCAGTGCCGGGTCGCGATGCCGGAGCGGGAGCGGATCCACTCGTCCGACGAGTCGATCGTCTCCAGGATGACCTCGTTGGAGACCACGCGGGTCGGGCGGTAGCCGCCGACGCCGAGGATGCGGGCGTACGGGGAGCCCTTGGCAGGCTTGATCTTCGACATGCTGTGTGGGCTCCTTCTCTCAGGCCGCGTGCTCGGCGATGAGCGCGGCGGCCTTTTCGAGATCGTCCGGGGTCTTCAGGGCCACGGCCGGCACGCCCTTGAGCGCGCGCTTGGCCAGACCCGTCAGAGTGCCACCCGGGCTGAGCTCGATGATCCCGGTGACGCCCAGCTCGCCGAACGTCTCCATGCACAGGTCCCAGCGGACCGGGTTCGCGACCTGGCCGACCAGGCGGGCGACGACGTCGGCGCCCGAGGTGACGACGAGGCCGTCCTTGTTCGAGACGTACTTCAGCTTCGGGTCGGCGGGGGCGAGGGCCTGCGCGGCCTTCTCCAGCTCGGCGACCGCGGGAGCCATGTGGTGCGTGTGGAAGGCGCCCGCGACCTTGAGGGCGACGACCTTCATGGAGCCCTCGGGCTTCTCGGCCACCAGGGCCTCGATCTGCTCCATCGTTCCTGCGGCGACGATCTGGCCCGCGCCGTTGATGTTCGCCGGGGTCAGACCCAGCTTCTCCAGGTGCGCGACGACGACCGCCTGGTCGCCCCCGAGCACCGCGGCCATGCCCGTCTCGGTGACGGCGGCGGCCTCGGCCATCGCCAGACCGCGGGTCCGTACGAACGACAGCGCGTCCGCGTCGGTCAGCACACCGGCGTACGCGGCGGCGGTGATCTCGCCGACGCTGTGGCCCGCGACGGCGCCGAAGGCCGTCGAAGAGCCCAGGGCCGAAGCGGACAGGAGACCGGCGGCCACCAGCAGCGGCTGCGCCACCGCCGTGTCGCGGATCTCGTCCGCGTCCGCCTTCGTGCCGTAGTGGGCAAGGTCGAGCCCGATGGCGTCCGACCAGGCGGCGACGCGGTCAGCGGCACCGGGGAGGTCGAGCCAGGGAGTCAGGAAGCCGGGCGTCTGTGCGCCTTGGCCGGGAGCGACGAGTACGAGCACCCTCACACTCTCTCTTGTGGACGGTCCCCGCCGCCCGTGGGGACAGGGACGAAGAACCGTCGGGGTAATTGTTGATGTCCGACAAAAGTCTAGGACTGCTGATCGCCGTCGGCCAGACGCCCGAGGATCAAGGCGATCCGCAGCGTGAACGCGGATCGGACATCCGAGGGTGACCAGCCGGTGACGTCGGTCACACGTCGCAGCCGGTAGCGCACCGTGTTCGGGTGTACGAACAGCATCCGCGCCGCGCCCTCCAGGCTGCTCGCCTGCTCCAGATACACACTCAGCGTCTCCAGCAACGCGGAGCCCGCCTCTTCCAGCGGTCTGTAGATCTCCTCCACCAACTGCTCCCGGGCGGAGGGATCCGACGCGATCGCGCGCTCGGGCAGGAGATCGTCCGCCAGCACCGGCCGCGGGGCGTCCTGCCAGGCCGTACAGGCCTTCAGCCCGGCTGCCGCGGCCTGCGCCGACTTGGTCGCGTTCAGCAGATCCGGAACCACCGGACCGGCCACCACCGGGCCCGCCGCGAACGGTCCGATCAGGGACTTCGCCACCTGGATCGGGTTGTCGCTGCCGCCCGCGATCACCACGAGGCGGTCCCCGAGCACGCCCGTCAGGACCTGGAGCTTGTGGTGGCGGGCCGCGCGCCGGATCGCCTCGACCGTCAGCTCGCTGTCGCCCTCCGGCGCGGTGCCCAGCACCACGCACACGTGCTCGGGCGAATTCCAGCCAAGTGCGGCGGCCCGCGACAGCGCGCCCTCGTCCGCCTCGCCGGACAGCACCGCGTTCACGACGAGGGACTCCAGCCGGGCGTCCCACGCCCCGCGCGCCTCGGCGGCCTGCGCGTACACCTGGGCCGTCGCGAACGCGATCTCCCGGGCGTACACCAGCAGCGCCTCGCGCAGGATCGACTCGTCGCCCGGGGCCGCGACCTCCTCGATCGCGGTCTCCATGACCTCGATCGTCGTCCGGACCATCTCCACGGTCTGGCGCAGGGTGATCGCCCGGGTCAGCTCGCGCGGAGCCGTCCCGAAGACGTCCGTCGAGATCGCCTGCGGAGTCTCGGGGTGCCGGAACCACTCGGTGAACGCGGCGATGCCGGCCTGCGCGACCAGGCCGATCCAGGACCGGTTCTCCGGGGGCATCGCCCGGTACCACGGCAGGGTCTCGTCCATGCGCGCGATCGCGTTCGCGGCGAGCCGGCCGGAGGACTTCTCCAGTCGGCGCAGCGTCGCGGCGTGCGGATGGGCGGGAGCGGGATGCGCGGGGGAATGCTCACGTTCGGGTTGGGGCACGGGACAAGACTGCCTTATCGGGGCGGCGGCGCGGAGTCCGGTCCCGTGGCGCCCCGCCACCGGGGGGCTACGGTGACTTCCATGATTGACGTACGCCGCGGGGCCGACCGGTACGCAGGCGGGGATCCGGACGCCGGGATCACCACCGCGCACGCCTTCTCCTTCGGCCGGCACTACGACCCGGACAACCTGCGCTTCGGCCCGGTCCTGGCCTGCAACGAGGAGCGGCTGGCCGCGGGCGCCGGCTTCGACGAGCACCCGCACGGCAACACCGAGATCGTGACCTGGGTCGTCGAGGGCGAGCTCACGCACAAGGGCAGCACGGGCGAGAGCACCGTGGTCCGGCCCGGGGACGTGCAGCACCTGTCCGCCGGGTCCGGCGCCCGGCACATCGAACGCAACGACGGCGCGGTGCCGCTGCGCTTCGTCCAGACGTGGCTCGCGCCGCTGGCCGGGGGCGGGGAGCCCTCGTACACGCTGGTCCGGCAGATCGCCGAAGGCACCCCGTACGAGATCCCCGCGGCCGGCGCCGTCCTGCACGTCCGCCGGCCCGGCGCGGGCGAGCGCGTCGCCGTACCGGCGGCGGAGCGGATCTACCTGCACGTGGTGCGCGGGGACCTGCGCCTGGACGGGGAGGAGCTCGGTCCCGGGGACGCGGCGCGGATCACCGGCGAACAGGGCCTGGAGATCGTCGCCGGATCCCCGGGCGAGCTGCTGATCTGGGAGCTGCCCTGACGGATCGGCGGCCGGCGGTCAGCGATCAGCGGTCAGCGGCCGGCGAGCTCGGCGAGGACCGCGTCGGTGAACGGGGGCCAGGCCTCCACGGCCCACGGGCCGAAGGCGCGGTCGGCCAGCGCCACGCACGCGGCGCGGGCGTCCGGGTCCACCCACAGGAAGGTGCCGGCCTGCCCGAAGTGGCCGAAGGTGCGCGGCGAGGACGAGGCGCCCGTCCAGTGCGGGGACTTCCCGTCGCGGATCTCCAGGCCGAGCCCCCAGTCGTTGGGGGACTGGATCCCGTACCCCGGGAGCACCCCCTTGAGCCCCGGGTGGACCACGGACGTGGCCTCCGCGACCGTACGCACGTCCAGCAGCCGCGGCGCCTGGAGCTCGGCGGCGAAGCGGACGAGGTCGGAGACCGTCGAGACCCCGTCCTTGGCGGGCGAGCCCTCCAGCGTGGTCGACGCCATGCCGAGCGGCTCGAACACCGCCTGGTGCAGGTACTCCGCGAACGGGATGCCCGTGGCCTTGGTGATGTGGTCGCCCAGCACCTCGAAACCGGCGTTCGAGTACAGCCGGCGCGTTCCGGGCGCGGCCATCGCGCGGTGCTCGTCGAAGGCCAGCCCGCTGGTGTGCGCGAGCAGGTGACGGACCGTCGAGCCCTCGGGCCCGGCCGGCTCGTCCAGCTCGATGGCCCCTTCCTCGTACGCCACGAGCGCGGCGTACGCGGCGAGGGGCTTGGTCACCGAGGCCAGCGCGAAGCGGTGGTCCAGCGGGCCGTGGGAGCCGGCCAGGCTCCCGTCGGCGCGCACCACGGCCGCCGCGGCGGTCGGCACCGGCCAGTTTTCGATGGTCCGCAGGCTCTGCAGGGTCTCCACGCTCTCCATGCGGCCGAGCCTACTTGCTTGGAGTGCACTCCAAGGTTTTAGCGTGGTCGCCATGAGCCTGACGCAGACGCGGTACACGATCAGCGAAGTCGAGGCCCGGACCGGTCTGACCCAGCACACGCTGCGCTGGTACGAGCGGATCGGCCTGATGCCGCACGTGGACCGCTCCCACTCGGGACAGCGCCGGTTCAGCGACAAGGACCTCCACTGGCTGGCCTTCGTGGGCAAGCTGCGCGCCACCGGGATGTCGGTGGCCGACATGGTCCGCTACGCCGAACTCGTGCGCGAGGGCGAGCACACCGTCGACCAGCGGCGCGAACTGCTGGAACAGACGCGGCGCGAGGTGCGTGCGCGGATCGCGGAGCTGAACGACGCGCTCGCCGTACTGGACTTCAAGATCGACATGTATGCCATGGGAACGACCGCGGGGAAGGCGACACAGCAATGACGCAGAACAACACCATCGAGCAGGTCGAACTCGGCAAGGGAGGCCCGCTGGTGGGCGTCCAGGGCCTCGGCTGCATGGGCATGAGCGAGTTCTACGGGGAGACCGACGAGGCCCGCGCCCGCGACACCCTGGAAGCGGCCCTGGCCGCCGGGGTCACCCTCTTCGACACCGCGGACAGCTACGGGCGCGGCGCCAACGAGAAGTTCATCGCGCCGTTCGTCGCCGAGCACCGGGACGAGATTACCCTCGCCACCAAGTTCGGCATCGAGCGCACCGACGACCCGCAGCACCGGGGCATCCGCAACGACCGCGCGTACATCCGCAAGGCCGTGGAGGACAGCCTGCGCCGGCTCGGGACCGATGTGATCGACCTCTACTACATGCACCGGCGCGACCCGGCCGTGCCGTTCTCCGAGTCGGTGGGCACGATGGCCGAGCTGGTGCAGGAGGGCAAGGTGCGCCACCTGGGGCTCAGCGAGGTCACCGGCCCCGAACTGCGCGAGGCGTACGAGGTGCACCCGATCGCGGCCCTCCAGTCGGAGTGGTCGCTGTTCAGCCGGGACGTGGAGCGCACCGCGGTGGGCGCGGCGGCGGAGCTGGGCGTGGCCTTCGTGCCGTACTCCCCGCTCGGGCGCGGCTTCCTGACCGGGGCGTTCGCCGACGCTTCGGCCGACCTGTCGGCGGCGGACTTCCGCCGCTTCCAGCCCCGGTTCACCGGCGACAACGCCAAGGTCAACGCGGCGCTGCTGGCGCCGGTCCGGGAGATCGCGCAGGCGCACGGGGCGACCCCGGCGCAGATCGCGCTGGCCTGGGTGCACCAGCGGGCGCAGGTGCACGGGCTGACGGTGGTCCCGATCCCGGGCACCCGCAAGACCGGACGCCTCGCGGAGAACACCGCCGCGACCCGGATCACGCTGACGTCGGCGGAGCTGGCGCTGCTGGAGCCGATCGCCGCCCAGGTCGCGGGCGACCGCTACCCGGACATGACCTGGACGTCCGCGGGCCGCGAGGGCTGATCCCTCGCCTGCCGCCGCCGTCGCCGGGGGGCCTCCCGGCAACGGCGGCGGTGGCGGTGCGGTCGGTGCGGTCGGTCGCGGGCCGGGGCACGGACCGGTCGCGCGTCAGGCTTCGGCGGCGAAGCGGTCGCGCAGGGCCGCGTACTCCGCGTCCGTCAGCAGGCCCGCACTGTACAACTCGCCCAGGTGGTGCAGGCGTTCGTCCGTACGGGCCGCCGGGACCGAGGCCACCGGGGTGCGGCCGCGCAGGGCGGCGAGCACGGCCGCCGCGAACGGAAGCGACTCGTGCACCGACCCGTACCCGACGGCGAACACCGCGGCCGCCAGGTCGTGGTCCGGCCGCGGATCGGCGGCCTCGTCCCGCAGCAGCAGCCGCAGGTGGCCGCCCGGGCGCTCCGGGGAGCTCCACTCGATGCCGCTCAGCGCGGCCAGCGGGTAACGCTGGTCGCCCGCCTTCCACTTGGTGCTCGTGGCACCCGTGCGCGACCAGTGGAAGGTGACGGCCGAGCCGTCGAAGCCGATCCGCGCGTCGTACGCCTTCAGCTGCAGCGGCGGCTCCGGAACCCGGACCAGGAAGCGCTCCGCCGGCTCGGCGGCCTCGGGGCCCAGCCGGTCCCGTACGGCGTCCGCGAACTCGGCGGCCTGCCCGGCCCGGTCGGCCGGCAGCACCAGCCGGTACGGATCGCAGACCTCCCGCAGCTGCCCGGCGGCGGCCTCCATCAGCGGATCGGCACCCGTCCGCGGCACGGCGCGCAGGACCACCGCGTCCCGTTTCCCCCCGGATCCGGTCGCGCTCACGCTCACCCCCGCCAACGCCTCGAAGGGGATGCGCCGCTCCCCGAGGGCGTGCAGGAGTCTCGGAGTCCTCGGCGTTCTCAACCCCCGTGCGAAGCGGATGAGCACCGAGTCCGAGTCGAACTCCCAGACGGCATGATTTCCGGCCAGTACGTCACCCATGCGGCACATGGTAAAGGGACGCACCCCTGTGCGTCCCCCTCGATGCCAAGCCCGTTTTCCAGGGCTCTACACGTGTCAGTCCGCTTCTGTCCCGGAAATTCCACGCCGGCACGCATCGTCGCCGGTCGCACACGTGATGGAACCGAATGCGCCGGTTCCGATTTTGGCGAAGTTGTCCAGGGATCCGGTACCTGGCTCGAAATAGCCGGTGTGGAGCTTCGCCCCGGCCGAGGACAGCACCCGCGATCCGAAGTCCGGCGACACCGGGTCCGCCCCGTGGCCGACCCCGCCGACCTCCAGGTGCGGTACGTCCGCGATCCAGTCCCCGGTGTCCCGCGTGGCCCACACCCGGGCCGAGGTGTGCAGGTCGGCCACCGACTCCGCGCGCATGCCCGGGCTGCCCGCCACCACGACGTCCGTCACCGACGGCGGCAGCGCGTGCGCGGCGACCCCGCACACCACCGAGCCGTAGCTGTGGCAGAACAGCGCCACGCTCGCGTCCCCGGGCAGCGACGCCGCCAGGGACTCCAGCCGTACGGCCCCGTCCACCGCCATCCGGCCGGTGGCCGCGTCCATCCCGACCCCGGTCGGCGCGGTGTAGCCGGCCCAGGCGATGACCGCGGTCCGGCTGCCGGGAGCCTGCGCGCGCTGGGCCTCGTACAGCGACTGCGCCATGCCGACGGGCGCGATGAGGCGGCGCTGGGTGCGCTCGAAGGTGAGCACGTCGGTGTCGACGCCGGGGACGACCACCGAGACGCGGTTCGCCCGGTCGAGGTCGCCGAAGACCTCGGCGACGCGGCCGCCGCCGGTCGGGTCGAAGGCGAGGATCTGCCGGCCCGGCTCGGCCAGGGACTCGAAGCGGTGGGCGCGCCGGCCGGCCGTGGTGCGGTCGGCCGGGGTCAGGCTGACGTCCCGGCTGCGTGCCTCCTCCGCCCGCTGGGCCAGCTCCAGGCCGCGCAGGTTGGCCCGGTAGCGCAGGGCGGCGGGCGCCCCGTCGAGGTTGCCGACGACCAGGGGGTACCCCTCGGCGAGCCGGGCCCGCTGGGATCCGTCCAGGCCGGCGAAGAACCGGGCCACCGTCCGTACGGGGGCGTCGGCGGGCGGCACCGGGCGGCCGTCGATCCGGGCCGAGGCCCAGGACGCGAGGGCGGCGGTGCGCAGGGTGGTGCCCGCGTCGGGCCGGTGCACCGCGGTCCAGCCGGTGGTCGCCAGCATGATGAAGACCACCGCCAGCGCGAGCAGCGTGCGCAGGGCGGCGGGGCGCGGGTCGGCGCCAACGGCGGTGGAGTGGGCGAGGCCGGGCAGGTTCACTGGGACCAGCGTAGGAGACCGGATCCGGCCACGGAGCCCAGGGTGACCGGGTTCACGGTCGACCGTGCGACCCCGTACGGGTGTTCAGCGCCAGTCCGCGGCCAGCGCCGGGCCGATCTGGTCAAGGCAGGCCTCGGTCATCCGCCGGATCGAGGCCACGCTCGCGTCCTCGTCCTGCGCCCACAGCCGCCCGGTGACCCTCATCACCCCGGAGAAGGCGGCGACCGCCACCCGGGGCCGCGGGTCCGCGTCCACGTCCAGGCCCTCGCGCTCGGCGATCAGCCGCGCGATCCGCTCCTCCAGCTCGGTGGAGCGGCGCAGGTGCACGGCGAGCAGCGCCGGGGTCGACTCGATGAGCTGGTATGTACGCATGTAGAGGTCGACCGGCACCACGTCGGAGAGGGCCTCGTCGAGCGTGTCCCAGGCGCCGAGCACCGCGCCGCGCAGGGCTTCGAAGGGGCCCTCGGCGGGCGGCCGGGCGCGCAGCGCGGCGACGTAGTGCGACTCGACCAGGTCCTGGACGGCGAAGGCCACCTCCTCCTTGTTCGCGAAGTACCGGAAGAAGGTGCGCTGGGAGACGTCCACGGCGTCGGTGATCTCGTCGACGGTGGTCTGCTCGTACCCCTGCGCGATGAAGAGGAGGAGGGCGGCGCGCAGCAGCGCGTCCCGGGTGCGCCGCTTCTTGCGTTCGCGCAGTCCGGGCGCCGGCACCGGTACCGGCCGCTCGTCGGTCATCACCGAGGGGTGTCCTTTCCGCAGGCTCGGCCTGCACATCCTGACGCTGAGTGAGCGGTCAGGGTACCTGTGACCGACCTGACAGCCACTGCCTCGTTAAGCCGTTTGTGAAGTGTCAGTCGCTGTCACTAGCCTGTCCGCATGACTAGTCAGATCACCCTCGCCAAGGAATCGGGTCCGGCTCCGGCCCGCACCGGTTTGCGCGGCCACCCCTGGCTGACCCTCTTCGCCGTGGCGATCGGCGTCATGATGGTCACCCTCGACGGCACGATCGTCGCCGTCGCCAACCCGGCGATCCAGAAGGACCTCGGCGCCTCGCTCGCCGACGTCCAGTGGATCACCAACGGCTACCTGCTGGCCCTCGCGGTCTCGCTGATCACCGCCGGCAAGCTCGGCGACCGCTTCGGCCACCGCCAGACCTTCCTCATAGGCATCGCGGGGTTCGCCGCGGCCTCCGCCGCGATCGGGCTCTCGTCCGGCGTCCAGTACGTCATCGCCTTCCGCGTGGCCCAGGGCCTGTTCGGAGCGCTGCTGATGCCCGCCGCGCTGGGCCTGCTGCGCGCCACCTTCCCCGCCGAGAAGCTCAACATGGCGATCGGCATCTGGGGCATGGTCATCGGCGCCTCGACCGCGGCCGGGCCCATCGTGGGCGGCCTGCTGGTGGAGAACGTCAGCTGGCAGTCCGTCTTCTTCATCAACGTGCCCGTCGGCATCGTCGCGCTGGCGTTCGGCCTGTTCATCCTGGTCGACCACCGCGCCGAGAACGCCCCGAAGTCCTTCGACGCCGTCGGCATCCTGCTGCTGTCGGTCGCGATGTTCTCGCTGATCTGGGCGCTGATCAAGGCCTCGGAGTGGGGCTGGGGCGACACCCGGACCATGCTCTTCCTCATCGGCTCCGTGGTCTGCTTCGTGCTCTTCGCGGTCTGGGAGTCGAAGGTCGCCGAGCCGCTGATCCCGCTGGGGATGTTCCGCTCGCTCCCGCTGTCCGCGGGCACCGTGCTCATGGTGCTGATGGCCTTCGCCTTCATGGGCGGCCTGTTCTTCGTCACCTTCTACCTGCAGAACGTGCACGGCATGAGCCCCGTCGACAGCGGTCTGCACCTGCTGCCGCTGACCGGCATGATGATCATCGGCTCGCCGCTGGCCGGCGCCGCCATCACCGCCGTCGGTCCGCGGATCCCCCTGGTCACGGGCATGGTCGCGACCGCCGTCGCCTGCTTCGGGATGTCCACGCTGACCCCGGGCACCAGCACCCTGCAGATGTCGCTGTGGTTCGCCCTCCTCGGTGTCGGCCTCGCGCCCGTCATGGTCGGCGCCACCGAGGTCATCGTCGGCAACGCCCCGCTCGAGCTCTCGGGTGTGGCGGGCGGGCTCCAGCAGGCCGCCATGCAGGTCGGCGGCAGCCTCGGCACCGCCGTCCTCGGTGCGGTCATGGCCACCACCGTCGGCAACTCGTTCGGGGACAACTGGGACCGGGCGGAGCTGCCCGCGCTCACCCCGGAGCAGCTGGACCTCGCCGAGAAGGGGGTCCAGGTCGGCATCGCCCCGGTCCAGCCGGGGACCCCGGAGCCGATCGCCTCGTCGATCACCAAGGTCGCGCACGACACCTTCGTCGACGGCATGAGCACCGCCTTCACCGTCGCAGGCTGCGTCGCGGTGCTCGCCGCCGTCGTCGCCTGCTTCACCAAGCGCGGCGAGAACGCCGCCCCGGGCGCGGGCGCGGCACACATCTGAGCCGGGCCGGCCACCGGCTCCGACGCCCTCGCGCACGAGTCAACCGCGTACGCGCGACAGCCCCGCCGGACGGTTCCGGCGGGGCTGTCGCCTATCCGGGTGGACCGGCCTCCGACCCCTTCCGCCCGGCCGTCCTCGCAGGTCAGCGTGGTGTCCGAGGCGCTCCGGAACCGTCCGGGGCGCCGTCGTCCACAAGGAGTTGACCCGTCATGCGTACGAGTTCACCCGCACGGTCCACCACCGTCCTGGCCGCGACCGTCCTCGCCCTCGCCGCGCTCATCCCGAGCACGGCGAGCGCCGCACACGCCGCCGGTCCGCCGCCGGGCAAGGCCCCCGCCTGCGCCACCGGGCAGCTGTGCCTGTGGGCGAGGCCGGAGTTCACGGGCACCCGCCACGCCCACGAGCTGAGCACCCTGGACATCAACAGCTGTACGGCGCTGCCCGCCGGGACCAGCGCCCAGTCGCTGGTCAACCGCACCGGGCGGCCGGTGACCACCTACCAGTCGGCCGAGTGCGCGGAGACCGGCGAGTTCCAGACGTATCCCGGCGACGGGGTACGGCTCCCCGAATCCCCCTACCTGATCCGGGCCTTCAAGGTGTGGGAACGGTAGCGGCACCCGCCGCCGGGGCCGCCTCGGGCACCCGGGCCGGTACGCCGGCCCCCGCGCCCGGGGCGGCCGCAGTGTCGGGAGCGGCCGTCACGGAAGCGGCCGCGGCCCCGCCGAGGCGCCCGATCTCGGCGCGCAGCGCCCGTACCTCCGCGGTCAGTTCGGCGATCGCGGCGGTCTGCGCCCGCTCCACCCGGTCGTCGCGCTCGAACCGGGAGATGAACCAGGCCGCGATGTTGGCGGTCACCACACCCAGCAGTGCGATCCCGGACAGCATCAGCCCCACCGCGAGCACCCGGCCGAGCCCGGTGGTGGGGGAGTGGTCCCCGTACCCGACGGTCGTCATCGTGGTGAAGCTCCACCACACGGCGTCGCCCAGGTTCTTGATGTTCCCGTTCGGAGCGTCCCGCTCCACGCTCAGCACGGCGAGGGAGCCGAACATCAGCAGCCCGACCACCGCCCCCGCCACGTACGTGGTCAGCCGGATCTGCGGGGCCATCCGGGCCCGCCGGCCCACCAGCAGCAGCGTGGAGACCAGCCGCAGCAGCCGCAGCGGCTGGAGCATCGGCAGCAGCACCGCGCCCAGGTCGAGCCAGTGCGTCCGTACGAACGCCTTCTTGGCCGTCGAGAGGCCCAGCCGCATCAGGTAGTCGGCGGCGAAGGCCCCCCACACCACCCATTCGGTGACCGCGCACGCACGGTGCACGGCCGCGTCCGCGTCGGGCACGACGATCGGCACGGCGTAGGCGACGGTGAAGGCCGCGGCGAGCACGAGCAGCGGGGTCTGGCTCCGCCGCTCCCACCGCAGCTGGCGGGAGGGTTCCTTCATACGGAGCATCGTAAGGAACGGGTAAAGCGAAGCCGAGCGGCGCACTGCCGCGGCCGTCCGCGCAGTGCCGCAGGAGCCGGCGCAACCGGCGGCGGGCCGGGGCGCACTCCCGCACGCCCCGGCCCGCCGCCGTCAGCCATCCGCCCCGCGCAGCGCCACGGCGCTACGCGTCGCCGCCCGCGGCGCCCGGGTCGGCCGCCGCGACGTCCAGCAGCCGGTACCGGTCCACCGCCTGCTTCAGCGCAGAGCGGTCGATCTTGCCCTGCTTGGCCAGCTCGGTCAGCACCGCCAGCACCACCGACTGCGCGTCGATGTGGAAGAAGCGCCGGGCCGCGCCGCGCGTGTCCGCGAAGCCGAAGCCGTCCGCACCCAGCGAGGTGTACGCGCCGGGCACCCACCGCGAGATCTGGTCCGGGACGGACCGCATCCAGTCCGAGACCGCCACGAACGGCCCCTCGGCGCCGGACAGCTTCCGCGTCACGTACGGGACGCGCTGCTCCTCCTCCGGGTGGAGCAGGTTGTGCTCCTCCACCTCGACGGCCTCGCGGCGCAGCTCGTTCCAGGAGGTCGCCGACCAGACGTCCGCCCGGACGTTCCACTCCTCGGCCAGGATCCGCTGGGCCTCCAGCGCCCACGGCACCGCCACGCCCGAGGCCATGATCTGCGCGCCGATGGAGCCCGCCGAGCCCGCGGAGACCCGGTGGATGCCCTTGAGGATGCCGTCCACGTCGACCCCGGCCGGCTCGGCCGGGTGCTGGATCGGCTCGTTGTAGACGGTCAGGTAGTAGAAGACGTCCTCCGCCTCGGGCCCGTACATGCGGCGCAGGCCGTCCTGGACGATGTGCGCGATCTCGTACCCGTACGCCGGGTCGTAGGCCACACAGCCCGGGTTGGTCGACGCCAGCAGCTGGGAGTGACCGTCGGCGTGCTGGAGGCCCTCACCCGTCAGGGTGGTCCGGCCGGCGGTCGCGCCCAGGACGAAACCACGCGCCAACTGGTCGGCCATCTGCCAGAACTGGTCACCCGTGCGCTGGAAGCCGAACATCGAGTAGAAGACGTAGACCGGGATCAGCGGCTCGCCGTGCGTCGCGTACGCCGAACCCGCGGCGATCAGCGAGGCCGTGCAGCCCGCCTCCGAGATGCCGTCGTGCAGCATCTGGCCGGTCGGGGACTCCTTGTACGCGAGCAGCAGGTCGCGGTCGACCGCCTCGTACTGCTGGCCCAGCGGGTTGTAGATCTTGGCGCTCGGGAAGAACGCGTCCATGCCGAAGGTGCGGTACTCGTCCGGGGCGATCAGCACGAACCGCTTGCCGATCTCCTTGTCCCGCATCAGGTCCTTCAGGATGCGCACGAAGGCCATCGTCGTGGCGATCGACTGCTGGCCCGAGCCCTTCTTGGCCGCCGCGTACGTCTTCTCGTCCGGCAGCTGCAGCGGCTTCGCGCGCACCACGCGGGTCGGCACGTAGCCGCCCAGCGAGCTGCGCCGGTCGTGCATGTACTGGATCTCCGGCGAACCCGGACCCGGGTGGTAGTACGGCGGGGCGCCGTTCTCCAGCTGCGCGTCGGTGATCGGGATGTGCAGGCGGTCGCGGAAGCGCTTGAGGTCGTCGACCGTCAGCTTCTTCATCTGGTGCGTCGCGTTGCGGCCCTCGAAGTTCGGGCCGAGCGTCCAGCCCTTGACCGTCTGCGCCAGGATCACCGTCGGCTGGCCCTTGTGCGCCTTGGCCGCCGCGTACGCCGCGTAGATCTTCTTGTGGTCGTGGCCGCCGCGGCCCAGGTGCAGCAGCTGCTGGTCGCTCATGTTCTCGACCATCGCCCGCAGCCGCTGGTCGTCGCCGAAGAAGTGGTCGCGGATGTACGCGCCGGTCTCGGTCGCGTACGTCTGGAACTGCCCGTCCGGCGTCGAGTTCATCTTGTTGACCAGGATGCCGTCGCGGTCCTGCGCCAGCAGCGGGTCCCAGGAGCGGTCCCAGATGAGCTTGATGACGTTCCAGCCGGCACCGCGGAACTGGGACTCCAGCTCCTGGATGATCTTGCCGTTGCCGCGGACCGGGCCGTCGAGCCGCTGCAGGTTGCAGTTCACGACGAAGGTCAGGTTGTCCAGGCCCTCGCGGGCGGCGATCGACAGCTGGCCGAGCGACTCCGGCTCGTCCATCTCGCCGTCACCGAGATACGCCCAAACGTGTGACTTCGAGGTGTCCGCGATCCCGCGCGCCTCCATGTACCGGTTCATCCGGGCCTGGTAGATCGCACCGAGCGGGCCGAGGCCCATCGAGACGGTCGGGAACTCCCAGAAGTCAGGCATCAGCCGCGGATGCGGGTAGCTGGACAGGCCGTACGGGGCCTTCGACTTCTCCTGCCGGAACGCGTCGAGCTGCTGCTCGGAGAGCCGGTCCAGGAGGTAGGCGCGCGCGTAGATGCCGGGGGAGGCGTGGCCCTGGAAGAAGATCTGGTCGCCGCCGTCGCCCTCGTCCTTGCCCCGGAAGAAGTGGTTGAAGCCCACGTCGTAGAGGGAGGCGGAGGAGGCGAACGTGGCGATGTGCCCGCCGACGCCGATCCCGGGACGCTGGGCGCGCGAGACCATGACGGCCGCGTTCCACCGGGTGGCGTTCAGGACCTTGCGCTCGATCTCCTCGTTGCCGGGGAAGAACGGCTCGTCCTTGGTGGCGATCGTGTTGACGTAGTCCGTGCTGCGCATCTCGGGCACGGCCACGCGCTTCTCGCGGGCCCGCTCGATCAGTCGCAGCATCAGGTAGCGGGCGCGTTCACGGCCGCGCTCGTCGACGGCTGCGTCCAGGGAGTCGAGCCACTCCTGCGTCTCCTCCGGATCGAAGTCCGGGACCTGGCTCGGCAGGCCGCCAATGATGATCGGATTGCGATCGGATGCGGAAGCCACGCTGTTCCTTCGCTGTCAGGGGAGTCGTGCCATGGGGTTTCGCCGCCTCCCATCGTCTTACGCTCGGTCCGAATCGTCACCCGTACCACTGGGTAATCACTGGAGTCCGCGGAGATTCGGGCGCCATGAGCGTCAGGTCCGGCCGATCGCCACCCTACGCCCAGGAAGATCAGCGGGCTCGCAAGACCGTTCGTCCCTCAAACAGGTAGGAAAGCCGCCGAGCGTCGCCGATGATGCCGAATGAGCTGGAATGGTGTGGGATGAATCACCAGACGTGCACACGGGAAGGCTGAAAGTTGCGGCGAGACGGCCGTAATCGTCACCGTTTCGACGGTCTCGACGGCCGGGTACTTGCGCGATCCGCCGCGCCCGTGTGGACTACGCCCAATGCTGCGCGTACGCGCGCCGCCGAAGACATTCACCGAACATGAGCAGGAGGCACCCCGTGAGCGCGACCGCGGACCACGCGGAGAGCCTGGCCGCCCGGCTGGGTTTCCAGTCCGAACAGGTGGTCCAGGAGATCGGCTACGACGACGACGTCGATCAGGAATTCCGTGACGCCGTCGAGAAGCTCGTCAGCGAGCTCGCCGACGAGGACTACGACGACGTCGCCGACGCGGTGCTGTTGTGGTTCCGCGACGAAGACGGCGATCTGACGGACGCCCTGGTCGATGCGACCGAGCTGGTCGAGGACGGCGCACTGATCCTGCTGCTGACCCCCAAGACGGGCCGTGACGGCTACGTCGAGGCCAGCGACATCAGCGAGGCGGCCGAAACGGCCGGCCTCTCCCTTGCCAAGGGCCTGCCCGTCGGCAAGGAGTGGACCTCCACCAAGCTGGTGACGCCGAAGGCCGCCAAGGCCAAGCGCTGAGCCGCGCCCCGCAGCCAAGCGGACACGCACCCCGCCCCGGAATCCCTTCCGGTCGGCGGGGTGCGTGCGTTCCGGGCCCTGACCGGCCCGGGGGGTGTCCTAGGGGGTGTCGTCAAAGTCCCTTCTGGTCGGCGGGGTCTGGCACGCGCGCTCGCCGCGTTGTCGTCGGTCGACGACGCGAGCGTCGCCTCCTCCCCCTGCCTTCGGCGGGGGGACCCCCACCTCCGCCTTGCGATCACACGCACCAGACCCCGCCGGCCCCGCCCTCACGGGCGGACGAAGCTACTTTGACGACACCCCCTAGGCTGGACCCACCCGAACAGCCCAACGCAGGGATGCGGGAACGAAGGGATGCGAGAGATGGCGATCGAGGTCGGCACCAAGGCCCCGGACTTCGAGCTCAAGGACAACCACGGCGCCACCGTGCGGCTCTCCGACTTCCGCGGCGAGAAGGCCGTCGTGCTGCTCTTCTACCCGTTCGCCTTCACCGGTGTCTGCACCGGCGAGCTGTGCGAGCTGCGCGACCAGCTGCCGCGGTTCCAGAACGACGACGTCCAGCTCCTCGCGGTCTCCAACGACTCCGTGCCGACCCTGCGCGTCTTCGGCGAGCAGGAGAACCTGGACTACCCGCTGCTCTCGGACTTCTGGCCGCACGGCGAGACCTCGCGCGCGTACGGCGTCTTCGACGAGGACAAGGGCTGCGCGGTCCGCGGCACCTTCATCATCGACAAGGACGGCGTCGTGCGCTGGACCGTCGTCAACGGCCTGCCCGACGCGCGTGACCTGAACGAGTACATCAAGGCCCTCGACAGCCTCTGAGGAGCCTCCCGGAGCACCCGCGATACCCCGGACCCGTCGGGCCGCCGCACAATCGCCGCACTTCGGGCGGGTTCCGCGAACTGTTCACCGGGAAAGACGCCGACAGGCGGGAACCCGTCACTAGGATCGAAGCGTTGATCCCGGTAGAAACCGCACGACGGGGCACCGCCCCACACATGAACCCAATGGAGGACCCGTGGGAGTCAGCCTCAGCAAGGGCGGAAACGTCTCGCTGACCAAGGCCGCGCCGAATCTGACGGCGGTCATCGTCGGTCTGGGCTGGGACGCTCGCACCACCACCGGTGTCGACTTCGACCTCGACGCCAGCGCGATCCTGACCAACGACCAGGGCAAGGTCGCCAACGACTCGAACTTCGTGTTCTTCAACAACCTGAAGAGCCCGGACGGCTCGGTCGAGCACACCGGTGACAACACCACCGGTGAGGGCGAGGGCGACGACGAGGCGATCAAGGTGAACCTGGCCGGCGTCCCGGCCGATGTCGCCAAGATCGTCTTCCCGGTCTCGATCTACGAGGCCGAGAGCCGCCAGCAGAGCTTCGGCCAGGTCCGCAACGCGTACATCCGCGTCGTGAACCAGGCCGACAACAGCGAGCTCGCCCGCTACGACCTCTCCGAGGACGCCTCGACCGAGACCGCCATGGTCTTCGGCGAGCTGTACCGCAACGGAGCGGAGTGGAAGTTCCGCGCCATCGGCCAGGGCTACGCCTCCGGCCTGCGCGGCATCGCGCAGGACTTCGGCGTCAACGTCTGAGCCTGCCAGCAGTCACCCGTCCGGCGCCGTGCACTGTGTGTACGGCGCCGGACGTGCTTTGCGACGGTGCACCGCAGAGATGCACCGGCGAGCTTCACCGGCGGCCCGCCACGCGGGGCGCGCCGCGATCACCACGTCGTCCGGGGAGGACCACAACATGGGCGTCACACTCGCCAAGGGGGGCAACGTCTCCCTCTCCAAGGCCGCACCGAACCTCACCCGGGTCCTGGTCGGTCTCGGATGGGACGCGCGCTCGACCACGGGGGCCGATTTCGACCTCGACGCCAGCGCGCTGCTGTGCCGCGACGGCCGGGTCCTGGGAGACGCGTACTTCGTCTTCTACAACAACCTGAAGAGCCCCGAGGGCTCCGTCGAACACACGGGGGACAACCTCACCGGCGAGGGTGAGGGCGACGACGAATCGATCATCATCGACCTGACCAAGGTCCCGGTCGAGGTGGACAAGATCGTCTTTCCGGTCTCGATCCACGAGGCGGAGGCCCGCCGGCAGAGCTTCGGCCAGGTCAGCAACGCCTTCATTCGCGTGGTCAACGACTCGGACGGCCAGGAACTGGCCCGCTACGACCTCACCGAGGACGCCTCCAGCGAAACCGCGATGATCTTCGGCGAGGTCTACCGGTACGGCGGCGAATGGAAGTTCCGAGCGGTGGGGCAGGGGTACGCGTCGGGGCTCCGGGGCATCGCTCTAGACTTCGGGGTCAACGTTTCGTAAAGCCGTACAAGACGATGGGGTGCCAGTGGTTCTCAAAACCTTCGGCTGGTCGTTCGCAGTCACTGCGCTCGGTCTGGTCGCAGCGGGGTTCTACGGGGGAATGACCGGACTCGGGATCGTCGCGATCCTGTCCATCCTTGAGATCTCGCTGTCCTTCGACAATGCGGTGGTCAACGCCGGAATCCTGAAGAAGATGAATGCCTTCTGGCAGAAGATCTTCCTCACCATCGGTGTGCTCATCGCCGTGTTCGGCATGCGCCTGGTCTTCCCCGTCGTGATCGTCGCCGTCACCGCCGGCATCGGGCCCATCGAGGCCGTCGATCTGGCGCTGAACAACAAGGACATGTACGAGCAGCTGGTCACGGACGCCCACCCGGCGATCGCGGCTTTCGGCGGCATGTTCCTTCTGATGATCTTCCTCGACTTCATCTTCGAGGACCGGGACATCCAGTGGCTCGCATGGCTGGAGCGGCCGCTCGCCAAGCTCGGCAAGATCGACATGCTGTCGGCGTGCATCGCGCTGATCGTCCTGCTGGTCACGTCCGCGACCTTCGCCGCCAACGCCCACCAGCACGGCGGCGCCCACGTGGACAAGGCGCAGACCGTCCTGGTCTCCGGCATCGCCGGCCTGATCACCTACATGATCGTCGGCGGTCTCTCCGGCTACTTCGAGAACCGTCTCGAAGAAGAGGAGGAGGCCGAGCACGAAGCCGAGGAAGCGGCCAAGAAGAGCGGCAAGCCCGTCTCGGCCGTCGCCATGGCCGGCAAGGCCGCCTTCTTCATGTTCCTCTACCTCGAAGTCCTCGACGCCTCCTTCTCCTTCGACGGGGTCATCGGCGCCTTCGCCATCACCAACGACATCGTGCTCATGGCCCTCGGCCTCGGCATCGGCGCCATGTACGTCCGGTCGCTCACGGTCTACCTGGTCCGCCAGGGCACCCTCGACGACTACGTCTACCTGGAGCACGGCGCGCACTACGCCATCGGCGCGCTCGCCGTCATCCTGCTCGTCACCATCCAGTACGAGATCAACGAGGTCATCACCGGCCTCGTCGGCGTGATCCTCATCGCCTGGTCCTTCTGGTCCTCGGTGCGCCGCAACAAGCGCCTGGAACTGGAGGGTTCCACCGCCGAGGCATGATCACGGCGGTAATGCGGAACGCTCCAACTGCGGGGCGGCCGGGCTGGTCTGCGGACTGCCGGGCCGCCCCGTCCGCGTAGGCCGCCCCGCCTACACAGAATGAGGGGGGACAGGGGAATGGGATTCTTCGAAGGGTTCTTCGACGGCATCAGGGGCAGCCGCGCCCTGCAGTTCGACTCGGGCAGCGGATCGGCCGCGATCGAGCTGACCAAACGGCATCCGACGGTGTCGCTCACCAAACAGGGGGCGGTCCACGGGAACCTGCGGGTCAACCTGTCCTGGCGGATGCGCAGCTCGGACATCGGCGGCCGCGGCGGAGGCGAGGGCGGCCGGCTCCTGCGCCATCCGTTCAAGCTGTTCAAGCCCGACATGGTGCAGGCGCACACCCAGGGCATGGTCAACGTCGACCTCGACCTCGGCTGCCTCTACGAGCTGGCCGACGGGACCCGGGGCGTCGTCCAGCCCCTGGGCAACCTGCACGGGGACATCAACAGCCCGCCGTACGTGAAGCTCAGCGGCGACGACCGGTTCGGGGCGCCGTCGGGGGAGACGGTCTTCGTCAACCTCGACCACGCCGACGAGATCAAGCGGCTGCTGGTGTTCGTCTACATCTACGACCAGACGCCGGCCTTCGACCGGACGCACGCCATGATCACCCTCTACCCGATCACCGGGCCGCGGATCGAGATCCCGCTGGAGGAGCGGCAGCCGCAGGCCCG
This sequence comes from Streptomyces sp. NPDC001903, assembly GCF_042891345.1. Classification (NCBI taxonomy): domain Bacteria; kingdom Bacillati; phylum Actinomycetota; class Actinomycetes; order Kitasatosporales; family Streptomycetaceae; genus Streptomyces; species Streptomyces sp. NPDC001903. The sequence continues at coordinate 562,212 of NZ_JBIASZ010000005.1, forward strand.
CTCCTGCGCGGTGCTCTCCATGGAGCACGTCAAGGGCGAGCTGATCGTGCGGCGCGAGGTGAAGTTCGTGTACGGGTTCCAGGCCGAGCTGGACCGGCTGTACGGGTGGGGCCTGCAGTGGGGGCGGGGCTACAAGAGCACCAAGGCCTGACCGGGGACGCGGGCCCCGGCCAGGCTGCGGACCGGCCGCGGCGGCCCCGGCCGGCAGCGCGTCAGCGACGCAGGAACTGCGGGCCCTGCACCGGCAGCCGGAACGTCGGGTCGCCGACCGGGACAGGCGCCGGGACCGGCACCGGAGCCGGGGACACCGGCTGCGGGTAGCCGTACGCCGGCTGCGCGGCCGGCGGGGCCTGCGTCACCGGCGCCGGCGGTGCCTGCCGCGGGACCGGCGGGCTCATCGCGGCCGTACGGTCGTCGGCCGGCCCGGCGGCGGGTGCGGCCGCGGAGGCGTCCTCGGCGGCGTTCTCGTCCACGGAGATCCCGTGGTCGGTCGCCAGCCCGACGAGGCCGTTCGAGTAGCCCTCGCCCAGCGCGCGGAACTTCCATCCGTCCCCGCGGCGGTACAGCTCCCCGCAGATCAGGGCCGTCTCGGCCCCCGTCTCGGGCCGCACGTCGAAGAAGGCCAGCGGCTCGGAGCCGCCGGTCGCCGTGGCGTCGTACAGCAGGATCCGCAGATCCCTGACCTGCTGGAACGGCACGTCCTCGGCAGAGGCCACCACCAGGATCCGGTCCACCACCGGCGGCACCGCCCGCAGGTCCGCCTGTACGGCGTCGGTGATCCCGTCGCCGAGCTGCTTCTTGCCGAGCCGCCAGACGGCCCCCGAGGGGTGCCGGGGCTGGTTGTAGAACACGAAGTCCTCGTCCGAGCGCACGCGCCCGTCCGGGCCCACGAGCAGTGCCGAGGCGTCCACGTCCGGCACCTCGGAGCCGCCGGTCCAGCGCAGCACCGCCCGGACCGCCACGGCGGTCACCGGGATGTTCGAGCCCTTCTGCATCGCGTGCGTCATGCCCGTCATCCTGCCCTCCCGGGGCGGCGCGGAACAACGCGGCCCCCCGTGGAGCCTTGTCGCGGAAGAAAGACCTGGGCATGGTGCAAGAGGGTTACCTGAACTTCATGTACTTGAGGAACTCTTGACTCACGTTCGTACGTACTATTACCGGCCACGCCACTGGGGCCGCCGAGGCAGTACGGGGGAAGCACATGCGTCACTTTGGGCACATATCGCCCACCGTCCGTAAGGACCTCTTCCACCAGGAGCCGGCCGAGTTCACCGCCGCCTCCCCCGCCCGCATCCTCGCCGCCGCCCTCGGAGCCACCCTCTACAGCCCCGCCACCCGCCCGAACCTCGCCGGCGACGTCCGCAAGCAGGCCGCCCGCGGAGTCGTCTCCATGGTCCTCTGCCTGGAGGATTCGATCAGCGACGCCGATGTCGCGGGGGCCGAGGACAACCTCGTCCGGCAGTTCGCCGCCCTCGACGCCGACGGCGGAGAGCTCCCGCTCCTCTTCATCCGGGTCCGCACCCCCGAGCAGATACCCGACCTCGTGCACCGCCTCGGCGGCTCCGCCCGCAGACTGGCCGGATTCGTACTCCCCAAGTTCACCGAGAGCCGTGGAACCGCCTTCCTCGACGCCGTCGCCCAGGCGGAGGCGGCCGACGGCCGGCAGCCGCTGTACGCGATGCCCGTCCTGGAGACCCCCGACCTCCTCCACCTCGAAACCCGCGTCGAAGCCCTCGCCGGCATCTCCCGCACCGTGAACCGGTACCGCGACCGCGTCCTGGCCCTGCGCCTCGGCGTCACCGACTTCTGCTCGGTCTACGGACTGCGCCGCACCCCCGACATGACCGCCTACGACGTCCAGATCGTCGCCGGAGTCATCGCCGACGTGGTCAACGTGCTCAGCCGCGCCGACGGCACCGGCTTCACCGTCACCGGACCCGTCTGGGAGTACTTCCGCAGCCAGCAGCGGCTCTTCAAGCCCCAGCTGCGCCGCAGCCCCTTCCTCCAGGAGGGCGTGGAGGAACTGCGCACCGCCCTCATCGAGCACGACCTCGACGGGCTCCTGCGCGAGATCGAACTCGACCGGGCCAACGGGCTCCTCGGCAAGACCTGCATCCACCCCGCCCACGTCACGCCCGTCCACGCGCTGTCGGTGGTCTCCCACGAGGAGTTCAGCGACGCCCAGGACATCCTGCGCCCCGAGCGCGGCGGCGGCGGAGTCATGCGCTCCGCCTACACGAACAAGATGAACGAGGTGAAGCCCCACCGGGCCTGGGCCGAGCGCACCATGCTGCGCGCCGAGGTCTTCGGTGTGGCGAAGGAGGAGGTCGGCTTCGTCGACCTCCTCACGGCCGGGCTCCAGCTGTGAGCGGACCCGTGACGGCGACGACTACGGAGAAGGGCAAGACGATCGACGCGGTGTGGTCGGGAACCTGGGTGGCCGAGCGGCTGGGCGTACGCCTGGAGGAGGCCGGCGACCCCGGATCGCCACGGCTGGACGAACTGCTCGGGCTGGCCCTGCGGCGCAACCCGAAGCGGGCCCACCTGCTGGTCTCACAGGTGCTGGGCAAGCACGTCCCGCAGTCCCCGCGGGCCGTCTACGCGGCCGGGCACGGGCTGGGCGAGCGGGTGCGGGCCCTGCTGGGCGACGAGGCCGCCGCCGCAGTGGTCCTGGGGTACGCCGAGACGGCGACCGGGCTCGGGCACTGTGTGGCCGACGGGCTCGGAGCCGCGCCCTACCTGCACTCCACCCGCCGCCCCGTGCCCGGGGTCGAGCCCGCCGGCGGGTTCGAGGAGGCCCACTCGCACGCCACCTCGCACCTGCTGCTGCCGCAGGACCCGAAGCTGCTGGCCGGCAGCGGGCCGCTGGTCCTCGTCGACGACGAGTTCTCCACCGGCAACACGGTCCTGAACACCATCCGCGACCTGCACGCCCGCCACCCCCGCGAGCACTACGTGGTCGTCGCCCTCGTGGACATGCGCTCCCCGGCCGACCGCGAGCGGCTCACCGCCTTCGCCGCCGAGATCGGCGCCCGCGTCGACCTCATCGCGCTCGCCTCCGGGACCGTGCACCTCCCCGAGGGGGTCCTGGCCAAGGGGCAGGCACTGGTCGAGGAGTACGAGGGCCGGGACGCGGGCGGTCCGGCTCCGGCTGCGGCTCCGCTCGCGCCCGCCGCGCCCGCCGGGCGCGTCGTGCTGGACTGGCCCGCCGGGGTCCCCGACGGCGGCCGGCACGGGTTCACCCCCGAGCACCGCGCCCGGCTCGAAGCCGCGCTGCCCGCGCTGGCCCGACAGCTCGCCGACGCGCTCGGAGCCGAGCCCGGGCGGGTCCTCGTACTCGGCAACGAAGAGCTGATGTACGCCCCGCTGCGCCTCGCGCGGGCCCTGGAGGAGTCCGGGGCGGCGGCCGAGGTCCGCTTCTCGACCACCACCCGCTCACCCGTGCTCGCCGTCGACGACCCCGGCTACGCCATCCGCTCCCGGCTCGTCTTCCCCGCCCACGACGCCCCCGCCGACGGTCCCGGCGACCGGTACGCCTACAACGTCGCGGGCGCCGGCTTCGACACCGTCGTCGCCGTCGTCGACGGCCACGGGGACACCGCCGCGCTGCACGGTCCCGACGGGCTCCTCGCGCGTCTGGCCCCGCACGCCGGCCGGGTCCTGCTCGCGCTGGTGCCGTCGTACGTCCCGGCGGACGTTCCGGCGCACGGCCCCTCGTACGTCCCCGAGCCCTTCCGCGGCGATTCCTGCGACCGGCGGGAGCCGATCATGCCCGAGCCGATCCTGCCCGAGCCGCTGCGCGGCCCCGCCTTCTCCTCGTACGCCCCGGAGGACTGCGGCTGGCTGCTCCAGGACCTCTCCGACGTGGCGCTCGAGGCCCCGACCGAGGAGCGCGAGGAGGCCATCCAGGCGGGCGGCGCCCACTACGCCGAGTCGCTGCCCGTCGAGTACCAGCCCTCGCCCCAGTACCAGGAGCTGTACCGGAGCGCGCTGACCGCGTCCGCCGCCCGCATGGCCCGGGCCGTCGGCACGGTCACCGAGACCGTCCTCGCCGAGCGCTCCCCCTCCCCGGTGCTCGTCTCGCTGGCCCGCGCCGGCACCCCCGTCGGCGTGCTGATGCGCCGCTGGGCCCGGGCCCGGCACGGCCTGGACCTGCCGCACTACGCCGTCTCCATCGTGCGGGGCCGCGGCATCGACCCCAACGCGCTGCGCTGGCTGGCCGCCCACCACGACCCCGCCGACGTCGTCTTCGTGGACGGCTGGACGGGCAAGGGCGCCATCACGCGCGAGCTGGCGGCGGCCCTGCGGGCCACTCGGGAGGCGGGGGGCCCGGGCTTCGACCCGGAGATCGTGGTCCTCGCCGACCCCGGGTCCTGCGTGTCCACGTACGGCACCCGCGAGGACTTCCTGATCCCCTCCGCCTGCCTCAACTCCACCGTTTCCGGGCTGATATCGCGTACGGTCCTCAGGTCCGACCTGGTCGGACCCGCCGACTTCCACGGCGCGAAGTTCTACCGCGAGCTCGCCGGAGCCGATGTCTCCACCGCCTTCATCGACACCGTCGCCGCCCGCTTCGACGAGGTGGCCGAGGCCGTCGACGCCGAGGTCAAGGAGCTCCTCGCGGCCGACCGGACGCCCACCTGGGAGGGCTGGGCGGCCGTCGAGCGGATCAGCGAGGAGTACGGCATCCACGACGTGAACCTGGTCAAGCCCGGCGTCGGCGAGACGACGCGGGTCCTGCTGCGGCGCGTGCCGTGGAAGATCCTGGCGCAGCGCGGCGCCGGCGCCGACCTGGACCACGTACGGCTGCTCGCCGAGCAGCGCGGCGTGCCGGTGGAAGAGGTCGACGGGCTGCCCTACACCTGCGTAGGACTCATCCACCCCCGCTTCACGCGTGGCGCGACCGGCGCCGACGGAAAGGCCGTGACCTCCAAGTGACTGTCCTGGTAGCCAGTGATCTCGACCGCACGCTCATCTACTCGACGGCCGCGCTCGGCCTGACCATGCCCGACCCGGTGGCCCCGCGGCTGCTGTGCGTGGAGGTGCACGAGAGCAAGCCGCTGTCGTACATGACGGAGACGGCGGCGGCGCTGCTGGCCGAGCTGGCGGCCGATCCCGCGGTGGTCTTCGTCCCGACGACGACCCGTACGCGCAAGCAGTACCAGCGCATCCGCTTCCCCGGGCGGCCGGCGCCGTACGCGATCTGCGCCAACGGCGGGCAGCTGCTGGTCGACGGCCTCCCGGACCGGGACTGGCGGCGCCAGGTGGCTTCGCGGCTGGCGCAGGAGTGCGCCCCGCTGGAGGAGGTGCACGCGCACCTGCTGGCGACGGCGGACCCGGCGTGGCTGCGCAAGGCGCGGATCGCGGAGGACCTCTTCACCTACCTGGTCGTCGAGCGGGCCCTGGTGCCGGACGAGTGGGTCAAGGCGCTGACGGAGTGGGCCGACGCACGCGGCTGGACGGTCTCCCTCCAGGGGCGCAAGATCTACGCCGTGCCGCGGCCGCTGACGAAGAGCGCGGCGATGCGCGAGGTGGCCCGCCGTACGGGCGCGACCACGACCCTCGCCGCGGGCGACTCGCTGCTGGACGCGGACCTGCTGCTGGCGGCGGACGCGGCCTGGCGGCCGGGGCACGGGGAGCTGGCCGACGCGGGCTGGACGGCGCCGAACGTCACGGCCCTGGCGGCGGCGGGCGTGCTGGCGGGCGAGGAGATCGTGCGGGCGTTCGCGGGGGCGGTGGCCCGGGAGGCCGGGCGGTAGGCCCACCGGTCCGGCCGGGGGCCGACCGGGGGCCGACCGGGGCCGATCGGCGGTCGATCCGCGGTCGATCCGCGGTCAACCGGCGGTCCGGGTCGGCACACTGGGTGCATGACCAAGGGCAACAGCACGAAGATCACTGACGAGTTGTACCGCTACATGCTCGACCACAACCCCCCGCTGGACCCGGTCCAGCGGGGGCTGGTGGCGACGACGTACGAGAAGTTCCCGGACGTCGCCGGCATGCAGTCGGCGGAGGAACAGGGGCCCCTGCTGGCCTTCCTGGTACGGCTGACCGGCGCCCGGCACATCGTCGAGGTCGGCACCTTCACCGGCTTCTCCACCCTGTCGATGGCACAGGCCCTGCCGGCGGACGGCGTGATCGTCGCGTGCGATGTCTCGGAGGAGTGGACGGCGTACGGGCGCGAGGCCTGGAAGGCGGCGGGCGTCGCCGACCGCATCGACCTGCGCATCGCCCCGGCGCTGGACACGCTGCGCGCCATGCCGCGGGAGCCGCACATCGACATGGCCTATGTGGACGCGGACAAGGAAAGCCAGATCGCCTACTGGGAGGAGCTCGTTCCGCGGCTGCGCCCGGGCGGGCTGATCGTCACGGACAACACCCTCTTCCACGGCAGCGTCCTGGACGAGTCCGCGACGGGCTCGGCCGCGGGGGTCCGCGCGTACAACGAGCACGTCGCGGCGGACACCCGCATGGAGTCGGTGCTGCTCGCGATCTCGGACGGCCTCACCCTGTCGCGCAAGCGCTGACGCCGGCGGACGCCCCCTAGCAGCAGCCGCCACCACCGCAGCAGCCCCCGCCGGACGGGGCGGGGGCGCTGCTGGTACCGCCCACGGCGACGGCGGAGAGCAGCTTCACGGTGTCGGCGTGGCCGGCCGGGCAGTCGGCGGGAGCGGAGGACTCGGCCATGGGCCGGCTGACCTCGAAGGTGTCTTCGCAGGTCCGGCAGCGGAATTCGTAACGGGGCATGGCCCCAGGCTACAGAGCCGGGGCCTGCCGGCACGGCCGGATCGGTCCGGACCGGATCGTTCCGGACCGGAAGCCGTCCGGTCCGGTCCGGAAGCCGTGACTCACCGACTCAGCCCGGCGGCGCGGTCCTCGCGTGCGGCCTGCTCGGGGTTGCGGGCCCGCCAGTACGGATTGTCGTGCGGCAGGGCGCTGCCCACCCGCCCGTACATCCCGAACCACATCAGCATCACGCCGACGACGAAGCTGAACAGCACGTTCTGGATCTTGAAGGCCAGGAAGTTCATCCCGGTGTCGAGCAGGGCCAGATTCACGAACCCGCTGACGATGAAGGCGATCCCCAGCACGATGTTGAGGGTGGACGCGAAGTTCCCGCCGATCACCATCCCCACGAGGAGCAGCAGCCCGATGCAGATCGACAGGACGCTCAGCGCGCCGTTGGTGTTCAGGGCGAGCACCGTGGCGCCGCCGGTGTCGAAGAACCCGATCTGGTCGATCAGCCCCAGGATCCCGAACACGATGAGCAGCAGTCCCATCAGGCCCGCGCCCACCCGGTAGACCTGGCTGAGCTTGTGGTCGGTGGGCAGGTGCTCGTCGAGCCGGGTGTTGACCGGGCGCGCGACGCGCCGCACCAGGTACGGGACGTGCGGGGCGGGCAGCTCGATCGGTCCGTGGGACACGTACGGCGCGTAGTGCTCGTGGGGCTCGTGGCACCCGTACGCCGCGTGGGGCGCGTTCACGGGGGGTGGGCTCGTGCGCGGTGCGGTCGTGCGCGATGCAGTCGTGCGGGGTGCGCCGGGCGCACGAGAGGTGTGCGAAACGTGGGCAGCCATCACGCCCTCCTATTCCAGCCACCTTCCAGCATCCGCCCGCGCCCCCGCCGCGACAAGCGCGGACGGGCGCGCGGACTCAGCCGCTCCCGCGTCCGCCGCGGATGTCGGAGACGACCCGCCCCACGCCCTGCCGCACCTGCTCCATCTCCTGGAGGAAGTGCCAGTAGTCGGGGTGCCGCTCCTCCAGCGCGGCGAGCGCCCGCTCCATCCGCGCCACCGACTCGTCCAGCGGCCGCGCGTGCCGCGGATCGGGCACACTGCGGCCCTCCATCGCCAGCCGCTGCGCGTCCCGGATCGCGAACCGGGTCCGCTGCACCTCCGCCTGAGGGTCCCGCGCCACCGCCTCCAGCCGCGACAGCCGGTCCTGCGCTGCCGACACCGCCTCGTCGGTGGCGTCCAGCGCACCCCGGACCGACTCGACCAGCGCAGCCACGTCCGCCCAGCGCTGTTCCTCGCGCGCCCGAGCGGCCTCCCTCAGCTGCTCCTCGGCCTTCGCCACGTCGCGTACGGCCTGCTCCGGCACGTGCTGCAGGTCCTGCCAGCACGCGGCACTGAACCGTCGGCGCAGCTCACTGAGGACCGGATCCACCCGGTCCGCCCGGTTGCGCAGAGCCTGCGCCCGGGTCCGCAGGCTCACCAGCCGCCGGTCGATCTCCGCGGCCCGCTCCGGGAGCCGTGCCACCTCGGCCCGTATCGCCTCCGCGTCCCGCAGGATCCGGTCCGCGCGCTGAACGGTCTCCTGCACCCCGTGCTGCGCGGCGCCCTGGTTCAGCAGGGTCAGCTCGGGCCCGAGCGCGGCCAGGCGCGCCGCGAACTCGTCGGCCCGCATCCCCTGGGCCCGTACGCCGTCCAGGGCGGAGCTCGCCGCGAGCAGCGCGGCCCGGGCCCGCTCCCGCGCGGGCGCCACCCGCGCCAGCTGCGTCTCGGCCTTGTCCAGCAGGGGCTGCAGCCCCTGGGCGAAGCGGTCCAGCTCCCCCTTGACCCGTACGAGCTCGTCACGGGCGCGCGTCAGCTGCTCCCGCGCCCGCGAGGCGACGGCCCCTTCGAGATCGACGCGATCGAGGTCGTGCGCGTCGACGGCCTCGATGTAGACGTGGCTGACCTGGTCGATCCGCTGCCCGAGAGCGGCGAACCCCTCCCCGGCCTGCCGCGCCGCGGGCGACCCGTCGGCCGCCGCGATGGTCTCCATGGAGATCCGCAGATCCCGCTGCGCGGTGTCCAGCTCGTAGAACGCGGCCGCGGCGGCATCCTTCGCCGCCTGCGCATCCGCCCGCCGACTCTCGTCCCGCCCGCCGAACCACCGCCGGGATGCCGTCGTCACAATCCCTCTCCCGTACCGCCTCCGCCATGCTCCGGTCCATTCTCCCCCACGGATACGGGTTTGCGTGGGGGGTGCGCCCGCCATGTAGGCTGTCCACTCATCCACGGGTGTGTAGCTCAGGGGTAGAGCGCTGCTCTTACAAAGCAGATGTCGGCGGTTCGAAACCGTCCACGCCCACCAGCACGAAGACCCCTCGCCGATCATGGCGGGGGGTCTTTTGCGTCCACAAGTGACATCCACCGCCGGCCGGCCGGCGGGGTCGGGAGGGCGAGGATGACGGGGGATCTCCGGTTCGGCTGGGAACTGGGCGGTGCCGGGTGGGCCACGTGCCGTATTGCCGATGGCGCTTCGGAGTGGACGGACATCGTCAGCTACCTCACGGACGCCTTGGCCGACACGTTGCACGCGATGGTCGGGCTCTATGGGGACTCGACCGTCCAGCGGATCTCCTTCGACCTCGAACCGGCCGAAGCGAGGTGGCGACTGCGGCGCCAAGGGGCGAGCGTGGGCGTCGACATCTACCGGTTCCCGGACCTGACGACGAGCTGGGACGAGCCCGACGACGCGGGCGTCCTCTCCTGGAGCACCACACAGCCCCGCAGCGTGCTGAGCCACGCGGTGATGGAGGCCGCCGAGGAGGTGTTGCGGACGCACGGCGAGGCCGGGTACCGAAAGAAGTGGGGAGAGCACCCCTTCCCCGTCGCCGCCTTGCAGGAGCTTCGGCGGCTGCACCAGTGGAACGACACGTGCCGACACCAGCGATGCCGAGAAGCGAACCGGTCGGCGGCTGGTCGCTGACATTCATGGCTGAGGCGCGTTGCACGGAGGCCCCCGACCGGTTGCGGGCGGGGGCCTTTGGCGTGTTCGGAGGGTTGACCGGGTGTCGAGGGGGCGTGGGATCGTCGGGGGATGGGCGAGTGGGTGGTGGGGGGCGTCGGGCTGCTGGCCGCTGTCGTCGGCGGCGTGGCGTACGTCCGGCTGGACCGGGCGGCCAGGGAGGGGTTCGAGCGGCGGCGTGATGCCGAGCGGGCGCGGTTGTTGGCGCAGGTTGCCGAGCCCGGCGGTGGTGCGGGGGATCCCAAGTACGCCGATGTCGGGGGGCTGCCGGCGGGGCGGCGGGAGGGGCACGGGGACGCCGAGTTCACGTCCGTGCTGGTCGAGTACTACGCGTACGGGCTGACGCAGGCCCGCAGCAGCTTCGTCACCAGCCAGCGGTTCGCCGGGGCGGGGGCCGCCGTCCTGCTGCTCGGGGTGGCGCTCGCGGTCTGGAAGGCCGAGACCAGTGGCGAGCTGTACCTCGGGGTGGTGACCAGTTCGGTGGGACTCGTCATCACGCTCGTCGGGCAGCTCTTCCACCGGCGGGCCGACATCGCCCTGCGGCACATGGCCGACCAGACCGCCTCCCTGCGGGAGGACCGGCGGGCCGCCGCCGCGCTGCAGCAGGCCGTCGAACTGCTGGAAGAGGTCACGGATCCGGTGCTGCGGGCACGGCTGCAGGCAGGTTTGATCATGAAACTTTCCGGGGCCGAGCTGCCCCGGTAGCGGGATAGTGGGTGTATGTGCCGTTCCATTAAGACCCTGCGCCCGCCCGCCATCCCCGAGAAGGCCACCGAGGAGGAGATCCGCGCCGCCGCGCTGCAGTACGTACGGAAGGTGTCCGGGTTCCGGGCGCCCGCAGCGCACAACCAGGAGGTCTTCGAGGCCGCCGTCGAGGCGATCGCCGAAGCGACGCGCGACCTGCTGGACGGCCTGCAGGTCAGGGGCGGCGGCGCGGCCGTCACCGCCGCCGTCACCGCCTAGGGGGCGTCTCGCCGATCATGCTGGGCTCGCGGCGGTGGGCACCGCGCCTCGCCGCGTTGTCCTCGGTCGCCGACGTCCCCCAGCTACCGCTGGGAGGTGCCCCCACCGCGTCGCCTCCCTCGTCCGCCTTGCGATCCACGGCGCCCGCCGCCGCTCCCTGATCCGGCCTGATCGACAAGACACCCCCTAGGCCCTGTCTTGACGTGCTGCTCCTGCCGCAGTGGCTCGTACTCGTACGAGCCGGGTGCGTCGCCCGTGCCGGTCAGCCCAGGCGGGAGCGGCGACGGAGGATCCAGACCCCGGTGCCCAGTGCGCCCGCGGCCAGTGCGCCGCCCAGGGCGATCCGGCCGGGGCTCATCGCGCCGATGCTGCCGCCCAGCCCGCCGCGGGCCGCGCCGGAGGCGACCTGGAGGGAGACGGTGACGCGCTGACCGCCCGAGCCGCCGCATTCGAAGGTGACGGTGTACGCCCCGGAGTTGGCGTTGCTGAAGACGGTGGCGCTGCCGATGAGGTTGGTGGCCTCGAGGTTGCCGGGGGTCAGGCGTACGTCGCCGAAGGCGCTGGACGAGGCCGTACCGGTCTTGGTCCCGCAGCCGGTGACGTTCAGGCTGACCCGGCCGCCGGGGGCGACGGCGGTGGGGGAGACGTTCGCGGAGGGGGAGGCCGCGTGGGCGAAGGCGGCGGGGGTGGCCGCGGCGAGGACGAGGGCCGCGGCCGCGGCCCTCGTCAGGAGGCGGAGGTTCGGCGGCTGGGCGAGCGGCGTGGCGGGCATGGAGAGAACTCCTCGGGCTCCTCGAAACGGCGCGGCCAGGGCACGGATGTGACGCGGATTCGGTTGCGCGCCGTGCTGTGGACGCTAGGAGCCCGGGCCCGGGGCGGCGATCGGGGCCGGGTGAACGGGTGAGGCACTGCTCCACCCGGGGGATCCGGGCGGACTCCGAGGAGCCGTCCCGGGGCGGTCGCTACGCCGCCCGGGCCGCTGCCGGGGCGGGGCGGCGGATGACGAAGGCCGCGAGGGCGCCCGCGGCGAAGAGGGCGATCACGGAGACCGCCGTACCGAGCCAGGTGGCGCCGAGCCACTGGGTGCCGAAGTACCCCAGGGCCACGCTGTACCCGGCCCAGGCCATGCCCGCCAGCACCGACCAGGGCAGGAACTCCATGACCTTGCGGTGGGTCTTGCCCGCGCCGAGGGAGACCACCGAGCGGCCGGCCGGGGCGAAGCGGGCGATCACCACCAGGGCGCCGCCGCCGCGGGCCAGCGCCGTACCCAGGCGTTCCTGGGCGCGGGTCAGCCGACGGGACCGGGCGATCGCGCGGTCCAGGCGGGCCCCGCCGCGCCGGGCCAGCCGGAACGCGGCCATGTCACCCAGCACCGACGAGGTCGTGGCGATCACCAGCAGCGCGAGGATGTCCGGCACCTGCGCCGGCACGGCCACCGGCACCGGCCCGGCCGCACCGGCGGCGGCCGCGGCGGCCGCGGCCGTGATCACCAGAACCCCGCTCGGCAGCACCGGCAGGAAGACGTCGAGCACGACGGACACCGCCACCACGACGTAGATCCATGGGCTCGCTGTCAGCGACCCCAGAGTCTCAAACAAGGCGGGACTCCCCAGTCCGGTTGACGTGCTTCGGCGTGAAGCGCCGCGACGTCGCGGGGGAGCGGCAGGGGCGGCTTGACAGCCATACAGCGTACGCCTGGCGTTGGTGCGCCGTATGCCCGGGGGCTGCCCGGGCGCACAGTCTGTCAGCTCGGGCCACCGGCTCCTCCCTTCATGCCGTTCTGCCTCGCCGTGCGGGGAACCGGCCCCGCTCCGCTCAGTCCGCCGACGTCAGATCCCGGTCCAGCACCGTCACCAGCCGGGCGGGCCCCCGGCCCGTCTTCCCGGCCCGCCCCTTGCGGCCCTTGTGCGCCTGCTCCAGCCGGAGCCGGGCCGAACGGCCCGCCAGGGCCAGGGTCATCAGCTGGTTCCCGAACCACGGCCCGCCCGTACGCCGCCAGCTCAGCGGCGGCCGGCCCGTTCGCCCGTGCCGCGAGAACCCGCGGCCCAGCCACCGCCCCGTCCCCGACCAGCCCAGCCGGAAGCCCCACTTCACCACCGTGTGGATCGAGTTGTGCACCGGCGAGCACGTCAACTGGAAGATCCGCGCCGTACTGGGTATTCGAGGCTCGGCCACATACGCATGGTGGACGTCTCCGGACAGCACGCACACCGTCGCCGGCGCCCGCGGCCCCGTCCCCACCTCTTCGATCAGATCGCTCAGCGCCGCGAACGAAGCAGGGAACGCAGCCCAGTGCTCCAGATCGCTGCGCCGCCGCAGATCCTCCCCGATCCGCGCCCACCGAGGCCCCCGCTCACCGCGGCACAGCGCGGCATTCCACGCCTCCGCGTCATGGATCAGCGGCGGCATCAGCCACGGCAGGGAGGACCCGATGAGGAGGTGGTCGTAACCGCCGTGCCCGGCGAGGGCATTGTCGCGCAGCCACTGCTGCTCCGCGGGGTCGAGCATCGCCCGCCCGCCCTCGGCGAGCACCCGCGCCGCCCGGGTGTCCACCATCAGCAGCCGCGACCGGCCGAAGTCCCGCCGGTAGCTCCAGCGCACCGAGCCGGGATCGGCATCGGCCGCGGCGGCGAACGCGCGCAGTGCATCCGTACCGTCCGGGGTCGCGCGCACTGCCTCGTACAGCGGGTCGGCCGCCAGCTCGGCCGGCGAGAGATTGCCCAGGTGCTGGTACACCCAGTACGACATCAGCCCGCTGAGCACCCGCTCCTGCCACCACGGCGTCGCGCGCATCTCCGCCAGCCACGCCGCGCTCGTGTTCCAGTCGTCGATGACGTCGTGGTCGTCGAATATCTGCAGGCTGGGGACGGTGGACAGCAGCCAGCGGATCTCCGGGTCGAGCCAGGACTCGTAGTACAGCCGCGTGTACTCCTCATAGTCCGCGACCTGCGCGCCGGGAGCCTCCCGCAGATCCCGCCGGGCCGCGAGCCACTGTCTCGTCTCCTGCGACAGCTGGTCCGCATACACCTGGTCGCCCAGCAGCAGGAGCACATCCGGCCGCACCTCGTCCGGATCGCCGGCCAGCCGCGCCGCGAGCGTGTCGAGGGCGTCCGGACCGTGCGGCCCGTGCCTGCCGGCGGGCGGCGCGGCCTGCCGGCACGACCCGAACGTCAGCCGCAGCCCCGGGGCGGGCCGCCCGGCCGCGGCCACCGCGGGGGTGGTGATCGTGCTCGGCGGGAAGGCCGTGTCGGGCAGGGGCCAGACGCGCACGCCGTCGAGCAGCACCTCGTACGCCGTGGTGCTCCCCGGGGCCAGGCCGGTCACCGGCACCAGCGCGTAGTGGTGCCCGGCGATCTGGAAGGTGCGCACGCTGCCGCCGGCCCCGCCCGTGCACCGCACTTCGGCCGTGCACGGGCGGTCGGCCTCGACCCATATCGTGGCCGAACCGCCCGTGTCCCAGTCGACGTAGCGAAGCAGTGGCCCCAGACGCAATCCGGCCATGCAACTCCCCCTCCTCCGTAGCCCCTTCGATCACGGTACGACGGGGAAGGGGGGCCTGGCCTCCCCCTGGCGGGGGAGAGGCCGGGTGAACGGCCGGGGCGGCGGGACGGGGCGAGGGGTGGGTGGAGGGACAGGGGCGAGGGCGGGGTGGCGGGCGGGTGTCAGCAGCCGTTGAGGATGCCCACCAGGGCCGACTTCTCGCCGGAGTCCATGCTCAGACCCCAGTACTGCTTCACTTCGACCCACATCCGGGCGTACGTGCAGCGGTACGCGGTCCGCGACGGCAGCCACTTGCCCGGGTCGAGGTCGCCCTTGGCCTGGTTGACGTTGTCCGTGACCGCGATGAGCTGCGGGCGGGTGAGGTCGTTGGCGAACTGCTGGCGCTTGGACGTGGTCCACGAACTGGCCCCGGAGCGCCAGGCCTCGGCGAGCGGGACGACGTGGTCGATGTCGAGGTCGGCGGCGTTGGTCCAGGTGGCGCCGTCGTACTCGGAGTACCAGCTGCCGCTCACGGCGGCGCAGGAGGAGTCGGTGACGACGCCGACGCCGTCGCGCTTCAGGACGGTCTCGCGGGTGTTGCAGCTGCCGGAGACGGTGCTCCAGTGCGGGAAGAGGGTGCGGCTGTAGCCGCTGAGGGACCCCTCCGTCTTCGGGGTGACGGTGGCGAGGTACGAGCGGGCGGCCGCGGCGCTGATGGGGGCGGGCGGGGAGGCCTGGGCGACGGGCGCGTTCACGAGGGAGGTGAGGGCGGCGAGCGTGGCTACTGACGCGAGCACGCCAACTCGACGCGCGTAGACACCGGATATGAGGCTCTTGAGGGCCATGAGGGGGGCTCCCTGGATGCGGGGGTTTGTGGCCGGTCAGCCCCGGAGGGGCGCGGCCATGGTGGCGGCGCCAGATTGCGTGGCGGCGGGCGCAAGGTTACAGGTTTGCGACATGGGCACGTCACGTCTGGGGCGGACAACTGGCATGGATTAAACGGAAGTTGGGACTCCGCGCGGGAGGGTGCGCCCGGTGGAGGGCGGGGCCCGGTCGGGTGGGGGTCCTGATGGGCAGGTCCGGCTGCCTTCACGGGACCAACGGCCTATTTCGGGCCGCGGCGGCCGTCACGTATTCTGTGGAGTGCAGAAGGGGAGTAGCTCTTCGCCGGACCGTCGACATACTGCTGGGTCACCCCAGCCGGCGCCCGGAGGCAGGCCGCGCACAGCGGTCGGCCAGCGAGACCTTCGGCCGCAGTGTCCTGTTCTTGTTCATCTGCACCCGTCCACGGCGGGTGCGTGGACGCAGTCAGGGCGCCGCCGAGCCGAAGCGACCCCTGAAACACCCCAGGTCTCTCGGTACCGATGGCGTCCTGCCCGACCGATTGAGGTTCCGCCCCGTGTTCAGCAGTACCTTCAGCATCACCGTCACGGCGATCGCCTTCGGGGTCGTCTTCCTCGCGGAGCTCCCCGACAAGACGGCCCTCGCCGGACTGATGCTCGGCACCCGCTACCGCGCCTCGTACGTCTTCGCCGGCGTCGCCGCCGCCTTCGCGGTGCACGTCGCGCTCGCCATCGCCGCGGGCAGCGTGCTCACCCTGCTCCCGCACCGGCTCGTCCAGGCCGTCGTCGGGGTCCTCTTCCTCGCGGGCGCGGCCATGCTGCTCCTGAAGAAGAGCGACGGGGACGAGGAGGTCAAGGCACCTGCCGACCAGTCCTTCTGGAAGGTCTCCGGGGCGGGATTCATGCTGATCCTCGTGGCCGAGTTCGGCGACCTGACCCAGATCATGACCGCGAACCTCGCCGCGCGGTACGACAGCCCCGTCTCGGTCGGCCTCGGCGCCGTCCTGGCCCTGTGGGCGGTCGCGGGCATCGGGATCCTGGGCGGGAAGACGCTCATGAAGTACGTGCCGCTGCGCCTGATCACGAAGGTCGCGGCGGGCGTGATGGCGGCGCTGGCCGCGTTCTCGCTGTACGAGGCGATCGCCGGCTGAGTCGCCGGCTGAGTCGCCGGCTGAGTCGCCGGCTGAGTCGCCGGTTGAGTCGCCGGTTGAGTCGCCGGCTGAGTCGCCGGTTGAGTCGCCGGTTGAGGACAGTCAGGCGGGGAGGCCGGGATATCCCCTTGCGGGAGGCGTACGTACGGGAGCACGCTCGCGGGCGTGATCGACAACGGTGATTCCGCGGGCGCGCCCGGAGCCGAGCGACGCTTCGGCTGGTCCAACATGTTCGTCCACCCCGACGAGGACACCCGCACCGACGGTGGGTTCCGGGGCGAACGCGCCGTCCTCGTCGGCTACCTGCGCGACCAGCGGCTGACGCTGGAGCTCAAGTGCGCGGGCCTCGGCGCGGAGGCGATGGCACGGCGCGCGGTGGAGCCGTCGAACCTGTCCCTGCTGGGCCTCGTGCGGCACTTGGCGGGGGTGGAGCAGTACTGGTTCCGCCACGTGATGGCGGGCGAGGACGTACGACGGCACTACCGCACCCCGGAGGATCCGACGGCGGACTTCACGGGGGCGGTGGCCGACCCGGCGGCGGTCGCGGACGCGTGGGCCACCTGGCGGGCGGAGGTCGTCTTCGCGGAGCGGCTGGTGGACGGGGCCCCCGGCCTGGACGTCACGGGAGACTGCGGCGGAGAGCCGATGGAGCTCCGCGAGGTCCTGGTCCACATGATCGAGGAGTACGCCCGCCACAACGGCCACGCCGACTTCCTGCGGGAGCGGATCGACGGGAGGGTGGGCCAGTAGCCGCCTCGGGGGAGTGCTTCAGGGGGCGCTTGAGGGGAGCGCTTCAGGGGGAGGTCGGCTGTTCCTCGCAGTCGGGGGTGTCGCGGATCGCCAAGAGGGAGAGGTATGGCGTGCCGCCCGGCGGCTCGGGAGTGACGACCAGGCTCCACGCGCCCTTGGTCAAGGCCACCGCCACCGGGGTGGTCCGGCGCTGGGTGACACGCCAGCCGCGGCCGGCCAGCCGGTCCACGATCACGGTCAGCTGCGCGCCGCTCGTCGAGCCGAGGTGATTCCGGGCCGCCACGCAGCCGACCGCGTTCACGCCGTCGCCGGCGGGACCCACGCCTGTGGCCGTGGTCGCGGCTTCGAAGTCCTGGAGCACTTCCTCCTGAACCGGGTCCGGACCTGTGTACTCCGCCGCACCCGAGGCCGGCTCGGCCTTCCAGCCGCCGCGGGAGGACCCTTCGCCGTCCGGGGCGAGCAGACCCCCGGCCACCAGCACGCCGAGCCCGGCGGCCACGACCGCGAGGCCCTTGACCTTGTTGTTCATGTGCGCCCCACCCTTGCCGGACCGCCGGCAGAGGTTCGTCCCGGCAGCGCTCGCAGGAGTCTCACACGCACCGCCGCACGGGATGCTCCCGGCCCCGGCCCATGCCTGCCAAGCCCCGGTTCGTTCTTTCACGGGAGGGCGATCCGGAAGCGACGGCGGAACGTGGTTGGGGGGTGGGGTGGGGCGGGTCGGGGTCGGGGGAGTGGGGCGGGGGCTTCGGGGGGAGGGGCGGGGTCTGTCGACTCGGGGTCGGTGGTGTGTCCGGGGGCGTCCCGTCAGTCCACTGTCCTTCCGTGTCGGGTCGGTCCGTCAAGGGCGCTCCCTGCGGTCGCGTCGCTTCGCGATGGCCTTCGGCCACCCTTGACCGACCGCCCCGCCCCGGAATGCCATAAGACTGCCGGGAAGCCCCCGAAGGAATGGCCGGGAGGAACATGTTCAAGGACGGGCCCTCAGCGATACGCGGCCAAGCTTCCCCGACCGGACACCTCCCTCCCGGAACCACCGTCCCCGGCCATGACCAGGGGGGCGCCAGATCGCTACGCGCTCCACTCGGCTTAGCGTCCGACGACCGCCTGTGGCTGGACATAAGCCGCCCACGGCCTGCACCAACCCTTCCGGTCTGGCGCCTGCGGCCTGTTTGTCCCTTTTGGTGGCCGATCAGGACCCGCTAGGGGCCTTGCCTGACTGAGAGGTTGAAAAGTCCGGCATCAGGCTCCCTCTCGACCGTCCTTGGCCCCAAGGCCGCCCGTTCGTCACCCCAAGGCCCGTTCCGCCCCCTCCAACCCCCGTTCCGCCCCCTCCAACACCCATCCCTCCCACTCCAACACCCGTTCCTCGCCTCCAACTCCCTTGCGTCGCCTCTCACTCACCTTTGTCGCCTCCGACTTCCGTTTCTCGGCGCCAGGCAGGCCGCAGACGCCGAAATGGTGGGCCATGGACGATGTCTGGGCGGCTTATGTCCGGCCACAGGCGGTCGCCGGTCGCTGAGACGTGAGGAGCGCGTAGCGATCTGGGGCGTCCCCCGGCCTGGCCGGGGATGGTGGCTCTGGTGAGGCGGATGTGGCTGAACCGGGTGGTGGGGTTCGCATCCCTGACGCACCTCTTGGCCTGACCGTCCCCCTGACCGTCCTTCGGGGGCTTCCCGACAGTCTTATGGCATTCCGGGGCGGGCCGGGCAGTCAAGGGTGGCCGAAGGCCATCGCGAAGCGACGCGACCGCAGGGAGCGCCCTTGACGGACCGGACCGACACGGAAGGACAGTGGACTGTCGGGAAACCCCCGGACTCCCTCTGACGCCGCCCGGCCGGAGCTCAGGCCCCGGTGATCCCGCCTCGTGTTCAGGCGCCGGTCGTCAGCGTGAGCTCGATCGACCCGCCCGGGGTCGCGGTGACGCGGATCGACGTCAGGTCGGGGACGTGGGCCGTCGGGGCGTGGGCCGCGGCTCGGGGGCCTATGCCGATCACGCGCATGCCCGCGGCCAGGCCCGCGGCGATCCCTGCGGCGGAGTCCTCGAAGACGATGCAGTCGGCGGGGTCCACGCCCAGTTCCGCGGCGCCCATGAGGAAGCCCTCGGGGTCGGGCTTGCTGGCCTTGACGGACTCGGCCGTGATCCGTACCTCGGGCATGCGCAGGGCGGCGGCGGTCATCCGGGCCGTGGCCAGGGCCGCGTCGGCGGAGGTGACGAGGGCGTGCGGCAGTCCGTCGATCGCGGCCATGAACCGCGCAGCTCCGCCGATCGGGACCACGCCGTCGGTGTCGGCGGTCTCACGGGCGAGCATCACGCTGTTCTCGGCGTAATTGAGCTCCATCGGGCGCTCCGGCAGCAGGATCGCCATCGTGGCGTAGCCCTGCCGGCCGTGGACGACCTTCAGGGCTTCCTCCGGATCCAGGCCGTGCGACACGGCCCACTCCCGCCAGCAGCGCTCGACCACCGCGTCCGAGTTGACGAGGGTGCCGTCCATGTCCAGGAGCAGGGCCTTGGTGGTGAGGACGGCGGGGGCGGTGGTCGTGGTGCTGGTGGTGCTGGCCGACATCGGCGGTGCTCCAGACGGGGCGGGAAAGAGAACAAGCGGTTCCGCCCACCGGTCAGGGGTTGCGGGCGGAACCACTTTGTTCCTACACGATACAAAACCGAGGGTGGTTTGCGCCACTCCGCGTCACCGGAGCCGTTCCGGGAGCGATCAGACCCCAGTCCCCGTCAGTCCCCCGTCCTCGGTCAGCCCGTGCCCTCCAGGGCCTGTCGGGTCTGCGGGCCGTAGACGCCCCAGTCGTCGTCGATGCCGTTCTGCCACTGGAAGTCCGAGACGGCGTTCTCCGTACGGCTGTCGAACTTGCCGTTGATCTTGCCGCGGTAGTAGCCCCGCCCCGCCAGGAGGCGCTGCATCTTCTCCACCTCCGGGCCCGAGTCCCCGTACCTCAGCGTCGGGGCCTTCGGGGCCGGGGGAGGTGAGCTCTGCGTGCGGCTCGGGCTCGTCGACGTGGTCGGGGACGGGGGTGCCGAGCTGCGGGAGGTGGTGGGCGAGGCGGAGGGGGAGGCCGACTTGGAGGCGCTCGGCGACGCCGAAGTCGAGGCCGAGGCGGAGCGGGACGGGCTGTGCGTGGCCGCCGGCTGCGTGGGGCCGGCCGGAGCCACGCTCGCCGCGGGCGCCGACGGCTTGGCGTCCAGCAGGACGGTGTCGCTGTCGCCGGAGCGCGGAAGCATCCCCAGCGCCAGGGCCGCGGTGCCCACGGCGACCACCGTGCCCGCGCCGGCCAGGACCGTCGGGAGCCGCCGCCGGCGGGTGGCGCCGGACCGCTTTCCGGAGCCCCCGCTCCCGGCCTTCCCCCGGCCCCCGTCCCCTATTCCGGCGCCCTCCGCCGGGATCGCCCGGAGCCGGGCCGTCTCGGCCGGCCAGCTCGCCTGCGGCGGGGAGTCCGGCCAGGCCACGGTCATGCCGTACGCCGGGGTGTCGTCGCCCCGCGGCGCCTCGCCGGGGTGGGCGTACCCGCCCGCGGCGCCGGCCACCACGCCCCGTACCGGCTGCGCGGGCGGCGGGTCCTCGTACTGACGCGGCTCGGGGAGCGTCACGTACGGACGGACACGCAGTGGCTCGAAACCGGCCCCCGGCGCGCACCCGCAGTCGACGCCCACGGCGTCGCATTCTGGACAGCGCTCAGCGCTCACTGGAATCCCTCCCTGGCCATTGCCTGCGATTATGCAGACCCTCCGGGGCCCGCCCAACCCGCCCGAGAGGCCATATCCGGCCACACCGCTCAGGATGGACATGTTGATCCGGCCCGAGGAGGAGCGGATGGCTCAGGATGTGACCACGGACCCCGCGCAACCCGTTCCCGACCCGCACCGGTCCGGCCCCGCCGCCGAACACGCCTCCCGCGAGGTCCTCGTCTCCATCGGCGCCCTGCTGCTCGGCCTGCTGATCGCCGCGCTCGACCAGACCATCGTCTCCACGGCCCTGCCGACGATCGTCAGCGAGCTGGGCGGGATGGAGCACCTGTCCTGGGTCGTCACCGCATACATGCTGGCCGCCACCGCCGCCACGCCGCTGTGGGGCAAGCTCGGCGACCAGTACGGGCGCAAGAAGCTGTTCCAGGGCGCCATCGTGCTCTTCCTCATCGGATCGGCGCTGTGCGGGCTCGCCCAGGACATGCCGCAGCTCATCGGGTTCCGCGCCCTGCAGGGCCTGGGCGGCGGCGGGCTGATCGTGCTGTCGATGGCGATCGTCGGCGACATCGTCCCGCCGCGCGAGCGCGGCAAGTACCAAGGCCTCTTCGGTGCGGTCTTCGGTGCGACCAGTGTCCTCGGGCCGCTGCTCGGCGGTCTGTTCGTCGACAACCTCTCCTGGCGCTGGGTCTTCTACATCAACCTCCCCATCGGTCTCGTCGCGCTCGTCGTCATCGCCGCGGTCCTGCACATCCCCGTGCGGCGGCTGAAGCACACCATCGACTACCTCGGCACGTTCCTCATCGCCTGCGTCGCCACCTGCCTCGTGCTCGTCGCCTCCCTCGGCGGCACCTGGGGCTGGGGCTCGGAGCGGATCATCGGCCTGGCCGTGCTCGGGGCCGTACTGCTCGCCGTCTTCCTGTTCGTGGAGCGGCGGGCCGTCGAACCCGTCCTGCCGCTGGGGCTGTTCAGGATCCGCACCTTCACCCTCTGCTCGGTGATCAGCTTCGTCATCGGGTTCGCGATGTTCGGCGCGATGGTCTACCTGCCGACCTTCCTCCAAGTGGTGCAGGGCGTCTCGCCCACGATGTCCGGCGTCCACATGCTGCCGATGGTGCTCGGCATGCTGATCTCCTCCACCGCCTCCGGCCAGATCGTCAGCCGCACGGGACGGTGGAAGGTCTTCCCGATCGCGGGCACGGGGGTGACCGCGATCGGGCTGCTCCTGCTGCACCAGCTGGAGCGCACCAGCGGCACCTGGGAGATGAGCGTCTACTTCTTCGTCTTCGGCACCGGACTGGGTCTGGTCATGCAGGTGCTGGTGCTGGTCGTGCAGAACGCCGTCAGCTACGCCGACCTCGGCGTCGCCACCTCCGGCGCCACGTTCTTCCGTTCCATCGGTGCCTCCTTCGGCGTCGCGATCTTCGGCACGATCTTCACCAACCGGCTCGACGGCAAGCTCGCCACCGCCTTCGCCGGGCTTCCGGTGCCGCCCGGTACGGCCGCGCTGGTGGAGGCCGATCCGCGGGCCATCGGACGGCTGCCCGCCGCGCTGCGGCCGCGGGTGCTCGACGCGTACGCCTCCTCCATCACCGACGTCTTCCTCTACGCCGTGCCCATCGTCCTCGTCGCCTTCGTCGTCGCCTGGTTCCTCAAGGAGGACGTGCTCCGCGCCTCGGTCACCGCGCCCGACGTCACCGAGACCCTCGCCTCCAACCCCGTCCACCGCTCCTCCCGCGAGGAGGTCGCCCGCGCGCTGACCGTCCTCGGCACCCGCGAGGGCCGCCGCCACGTCTACGAGAAGATCACCGAGAAGGCCGGCCTCGACCTGCTGCCGGCGGCCAGCTGGCTGCTGCTGCGGATCAAGAAGTACGGCTCCGCCGAGCCCGCGGTGCTCGCGGAACGGACCACCGTTCCGCTGAAGGTGATCACGGATGCCGCGCGCCAGCTCGAAGAGCGCGGACTGGCCGTACGGGACGGGCTGCCGCTGGTGATGACCGGGCCCGGCCGGGAGGCCGCCGGGAAGCTCGCCGAGGCCCGCGAGGAGTCGCTCGCCGAACTGCTCGGCGACTGGTGGGGCCCGGACCGGCCGACCGACCTGGTCGAGCTGGTCAAGGAGATCAACACGGAGCTCTGCGGATCGGACGCCGAGGAGCCCTTCGATGCGGCTGCCCGCCGCGACCACGCCGCGCACTGACGAAATACGGCTGCCTCTGCCACGTATCTCTGCATCCTTGGCTGTGCAGGAACGGTTCGAGCTGGGGGGCGCAGATGTGGTCAGTGGTGTCGTCGGGCGAGGTGCCCGCGGGGGAGCGGTTCGACTGGTACGCGGACATCATCTCGCGTGAGGTGATGCCCGCCGCGCTCAGCAGCGAGCGGCCCGCCGATTTCCAGGGCGAGGCCGCCGTACTGGACCTGGGAGAACTCCGTGTGGCCAGGTTCGACCTGTCGCCGGTGCGCTCGCGGCGCACGGCCGCGATGATCCGGCGCGGCGACCCGGAGCAGTACCAGCTGGCGTTGGTGCGCAAGGGCGCCACATCGATGTCCCAGCACCGCAACGAGTGCACCGTCGGACCCGGGGACCTCATGCTCTGGGACACCTCGCGGCCCTCCGACAACGCGATGCTCGACGGGGGCGGGCAGGTGCGGGCGACGATTCTGATGCTTCCCCGGGCGGTCGTGCCGCTGCGCACCCAGCGTCTGGACGGGTTGCTCGCCCGCCGCATGCGGGGTGACCGCGGGGTGGCGGCGCTGCTGGCCTCGTTCATGACGGCCCTCGAGGACCACGGCGCCGAGTGCGAGCCGGAGGACTTACGGCGTATGGGCGCGGTCGCCCTCGACCTGGCGGCGGCCTGTCTGGCCCAGCACCTGGACTCCGAGGACCACCTGCCCTCCGAAATCCGGGAACAGGCCCTCTTCCAGCGGATCCGTGCGTTCATCGAGCACAACCTGGGCGATCCGGAGCTGAGCCCTTCGGTCATCGCGGCCCACCACCACATCTCGGTGCGCAGTCTCCACCAGCTCTTCCAGGGCCGGCAGGAGAGCGTCCAGGCCCGGATCCGGCGGCGCCGGCTGGAGCAGTGCCGCGCCGATCTCGCATGCCCCGATCTCGCCGCCCGCCCGGTGCAGGCCATCGCCGCCCGGTGGGGCTTCAGCGGTCCGGTGGTCTTCAGCCGCTCCTTCCGCGAGGCGTACGGGGTCAGCCCCACCGAGTTCCGCGCGCTGAGCGTCAAGCAGTCCCGCACTGACCGTTCAGTGTGCCGATCGACTCCTGCCTAGATTCGAATCCGTTCGATCAGTGACCTTTTACGTGAGGAACTGCATTGAGGATTCGTCCCGTCCTGGCCGTCGCGAGCGTGTTCCTGGCGGCGACCGTCGCCGGCGCACCCGCCGCGATGGCCTCGGGCAACGCCGGCAAGTACTGGTCCGTCACCGAGCTCACCTTCGGGAAGTTCAACACCATGATCGGGCCCCAGAACGACGGCACGGGCTACTGGTGGATGGAGGAGTCGTACGGCAAGGCCGGCGGAGGCACCATCACGGCCCAGTACGGCTTCAACTACCACGGCTACAGCTACAACAAGGGCTGGTTCACGCAGAGTGCGGGCGACAGCTCGTTCGAGTCGTTCAACAACCTCGGCTTCAACGACTGCGCGGACGTGGTCGGCTGGCTCAAGGTCCAGAACCAGGGCACCTTCTACAACGCCCCCGTGACCATCTGCTAGATCGCGCAGAGCGCGCACCCCGTTCCGCACCGAATCAAGGAGACACAAGCACATGCGCAAGCGCACCTCTGTCATGGCCATGGCGGGTTCTCTGGTGGCACTGGGCCTCGTCCTCGTCCTCGCCCCCGCCGCGTCCGCCGGGAACGTGGACTACGGCATCTCGATGACCAAGCTCAGCAACGGCAAGCTGTGGACGTCGATCCGCCCCGACAACGTCCACGAGGGCTCGTGGTGGACGATGTCCGAGACCTACGAGAAGACGGGCGGCGGGAACATCACCGCCAAGCTGGGCTTCAACTACCACGGCTACAGCTACGACAAGGGCTGGTTCAGCCAGTCGGCGGGGACCGACCACAGCGAGGGCTTCGACTGGCTGGGCTTCGACGACTGCAACGACATCGTCGGCTGGATGGCCGTTCAGGGCCAGGGGACCTTCTACAACGCCCCCGTCAGCATCTGCGACGGCTCCCGGTGATCGCCGGTCGCTGACCGGCATTCCGCGGCCGGCTCCACCCCCGGGTGGAGCCGGCCCGCTCCACCCCGCCCCTCCTCCCGAGGATTGCCCTTCCGTGATCGAAGCAGCCCTTAGCGGCCACCTGTCACTCCTGCTCCTGTTCGCCGCCCTGGCACTGCTCGCGGGGGGTCCCGCGTGGTGGCTCGGGCGCAGGTACGCCGTGTCCCCCTCGGTGTCCGTCGCCGCCACGACGGCCGGCGCGCTGGTCCTGGCCGCGACCCTCTACCGGCTGCACCCCCAGGCGCCCGCCTCCCGCGTGTGCACGGTGCAGCGCGATGTACTGGGCAGCCTCATCGCGCAGCAAGGCCTCCTCAACATCGCCCTGTTCATTCCCCTCGCCTTCTTCACGACGCTGCTCACGCGGCGCCCGCTGCCCGTGTTCGCCGCCTGCGCGGTGCTGTCCGGAGCCGTCGAGGTGGCCCAGGCGTTGACCCCCGGCATGGGCCGCGCCTGCGATACGGGCGACCTCGCGGCCAACGCGCTCGGCGCGCTCGCGGGCTGCGCCGCCGGGTACGCGTGGTGCCGGTTCGTCCCCCGGCACGCGGCGGCCGGGGCGCCGCCCCTTCGCCGGCGTGCCGACATCCGGCTGACCTCGTTCATCGGCGCGGCCGGGGCCGGCCTGCTCGCGGCCGTCGCGCTGCCCACACTCCTGATCACCGTGTCCGACGTGAGTGACGGGCACCGGGCGGATCCCGCGCAGACGAAGGCGGCCACGGCCGCCGCCCAGGAGTTCTTCGGAGACTCCGTGACGACCGACAACGTTCAGTACACGCCCGGTTCCCACGGGCAACCCGGCAGGCTGGAGATCGCGACCCGGTCGGGAAGCCTGGTCGTCGACTGGCCGTCCCGCGAGGTGCGGTCGGGCAGACTCGCGGCAGTGGAGCCCGACCGGCCCGGTGCCCCGCCGATCGCCGACGACGCGGTCCGCGAGACGGCCTCCGCATTCGCCAAGACCCACTTCCCCTGGGCCCCGCCCTCGGACACGACCCGGGTGACGGCGGCCGGCGGGCCGGACAGCCAGGCCAAGCTGGTGTCGTGGCGCTCGCGCGTCGACGGCGTCCTCATGCCCATGCGGCTCGACGTGATCGTGGGAGGCGACCGGAAGATCCTGGCGTTCTCGGCGAGCAACATCGCGGCACCGCAGCTGCCGAAAGCCGTCCTCACCAAGGAAGAGGCCCAGGAGAAGGCCCGCGCCGCCCATCCCGACGCCGAGGTGACCAGCAGCGAGCTGATCGCCAAGCAGGACGCCCGGGGAACCTGGCACCCGTGCTGGATCACCTCGCTCAAGAGCGCCTCCCCGGCCGGTGGGCCGTCGGCTCCGGCACCCGGGGCGACGGACCGGCCGAAGGCGGGCATGCGGGTCGTCACCCTCGACGCCGTGACCGGCCTGCCCTTCCGGGGCGCGGACCTCGCACCCGCCTCCGGCTGACACGGTCCGGAGCCGGACATTCGGCGGCGGCGTCAGACCAGGGGCTTCTCGAACCAGTGCTCCGCATACGGCCCCGCGTTGTACGCCGGTATCTCCCGGTAGCCCTCGCGCGCATACAGCGCCCGGGCCTCGACCAGGTCCGAGCGGGTGTCGAGGCGCACCCGCTCGGCGCCCAGCGCGCGGGCCGCCGCCTCCAGGGCCGCGAGCAGCGTCGCCCCGCCGCCGGTGCCGCGGGCGCGCGGGTCCACATACACCCTCGTGAGCTCGGCGGTGACGGGGTCGAGCAGCCGTATGCCACCGCAGGCCCGGGGCGTTCCCTCCAGCCGGCCGACCACGAATTGGCCCGTCGGCGGGGCGAGGCCGTCGGCCGGATCGTCCCGCAGGCCCTCGTCGATCTCGGCCTCCGTGGCGGGCCGCTTCCAGTACCGGCCGGCGACCTCCGCGTAGTACGCGCGGCGCAGCGCGGTGGCGTCCGGTGTGGCGAAGTGCTCAGCGGCGACGGTCCAGTTGCCGACGGAGGCGGTGGTGGTGGATCCGGTGCTCGTGCTCTTGATGTCCATGGCGCCATTGTGAAGTCCGCGCACATCCCGCCGCGTGGAATATCCACAGGTACGGGCCGATGATAGGAAAAGACGCATATCCCCCAGACGGAGGGCGTGAGACGCCATGTCCGAGCACCCTGACGCTGCCCTGATCCGCCGCGGCTACGAGGCCTTCGGCAAGGGCGACATGGAGATGATGGGCACGCTGATGACGGCCGACGTCGTCCACCACGTCCCGGGCAGCAATCCCCTCTCCGGGCACCACAAGGGCCGGGAGGCCGTCCTCGACCTCTACCGGAGGATCGGCGAGGAGACGAAGGGCACCTTCCAGGTCGATCTGCACGCGGTGCTGGTCGACGGGCGGGGCCACGTGATGGCCTTCCACACGGCCCGCGGCGACCGCGGGGACCACGGCATCGAGATCCAGGGAGGCCTCTTCTTCACGATCGTCGGCGGGAAGATCACCGACATCGACGAGTGCACGCAGGACATCGACGAGGAGGACCGCTTCTGGGGCTGACCTCCCCGCCCGCCCCACCCCGCCCCGGCCGCAGTACCGGGCCCCCGCCCCGACGCAGGACGAGCCCCGGTCGCAGGGCCGAGGCCCCGCCCCGGCCGCAGGACCGAGGCCCCGCCCCCGGCCTCAGCCCTGAGGCTTCGGCGCCGCCTGCTGCACGACCTCGAACGACCACACCGTCGACCCCGAGGCCGCCGGCTTCGGGCGCTCGCCCCCGCCCGGACCCGCGCCGCCACCCTGGTGCGCCGCCTTCATGGGCCCCTCCATCCACGCCTGGAAGTCCTCCTCCGACCGCCACCGCGTGTACACCAGGTACTGGTCCGTGCCTTCAACGGGACGAAGCAGCTCAAACCACTCGAACCCGTCCGAACCCTCCACGGAGCCCGCCCGCGAGGCGAACCGCTGCTCCAGGACTTCCCGCTGCTCGGCGGGCACGGTCAGTGCGTTGATCTTCACGATGCTCATGCCCGCCATCCTAGGGATCCTCTGCGGGATATCGTCGTCCCCAGGTAATCAAGTGGTGCATGAAACGCGGCAGCCAGGCGAAGTCAAGGTTGCGGTCAACAGGGCGGGAGGCCGGCGAGGCGTGGCTAACGCGGCAGAGCACAGTGGTGCGAACGGACATGCCGGGGTCATAGGCGGTAGCGGCAGGCTGGGAGCGGCACGGCTCCTCCTGTGGGCACTGGCCGGTGTCCTCGCCGTCAGACAGGCCGCAGCCGTGCTGCGCGTGCCACCGGGCGAGTGGCTCAGCGAGTTCAGGCTCCCCAGCGGCTTTCCGGGGTCGCTGTACGACGGCGGCCAGTTCACCGGGACCCCCTTCGCCGGGCTGGTCCTGAAGCCGTTCCTCGGTCTCGCGGCGCCCTCCCTGGAGGTGGCCTGGACCTGCGTGACGCTGCTCTTCGTGGCCGCCGTCGGGCTGGTCGCCGCGCGCGGCCTGCCCGACCCCGTGCCGAGGCGCACCGCGCTGCTCGCCGCGCCCGTGCTGGTCGCCCTGATGATGGTGTCGCTGCCGGTCCGCGCGGCCGCCTCGCCGGGCCAGACCGCCGTCCTGCCCGTGCTGCTGGTGCTGCTGGCCGTCTTCCGGGTGCCCGGCGAGCGCCCGGCCGGCTTCCTCGTCGGCCTCGCCGCCGCGCTCCAGCCCGCCCTGCTGCTCTTCGCGCCGCTGCTGTGGCTCACCGGCCGCCGGCCCACCGCCAAGGCCGCCGCCGTGACCTTCGCCGCGGCCACCGCCGTGTCCTGGGCGGCCCTGCCGCGCGATTCGTGGACGTACTGGGTCCACCACCTGGCCGGCACCGGCCTCGGCGGCTCCCCCGACAGCCTCGCCAACCAGTCCGTCCACGGTGCGCTGCTGCGGCTCGGCCTGAGCGGCCCCGGCGAGATCCTGCTGTACGTGGCCCTCGCGGCCGGGATCGGCTGGATCGGCCTGCGCCGCGCCGCCCGCTACGCCCGCGACGGCCAGCTGCTGCTGGCCGTCGCCGTCACCGGCTGCGTGGCCGTCGCCGTGGCGCCGACCGGCTGGCGCCACCAGCTGCTGTGGGTGCTGCTCGCGGTGGCCGGCAAGGTCGGCAAGCGCGCCGCGGACCGGCCCGTGTGGCCGGTGGCCGTGGTGCTCGCCATGACCCTGCCCGCCGACGTGCTGCTGCCCAACCTGGCCGCGCTGGCCCCCGTGCGGGACAACGTGCTGCTGCTCGCCGCGCTGGCGGCGGCCTGCGCGGTGCCGTTCCTGCCGCGCTCCTCGCCGTACTGGCGCGAGCCCGTCCCGACGGCGTACGGCCGGCCGGCGGCCGCCCGGTGGTCGCGGGTGCCGCTGATGCCGTTCTGGCGGCGCGTGCTGTCGCGCCCCAACCTGTTGCTGGAGCTGCTGCTGATACGGGTGGGGTACTCCCTGTACTCGCACATCCGGGCCGCCGCGCCCACCAGCCGCAGCCTCGCCGAGGGGAACGGAAGCCAGATCCACGCCGTCGAGCGGGCGCTGGGCATCGACATCGAGCGCGCCGTCAACCACGCCGTGGTGAACACGCCCTGGCTGGAGAAGTTCTTCAACTTCTACTACACGTCGTTCCACTTCGTGGTGCCGCTGACGATCCTCGCGGTCCTGTACTGGCGCAGGCCGGGCGACTACCGCTGGGCCCGCGCCTCCCTGGGCCTGGCCACCGTCCTCGCGCTCGTCGGCTTCTGGCTGTACCCGCTGGCGCCGCCGCGGCTGATGCCCGGGCTCGGCTTCATCGACACCGTGCACGGACCGCAGGACCTGGCCCATCCCCAGTACGGGGCCATGACCGCGATCTCCAACCAGTACGCGGCGATGCCCTCGCTGCACTTCGGCTGGTCGCTGTGGTGCGGGATCGTGATCATCACGCTCGCGCCCAAGGGCTGGCAGAAGCTCCTCGGGGCACTGCACCCGCTGATCACGGTGTGCGCGATCGTCGCCACCGCCAACCACTGGGTGCTCGACGCGGTCGGCGGTGCGGCCGTCGTGACCGCCGGGTTCGGGCTGGTCTACGTGCTGTCGGGGCCGCGCGGTGCCGTCCTGCCGGCCGGGCTGAGCGTGCCGCGGCCGCGCGAGCCGGAGCGGGTGGGCGCGGCGGCGCGTACGCGGGCGTAGGGCACGCGGGGGAGGCGGGGAACGGGCGCGACGAAGGGGTGCCGGGAGGGTCTCGTACCCGTCCCGGCACCCCTTCGGTGGATCGCCGCGTCCTGTCAGGATCCGCCGGGTGCGGCCGGCGCGCCACTCGGGCGCGATCAGGCCGCGTTCCCCGTACGGATCAGGCGTCCGGGCCCGGGGCCCCGGCCAGGCCGGCCACGACGAGGGCGACCGCCGCCTCCGCGGTGTCGGCCTCGCCGATCACGCGCTTCTGGGTCGGGCTCAGGACGCGGAACCGGCCGTCGCGCAGCGGCTCGACCGCCGGAGCCGTCACCTCGAAGGGGTGGCTGGTGCGGGCGCTGAACCACAGGGTGAACTGGGTGGTGAACGGGTAGAGCCGGCGCAGGGACGGTTCTGCGGAAGCGGCGTCGATGAGCGCGAGCACGCCCCGGCTCAGGACCGGGGAACCGTCCCGCTCGTGCATCAGCCGCCATGTCGTCGGCAGGCGCTGCCAGCGCGCTTCCACGCAGTCGGCAGGCCCGCTTGCCTGAAGATTCATCCGCGCAGTCTGACGGCAGGCCGCCCCCGGGACAATGCCCCGGACGTGAACGGGCCCCGACGGAAACGGAACGGTGCGTACCGCGGACGGCAGGGGCCGGGGCGTGGGAGGAGCGGCCCCTGCCGTCGTGGACCACGGGCCGGCCGTCAACCGCGGCTGACCCGGAGCTCCTTGATGCCGTTCAGCCAGGCGGCCCGCAGCCGCCGCGGCTGCGGTCCGGCCAGCCGCAGGTCGGGCAGCGAGTCGGCCAGCGCGTTGAAGATCAGGTCGATCTCCATGATGGCCAGGGACTTGCCGAGGCAGAAGTGCGGTCCGCCGCCGCCGAAGCCCAGGTGCGGGTTGGGGTCGCGGGTGATGTCGAAGCGGTCCGGGTCGGTGAACACCTCGGGGTCGTGGTTGGCGGAGGAGTAGAACAGCCCCACCCGGTCACCCGCCTTGATCTTCTGCCCGCCCAGCTCGGTGTCCTTCGTGGCGGTGCGCTGGAAGGACACCACCGGGGTGGCCCAGCGGACGATCTCCTCGGCGGCCGTCGCCGGCCGGGTCGCCTTGTACAGCTCCCACTGCTCGGGGTGGGTCAGGAAGGCGTGCATGCCGTGGCTGATGGCGTTGCGGGTGGTCTCGTTGCCCGCGACCGCGAGCAGCAGCACGAAGAAGCCGAACTCGTCGGAGCCCAGGTTGCCCTGGCCCTCGGCCGCCACCAGCTGCGTGACGATGTCCTTGGCCGGGCACTCCTTGCGGGCGGCGGAGAGGTTCATGGCGTAGCCGATGAGCTCGACCGCCGCGTTCGAGCCGACCTCCTCGGTGATCGCGTACTCGGGGTCGTCGTACGCGATCATCTTGTTCGACCAGTCGAAGATGCGCAGCCGGTCCTCCTGCGGTACCCCGATCAGTTCGGCGATGGCCTGGAGCGGGAGCTCGCAGGCGACCTGCGTGACGAAGTCGAAGCTGCCGTCGGCCGATGCGGCCAGCGCCTCCGCGACGATCTTCCGGGCCCGGTCGCGCAGCGCGTCCTCCAGGCCGCGGATGGCCCGCGGGGTGAAGCCGCGCTGGACGATCTGGCGTACGCGGGTGTGCTCCGGCGGATCCATGTTCAGCATGATCAGGCGCTGGGCATCTATCTGCTCACGCTGGATGTGCTCGTTGAAGCGGATGATCGCCGTATTGGTGGTCGAGGAGAACAACTCGGGGTGCGTGGAGACGTACTTGACGTCCGCGTGCCGCGTCACGACCCAGTAGCCGTCGTCGTCGAAGCCGGTGACGCCACGCCGCTGGGGGCACCACCACACGGGCGCCGTCTGCCTCAGCTGGGCGAACTCGGGGAAGGGGACGCGGTCCTGGAGCAGGTCGGGATCGGTGGCGTCGAAGCCTTCGGGCAGCGCGGGACACGACATCGGGCGACTCCAAGGTCTGACGGCCCATCAGAAGTTGGCTTGAAGGTAGTAACGAGTTCTAGAAGTGACAAGGGTCCTCGCGCCAACTGTTGCGTGTGGAATCCGTGTAAGGCACGTGCAAGACCCTTGCGTGCCGGGGTTACAGGTCATAAGACTGCGGGGAGAACTAGAACGCGTACTAGTTCGGGCGGGGTGCCGGGACGGCCCGCCGCGCCGGCACAGTGCAGGAGAGGACGAGCTCATGGCCGCGGAACCCGTCATCGTCGAAGCCGTACGCACCCCCATCGGCAAGCGCGGGGGAGCGCTCGCCAACCTCCATCCCGCCTACCTGCTCGGCGAGACGTACCGCGAACTCCTCGCCCGAACCGGAATCCAGCCCGACTGCGTCGAGCAGATCGTCGGCGGCACCGTCACGCACGCCGGCGAACAGTCCATGAACCCGGCGCGCAACGCCTGGCTCGCCATGGGCCTGCCGTACGAGACCGCCGCGACCACCGTGGACTGCCAGTGCGGCAGCTCCCAGCAGGCCAACCACATGGTCGCCAACATGATCTCCGGCGGGGTCATGGACATCGGCATCGCCTGCGGGGTCGAGGCGATGAGCCGGGTGCCGCTGGGCTCGGGCTCCAAGCACGGCCCGGGCAAGCCCTTCCCGGACGAGTGGAACGTCGACCTCCCCAACCAGTTCGAGGCCGCCGAGCGGATCGCCCGCCACCGGGGCCTGACCCGCGAGGACGTCGACCGGCTCGGGCTGCTCTCCCAGGAGCGGGCCGCCGCCGCGTGGGCCGAGGAGCGGTTCAAGCGGGAGACCTTCGCCGTCCAGGTCCCGACGACGGAGGAGGAGCAGGGCGCCGGCCAGGGCATGTGGCGCCTGGTCGACCGCGACGAGGGCCTGCGCGACACCAGCATGGAGGCGCTGTCCCGGCTCAAGCCGGTCATGCCGACCGCCGTGCACACCGCCGGGAACTCCTCGCAGATATCGGACGGGGCCGCCGCCGTGATGTGGGCCTCGCGCAAGATGGCCCGCGCGCTCAAGCTGCGGCCGCGCGCCCGGATCGTCGCCCAGACGCTGGTGGGCGCCGACCCGCACTACCACCTGGACGGGCCGATCGACGCGACGCGGGCGGTGCTCGGCAAGGCCGGGATGTCCCTCAAGGACATCGACCTCGTGGAGATCAACGAGGCCTTCGCCTCGGTCGTGCTGAGCTGGGCCCAGGTCTTCGGGCAGGACCTGGAGAAGGTCAACGTCAACGGCGGCGGCATCGCGCTCGGCCACCCCGTCGGCGCGACCGGCGCCCGGCTGATCACCACCGCGCTGCACGAGCTGGAGCGCCGCGACAAGGAATTCGCGCTGATCACCATGTGCGCGGGCGGCGCCCTGGCGACCGGGACGATCATCCAGCGGCTGTAGGCGGCGCGGGCGGCTCAGGCGGCCGCCCGGCGGCCGAAAGACGCCCGTCGGCCGCAGGCAGCGGGCGACACGGACCCTGTGGGATGGGAAAAAGAAGGCCCCGGTGGCCGGACCTGGGGAGGTCCGGCCACCGGGGCCTTCGCACTTCTTGCCGCTCGCGCCGTCAGGCGGTCACTGGTGGCTTAGTACCAGTGGTGGGTCTGCCAGAAGTTCCAGGCGCCGACGGGGCTGCCGTAGCGGGAGTTCATGTAGTC
>NZ_JBIASZ010000006.1:0-216605 GCF_042891345.1 Streptomyces sp. NPDC001903
CCAGATGTGGAAGCCCGGTAACGGGTGGAGCTGACTGGTACTAATAGGCCGAGGGCTTGTCCTCAGTTGCTCGCGTCCACTGTGTTAGTTCTGAAATAACGAACAGCTGTGTCAACACCAGCATGTTCTAAATTTCATAGTGTTTCGGTGGTCATAGCGTTAGGGAAACGCCCGGTTACATTCCGAACCCGGAAGCTAAGCCTTTCAGCGCCGATGGTACTGCAGGGGGGACCCTGTGGGAGAGTAGGACGCCGCCGAACAATCATTGTGGGAAAGCCCCGCACCAGCCCTTCACGGGTTCGGTGCGGGGCTTTTCTGCGTTTAGGGGCCTTGTTTTGCAAGGGGCGTGGCTTGCGTAGGGTCGGGTCCATGGGCTACGACCTCGTCATCTTCGACAACGACGGCGTGCTGGTGGACAGTGAGCCGGTCGCCAATACGATCCTCGCCGGGTACCTCACCGAGTTGGGGTATCCCACTTCGTACGAGGACTCGATCCGCGACTACATGGGTGCCGCCGTGCACCGGGTGCACGACCTCGTGTTCGAGCGGACCGGGGACCGGCTGCCGGCGGAGTTCGACGCGACCCTGCACGCGCGGACCTTCGCCGCGTTCGAGCGGGAGCTGTCGCCGGTCGCCGGCGCGGTGGACGTGCTCGAGACGCTGACCGCCCACGCAGTCCCGTACTGCCTGGCCTCCTCCGGCAGCCACGAGCGGATCCGTGTCGGACACCGGGCGGCCGGGCTCGACGGGTGGTTCGAGGAGGAGCGGATCTTCAGTTCCCAGGACGTCGGGAAGGGGAAGCCCGCTCCCGATCTGTTCCTGCACGCGGCCCGGTCCATGGGCGTCGAGCCCGCGCGGTGCGTGGTGATCGAGGACAGCCCGCTCGGGGTGCGGGCCGCGGTCGCCGCCGGGATGGACGTGTACGGGTTCACCGCGATGACCCCCGCCGAGCGGCTGGCCGGGGCCACCGGGCTCTTCGGGGAGATGAAGGAGCTGACGGGGCTTCTGGAACTCCCTGCGTGATCTCTCTACCCACGGGTAGCCCGCGGGCCTACGCTGTGCCGCCATGACAGCTGATGTGCGGCTCCGCCGTGGGCGCGGGTCCCTGGGGTTCAGTTTCTTCGTGCAGGGCGTGACCTTCGCCCTCCTCGTGACGCGGATCCCCGCCATCCAGGACCGGTACGGGATATCCGACGGGCTGCTGCCCGCCTTCCTGGCCGCCGTGCCGATCCTCGCCGGGGTCTCCAGCGTCGCCACCGAACACCTCGTGAAGCGGGTCGGGGCCGCCACCGTACTGCGGTGGGCGCAGCCGCTCGTCCTGCTCGCCCTGCTGGGCGTCGGGGCCGGCACGCAGATGTGGCACGCGGCGCTGGCGCTGGGGGCGTTCGGGCTGTCCGTCGGTGCGCTCGACGCCTCGATGAACATGCTCGGGGTGAGCCTCCAGCGGGCGTACGGGCGCAGCATCATGCTCGGCTTCCACGCCGCGTACAGCCTGGGCGGGATCGTCGGGGCGTCCGCGGCCTGGGCCGGGGCGCACTGGCACCTGTCGCTGTTCTCCTCGTACCTGCCGGCCGTGGTCGTACTGCTGCCGCTCGCGTTCCACGGGAGCCGGTTCTACGTCGACCAGCAGGAGGGCGAGGACCGGGCCGCCGCCGAGAAGGGGCTCGGGGCCGGTGGATTCCGGCTGCTGCTGCCGCTGTGCATGGTGATGGCGTGTGCGTACATCGGGGATTCGACCGTCTCGAACTGGAGCGCCAAGTACCTCCAGGACGTGCTGGGGAGTTCGGAGCAGCTGGCGACGGTCCCGTACAACGTCTACATGGTCACCACGCTGATCGGGCGGGCCGTCGGGGACCTGGGCGTGCGGCGCTTCGGGGCGGTGGCCGTCGTGCGGATCGGGACGGTCGTCGCGGCGGGCGGGTTCGCGGTGGTGGCGGCCGCTCCGGGGGCGTGGACGGGGATGCTCGGGTTCACGTTGCTGGGGATCGGGCTGTGCGTGATCGTGCCGCAGACCTTCGCGGCCGCGGGGCGGCTCTTCCCGGGGGCTTCCGACACGGCCATCGCGCGGCTGAACATCTTCAACTACGTGGGTTTCCTGATCGGGTCTCCGCTCGTCGGGGGGATCGGGGACGCCTGGAGCTACCGGGGCGCGATGCTCGTGCCGATGGCCCTGGTCCTCGTGACACTCCTCCACGCCCGCTCGTTCGGCGCGGAGGGCGCCCGATACGGTGTCGGGCATGAGCGGCGATCCGGTGACCGGGCTGTTGATGTGGGACGAGGCGGTAACGAGGTATGACTTCGGACCGAGCCATCCGATGGACCCGGTGCGCCTGGCGCTGACCATGGGCCTGGTGCGCGCCTTCGGGCTGGACCGGGAGATGGAGGTACGGGCGGCCCGCGCGGCCGGTGATTCGACGCTGCGGCTGGTCCACCGGGAGGACTACGTGGCCGCGGTGCGCGAGGTGTCGGCGGATCCCGGGGTGGCCGACGGGTCGTACGGGCTGGGGACGGTGGACGATCCGGCCTTCCGCGGGATGCACGAGGCGTCGGCGCTGATCGCGGGGCAGTCGGTGGCTGCGGCGGAGGCGGTGTGGCGCGGGGAGGCCGAGCACGCGGTGAACTTCGCGGGCGGGCTGCACCATGCGATGCCGGGCGGGGCGGCCGGGTTCTGCGTGTACAACGACGCGGCGCTGGCGATCGCGCGGCTGCTGGAGCTGGGGGCCGAGCGGGTCGCGTACGTGGATGTGGACGTGCACCACGGGGACGGGGTCCAGACGGTGTTCTGGGACGACCCGAGGGTGCTGACGATCTCGGTGCACGAGCATCCGCGGACGCTGTTCCCGCAGACCGGCTGGCCGGAGGAGACGGGCGGACCGGCCGCCGAGGGTTCCGCGGTGAACGTGGCGCTGCCGGCCGGGACCGGGGACGAGGGGTGGCTGCGGGCCTTCCACGCGACGGTGCCGGAGCTGTTGGAGGAGTTCCGGCCACAGGTGCTGGTGACCCAGCACGGGGCGGACACGCACTTCGAGGATCCGCTGGCGCATCTGGCGGTGTCGCTGGACGCGCAGCGGGCGGTTCAGGAGGCCTGTCACCGGCTCGCGCACGAGTACGCGGGCGGCAGGTGGCTGGCGTTGGGCGGCGGCGGGTACGCGGTCGTGGACGTCGTACCGCGGTCGTGGACGCATCTGGTGGGGATCGCGGCGCACCGGCCGGTCGATCCGGGGGCGGCGGTGCCGGACGCGTGGCGGGACGAGGTGTACGCGCGGACGCGGCAGCCGGCGCCGGCCCGGATGACGGACGGGCGGACGGTGGCGTGGCGGGACTGGGAGGCGGGCTACGATCCGGCCGACCGGATCGATCAGGCCGTTCTGGCGACGCGGCGTGCGGTGTTCCCGTTGCGCGGCCTGCTCACGTAGGGGCCGGGGCCGCGCCGGGGCGGCGGGCGTCGTCGTGCCGGGTGTTACGCCAACGGTGGGTCCCTTCCCGGGAATTGATGATCCGTCCGGTGCTGTGCGGCAGCATCGGAGGGTGTTGAGCACCGGCGCGCTGCGTGCGCATCTGCTGGCCGCCCGGTTGGCCGGGCCCGTCGCCACGTCGCGGGAGGAGAGCCTGCGCAGCTACCGGTTGTTCGCTGCGCGGGATCCGCGGGTGCTGCTGGGGCTGGATCCGGACTGGGGCTGGGGCGAGGGTGACCTGCTGGGGCTGATGGCGGACAAGTGCGGGGTCTCGGCGGATCCGGCGCACGTCAGAGGGCCGGACGTGATCGATCCCGAGCTGACGCTGGCGGGCCTGGAGGCGTTCGCGGAGCGGCTGCGCGAGGCGGCCGGGGCGCGGTCGCCCGTGTTGTTCGGGACGGGTCACCCGCACCGTCTCCTGGAGTTCTACGCCAGTTTGGCCCGCGCCCTGTCGGCGGTGGGATGTGTTGTGCTCACTCCGGCGCAGGGGGCCGGTGTCGACATGGCGACCCGGTTCGGCGTACGCAGGCACAGCATCGATTACGTACGGGGAGTCGCGTTGGTGCGGGAGCCCGGCGCGCGGCCGCCGGGGAGTGCCACCGGCGTGCACACCCATTCACCCCTGCCGGTTCGGATCGCGTTGGAGGCCCTCGCGGAGGCCGGCGGGCCGTTGCCGGAATTGGTGGTGGGGGACCACGGGTGGGTCTGCGGCGCAGGTCAGCTCGGTGTGGAGGCCATCGGGCTGGCGGATACGGACGACCCGGCGCTGTTCGTCGGCGAGGCGGAGGGGCGGGTGGCGGTGGCCGTTCCGCTTGATGACGGGGTGCGCGCGGACTACTACAGACCACTGATTCGCCATGTACTCGATCGGGCGAGCCTGCCGGGTGCGCAGGAGTGGCCGTAGCTCCTCTTCCCCACTCGTATCACACGCCCCTACTCTGGGGAGTGAGCGTGCGACGACGAGGAGTAACCGGAGGGGAAGCCGGTGCCCGTCATGCGCGGAAGGTCAAGGTGTGTCATGGCTGCTGGCGAGAGGCCTCTCAGCGAGGTCGTGTTCCTGACCGTGGCAGAGGTTGCCTCGGTGATGCGAGTGTCGAAGATGACCGTGTACCGCCTGGTGCATAACGGTCATCTGCCCGCAATCCGGGTGGGCCGGTCCTTCCGGGTCCCCGAAAACGCGGTTCACGAGTACCTCCGAGAGTCCTATGTGGGGGTGGAGTCGGCCTGAGATTGACCTGCGGTGTCCCTCGGATTACGGGCTCGGAGCTCGGGCGGGTAGGCTAGGCCGACGTAGGTCGTGTGGGCCCAGACGCCCCGCACCGATCTCCGCTAGCGCGGAGATGTTCCGAGAAGTGAGCGAGGGTAGTCGTGGGCTCTGTTATCAAGAAGCGGCGCAAGCGGATGGCTAAGAAGAAGCACCGCAAGCTGCTCAAGCGCACCCGCGTCCAGCGCCGTAACAAGAAGTAAACGGCAGCTGTACGTGTTCTCCGCAGCCCCTCCACCAGACTTTGGTGGAGGGGCTGCGGTGTAGCCGGGGGACGACGAGGAAGGCGCGGAGCTCGTGGGGAAGGTCGTGCTCGTTACCGGGGCTGCCCGGCAGCTGGGGGGCCGCTTCGTGCGGCGCATCCAGCGTGATCCCGAGGTGGATCGGGTCATCGCGGTCGACGCGGTGGAGCCGCCGCACCGGCTCGGGTCGGCGGAGTTCATCCGTACGGACATCAGGCAGTCGTCCATCGCCCGGGTGCTCGCCGAGCACGCCGTGGACACGGTGGTCCATCTCGCCGTGACCGGCGGCGGCGCGGGCGCGGGCGGCACGGGCAGTGCCGTCAAGGAAACCAACGTCATCGGCACGATGCAGCTGCTCGGGGCCTGCCAGAAGTCGCCGACGGTACGGCGGCTCGTGGTGAAGTCCAGTACCGGCGTGTACGGGGGCGCCTCGCGGGATCCGGCCGTTTTCACGGAGACCACGCAGCCCAAGGCGCTGCCGGCGGGAGGCTTCGCGAAGGACGCCGTCGAGGTCGAGTCGTACGTACGGGGCTTCGCGCGCAGGCGGCCGGACGTGGCGGTGTGCGTGCTGCGCTTCGCGAACATCCTGGGGCCGTACGCGGACTCCGCGCTCGCCGAGTACTTCTCGATGCCGGTGATGCCGACGGTGCTGGGGTACGACCCGCGGCTCCAGTTCGTCCACGAGGACGACGTCCTGGACGTGCTGCGGCTGGCGGCGGGAGAGCCCCAGCGCGGCACGCTGAACAGCGGGACCTTCAACATCGCGGGCGACGGGGTGCTGCTGCTGTCGCAGTGCGCGCGCCGGCTGGGGCGGCCCACGGTGCCGCTGCTGCTCCCCGCGGTGACGTGGGTGGGGTCGGCGCTGCGGGCGGTGGGGGTCACCGATTTCTCGCCGGAGCAGATCAGACTGCTGACGCACGGGCGGGTCGTGGAGACTTCTCAGATGCGGGAGGTGCTGGGATTCAAGCCCATGTACACGACCGTGGAGACGTTCGCCGACTTCGCGCGCAGCCGCGGGAAGGGGCTGCTGCCGCCGGAGCAGGCGGGGCAGGTCGTGGACCGGGTCGCCGCCGCCCTGAAGGTGGACGGCGTGAACGTCGGGGTTGCCGGAGCCGAAGAGGGAGCGCAGCGATAGTGGCGGACGCCAAGGTCATTCCGTTCGACGAGGACCGGCCGCGCCGGCGGATCGCCGGGACCCGGAGAGTGCGGGCGGTGCCCGCTCCGGATCCGGCGGAGCAGGCCCCGGAGCCGGCCGGGGCGGAGCCCGCCGCGGTGGAGCCCGGCGGGGCGGCCTGGGACCGGCGGATCGCCGGCGGGCTGGCGTTCCTGCGCCGCCGGGTCACCGGGGACTACGAGGTCGACGAGTTCGGCTACGACAAGGAGCTGACGGACCAGGTCCTGATGTCCTTGATGCGGCCGCTGTTCGACAAGTACTTCCGGGTCGAGGTCAAGGGCATCGAGAACATCCCGGCCGAGGGCGGTGCGCTGATCGTGGCGAACCACTCCGGGACGCTGCCGCTGGACGGGCTGATGATGCAGGTGGCGGTCCACGACCACCACCCGGCGCAGCGGCACCTGAGGCTGCTGGCGGCGGACCTGGTGTTCATGCTGCCGGTGGTGAACGAGCTGGCGCGCAAGGCCGGGCACACGCTGGCGTGCTCGGAGGACGCGCAGCGGCTGCTGGAGGCCGGGGAGCTGGTCGGGGTGATGCCCGAGGGCTTCAAGGGGATAGGGAAGCCGTTCGGAGACCGGTACAAGCTCCAGCGGTTCGGGCGGGGCGGGTTCGTGTCCACGGCGCTGCGGGCGGGCACGCCGATCGTGCCCTGCTCGATCGTGGGGGCGGAGGAGATCTACCCGATGGTCGGCAACGCGAAGACGGTGGCGCGGCTGCTGGGGATCCCGTACTTCCCGATCACGCCGACGTTCCCGTGGCTCGGGCCGTTGGGGGCGGTGCCGCTGCCGACGAAGTGGACGATCCAGTTCGGTGAGCCGATCGCCACGGACGGGTACCCGCCGGAGGCGGCGGAGGACCCGATGCTGATGTTCAACCTCACGGACGAGGTCCGCGAGCAGATCCAGCACACCCTCTACAAGCTCTTGGTGCAGCGGCGGTCCGTGTTCTTCTGACGGGCGGGCTCCCGGGTTCGTTTCGGGGCGTACGACGAGCAGGCCCTCACCCCGTCGGGGTGAGGGCCTGCTCGTCGTGCCGTGTTACTCGGTGTCCTCCGCCTGGATGCCCAGGCCCGGGAGGAGGCCCGGGAGCAGGGGCGGGAGGGTGATCTCCGGTGCCACGCGCTCCGGGGAGGACGAGGGCGCCGGGGTGTTCTGGCCCGTGGGCGGGTGGAGGAGGTCCCCCGTGCCGCCCAGGAGTCCGCCGGGGGCGGGTGAGGGCTTGCCGCCGGTGGGCGCGGGCGGGGTGGGGCTGGCCGAGGGCGCGCCCGCCGCCGGTGCGCTCTGGTGCTGCCCGGCCGGTGCGCTCGGCTTGGCCGGGGCGCCGGTGCCGCGGGTCTGCTCCGGGGGCTTCGGGAGCAGGCTCTGCAGGGGCGCCACGTCATCGTCTATGGCCTGGAAGACCGACTCCACTTCTCCGCCCACGTCGTTGAGCTGCGCCGGGAGCTTCTCCCGGAGCCGGCCCCACGCGTCGCGGTGGGAGCGGGAGAAGGACGACAGGGCCTGGATCGGGCCGAGCGAGCCGTCCCGTTCGTAGGCCGCCTGGAGCAGCCGGTGGCCCTCGGACGCGTCGTGCTTCATGCCGGCGAGGGCCCGGCGGATCGCGCCGAGCGACTCGTGGTCCAGTACGCCCGACCGGCCGCGCTCCATCAGCCTGCGGGCTTCCGACAGGCGGTTGGAGGCCTGGTCGAGGTAGAGCTCGCCCCGGTCCGCGTCCTCGTCGGCCATCCCCAGCTTCAGGTCCTCCATGCCCCGCTTGACGGGGTAGAGGGAGTCACCGGGCAGGGCGTCCGTGCTGGCAGCGGCCACGCCGCTGAAGGCCCCCGCGGCCACACCCACGGTGAGGCCTCCCGCTGCGATGCCCTTGGACCAGCGGGAGCGGGGCTTCAATTTCCGGAGCGAGGTCGCCCGGTGGGCGCCGCGGCCGGCCCGCTGCTCGGGCACCTGAGGGTCCGAGGCGGCAGCGCCCCCGGCCCTCTCTTCCATCACCATGGCCTCCATGGCGGCCACGAGCTGGGCTCGTTGCACCACTTTGACCTCGGGGTCCAGCACCGGGCGCGGCATTCTTTCGCCGAGCGCGCTCGCCAGGGCCAACAACCGGTCGTGGTCGGCAGGTTCGGCAGGTGCCTCGGACTGCTCGGCCGCCGGGTCCGGTTCCGAAAGGTCGGATGGGGTCCGATCCTCCAGGGCCTGGGCGAAGGCGTTCGCCCGCCGGTGCGGAGTCACGTTCGCGATCACTGGCGGCACCTCCTCTCGTCATGACGATCGACTCCCCAAGGTGTCCGGAAGGTTGCCTTCCTTGAGCGCATCCACACTTTCGAGTGAGCGGCTTCGGGCAGGGCGTGTCCACAGGGAGCCTGCATTCCGCACAACGAGCGGCGCGGCACTTGGGTTACGGACGAAGGATGATCGGACCACAGCGTCATCGAGGGGTCACCGGTTGTGTGGATTGTCAGGAGGGTCGGAAGGTGTGGGGGGTGCGGGGGGTCCGGGTGGTGCGCGGGTGTGGCGGTGCGCGGCGCGGAGGTCAGCGGGCGTCGTCCGGCAGCAGGCGGGCCAGGGTGCGGACCGCCCGGTACTGGAGCGTCTTGATGGCGCCCTCGTTCTTCCCCATCACCCGGGCGGTCTCGGCGACCGACAGGCCTTGGAGGAACCGCAGGGTCACGCATTCCTGCTGCTGGGGATTGAGCTTGCGCACGGCTTCCAGCAGGGCGGCGTTGGAGAGCGACTCCAGGACGGAGTCCTCGGGGGATCGTTCCACCTCGTTCGCGTCCAGCATCTCGCCCGTGGTCACTTCCAGGCGGAAGCGACTGGACTTGAAGTGGTCCGCGACCAGGTTGCGGGCGATCGTCACGAGCCAGGCGCCGAAGTCGCGGCCCTGCCAGGTGAAGGTGGAGATGCGGCGCAGCGCGCGCAGGAAGGTCTCACTGGTGAGGTCCTCCGCGGTCGCCTTGCCGCCGACGCGGTAGTAGATGTAGCGGTACACCGTGTCGCTGTACTGGTCGTACAGCCGGCCGAAGGCCTCGGCCTCGCCGGCCTGGGCGCGTTCGACCAGGTCCATCATGCGGGCCTGGTCGCTGTCCGCGGTGGGGCGGCGGGCGGCGGGCGCGCTCGTTCCGGTTGCGGCGGTGCCGGCGCCTCCTCCCGCGCGACCGCGTCTGCCCACCGTCGCTCCGCCGTCGGTCAGGGCATAGCAAGGACCGGCCGGGCCGAGGCCGGCAGGGACCGCGGCGGCGAAGGCGGGGACGGCGTACGCGGTGGGGACGAAGCCGCGCAGGTGGTCGAGGACCGTTGCGCGCAGCGTAGCCAGGCCCGAGGCGTCAACCCCGACAGGTGGGTACACGGGACTCCCAGAGGCAGAGCTTCCATCACGTGCAGTGCGGGACCGTTCACCCGTCGTGGCGACAGATGGGCGGTGGCATGCGTTTGAGGAGAATAACGCTTCGTACAGGCAGCGCTACACCCAGTTGCTCAAATCACCGATTCCGACACTTCTGTTGCGTGTCGAAGGCATATTCGGTCGCAATTGGTGATCGCTTCTTGATCGGTTGGGCGCGCGGAATGGACGCTTCCAAGCTGGCTCGCGACCGAGTCGGGCAGCCGGGAGTGGTGCGCCGGGCGCGCGGGTAGAGGTCGGGGAATGCCCGTCGCGCAGCGGGCCGCAGGCAT
Source organism: Streptomyces sp. NPDC001903 (assembly GCF_042891345.1). Classification (NCBI taxonomy): domain Bacteria; kingdom Bacillati; phylum Actinomycetota; class Actinomycetes; order Kitasatosporales; family Streptomycetaceae; genus Streptomyces; species Streptomyces sp. NPDC001903. The sequence goes on from NZ_JBIASZ010000006.1 coordinate 9,801, forward strand.
GCGAAAAGCCGCCCGGCGGGCGGCCGGACGGCTTCGGTGCAGGCGGTGGCGGGGTGGCGGGCCTGCGGCGGGGCCCCGCGGGCTACTTGCGCCGGCGGTGCAGGGCGATGGCGGCGGCCGCACCGCCGGCGATCGCGCCGACCCCGGCGGCCGCCGGGACGCCCACCTTCACGGCCTTGCGGCCGGTCCGATAGTCGCGCAGCCGCCAGTCGTGTGCCCGGGCATGCTTGCGCAGTTTTGTGTCGGGATTGATCGCGTACGGATGTCCGACCAGCGACAGCATCGGAATGTCGTTGTGCGAATCGGAGTACGCGGCGCAGCGTTCGAGGTCGAGTCCCTCGGCGGCGGCCAGGGCGCGGACCGCCTCGGCCTTCGCGGGCCCGTGCAGCGGCTCGCCGACGAGCCGGCCGGTGTAGATGCCGTCGACGGACTCGGCGACGGTGCCGAGGGCCCCGGTCAGGCCGAGGCGGCGGGCGATGATGGTGGCGGTCTCCACGGGCGCGGCCGTGACGAGCCAGACCTTCTGGCCGGCGTCGAGGTGGGCCTGGGCCAGGGCGCGGGTGCCCGGCCAGATCCGCTCGGCCATGTACTCGTCGTAGATCTCCTCGCCGATCGCCATGAGTTCGGAGACCTTGTGGCCCTTGACGATGGACAGGGCGCTGTCGCGGGCGTCCTGCATGTGGTCGGGGTCCTCGACCCCGGCGAGCCGGAACCAGGCCTGCTGCCAGGCGAAGCGGGCGAGTTCGCGGCGGTGGAAGAACTCCCGCTTGTAGAGGCCGCGGCCGAAGTGGAAGATCGCGGCGCCCTGCATGACGGTGTTGTCGAGGTCGAAGAAGGCGGCGGCGAGGTCGTCGCCGGCGACGGGGAACTCGGGCTCGGCCGGTTCCGCCTCCTCGGCGGCCTCCGCCGCCGCGGCCTCGGAGGCTTCCTCGGAGTCGGCCGGTGGTCCGGCGTCCGCATCGAGGGCCTGTGCGGTCTTGCGGGCGGCCTCGGCCGAGGCCTCGCCTGCCAGCACGCTCCGCGCGGTTGCGGAGCGCCTACGGGGGGTGAGCCATCCCAGAGCGGCCATGACGCGAGCATAGCCATTGTGTTCGGGAGTTCCCGAACCCGCGGGATGCCGGGGGCGTGAACTCTTCGGTGCCGTGGTGTTACGCGGCGGCGCGGGAGAATGGGGGCATGAGCCCTTTGCTGCGTCGTAAGGAAAAGAAGCGTCCCGGTGAGCGGTTGGTCACGCTCATCGGGAAGCCGGGGTGCCATCTGTGCGACGACGCCCAGGAGGTGATCGAGAAGGTCTGCGGGGAAGTCGGAGCACAGTGGGAGAAGAAGGACATCTCGCAGGACGAGGAGCTCTACCGGCTGTACTGGGAGCAGATCCCGGTGGTGCTCGTGGACGGCGAACAGCACACCTTCTGGAGGGTGAACCCGGACCGGCTGCGCCGGGCATTGGAGGGCTGAGCCTCCCGGCGGTTACCATCATGGGCGATTTGTGGGGTCTCGGGGGCGTATCGATGAGGAGTGTGTACCGTTTTGCCCCCCTCGGGATTTGAACGGGTTCGGCGTGTTGTGGGTTCCCGCCCCGTACGCCCAGGTCGCGTGACCCCGGTCACTTTGCGCGGACAAAGCGGACACAATCTTTGTGCACGCGTTCACAAAGACATAGCCTGCATTCGACGGGGCGGTCTTGGGACAAGTGACCGCCTGCAGCCCCGCTCATCCCGCAGGAGCATCGTGGCAACTGGCCGAACTCACCGACCGGCGACCCGCAGCCGAGGTATTCCCGAGGCCACTGTCGCCCGGCTTCCGCTGTACTTGCGCGCACTCACCGCGCTCTCCGAGCGATCGGTGCCCACGGTGTCCTCCGAGGAGCTCGCGGCGGCGGCCGGAGTCAACTCCGCCAAGCTCCGCAAGGACTTCTCCTACCTGGGCTCGTACGGGACCCGCGGCGTCGGCTACGACGTCGAGTACCTCGTCTACCAGATCTCCCGCGAACTGGGTCTGACCCAGGACTGGCCCGTCGTGATCGTCGGCATCGGCAACCTCGGCGCCGCCCTGGCCAACTACGGCGGCTTCTCCGCGCGCGGGTTCCGCGTCGCGGCCCTGATCGACGCCGACCCGGCGATGGCCGGAAAGCAGGTCGCGGGCATGCCGGTGCAGCACACCGACGACCTCGAGAAGATCATCGAGGACAACGGCGTCTCCATCGGCGTCATCGCGACCCCGGCGGGCGCGGCCCAGCAGGTGAGCGAGCGGCTGATCGCCGCCGGCGTCACCTCCATCCTGAACTTCGCGCCGACCGTGCTGTCGGTGCCGGACGGCGTGGACGTGCGCAAGGTCGACCTGTCGATCGAGCTGCAGATCCTGGCCTTCCACGAGCAGCGCAAGGCGGGCGAGGAGGCGGCGGCCGGCGCCGGTGCCTCCGCCGGCCCGTCCCTCGCCCCCGCTTCCGGTGACGAGGGCGTCGCCGAGGTCCCCGGCGCCGGTTCCGGTGCGGCCCCCGCCGCGGCCGTCGAGCCGCCGGCCGGGCGGGCCGCCGCCGTCGCACGCAAGAACGGCCCCGAGGGCGACGTCCCGGCGGTGATGCCGGCATGAGTCTGCTCGTCGTAGGGCTGAGCCACCGCAGCGCGCCGGTGAGCGTGCTGGAGCGTGCCTCGCTGTCCGCCGATGCCAAGGTCAAGCTGCTGCACGACACGCTCGCCGCGGAGCCGGCGACGGAGGCGGCGGTGCTCGCCACGTGCAACCGGATCGAGCTGTACGCGGACGTGGACAAGTTCCACGCCGGTGTCGCCGAGCTGTCGACACTGCTCGCGCAGCACAGCGGGGTGGCGCTGGAGGAACTCACCCCGTACCTGTACGTGCACTACGAGGACCGGGCGGTGCACCACCTGTTCTCCGTGGCGTGCGGGCTGGACTCGATGGTGGTCGGCGAGGGGCAGATCCTCGGACAGATCAAGGACGCGCTGGCGCTGGGGCAGGAGCTGCACACCGCCGGGCGCCTGATCAACGACCTCTTCCAGCAGGCGCTGCGCGTCGGCAAGCGGGCGCACTCCGAGACCGGGATCGACCGGGCCGGGCAGTCGCTGGTGACGTTCGGGCTGGAGCAGCTGGCCGTGCACCTGCCCGTGGACGTCTGGGCCAAGGACAAGCGGGCCCTGGTGATCGGTGCCGGGTCGATGTCCTCGCTGGCGGCGGCGACGCTGGCGCGGGTCGGGATCGGCGAGGTCGTGGTGGCGAACCGGACCGCCGAGCGGGCGGAGCGCTTGGTCGAGATTCTGGTTGCCTCAGGCACTGGGGTGCGGGCGCGGTCCGTTCCGATGGCCTCGGTGGTCGACGAGCTGACACGTGTTGACGTGGTCGTCTCCTGTACGGGGGCCACCGGGCTCGTGCTGACCGGCGAGGACGTCGCGGCTGCCGTGGTGGGCCCTGCCGGGCTCGTCCCCTCCCCGGCCGCCGCGCCGGGGCGACCCCCGGCGCCTCAGACGCCGGCGGGGCTGGATTCCGACGTCGTGGCCCGGCTCAGGGCCGCGTCCGAGGCCGGGGTGCGGCTCGCCGACGGCGGCGTCGCCCGGACCATCGTGCCCGGCACCGGCGAGCGGGACGGGTGTCCCGTCGAGGCGCCGGCCGGGGACGGGCGGGCCGCCCTCACCGGGGTGGACGCCAACTCCCTCGAACTGCACGGCACATGGGCCGACCAGGGCGAGGCCGCCGCGCAGCGGCAGCCCCGCAAGGGCGCCCGCAGCCAGGTGGACGTGGCGCCCGTACGGCTCGCCCTGCTGGACCTGGCCATGCCGCGCGACATCGACGCCGCCGTGCACCGGATCCCGGGCGTGCGGCTCGTCGACATCGAGTCGCTCGCCGAGGCTTCGGCCGACGCGCCGATGGCGGCCGACGTGGACGCCGTACGCGGCATAGTCGCCGAAGAGGTGGCCGCCTTCGGCGCCGCGCAGCGGGCCGCGCACATCACGCCGACCGTCGTCGCCCTGCGGGCGATGGCCGCCGAGGTCGTGGCCATGGAAGTGGCGCGGCTCGACGGACGGCTCCCGGACTTGGACGAACGGCAGCGGGCCGAGGTCACCCAGACCGTGCGCCGCGTCGTCGACAAGCTCCTCCACGCGCCGACGGTGCGCGTGAAGCAGCTCGCCAGCGAGCCCGGGGGCGCCGGGTACGCGGAGGCGCTGCGCGAACTCTTCGATCTCGACCCGCAGACGGTGGCCTCCGTCAGCCGGGCGGACGCGGCAGACAAGAACGACGACTCAGGACGGGCATCATGAATCCACGTCTCGACCAGCCCCTGCGGCTGGGCACGCGGCGCAGCAAGCTGGCCATGTCCCAGTCCGGCCATGTCGCCGACGCGGTACGGGCGATCACCGGCCGGCCCGTCGAGCTCGTGGAGATCACGACGTACGGTGACGTGTCCCGTGAGCACCTCGCGCAGATCGGCGGCACCGGCGTGTTCGTCACGGCGCTGCGCGACGCGCTGCTGCGCGGCGAGGTCGACTTCGCCGTCCACTCGCTGAAGGACCTGCCGACGGCGCAGCCCGAGGAGCTCGTGGTCGCGGCGATGCCGCTGCGCGAGGACCCGCGCGACGCGCTGGTCGCCCGGGACGGTCTGACCTTCGAGCAGCTGCCCGACGGCGCCCGCATCGGCACCGGTTCGCCGCGCCGCACCGCGCAGCTGAACCACTACGCGCGCGCCCTCGGCAAGCGCATCGAGACGGTCGCCATCCGCGGCAACGTCGACACCCGGATCGGGTTCGTGCGCGACGGGGAGCTGGACGCCGTCGTCCTTGCCGCCGCCGGGCTGAACCGGATCGGCCGCGGTGACGAGGCGACCGACCTGCTGTCCGTGGACAGCGTGCTGCCGGCTCCGGGCCAGGGCGCCCTGGCCGTGGAGTGCCTCGCTTCGAACACGGAGCTCATCGCTTCGCTCGCCGAGCTCGACGACCCGCACACCCGGGCCGCCGTGACCGCCGAGCGTTCCCTGCTCGCCGCCCTGGAGGCCGGCTGCAGCGCGCCCGTGGGCGCGCTCGCCGATCTTCTGGCCGACGGCCAGGCTGTCAATGAAATGCGCCTGCGCGGCGTCGTCGGAACCCTCGACGGCTCGACGCTCGTGCAGCTGTCCACCACCGGTCCCGTGCCCCAGTCGTACGACGAGGCCATGGCGCTCGGCCGCGAACTCGCGGACGAGATGCTGGCCAAGGGCGCGGCCGGTCTGATGGGGGAGCGATCGCTTTGAACCCCTCACGTCCGACCACCTCCGCTTTTCCGGTCGCCGCCGCGCACGGGCACGTCACCTTCCTCGGTGCCGGCCCCGGTGACCCGGGTCTGCTGACGCTCCGCGCCGTCGAGGCGCTCGCGGCCGCGGACGTACTGATCGCGGAGCCCGAGGTGCTCGAGGTCGTGCGCACGCATGCGCGCGCGGGAGTGGACACGCCGCAGCTGACGATTGCTGACGAAGTGTCAGCAGCCGCCGGTGTCCCGGTGATCCGAGATGCCGCCAATCTTGTCATGGAGGCCGCGCGCTCCGGCAGGCGGGTCGTCCGTGCCGTCACCGGCGACCCCGGGCTCGACGGCAACGCGGCCGAGGAGATGCTCGCCTGCGCGACCGAGGGCATCCCCTTCGAGGTGGTGCCCGGTGTGGCGACCGCCGTGGGCGTGCCCGCGTACGCGGGTGTTCCGCTGCGCGGTGGCCAGGGTGCCGACGTGCGCTTCGTGGACGCGCGCAACGCCTCCGCGCGCTGCTGGAGCGAGGTGGGCGCCAGCGACGGCACCCTCGTCGTCTCGGCGACGCTGGAGACCGTTTCGAGCGCGGCCGCCGAGCTGGTGTCCGCCGGCCGGGGCCCCGAGACCCCGCTCACGGTGACCGTCGCCGGTACGACGACGCGCCAGCGGACCTGGAACGCCACCCTGGGGACCATCGCCCAGGTGTTCAAGCAGGGCAAGGTGCTCCCGTCGCCCGAGGGCGCCCGGCCGGTCATAGCCGTGGTCGGTGAGCGGGGCGCCGCCGCGCGGCGCGAGGAGCTGGCCTGGTTCGAGTCGAAGCCGCTGTTCGGCTGGCGGGTGCTCGTACCGCGTACGAAGGAGCAGGCCGCTTCGCTCTCCGACCAGCTGCGTTCGTACGGTGCGGTGCCGCACGAGGTGCCGACCATCGCCGTGGAGCCGCCGCGCACCCCGCAGCAGATGGAGCGGGCCGTCAAGGGGCTCGTCACCGGACGCTACGAGTGGATCGCCTTCACCAGCGTGAACGCGGTGAAGGCCGTGCGGGAGAAGTTCGAGGAGTACGGGCTCGACGCCCGGGCCTTCGCGGGCATCAAGGTCGCCGCCGTGGGCGAGCAGACCGCCGCCGCGCTGGTCGAGTTCGGCGTCAAGCCGGACCTGGTGCCGAGCGGCGAGCAGTCCGCGGCCGGGCTGCTGGAGGACTGGCCGCCGTACGACCCGGTCTTCGACCCGATCGACCGCGTCTTCCTGCCGCGGGCCGACATCGCGACCGAGACGCTGGTCGCCGGCCTGATAGAGCTCGGGTGGGAGGTCGACGACGTCACCGCGTACCGGACGGTGCGCGCGTCGCCGCCGCCGGCGGACACCCGCGAGGCGATCAAGGGCGGCGGCTTCGACGCCGTTCTCTTCACGTCGTCGAGCACGGTGCGCAACCTGGTGGGCATCGCCGGGAAGCCGCACAACGTCACCGTCATCGCCTGCATCGGGCCGGCCACGGCCAAGACGGCGGAGGAGCACGGCCTGCGGGTCGACGTCCTGTCGCCGGAGCCGAGCGTGGGCAAGCTGGCGGAGGCGCTGGCCGAGTACGGGGCCGCGCGCCGCGAGGCGGCGAAGGAGGCCGGCGAGTCGGTGTCCCGGCCGAGCGAGCGCCGGCCGGGGGCGCGGAGGCGTCGTACGACGTGAGGTGTGCCTGAATACGGGTCGGGGCCCGGACGCAACGCGTCCGGGCCCCGACCCGTAAGCGGGTGGGCCCGCCGGGCCCGCGCCACGAGCACGACCACCGCCGCGGCGGCCGGGGGTGGGACATGTGGGACACCCCCTAGGCTGGAAGCGACTGCTGTCCAGGCTCGAAGAGGCGACTGAGTATGAGCGCGTACGGATCCTTCCCCGGCTCGCGGCCCCGCCGGCTGCGCACCACCCCGGCGATGCGGCGGATGGTCGCGGAGAACCGGCTCCACCCCTCGGACCTGATCCTCCCGGCCTTCGTGCGGGAGGGCATCAGCGAGCCCCTGGCCATCTCGGCGATGCCGGGCGTGGTCCAGCACACCCGCGACACGCTGCGCAAGGCCGCGGTGGAGGCGGTGGAGGCGGGGGTCGCGGGGATCATGCTCTTCGGTGTCCCGGCGGACGAGAACAAGGACGCGCTGGGCACGGCGGGCACCGAGCCGGACGGGATCCTGCAGTTGGCGATCCGCGACGTGAAGGCGGAGGTCGGCGACGACCTGGTCATCATGTCCGACCTGTGCCTGGACGAGTACACCGACCACGGGCACTGCGGGGTCCTGGACGAGCACGGGCGCGTCGACAACGACGCCACGCTGGAGCGGTACGCCGAGATGGCGCAGGTCCAGGCCGACGCGGGCGTCCACGTGGTGGGCCCGAGCGGCATGATGGACGGCCAGGTCGGCGTCATCCGCGACGCGCTCGACGAGACGGGGCACGAGGACGTCTCGATCCTCGCGTACACGGCGAAGTACTCCTCCGCCTTCTACGGGCCGTTCCGCGAGGCCGTCGGCTCCTCGCTGCAGGGCGACCGCAAGACGTACCAGCAGGACCCGGCGAACGCGCGGGAGTCGCTGCGGGAGCTGGCGCTGGACCTGGAGGAGGGCGCCGACATGGTCATGGTCAAGCCGGGTGGCCCCTACCTCGACATCCTCTACCGGGTCGCCCAGGCCGTGGACGTCCCGGTGGCCGCCTACCAGATCAGCGGCGAGTTCGCGATGATCGAGGCGGCGGCGGAGAAGGGCTGGATCGAGCGCGACCGCGCCATCCTGGAGTCCCTGCTCGGATTCAAGCGGGCGGGCGCGGACACGGTCCTCACCTACTGGGCGACCGAGGTCGCGGGCTGGCTGCGCGAGGCGCGCTGAGGTCCGGGAACGGGAACGGGGCACGACCCCGTTCCCGTTCCCGGCCTGATCGACGAGACACCCCCTAGGGGGTGTCCGCAAAGCCCCGCCTGCCCCGCGGCGCCCGGCACGCGCTCTCGGCGCACCGGGCGAAAACCCGAGTACGTCCAGTACACGGGCTTCCGCCCGGCACACCGAGAGCACGCACCGGACGCCGCGGGAGCGCCCTGCGGGCGCACGGCGCTACTTTGCGGACACCCCCTAGCCGCGGCGGTTCACCGACGCGAGCAGGGCCTGGGCCGAGGCGAGGCCGGCGGCGTCGCGCCCGTTTCCGGTGAGGCTGTACGTGATCTCGGCGAGCAGGAGCGAGAGCCGGCCGTCGTTCACCCGGGCCAGCGGCTCGGAGCCCTCCCACACGGCGTCCCGTACGGCGTGCTCGGTGATGCAGCCGACCGGGTGGGCGGCGGTCAGCAGCCGGTTGGCGATGGTGCGTTCCAGGTCGGTGGGGACCCAGTCGCCCGTGTCGAGGTCCTTGGCGAGTTCGAGGGTGCGCTCACGGAGGGTGGCCGGCGTCATGAGGTGCTCCTTGAGGGGTGGGCGGCTGCTCGGACGGGGTCGATGCGGATCGCCCTGCCGGGGGCGGGGAGGTCCCTGAGGATCAGCGAGTGGGCCCGGATCCGGTTGCCGGAGGCGATGGTGACCGGGCCGAGTACGGAGGCGCCGACGCCGATGAGGACGTCGTCGCCGATGACGGGGTGGCGGCGCGCGCCGGGCTCCGCGGTGCGGGACCAGCCGCGCGATCCGAGGGTCACCCCGTGGTAGAGCGTCACGTCGTCGCCGACGCGGGCCGTTTCGCCGATGACCACGCCGAAGCCGTGGTCGATGAAGGCCCGCCGGCCGATCCGCGCACCGGCGTGGAGCTCCATGCCGGAGAGCAGGCGGCCCGCGAGCGTGAGCAGTCCGGCGGCGAGGCGGTGGTCGCGCAGGTGGAGGCGGTGCGCGATCCGGTGCAGGGCCAGCCCGTGCCAGGGCGAGTGGAGCAGTGCGTCGCGGCGGCGCGGGCGGGAGGGGTCGCGGGCGACGACCGTGTCGAGGTCTTCGCGGATCTGCCGCAGGACGGAGATCCGCTGCGGGTTCCCGCGCCCGGCGCCGATCACGGCCGGGCCGCCGCAGCGTGCTGGGTGTGCTTGGTGTGCTTGCTGTGCCGCGAGGGCCGGGCGTGCCGGGTGTGTTGGGAGTCGAGCCGGTTGATCCGGTACATGGTGCGCTGGAACAGGTCCTGCGCGGTCAGGGCCGGGTACCGGTCGGGCTCGCCTTCGGCCGCGCAGCCGCGGAGCGTGGAGAGCACCGTCCACGGGGTGGGGTGGCAGAACTGCACGATGGAGAGCCGGCCGCCGCTCTGCCCGGGTGCGGCGACGACCCGGTGGACGGCGGCCCGGGCCCGGCCGCCGGTGAGCCGTTCCAGGACCATGCCGACGTTGAGCACGGTGTGGCCCTCGGGCGCCTCGACCTGGGTCCACTCCCCGTCGATGAGCACTTCGAGGCCGCCCGCGGTGGCCCGGGGCAGCGCGGTGATCAGGTCGAAGTCTTGGTGCTCCACCATCCACACGTGGTCCGCGGACGGGGCCTGCTCCATCGGCGGGTACCAGGTGGCCCGGTTGACGACGGGGCCGTCCTCCAGCATCTCCTCGAAGTAGCCGGGGGTCGCGCCGAGCGCCCCTGCCAGGCGGCGGACCACGTCGAGCTGGAACCGGGCCATCCGCAGGTGGAGTTCGCCCAGTGCGGCGCCGATCCCGGGGACCAGGTGGTCGGGGAAGTACGGCTGCGGGTAGCGCGCGGGGTAGCGCTCGCGCAGCGGGTGCGCCTCGGGCAGCGGGGCACCCCAGTGGAACAGCTCCTTCCAGTCGGGGGTGCGGCCCTTCTCACCCTGCTCGACCAGGGGTGGGAGGTACCCGGACTGCCCGTTGGAGCCGGGTACCCGGCAGTCCGCCTTGACTTCGGCGGGCAGCTCGAAGAACGCGCCGAGCATGGCGTACGCCTCGTCCAGCAGGCTCTCCGGCACCGTGTTGCGCACCAGGAAGAATCCGTCGCGCAGGGCGCTTCGGATGTGCTGGTCGTCGCCGCGGCCGTCGAGTGCGATCTCCTTGAGCATCGCGGGTCCCTCCTCTCTCTCCTCCCGCGCCGCTCAGACCGCGACGAAGGACAGGGTCAGGTACTTGAGCTGGTGGCCCTCGTACTCGAAGTGGCGGTCGATCTCCAGGCTGCCGGTGAAGCGGAAGCCGTTCGCCTCGTAGAGCTCGGTGACGAGCTGCTCGGTGAGCCACCAGTTCAGCCGGCCGTCCGCGAGGGGGTGCGGGGTGATCTCCCCGTCGGGGCTGAGGAACACGCTGACCACCCAGACGCCGCCCGGGCGCAGCATCTTGCGGCCGTGCTCCACCCAGGGGGCCCAGTCCTCGCGGCGCTGGTGGTGCAGGCAGCCGTTGTCGACGAGCAGGTCGAGGCCCTCGGCGCGGAAGGCGAGGAAGTCGCCCTGGTGGAAGCGGATCGAGCCGTGCGCGACCTCGGGGGTGTCCCATACGTCGAGCAGGTCGAGGCCGGTGACCTCGGCCTCCAGCCATTCGGCGAGGGAGGCCGTCTGCAGGCCGCGGCCGCAGCCGATGTCCAGGACCCGGGCCGGGCCGGAGCCCGGCTGGTGTTCGTCGGTGGGGGCGGCCGCGATCGCGAAGTGCGTGACGCGGTCGTTGGTGGTCGTACCGGACCAGGAGTCGCGGTTGTCCTTGTACCACTGCTTGAAGGAGTTGCGGACGACCTCGCGGTAGCCGCAGTAGTTCCGTTCCGCGTGCTCGGCGTCCGCGGCGCTGTGGCCGGGGGCGGTCAGGACCGCGGATGTCCGGCGTTCCTGGGTGTCACGATCCTGCGGCATGCTCCCACTCCTCGATTGTTCCGCGGCTTGCGACGACCGCGACTGCGTTGCGCCCTCGCGGGCCTTGGTCGACTTCCGCGGAGGCGCCGAGCCAGGCGCCCGCGCCGCTGCCCGAGACGGCGATGCCGTGTTCGCGGCGCAGGTGGCGCATGGCCTGGAGGGCTTGCGGATAGGCGATGGCGGTGAAACTGAAGAAGTCCTGCGGGAAGGCGGCGATCAGGGGCTGGCGCAGGCCGTGGCCCAGCCCGCCCGTGCCGCTCATCCGGCGGACGCCGTCGGGGGCGCGCTCGTCGCCGTAGACGGCCTCGGTGGGGAAGACCGCGAGGGGGCGGCAGTCGGGCCAGGCGCTGCCGAGGGCCATGGCGGCGCCGGCCAGGCTGCCGCCGGTGCCGACGGCCGCGGCCACGGCCACCGGTTCGACTCCGTAGCCGGAGAGCTGGCCGATGATCTCCGCGCCGGTGTGTTCGCGGTGCAGGGCGGCGCCCTCGGCCGCGCAGTGCTGGAGCAGCAGGTGCCGGTCCTCGCGTTCGGCCACGCGGACGGCCTCGTCCATCGAGCCGAGGAAGCCGGTGCCCTCGCGGGCGGTGGTGGTCTGCGCGCCTTGGCGACGCAGTTGGCCCACCAGCCGTTCGGAGGCCCCGTACGGGAGGACCAGGTGCAGGTCCAGGCCCAGTTGTCCGCACAGCTCGGCCAGGGCGACGGCGAGGCTGCCGCCCGAGTACTCGGCGAGCCGTACCCGGGGGGAGCCGGCCTGGGCCACGGCCGCGCACAACAGGGCGTACGCGGTACGGGACTTCACGGACCCGGAGGTGTTGGCGGCCTCCGTCTTGAGCCAGACCGTGCCCCGCCCGGCGAGGCTGGGCACGGGGACCAGCGGGGTGTCCCCGATGCCGGGGCGCAGTGCGGCGAGCCGGGGCAGCAGCCGGTGCGCCTCGGCCTCCAGCGGGGCGAAGGCCCGGGTGAGGTCGGCCAGGGCGGGGGCCCGGTCGGCCAGGACGCGGCGGATGTCGGCGAAGGCGGTGCCCGGGGCGGCGGGTTCGGGGCCCGCGGATTCGGGGCCCGCGGCGAGCGCGGGCTCCGGACCGGGGCGGACGGCGGTCGTCATGAGGGCCGCTCGCCGGTGGCGAGGCGGAACCCGACGGGGTAGAGCGGCCCGGGGAAGGCGCCGTGGCGGCGGCGGGTGCGGGTCAGGTCGCCGAAGCGGGAGAAGGAGCCGCCGCGGGCGACGCGGTAGCTGCCCATCGACTGCACCAGGTGGTCGGCGACGTAGGGGCCGTCCGGGTAGGGGGCGTACTCGTCGGCGGTGAACTCCTCGACGTTGCCGCCCATGTCGTGGACGCCGTACGGGGAGCGGCCGGCCGGGAACGCGCCGACGGGCGTGGTGGTGTGCACGCCGGACTCGCGGGTGTTGGCCGCTTCCGGGTCGAAGCCGCCGGGCCAGGGGTAGGGCAGGCCCTCGGGGCCCTTGGCGGCGTGCTCCCACTCGGCTTCGGTGGGCAGCCGCCAGGGGTGTCCGGTGCGCTCGGTGAGCCAGGCGGCGTAGGCGTCCGCGTGCTCGGGGCGGATCCCGGCCACCGGGTGGTTGGAGCGGTCCCACGGGTAGGCGCCCAGGTACCAGGTGGTGGGGCGCTCCTCCAGGCCGGTGTCGGCCAGGAAGGCGCGGTACTCGCCGTTGGTCACGGGGTACGTGGCGATCCAGAAGTCGGCGATGTCCACGGTGTGCTCGGGGCACTCCTTGAGGATCCAGGACTCCTCCACGCCCACGTGCGCCCAGGCGTTGGTGACGTATCCGGCCTCGTTCTCGGGGAGGCCGATACGGATCCGGCCGCCGGGCACGTGGCGGGTGCCGGGGCCGGCCCCGGTGGTGGGCGAGGGGATGCGGGGGTCGCCGAGCAGGCCGAGGACGTGGCCGGCGGCCAGGCGTTCGGCGGTCGGCAGGTCCGGGTCCTCGACGGCGGCGGCCAGCTCCTCGGGGGTGGTGCCGGGCAGCCGGGTGGCGTGCAGCCTGCCGGGGTCGGCGAGGCCGGCGTACTCCTTGAAGTGCGGGGAGTCCGCGAGGTCTTCGATGGAAAGCGTCATGCCGCGGCCTCCTGGAGCAGCGCGAGGGTGTGGCCGGCGAGTTCGGCCTTGGCGGACAGGTAGCGGGAGTTCTCCGCGGTGACGTACACGCCGGTCGGGATCACCTCGGTGATCTCGATGCCGTGCGCGCGCAGCTCCCGCACCTTGTCGGGGTTGTTCGTGAGCAGGCGGATCCGGGTCAGGCCGAGGGCGTGGAGCATCGCGGCGGCCGCCGCGTAGTCGCGCTCGTCGTCCCCGCGGCCGATCATGCGGTTCGCGGTGAAGGTGTCGTGGTCCCGGGACTGCAGGACGTAGGTGTCGAGCTTGTTGTAGAGCCCGATGCCGCGGCCTTCCTGGCGCAGGTAGAGCACGGCTCCGCCGTGGTCGGCGATGCGCCGCAGGGCCTCGTCGAGCTGGGGGCCGCAGTCGCAGCGGGCCGAGCCGAGGACGTCGCCGGTCAGGCATTCGCTGTGCAGGCGGACCAGCGGCGGCGCGGTGTCGCCGGGGGCGGCGGGGACGAGGACCGCGAAGTGCTCGCCCGGGTCGGGCAGGTGGTGGAAGGTGATGAGGTCGGCGCTGCGGTCGCGGACGCGTGCGAGCGTGACGGGCACGCGGGCCCGGACCACCGCGGGGATCGCCCCGGGGGCCGCCGTGGGGGCGGTTTCCGTGGCGGCTTCCGGCGTCTCGGCCGAGGTCGTCATGCGGCCACCTGCTTCCGGTCGGCGCTCTGCGCGATGTCGTCGATGTGCAGGGTGTGCTGGATGTGGGCGCCGTATTCGTCGACGGCGACGAAGACGATCCGCCCGTCCCAGCCGGCCACGGCGACGCGCCCGTCGGCGAGCTGGAACATGCAGGACAGGCCCTGGCTGAAGCCGGCGAGGACGCGGCCGGAGGCGAGGGTGCCCGCCGAGTCGGCCCAGTCGACCTGCCAGCAGTAGAGGTTGAAGTCGTAGGAGCCGGCGAGGACGGTGGGCCTGGCGCCGTCGCCCAGCAGCGAGACGCACTTCACCGACTCGTCGGAGCCGAGCAGCGTCTGCGCGGTGCCCGCACTCCAGCCGCCGTCCCCGGTACGGGTGACCCGGCCGACCTTGACGGTGTGGTCGCGGGAGGCGCTGGCGACGACGGAGCCGCCGGGGCCGTGGAGGCCGGCGACCGCGTTGACGAGGTTGCCGTGCTCCCACAGCTTGGTGCGCCCGTGCACGGCGCCCGCCTCGATGGTGCGGTCGGTGGCGGCGGACAGGAAGCCGCCGTCCGGGATCGGGGCCAGGGACTTCACCGATCCGCCGTGCGCGTCGACGCGCTCTTCGAGCCGGAGCGTGGCCGGGTCCAGGACGAGGAACTCGCCGTTGTAGGTGCCCGCGATCAGCCGGCCGCCGTCGAGGGTGAGGGAGGGGATCGGCGCGCCGAGGCGCTCGCTGGAGGTGCGGGTGCCGTCGTGGCGGATGACGTGGCCGGAGTAGGTGCCCGCGTAGATCGTGTCGCCGTCGGTGGCGAGGGACAGGATCGGGCCGTCGGTGAGCTCGATCGGGGTGGCCCGGCTCTGGGCGCCGTTCTCGACGCGGACGGCGAACACGGTGCCGGAGTCCCCGCCGATGAGCAGCTCGTCGCCGCGCGCGGCCAGGGCGTTGGGGCCGTGGGTGGCGCGGTCGGGGCCGGACAGCTCGGCGGCGGTGGCCATGTCGTACAGGTGCGGGGCGTTGCGGAAGGATCCCGCGGCGACCAGGCCCTGGGCGGCGGCGACGGAGCGCGGCCACACGCGGAGGTCGGCGACGGTGTGCCGGCGCTCGCCGGACCGGTCGAACCAGTGCAGGGAGCCGTCGTAGGCGCCGACGACGAAGGCGGAGTCGTCCTCGGCCCAGTCGACGGCGCGGGCGGCGGAACTGGAGACCTCGACGGTCAGCACGTGCTCCAGCTCGCGGGTCAGCAGGTCGACGCGGCCGTCGTCGCGGGCCACGGCGAGGAGGTCGCCGGCCCGGGACCAGGCGCAGCCCTCGATGGAGGAGTCGTAGTGGCGCTTGAGCGCCGCGCCGGAGCCGGAGGCGGGGTCGCTGACGGCGACCAGGCCGTCCTCGCCGACGGTGGCGGCCAGGCCCTCGACGCTGACGGAGACCATCATGCAGTGCGCCTCGTGCGAGCCGACCTCGGTGAGGAAGGTGCCGTCGAGTACGGACCACAGGGTGGCGCGGCCGTCCTCGGAGACGCAGATCAGGCGCTCGCCGTCGGGCAGCCAGGCGACCGAGTTGATGTCGTCGGTGTGCCGGGCCAGGACGTTGACCAGCGTGGCCGGCCCCTCCCGGGGGACGCGCCAGATGCCGACCGTCTTGTCGGCGGAGGCCGTCGCGAGGAGGGTCGGGTCGGCGGGGTTCCAGGCCGAGGAGTTGACGAGGCGGCGGTGGCGCAGCGTCGCGGTCTCGGTGGGGCGGGCGGGGTCGGCGGTGCTCCAGACGATCACGGTTCCGTCGTAGGACGAGGTCGCGAGGCGGGAACCGTCCGGGCTGAAGGCCACGTGGGTGATCGGGGCCGAATGTCCGGTCCCCGATTTCGGGATGGAGATGGTGCGCACGCTGTCTCTGTCCTTTTCTTCGGTGTCCGGGAAAGGCCGATTTACGAGGTGGGTGTCCAGTTTCCTGTATGCACGCTAATGGCTGCCGAAAAGAGCCGCGAAGCACTGTCCGGCAATGTGGGAAGTCATCCGACCTGATGGATTCGAATTCTTTTGTTTGACATGTAGTGGCAGGTCAGAGTGTGTGTCGGCGGGATCGGGAGGGGAGCGAAACAGGAACCGGACGGGAATGGAACGGGAAGAGGTGATGGAGTGAGCGCGATTATCGGGTTGCCGCTTGCCCTCCAGTCCCCGCCCCTCGATGCTTCGATGAGAAGAGGACTCAAGGGGCTGAGCTCATGCATGTTGTTCTGTTGGAGACGGCATACGTCAGAGGCTTTGACGTCGTGGCGGAGATGGCCGACGACGGGATCGAGGTCACCTTCGTCACCGAGCGACTGGACGCCTACCGGGCCAATGCCGGGTTCGATCTGCTCGAACGCGCGGCGCGGGTGGTGGAGGTGCCGGACCTGTCCGGCGGCCACGACCTGGCCGCCCTGCTGCGGGGACGGCTCGGCCCCCACCCGGTCGACGGCGTGATCTGCCGCGACGAGAACCTCCTGCACGGCGCGGCGCGGTTCGCCCGCGACCTGGGCCTGCCCCACGAGTCACTGGAGGCGGCGCGGCTGCTCGGCGACAAGTCGGCCGTACGCGAACGGCTCGGGAAGGCCGGGATCGGCAGCCTGCGCTGGCGCCGGGCGGTCACCGAGGAGGAGGGGCTGGCGGCGGTCGACGAGATCGGGCTGCCGTGCGTCGTCAAGCCGACGTCCGGCCGGTACTCGGTCGGGGTCACCGTGGCGTGGACCCGGGAGCAGGCCGCCGCCGGGCTGGCCGAGGTGCTGCGGGTCGCGGACGGGAAGGGGAGCGGGGAAGACGGCGGGGAAGACGGCGGGCGGCCCGTCGCGCTCGTCGAGGAGTACGCCGTCGGACGCCACGTCAGCGCCGAAATGCTCGTCCAGGACGGGCGCGTGGTCCTGTACGGATTCGCCGAGCGCATCCCGGCGGCGCCCGGGACCACGGCCGAGCTGGGCGGCCACTTCCCGGCCCGGTTCCAGGGCATGGGCGCCGCACGGCGGTTCGTCCTGGACGCGGTCGAGGCGCTGGGGATCCGGGCGAGCGCGCTCCACGTGGAGCTGCTCGTCACGCCGACCGGCCCGGAGCTGATCGAGGTGAACGGCCGGATCGCCGGGCACGTGGTGACCCGGCAGATGTCGCTCGCCCTGGACCGGTCGGTCGCCCGCGACCTGGTCGCGCTCGCCACCGGCACGCCGGTCGAGGACGCGGCCCCGCCGGTGGCCACCGTGGCCCTGCACGCCCTGTGGAGCCCGGCCGAGGGGATCGTGCGCGGCCCGGTTCCCGCGCTGCGCGAGCTGCCCGCCGGCGTGGTCGACTGCGAGGTGACCGTCGGGCCCGGTGACCGGGTGCCGGCGCTGGGCACCAACCACGACCGGTTCGGGTACCTGATGGTGCGCGGCGCCGATGCCGCGACGGCCACGCGGGTCGCCGCGGACGCGGCGGCCCTGGTGCAGGAGTCGCTGGGCATCGAGCCGGTCGCCGCCGGGCGGGCGGAGGCCGGGCCAGAGCGGCCGCGGTCCGCGCCCGCGGGCGGCGAGCACGTGGTGCTGCTGATGGACGCGGGTGATCCGGTCGAGCGGATCGTGGCCGCGGCCGGCGCGGTGACCTCGCGGCTGACCGTGCTGCGGCGTGACGAGCTCACCTTCGACGCGGTGCGCGAGCGGTTCCTCGCGGCGCACGCGAGCGTGCCGGTGGCCGCGGTCCTGTCCTGGTCGGGGGCGTACGAGCGCGAGGCGCGGGAACTGCGCGCGCTGGCCGCCGGAGCCGCCCGCCCCGGCGGGGCGGGGAGCGAGGAGCTCGGCGAGCTCGACGGACTGCTGGAGGAGCTGGCCTTCGTCAGCGACCCCGCGCACACCGTCCTCGCCGTCGCGGCCCCCGGAGGGCGGGTCGACGTGCTCGCCGCCATTGACGAGAGCGGCGACCAGGCCGCCGAGGACGGCAGCACCGAGCGCCGCCTGGTCGCGGGCCCGGTGCCCGCGCGGCTCGTGGCACGTACCGAGGAGGCCGTGCGCGAGGCCGGGATCGAGGGGCCCGCCCGGGTCGTGTTCGGGGCGCGCAACACGCGTCCGCTGGTCCTGCCCGGCTTCGACCGGCAGGTCCTCGACCTCTACGACGCCGCCCACCGGCGGAGCCTGGTGACGGCCGCCGCCGAGAGCGCCCTGGGCCGCCCGGTGCGCGCCGCCCTGCCGGACGCCGGGCGGGTGGCCGTCCAGCGCCACGTCCTGTCGGGGCCGGGCCGCTTCCGCGTGGTGGCCGCGACCGACGCGCAGGAGCTGTACGACTGGCCCGAGCTGGCGTTCGTACGGACCCCGCTCGATCGCGCGGGAGTCCACGGCGGGCCGGTCGTCCGCCTGGAGTACACCGTGGCCGCGCCGGACACCGTCCGCGCCGAGCAGGCGGTGGCCCGGATCGAGCGCTCGCTGCTGTGGAAGACCGAGCCTGCCGACCGTACGCACGTCCTGCTGCTGGACCGGATCGGCCCCCGGGTGTGGACCCGCGACGACGGCTCGCCGCTGCTGGACCCGGACCGCTTCCGGCTCAGCGTGCTGAGCTCGGCCGCGGGCAACACCACCGGCAGCGCGGCCGACTTCGCCGCCCGGACCGACGTGTTCGACCCGGACGGGGTGCGGACCCTGGCCGGGGCGGTGCACGCGCTGTACCCGGTGGACCGGATCGCCACCGTCTCCGAGCGGCTGCTGGAGCCGGCCGCCGAGCTGCGCGCCAGGCTGGGCACGCCGGGCAGCGATCCGGCCACCGCGCGCAAGTTCGTGGACAAGGCGGTGATGAAGCGCATCGCCCGCCGGGCGGGCATCCGTACCGCCGAGGGGCACCTGATCCACACCCCGGAGGACGTCACCGACCTGTTCGCCCGGCACGGCCGGGTCGTGGTCAAGCCGCGGGACGGTTCGGGCTCGTACGGGGTGTCGGTGCTCACCGACGCCCGGCAGGTCGAGCGGTGGGTGCGCGAGGAGTTCGCCCCCGGCACCCACCTGTGCGAGGGGTTCGTGCCGGGCGACATGTGCCACATCGACGCCGTCGTCTACGAGGGCGACGTGATCTGGGACGTGTCCCGGTACGTGAGCGACACCCTGGCCGTCTCCCGGGTGGAGCCGCTGTCCTCGATCACGGTCGCCGACCCGGCCGTGCGCGCGGCCGCCCGCGAGCTGCTCGGCCAGGTCGTCGACGCCTGGCAGGTCCGTGCCGGGGTGCTCCACCTGGAGGCCTTCTTGGACGAGTCCGGGACCTTCACCTTCTGCGAGGTGGCGGGACGCCCGGGCGGCGCGGGCATCCGCGAGGCCTTCATCGCCACCACCGGCGTCGACCTCTTCCACGCCAAGATCCTCACCGACGTGGGGCTGGACCCGAGGGCCGGCCGGGTCGCGCCGGTGGGCGCGTACGCGGGCTGGACCGTGCACTTCACGGTCGGCGGGATGCTGCTGGACTTCGACGACTCGGCGGTGGCGCAGGACGCGTACTACCGCAACACCCCGTACCGGATCGGCGACGTGGTCCCCGTGCAGCCGTTCTCGGGGACGGGCGCCTGTACGTACGTCTTCACCCACGATGCGCACGAGGAGGTCCGCCGGCTGGTCTCGCTCGCCGAGCGCGAGGTGCGCCTGGTGATCGGGCTGGAGCCGAACCCGGGGTCTGCGGGGGCCGGGCGGTGATACTCGGCATCCTCGGCAGTGCCTCCGCGGACTCGGTCTCGCGCCGGGTCCTGGAGGTGGCCGCGCAGCGGATCAGGGAGGCCGGGGCGGCGTACGAACTCCTGGACCTGAGCGTGGAGTTCCCCGGCCGCCACCGGATCGAGGACTACGACGACCCGCCCCCGTACAGCCAGACGGCGGCGATCCGTGCCCGCGTCGCCGGGGCGAGCGGCGTCGTCCTCGCGACGCCGGTCTACCACGGCTCGTACAGCGGGCTGCTCAAGAACGCCCTGGACCACCTCGCCGGCGACGCCCTGGCCGACCGGCCCGCGGGGCTGATCGCCGCCGGCGGCGGTCCGCGCGGCGCGGGCACCGCCTGCGACCAGATGCGGGCGGTGGTCAGGGCGCTGAGCGGCTGGGCCGTGCCCACCCACGTGGCCTCCGCCCGCGGGGACTTCACGCCGGGGATCCCGCTGGAGGAGCTGCACATACGGATGGACCGGATGGTGGGCGAGCTGCTCTCCTTCCGCTCCGCGCGCCGGCTCCCGGCACCCCTCGCCAGCCGCTGACCCGGTCGGCCCCCCGACTCCCGAACCCGCCCGACCCCGGATCCCCGACTCCCGAACCCGCCCGACCCCGGATCCCCGGCTGCCGGATCCCCGACCCCCGAACCCCCGACCCCAGCGAAGCGAAGCCCGTCACCTGAAAGGACGCGCCATGACCCCCCGCTCCGCCCGCCCGCCCGCCGGCCCCGAGGACCAGCCGCACCTGCTGCTGGTCTCGGGCATCGGCGGCCACCCGCCCGCCGCGGCGCTCGACTCCCTCTCCCGGATCGGCCCGGCGGTCTCCGTCGTCCACATCGCGGCCTGGGGCGACCCGGAACCGGTGCGCGCCGACTGGGCCGCGCGCGGACTGCGGGGAGAGTTCCTGACCGCGGCCGACCTCGACGACGCGGTGGCCGTCGGTCTCGCCCTCCACGAGCGGTACCCGCTGTCGGGGGTCGTCACCTACTCGGAGCTGCTGCTGCGCCCGCAGGCCGAGCTCGCCGAACGCCTCGGGCTGCCGGGCAACTCCCCCGGAGCGGTGGAGATCGCCCAGTCGAAGGCCCGCCAGCGGCAGGTCTTCGCCGAACACGGCGTGCCCTCACCGCGGTTCGCCCGGATCCGCGAGGAGGCGGACCTGGCGGGGGCGGCCCGGGACATCGGCCTGCCGGCCGTCCTCAAACCCTCGCTCGGCGCCGGCAGCCAGAGCGTGCGGCTGGTCCGCACGTACGAGGAGCTCCTGGACGCCTACCGCGACGGCCGGGCCACCGTCTCGGCCTTCCTGCAGAGCGAGGACGTCTTCCTGCTGGAGGAGCGCCTCGAACTGGAGGCGGACGGAGACAGCGGCTGGGCGGCGTACTGCAGCGTCGAATCGCTGCTCGCGGCGGGCGAACGGCACCACCTGGCCGTCTCCGACCGCATCGAGCTGCGCCACGGCTACGCCGAGGAGGGCGCGTCGATGCCCTCGCGGCTCGACCCCGCCGTCCAGGCCGCCGCCGTCGACTGCGCGGACCGGGCGATCCGGGCCATCGGGCTGACCACCGGGGCCGTGCACACGGAGATCGCGCTGACCCCGCGGGGGCCGCGCGTCATCGAGGTCAACGCCCGGGCGGGCGGCCCGATGCCGGTCATGTTCGAGGTCGGCGCCGGATACGACTACGCCGAGCAGATCGGCCGCAGCGCGCTCGGCCTCGCGCCGGACACCGTCCCGGAGTTCACGCAGACGGCACTGATGAGGATGGTGCCGATCCCGGCGGGGGAATGGCTCGTCACCGCGCAGACCCCGGTGGCCGAGGTGATGGCGGACTTCCCCGAACTGGCTTACGTCAGGCCGCGGTTCGGGCCGGGCCAGTCGGTGAGCCGGGCCCGGACCCTGCACCTGGCGACGTTCATGCTCGGCGCGCCCTCGCCCGGCGCGGCCCTGGAACTCGCCGGCCGCGTCGAGCGGGCCCTCGGCATCGAACTCGCGGAGGCCGGAGCGCGGGCCGAGCCCGCCCCGGCCCGGGCCACGTAGCCGTGGACACACACCCCCGACCCCGCCCGACTCCGCAATCCCGCCTACTCATGACGTGGGGATCGCTCCGATGAAGAAACGCATCTACGCCGCCGGACTGTCCGACGCCGTCGGACTGGGGATGTACCTGTCCCTGTCCGTCCTCTTCTTCCACAAGGCCGTGGACCTGCCCAACGCCGAGATCGGGCTGGTCCTCGGCATCGCCGGCATCACCTCCCTGCTGGGCGCCATGCCCATCGCGCGGGCCGCCGAGCGCTTCGGCAGCCGTACCGTGCTGACCGTCCTGTTCCTGGTCCGCGCCGCCGCCTTCCTGGCGCTGGCCGTGTCCTCCTCCTTCATCGCCGCCCTGCTCGCCTCGGCGGTCGCAGGGGTGCTCAGCCGGGGGATCAGCCCGCTGATCGAATCGGGCCTGATCGCCCGGGCGAGCAACGAGGAGGCGGTCGGGGCGCTCGCCCGGCTCCGGTCGCTGCGCAACGCCGGCATGGCGGCGGGTGCGCTGCCCTCCGGGGCGGCCATCGCCATCGACGAGGCCTGGGCCTACCGGGCGGTGATGGTGCTCTCCGCCGTCCTGTTCATCGGCTGCGCCGCCGTCTGCCGGACCTTCGGTGAGGGCGGGAGCCCGGCCGGGGCCGCGCCGGGCGGGGCCTCACGCGGCAGCGCCCTGCGCGACCGGGCCTTCCTCCGCATCACCGTCCTGTACGGGGCCCTGACCATGTCGGCGCTCGTCCTGGGACTCGGCGTCCCGCTGTGGGTGGTCCAGCAGACGCAGGCCCCCTCCTGGACCGTGACCCTGGTCCAGGTCCTCAACACCGCCGTCGTCGTCGTGCTCCAGGTCCGGATCAGCAAGGGGTCGGAGGACTTCCGCACCGCCCGCAGGATGATGCGGCGCGGCGGGCTGCTGTCGGCTCTGGCAGCGGGGATCGTACCGCTGACGACGTTCGGCGGGGCGGGCACCAACCTGGCTCTGGTGGTCGCAGCCGCGCTGCTCTTCTCCCTCGGGGAGCTGTACATCGTGTCCGGCACCACCGGCGCCGCCCTCCTGCACATCCCCGAGGGCCGCAAGACCGGCTACCTCGCCGCCTTCAACCTCGGGTTCGCCGTCACCACCGTCGTCGGTCCCCCTCTCATCACCACTTCCGTCGGTCTGGGCGGCTGGGCCTGGCTGGGCTGGGCCGTCTACTTCACCACCGTCGGCCTGGTGGCAATGCGTCTCCCGCAGCCGTCCCCGGCCGCCGGGAAGGCGCCGCAGCCCGCGGGAACCGCCGCGTGACGCGGGCCGAGGGAGCATGGGAGCGGGCCCCGAACATCCCTCTTTGCGCGGCGTACCGTCATCCTCGGACGACACGCCTCAGCCCGTCTGCCGCGGCGGCCGGTTCGCCGAGGGAGTGCCGGACGAACTCTCCGCCCGAGTGCGGCCAGCGGCGTGGTCGGCGCCGATCGCGACGCTGTGGGCGGCCGAGGCGAGCGTGAGGTGGCGGTGCCAGCCCTTGAAGGAGCGGCCGGCGAAATCGCGCAGCCCGGCCCGCTCGCCGGTGGTGGCGCTGTCGAACGACGTCCGCCGGCTGAGCTTGGCCATGCGCATCAGCCCGTCGAGCGAGGTGGTGGTGAGGTCCGTGAGCCACAACTCGCTCGGCGGGCCGTTGCGGTTGGTCCACTCGCCCATCAGGAGCCACTGCTGCGGACCGGAGGGCGAGCGGCGCGGCTGCGGCAGCTCGACGCGTATGCCGGCGACCAGGGTGCTGCGGACGACGGGCGTCCCCGAGGAGGGGTCCAGCCACTCCACGGGCCGGCGCAGTCCGCGTACGTGCTGGAGCATGTCGGACACCGGTATGGGACCGGCGCCGTACCCGGGCATGGCCGTGTCGGCCACCCGCAGCTGGTCCATGGCCCGCATCCGGGCCATGACGGGAACTCCCGCGGCGTGGAAGCGACTCAGCACGGCGCTGCTGACGAAGTCGCGGGAGGGCAGCACCACCGGGCGGCGCTCCACCCCGCCCCAGGCGAGGACTTCGAGGGCGGACGCCGTGGCGCACTCGCCCGGCGACTCCTCGTCGACCCAGTCGGGGATGTCGGCCCGGCGGCGCTTCTCCTCGTCCTGCAGCCAGGAAGGGGAGAGGTACAGGCGCCAGTTGACCGGGGCGCTCATCGCCTCCGAGGCCATCCACAGGCCGAAGGAGTGCTGGCCGTGGACGGAGTGCCCCAGTTCCGGGACGAACCGGCGGTCTATGCCCGCCGACTGCTCGCCGGCCTTCTGGATCGGCATGGACTGGATGACCCAGGCCTTGGGCTGGACCGTCTGCTCCGCGTACCGGGCGAGCGCCGCGCGCATCGGGGCCCAGTTCCAGGTGGATTCGCTGATGAAGTGGTGCAACGACTGCTCGGTGCCCGCTCCGCCGACGACTCCTGCCATGTTGCGGATCGACTTGCGCCCTTCCGCGTAGAGCAGTCCCCGCAGGTACTGCTCGCCGCGGGCGCGCTGGTCGCTGCGGCGCAGCGACCTGAACAACTGGGGTGCGAGCTCCGAGACCATCGCTTCGACGATCTGGGCTCTGTGGTCCGCCGTCGTGGTCGGCGGTATCGAGGGTGGGGAGTGGGGGGCCTGTGCCGGAGGGGTGGCTACAGGTGCTTGGTAGGCGCTGTGCGCGGCGGCAGGCCGGGTGCCGGAATGGTTCGCCGCGCGCCGCACGGTCCGCCGGCTGGCGCCGAGGCCGAAAGTCTTCATCGCTGCTCCTGAGTCCGAGTCAGGACGCAACTGTCGGAGGTGCCGTTCCCGCTTCGTTCCCGCTTCGCTACCGCTTCCCCCCGTAAGCTCTTAGGATCCTGGTGAAGGCTCTTCAGCAGGGGGCATTGAGGGGGATGGGCAAGGAGGCCATGGCTAATTCGGTGGAAAGCCAGGTGCGTTTCAATATTCTCGGACCGCTTGAAGGGTGGACGGCAGGGCACCGGTTAAAGCTCGGCGGTCAAATTCACGAACGAGTTCTTGCCACGCTGCTGCTCGAACCGGGAAATATTGTCCCGGTTGTCCGCCTTGTGGAGGCGGTGTGGGATGAGGAACCGCCGGTAACCGCTTCCCACCAGGTGCGCAAGGCCGTCGCCGACCTGCGGCGCCGGATCCCGGGGGGCGGGAAGCTGATCGTCACGGACGGTCCGGGCTACCGGGTCCAGGTCGCGCGCGATCAGCTGGACCTCCTCGTGTTCAACGGGCACATCCGGGAGGCGCGGCACGCCGCCTCCGGGGACCGCCCCGAGGCCGCGGCCGACGAACTGCGCGCCGCCCTGGCCCTGTGGCGCGGCCCGGTGATGTCGGGCGCCGGCGGCTCGGTGGTCGAGGCCGCGGGCGCCGTACTGGAGGAACGCCGGCTGGGGGCGGCCGAGCAGCTCTTCGAACTGCGCCTGTCGCTCGGGGAGTCCGGGGAACTCATCGGCGACCTGCGCACCCTCATCGCCCAGCACCCGCTGCGGGAGTCGCTGCGCGGCCACCTGATCCTGGCGCTGTACCGCTCCGGACGGCAGGCCGAGGCGCTCGCCGAGTACGCGAAGGTCCGCGAACTGCTCGTCGAGGAACTCGGCATAGACCCCAGCGCGCAGCTCACCAAGATGTACGAGGACATCCTGCGCGCCTCCCCCGACCTCGCCGGACCGGCGCCGCGACCGGTCCCCGTGGCCGGTCCGCCCGCGTCCCGGTCCCCGGCGGCGGAAGACGGCGCCGGCGCGCCGTCCGGACTCGGGAGCAGCCGCTTCCCGACCCTCGCCTCGCTGCACGGAGCTCCCTGCACCCTGCCGCCAGGCATCCCCGACTTCACCGGCCGCGAGCGCGAGCTGGCCGAGGTCCTGGATGCGTGCCGGCAGGACGCGGGGGAAGGACCCCGGGTCGTCGCGATCGACGGCATGGGCGGCTGCGGCAAGACCTCGCTGGCGGTGCGCACCGCGTACCAGCTGGCCGAGGAGTACCCGGACGGCCAGCTCTACGCCGACCTGCGCGGCTTCACCCCCGGTGAGAAGCCGCAGCGGCCGGCCGCCACCCTCTCCGGCCTGCTGCGCACCCTCGGCGTGGCCGCGGACAGCATCCCCGACGACGAGGCGGGTCTGATCGGGCTGTGGCGGGCCACCCTGGCCGGCCGCCGCCTGCTGTTCCTGTTCGACAACGCCCTGGACGCCGGCCAGGTGCTGCCCCTGCTCCCGTCCTCGACCGAATGCCTGGTGCTGGTCACCAGCCGGGCCCGGCTGGTCGATCTGGACGGCGCGGACTGGATCTCGCTGGGGGTGATGGAGCGGGAGGAGAGCCGGGTGATGCTCACCGAGCTCCTCGGCGACGACCGGGTGGCCAGGGAACCGGAGGCCGCCGCCGAACTCGCCGATCTCTGCGGCCACCTGCCGCTGGCCCTGCGGCTCGCGGTGGCCCGGCTGCGCAACCGTCCGCGCTGGACGGTGCGCTACCTGGTCGAGCGGCTGGAGGACGAGACCCGCCGGCTGGACGAGCTGAGCGCGGGCGAGCGCAGCGTGGCCGCCACGCTGAGCCTGTCGTACAAGGCGCTGGAGGAGGAGCTCCAGGCCGCCTTCTGCCTGCTGGGCCTGCATCCGGGCGCGGAGGTCGACGTCTACTCGGCCGCCGCCCTGCTGGAGACCGGGGTCCGGGACGCGGAGGACATGCTGGAGGACCTCCTCGACATGCACCTGCTGGTGCAGAACGACCCGGGGATGTACGCCTTCCACGACCTGGTGCGCACGTACGCGCTCTCGCTCGGCCAGGGCAGGAGCGGGCGCGAGGCCCGGGAGGCCGACGGCCGGCTGCTCGGTTACTACACGGCGGCGACGGAGGCCGCGTGCACGCTGCTGTTCCCCAGCCGCCGCAGCATGCACGTGGACGTGCCCGACACCGCCTACGCGCTGCCGCCGATGCGGCGCGAGGACCGCACCCTGGAGTGGTTCGACCGGGAGTCCGCGGGCATCCAAACCCTCCTGGCCCGGGGCGGCCACGAGGACAGCCCCCAGTTGGTGTTCGCCCTGGCCCGCAACGCGTCCTTCCACCTGAACCTCCGCGGGCGGTTCGCGGAGTTCGAGGCGGTGTGCCGGGCGGGACTCGTCGCGACGCGCAGCATGGCCGATCCCCTGCTGATCTGCCAGACCCTCAACAACCTCGGCGTGGCGTGCTGGAAGCTCGGCCGGCTCAACGAGGCCGTGGAGGCTGCGGAGGAAGCGCTGGACTGGGCCAGGAAGGCCGGGGGCCCGGACGACGAAACGGTTGCCCTCGGCCTGCTGGGGATCGCGCACTACGCGCTGGGGAACCTGGCGAGCTCGTACGACTACACGACGCAGGCCGTGGGGGAGCTCAAGGGAGGGGACCGCACCAAGCTTCCGCAGCAGCAGGCGGAGGACCTGAACAATGTCGGCACGGTCTGCCTGGCGCTCGGCCAGTACGAGCAGGCGCTCGACGCCGCGCGACAGGCGATCGAGCTGTGCCGTGCCTTCCGGTTCCCGGAGCAGGAGGCCCTGGCTTGGACGACTCTGGCCCTGGCGTACTGCGGCAACGGGGCGTTCGGGGAAGCGGAGTCCAGCCTCTCGCGGGCGCTGAACACCGGCTCTTCCTGCCCGGATGAGGTTCTCGTACTCATCTGCGCCGTCTCTTCGGACCTCTGCGACCGACGCGGTGACACGCGGCGGTCGCAGGAGCAGGAGGCCACGGCGCTGGAGCTGCTCAACTCGACGATCTCGCCGCAGCGGCGCTCCAGGGTGGACAACGTCCTGGCGCTCAAGCACAACCGAAACGGCCGGTACGAAGAAGCCCTGCGCCTGCACGAGCGCGCTTTCACGTGTGCCGAGGGCATGGGCTACCGGGTCGAGATGGCCCATGCGTTGGACGGGATGGCGGCAGCGGCCGGGCCGCTGGGCCTGCCGGACGCCGCACAGTACCGGGAACGGGCCGACATGCTCTTCGAGGCCATGGGGGTGCCGCCCGAGGGGCGGCGCACCCTCTGATCGGAGCGCGGTGCACGGCGGTACGACAAAAGCAGTGGGCCCCGTCCGGTTTCGGACGGGGCCCACTGCTTGCGCGGGGGGTGGATCAGGCGCCGGTGGGGGGCGTCGGCGGCGTGGTCGGGGGCGTGGCCGGGGCGACGCCCGGACCCTTGGTGTCAGCCAGGATGGAGTGCCCCTTCGTGCCGTTGGCCTGGTGGTCCTGCTCGACCGCCGCACCCAGGCCGAGGGTGAGGGCGAGGGCGACGATACCGACCAGACCAGCGAACTTGCCGCGCATTTCGTTCCCCTTGTTTGTTGTGAAATCCCGTGTCGCTTTCGACATGACAGAGATTCGCAACGGGGCTTCCTGCTCCAGTCCCTCTCCGTTCCCGCTTGAGCGGGTGGTGGTATGGGAACGGAACGGGAACGGGCAGTCTAACGAGAAAACCGGTGCGCTATCCGGTATTTGGTTGGCCGAATATCGTCGTTCGGATATCGGTGGATTGCCGCTCAAGAAAAGGAGAGTCGGAGTTCCGCTTCGAGCAGTCCCAGATCCCGCGCATGGCCGTGAGCCGCGATATGACCGTCCGGCCGGATCAGGTAGTACCCCGCGGAGCGACATCCGGCCTGTGCGGCGGCGTCGCGGCGCCGAAGCGTCACTTGTCGCAACAGTGGCCATTGCGCCACGATGTGGCCCAATTCTTCCTCCCAGGCCCTGTTCCCGTCCGGGACGACCGCCAAGTTCCAGCCGTGCGGATCCGCGTCCGGTCCCGAGATCCCGTACGCGAGTGCCAGACGGCGGGGGAAGACCGCCCCGACCTCCAGCGCGCCGGGCAGCGAGCGGCGCACGCGGCAGCCCGTCCAGCCCGAGGGCTGCTGGGTGTCGCGGACCGGCGGGTACGAGAGCCGGCGGCCGGCCATCACCGGGGCGTAGAACTCCGAGACGATCCCGGTCCGGTCGAGGAGCCGGAACGCCGCGTCGCGCGCCGCCACCGAGGCCTTGGACTTGAACAGCCAGGCCCTGGTCTGGAAGTCGGTGTCGCGCACGAGCTGGCGGGTGACCTCCGCCCGCTCCTCGCCGTAGGAGGCGAGCAGGGAGGAGGGGGACTCGCCCCTGATCACCGAGGCCAGCTTCCAGGCGAGGTTGTGCGCGTCCTGGAGGCCGTTGTTCATGCCCTGCCCGCCGGCCGGGCTGTGCACGTGGGCGGCGTCGCCGGCAAGGAAGACCCGGCCGCGCTGGAACTCGCTCGCCCGCCGGGCGTGAACCCGGAACACGGCCTTCCAAACCGCCTCCTTGATCCGTACGCCGCGGGGCCCGCGCTCGTCGATGACGGCCTGCATCATCGGGACGTCGACCTCGCCGCCGCCCTGGGGCATCACCGACAGGAACCGGAAGATCCCGCCCGGGATGGGCACGATCACCAGCGCGCCGTTGGCGGACTGGTAGAAGTGGCACTCGTCGGGAGGTAGGTACCCATCGATGCGCGCATCGATGAGTGCGAAGGCCATCTCGTACGTCGATCCCTCGAATCCGACGCCGAGTTGGCCGCGCACGGCGCTGCCGGCGCCGTCCGCGCCGACGATGAACGGCACCTTCAGCCGCTGCAGCCCCTCGGGGGTCTCCAGCACCGCCGTCACTCCGTCGGTGGCCTCGATCCGGCCGGAGTAGTCCAGACCGTCCAGGGCCAGGAGCCGCACCCCGCGCTCGATCTTGCCGCCGAGCGCCTCCAGCCGCTCGGTGAGCAGCCGCTCGGTGACGTGCTGGGGCAGGGTGCGGCACGCCAGGTCGTCCGAGAACCCGAAGGAGGCCAGCGGGCGCCTTTCGGAGAAGTAGCTCAGCGTGTTGATCCGTACGGACTCCTCGTCGACCACGCCGCCCAGACCGGTGTCCTCGAGGATGTCGAGGGCGCGCGGCCAGACGGACAGGGCCTTGGGGGTCAGCATGGGTTCGACGGCACGGTCGATCACGCGGACCCGGATGCCGCGCCGCAGCAGTTCGACGGCGGTCAGCAGGCCGGTGGGGCCGGCCCCGACCACCAGGACGTCCAGGTCGGACGCCCCGGCGGCGGGTACCGCTGCGCCCTCTCTCGTGGGCCGGCTCTCGCCGGCTATCAGGTCAGCCATGGCCTCTGGGACTCTCTCAGTCGGTGCGGACGCCGGTGGTGGTGGAGTTCTCCGGCTCGGTGGGCAGTCGGTCGAGGCTGATGCCGAAGTGGGTCTTGTAGGCGGCGATGACCTCGGCGTCGTCCTGGAGGACGGTCTTGGTGCGCTGTTCGCCGTCGACGACGTTCAGGTGGCGGCCCTTGAGGGTC
Organism: Streptomyces sp. NPDC001903; assembly: GCF_042891345.1. Lineage (NCBI taxonomy): Bacteria > Bacillati > Actinomycetota > Actinomycetes > Kitasatosporales > Streptomycetaceae > Streptomyces > Streptomyces sp. NPDC001903. The sequence continues at coordinate 39,488 of NZ_JBIASZ010000006.1, forward strand.
ACCAGGCCGTTCTCGGTGCGGATGGAGCAGAACAGGGCCTGCATGAAGGAGGAGTCGGGCGCGGTGCGGTACCACCACAGCGACGGGCCGTAGTCCTCGATGCGGACCGGGGTCTCGACCACCTGGTACAGCGGGCGGCCGCCGAGCCACAGGTCGACGGTGCCGGGCTTGCCCTCGACGTCCTTGAGCTGGTACTCGCCGTGCGGGTCGCTCTGGACCTCGCGGCTGGTGAAGTCGAGCGGGAAGCGGCTGTTGCGGCCGAAGCCGGTGTCGACGAGGTACACCTTGTCGCCGATGGTGACCTTCAGCGCGAGGTGGCCGAGGAAGGGGCCGAGGCCCTCCGGCCGGTGCACGCGGCCCGGCAGGATGTCCACCTCGTAGCCCAGGGCCTCCAGCACGAAGCCGAGCGCCGGGTTGACCTCGTAGCAGCCGCCGCCGCGGTTGTCGATCGCCACCTTGTCGACGGAGCGCTGATCCATGTGGATCTCGCGGCCTTCGAGGTGGTAGTCGAGGTTCTCGAACGGGACGGACAGCACGGCGCGTTCGGCCAGGTGCCGCAGTCCGGCGAGGTCGGGCTGCGCGGGGCGGCTCGCGCCGATCCGGGTGAGGTAGGCGTCGACCCGGGCGTCGTCGATCGGGGTTGCGTCCAGCATGGAATCTCCTTGAAGGGTGTCGCCCCCCGCGGGCAGGGGAGGGCAGGGAGGGAGGGGGCCGCGGGAGGTGGGTTACCAGCGGATGAGCGACAGACCCAGGGCCATGCCGCCGCCGAAGCCCGCGAGCAGGACCAGGTCGCCTTCGGCCAGCCGGCCGGAGCGGGCCGCGCGGTCGAGGGTGATCGGGACGGAGGCGGAGCCGGTGTTTCCGTACCTCTCGTACGTCGTCCAGGTGCGTTCGGTGCCCACGCCGATTTCCTCGGAGAGGTTTTCCAGCATGCGTCCGTTGGCCTGGTGCGGAACGAAATGCGCGATGTCCGCCGGGGTGAGGTCGCGTTCCGAAAGGAATGCGTCGATGGCGGGCGGGACGTTCTCGGCGACGAAATCGCGCACGCCCCGGCCGTTCATGGTGAAGTACTGAAGCCCCTCGGCGAGGGTTTCGGCGGTGGCCGGAATCCGGCTGCCGCCGCCGGGGACCTCGATGAGGTGGCGGTCGGCCGCATAACTGGCCAGCCGGTTCGCGAGGACGCCGCGTCCCTCGCCGGCGACCGGGCCGAGGACGACGGCACCCGCGCCGTCGCCGAACAGGATCGTGGTGCGCCGGTCCTCGCGATTGAGGATCCGGGAGTACACGTCGGCGCCGATGACCAGGGCGTAGCCCTCGCCGGTGGCGGCCGCGAGCATGCCCTGCGCCGTGGCCAGGGCGAACAGGAAGCCCGTGCAGACACCGTTGACGTCGAAGGCGGCGGTGCCCTGGTCGGCGCCGAGCTCGGCGGCGACCACGGCCGCCGTCGGCGGCTGGGGCTGGTCGGGGGTGGAGGTCGCCACCACGATGAACGACAGCTGACGGGCGCGGATTCCGGCACTCTCCAGTGCCGCCCGCCCCGCGATCACCGCGAGATCGGATGTTGCTTCATCGGGCTTCGCCCAACGCCGCTCGCGTATTCCCGTCTTGCCGAGTATCCATTCGTGATCGACTCCGGCCGGCGCTCCGACTTCTTCGTTGGAAACGACATGAGCCGGTACGTACGACCCCGTACCGAGCACGCCCACCGAAAAAGCATTGCGCGCACCGTGATTTCCCGTCGTGATCATTTCTACGACTCCTCAACACTGCGTGAAACTCATGGTTCCGTCCCGGGAAAATGCCGACAACGGCGTCCGTGGGACCTTGTCAGGTACGGGGTCGCGGGGCGGTCCGGACCGGCCGGACCGCCCCGCGCCGCGTCAGGCGGCGAGCATCCGCGCGGTCAGCGAGGCCAGCAGGTCCCCGGTGATGCGCGGTCCGTTCTGTGTCAGCACCGACTCGGCGTGGAACTGCATCGACGCGAAGTGCGGGCCGCGCAGCGCGTGCACCTCCCCGGTCTCCGGATCGCGGCTGATGTCCAGGAGCCCGACACCGGGCACGACGGCCGAGTCGACCAGGGAGCGGGCGGCGAAGGTGTTGTAGAAACCGACCCGTTCGGGCCTGCCGAAGAAGTCGATCTCCTTCTGCACGCCCTGGTTGGGTTCGCCGCGGCGGACCAGATCGAAGCCGAGCGCGGTCGACAGCACCTGGTGGCTGAGGCAGACGGCCAGGAAGGGCCGCCGCTCGTCCAGCAGGGTCCGTATCGCCGTGCGCAGGTGGTCGATCTTGGGGTGGGAGCCGTCCCGGGGGTCGCCCGGGCCGGGGCCCATCACCACGAGGTCGTGCCCGTCGAAGGAGTACGCCTCGTCGTACCGGCGGACCGTCACCTCCAGTCCGATGGAGTCCAGTTGGCGGGCGATCATCGCCGTGAACGTGTCCTCGGCGTCCACCACCAGCACCTTGCGGCCCGCCAGCTCCGGATCCACGGCCGCCCGCTCCCGGTCCTCCTTCAACCAGTAGCCGGCGATCGTGCGGTTGCGGTCCTCCAGGGCCGCGCGGACGTGCGGATGGGTGGCGAACCGGGCCTGGCCGCCGCCCGATTCGAGGGCCGCGAGCAGCCCGGCCGCCTTGGCCGCGGTCTCGGCCACCTCCGACCAGGGGTCGGAGTGGCGTACGAGGGTGGCGCCGACCCCGATGCGGACCTCGCCGCCGGCGCCGATGTCGGCCGTACGGATCAGGATCGAGGAGTCCAGCGCGTCCCCGCCCTGCTCGTCGCGGCCGATCAGCGCCAGCACGCCGCTGTAGTAGCCGCGGCCCCGGGGCTCGTACTTGGCGATCACCTGGGCCGCGCTCTCCAGCGGGCTGCCGGTGACGGTCGGGGCGAACAGGGTCTCGCGCAGGATCTCCTCCGGGGGCCGCGTGCTGCGGCCCTCGATGAAGTACTCGGTGTGGGCGAGGCGGGCCATCTCCTTGAGGTACGGCCCGTCGACGCGGGCACCGCCCTCGCAGATCCGGGCCATCATCTTCAGTTCCTCGTCGACCACCATGTAGAGCTCGTCGACCTCCTTGGTGTCGGCGAGGAAGTCCATCACCTCCGGCAGCGAGGGCCCGGCCGCCGGATAGCGGTACGTGCCGCTGATCGGGTTCATGACGGCGGTGCCCGCGCGCAGGCTCACGTGCCGCTCGGGACTGGCTCCGACGAGGGTGCGCTCGCCGGTGTGCACGACGAAGGTCCAGTACGCGCCCGACTCCCGCTGCAGCAGCCGGCGGAAGAGGGTCAGCGCGTGCCCGGTGGAGTACGAGCGGATGCCGGTGGTCCAGGACCGTTTGAGGACGAAGTTGGCTCCCGCGCCCTCGCCGATCTCGTCCGAGATCACCCGGCGCACGGTGTCCGCGTACTCCTCGTCGGAGACGTCGAACTCCCCTCCTTCGAGTTCGATCGGCAGGTCGGGGATCCGGGCGAGCGCCTCGACGAGCGAGATCTGCTCCTGCCCGGTGACGGTCATCGCGACCAGCGGGGTGTCCTCCTCGGGGGCGGCGAAGCCCCGCTCGGAGATCTGCCGGTACGGGACCAGCGCGAGCACCTCGTGCCGGGGGCCGCCGCCGGCCGGCGCGGCCGCGGCGCCCGCGGCACCTGACGCACGCAGCTGCGCCAGCGAGTCCACGGTGGCGCTCTCGCCGATGATCACGTCGAGGATCCCGGGGCCCGTGGCCTCGGGGCGGTAGAGGAGGGCGAAGGGGGGCGGATTGGGGCCCAGGACGCGGGCCAGCAGTGGGGAGGTCATCCGGCGATCTCCTTGGCGGTGGTGACGACCGCGCAGCGCTTGGCCGCGTAGTCGATGGCCAGCCGGTGCTCCGACTCGCTGAAGTCGCCGATCGCGTCCGCGACCAGGAAGGTCTGGATGTCGTGGCTGAAGGACTCGATGGCCGTGGTCAGCACGCCGACGTGCGCGTAGACACCGCAGATGACGAGCTGGTCCCGGCCGGCCGCGCGCATGCGCTCCAGCAGGTCGGTGTTGAAGAAGGCGCTGTAGCGCCACTTGGTGCAGACCCAGTCCTCGGGATCGGGCGCGAGCGCCGGGACGACCTCGCGGTCCTCGGGCGTCGTCCGCATCCCGGGGCCCCAGATGTCCGCGAGCAGCCCGCGCTGCTCGGGGGTCATGCCGCCCGGCTGCGCGGTGTAGGCGACGGGGGCGCCGTGGGCCTTGAAGTGCTCGCGCAGCAGTACGGCGTTGTCGGTCAGCTCGGCGCGCAGCGCCTGGGGGAAGGGCGCGAGGAAGTAGCGCTGCATGTCGTGGACGAGCAGTACGGCCCGGTCAGGGTCGAAGGACCACTGGGGTATGGACGGGGGAATGTCTCCCGCGGTCGGGAGGGGATAGGGCTCGATGGTCGGTATGCCGGCCATGAATGTCCTCTCGGATGTCTGTTCCTCGAAGGGGTGCGCTGGGCGGATGGGAGGGGACGGGCGGGTCGTACGGGTGGAGCGGCGCGGGCGGGGTCGGCTCAGCCGCCGAGCGTCGCTCCGCCGTCCACGGTGAGGACGTGCAGGGTGATGTGTGCCGCGCGGTCGGAGAGCAGGAAGAGCACGGATTCGGCGATGTCGTTGGTGCGGGCGAGCTTGCCCAGCGGGATGCCGACCTTGTAGGACTCGGGGCTGCCCGCGATGGTCCGCGCGGGGCCCTGCTCGTCCTCCCACATGGAGGCGAGCATCGCCGTGTCGGTGGACCCGGGGGCCACGATGTTGCAGCGGATGTTGTGCTTGGCCACCTCCAGGCCGAGCGTCTTGGTGAGCATGGTCGCGGCGGCCTTGGACGCGCCGTAGGCGCCCATGGCCGTGCGCGGGGTGCCGGAGGCGTTCGAGGCGACGGTGACGATGGCCCCGCGGTTGCGGGGGATCATCCGGTTGACGGCGGCGCGGGACAGCCGGAAGACGCCGCTGACGTTGACCTCGAAGGTCTGCAGCCAGTCCTCGTCGCTGAAGTCCCGTACCTCGCCCAGCCGCAGGATCCCCGCGGTGTTGACGAGGAAGTCGAGCGGGCCGAGTTCGCTCTCGACCGCGTCGACGACGGCCTCGACCTGCCGGGTGACGGTGACGTCGGCCGGGTGGGCGTGGACGTCCAGTCCGTCGGCGGCCAGCTTCTCCACCGACTCGCGCAGCCTGTCGGCGTCGCGGTCGACGGCTGCCACGGTCGCGCCCTCCTCGGCGAGCAGGCGGGTTACGGCAAGACCGATGCCTCCCGCGGCTCCTGTGACGAGGGCGACCTTGTTCTCCATGTCCAATCTCCCTGCTGGTTCAGGCTCGCCACTGCGTCACCACGGCGTATGCCTGGTTCGGGTTGAGGCGGGGGTCGCACAGGCTCGTGTACTTGTCTCCGACCGTGTCCAGCTGGTCCTCACCGCTCGCGCACTCGGTGACGTCGTCCGGGGTGGTCTCCAGGTGCAGACCGCCGGCGATCCCGCCGCCCTGGGCCACGGCGGCCTGGAAGCCCTGGATCTCCTTGACGACGGTGGCGACCAGACGGGTCTTGTGACCGCCGGGGGCGGAGAAGGTGTTGCCGTGCATGGGGTCGGTCAGCCAGATGACCGGGTGTCCGGCCTGCCGGACCGCGTCCACGAGCGCGGGCAGGCGCTCGGCGACCAGGTCGGCGCCCATGCGGGCGATCAGGGTGAGGCGGCCGGGCTCGCGCCAGGGGTCGAGGCGCCGGCAGAGCTCGATGAGCTCCTCCGGCTCCATCGACGGGCCCACCTTGCAGGCGACCGGGTTGACGACCCCGGCCAGCATGTCCACGTGGGGTCCGTCGATCTGGCGGGTGCGCTCGCCGATCCACGGGAAGTGGGTCGAGGTCAGCAGCGGGCTGCCCTCCTCGTCCCAGCGCATCATGGGCAGTTCGTAGTCCAGCAGCAGTGCCTCGTGGCTGGTCCACACCGGCGGGCAGATGCCGGAGCGGCGGGCCGGGTCGGTCCAGCCGAGGTGGGCCATGGCCTGCGCGGCGGAGCGGTATCCGGAGAGCAGGCGGAACGGGTCGGGAAGGCGGTCGGCCAGCCCGACTCCGGGGCCGTTGACCATGTGCCCGCGGTAGACGGGGAGTTCGACCCCGTCCACGACCTCGGTCGGGCGCGAGCGCGGCTTGGCGAACTGGCCGGCGAGCCGGCCGATCCGGACCACCGGCTTGTGCGTGATCATCTTCAGCGTGCCGGCGAGCATGTCGAGGAGGGCGGACTTGCGCGCGATGTAGCCGGCGTCGCACTCCGACGGGTCCTCCGCGCAGTCGCCCGCCTGGACCACGAAGGCATCGCCCGCCGCCACCCGTGCGAGGTGGGAGCGCAGGCGGCGGACGTCTCCGGCATTGACCAGCGCAGGACGCTGGGAAAGGTCGTCCTTTACTTTGGCCAGTTCGGGGAAATCGGCCCAGTCGGGCTGTTGTAGGGCGGACGCTTTTCTGACGGTGAGTGAAGCTGTAACCACAGGAAACTCCCAGGAAATGGGCCCAAGTCTGGCGTATGGGCAGAACTGAGGGGTGGCGGATTATCGATGCTGCTGGGTAATTGGGGTGGCACCCACCCGCCGACGGGAACTCCGTCAGGTGCCGCGCCCGCACCTGACAAAGCCGTCGGTGATCGGTTAAGTCACACCTGACTGAAAAGCGGCAGGGACTTTCCTGCGGCGGCGGTTGCGAACAGAATCCGGACCATGCATGCCGCCTATATCGAACAGTTGGGTCCCGCGGAGCTCATCCGCTTCGGTGAGCTGCCCGCTCCGCAGCCGGGGCCGTCCGACGTGCTCGTCGAGGTCGACGTCGTCTCCGTCAACCACGTCGACACCTTCGTCCGCTCGGGTGCCTGGCGCACCCCGCTGGAGTTCCCCTTCGTGATCGGCCGGGACCTCGTGGGGACCGTGCGCTCCGCCGGTCCCGCGGTCGCCCACCGGTTCGCGCCGGGGGACCGGGTCTGGTGCAACAGCCTCGGGCACGACGGCCGCCAGGGCGCCGCCGCTGAGCTGGCCGTCGTCCCGGCCGAGCGGCTCTACCCGCTGCCCGAGGGGGTGGACCCGGTCGACGCGGTCGCCCTCGCGCACCCGGCCGTCACGGCCTACCTCGCCCTCTTCGACCAGGGCCGGATCACCGCCGGCGACACCGTCCTGGTGCTCGGGGCCGCGGGCAACGTGGGCAGTGCGCTGGTCACGATGGCCGCGCAGGCCGGAGCCCGGGTCATCGCGACGTCCTCGCCGCGCGACTTCGACTACGTACGGGAGCTCGGCGCGGCCGAGGTCGTCGACTACAACGACTCCGACGTGCCGGGCCGGATCCGCGAGCTCGCCCCGGGCGGAGTGGACATCCACGTCGACACCTCGGCCCGCAACGACCTGGAGACCGCGGTGGACCTGCTCGCGAGCCGCGGCCGGATCGTGCTGCTCTCGGGCATGCGCACCCGTCCCGTGCTGCCCGTGGGGCCGCTCTACCTCAAGGACTGTTCGGTGCGCGGTTTCGCGATCTCGCACGCCACCGCGGGCCGGCTCGCCGAGGCGGCGGCCCACGTCAACCGGCTGACGGCCGCCGGGCTGCTGCGGCCGCGCGGCACGGAGGTGCTGCCGCTGTCGGAAGCGGCCACGGCGCACCGCCTGCTGGACGAGGGCAAGGTGACGGGAAAGCTGGTGCTGCGCGCCCGTTCCTGACGGGCAAAGCTGCGGAAAAACCTGCCGGCGGCGCCGTGGAACCATTTATCGCGGCGCCGCTCCCGCATGTCTCGAATTTCCTTGTGCAATACACGGGTAAAAGACCTGATGGACCTGGGATAAGACCCTTGAGCGGCGAATGGGCGAGCAGCAGTATTTCGGCCATGACGAACTCCATCATCGACTCGACCCCGCTTTTCGAGGTCCGCGCGGACATTCCCGTCGCGGCCACCGCGCAGGAGATCTACGACGTCGTCAGCGACCTGACCCGGAGCGCCGAGTGGAGCCCGGAATGCCAGGGCGGCGAGTGGATTTCCGGTGAACCCTCCAGCGTCGGCGCGATTTTCCGCGGCGAGAACCTGCGCGCCGAGGACGTCGTCGGCTGGGCCCCGCTGGTCCGCGGCACCTGGTACACCGAGGCCCGCATCACGGCGGCCGAGCCCGGCCGCACCTTCCGCTGGGTGATGCTGACCCACGCCCAGGAGGACCAGGAGTCCATCTGGGGCTTCGACATCGAGCCGGCCCAGGAGGGCTCGGTCCTCGTCCACCACTTCCGCATGGGCAAGGCGACGGCCGGCATCCACAAGATCGTGGCCGACCTCGACGAGGTCCAGCGCAAGCAGTTCATCACCGACTGGACCGAGAAGCTCGAAGGGGACCTCGACGCCACCCTCGCCCGCATCCGCGACGTCGTCGAAGGCCGCTGAGCCTGCGTTGTCGCACCCGGACGCCGGCACCGGCCTCCCTCCCGGTGCCGGCCCGATCCCCGTACGCCATCGAAGACACTCTTGAGAGAACGAGGCCATGCTTCTCCAGCGCATAGGAAACAAGGGCATCCGGCTGGGTACGCTCTTCGACCGAGCGGCCGCCCGCACCCCCGCGGGCCTCGTGGTCATGGACCACGACCTGGACATCGCCCCGCAGCTCGGGCGCCGCCCCACCTTCACCGAACTCGCGGACCTGATCGACGACTTCGCCTCCCGCCTGTGGTCGGTCGGCGTACGGCCCAACCACCACGTCGTCGTGCACAAGTCCGACGGCTTCGACATCTCCCTGCTGGCCTGCGCGATCGCCCGCATCGGCGCGATCCCGGCCCTGCTGTCCCCGAAGCTGGACGGCGAGACGGTCGCGACGCTGGTCCGCCGCATCGACCGGCCCTTCCTGATCACCGACCAGGAAAAGCTCGACGACAACCTGCCGGCCGAGATCTTCGACATCACGGCCGAGGTGCTGCTGACCAAGGGATCCTTCGGCAAGGCCATCGAGCTGGCCTCGCTCGCCGGTGCCCCCCGCGTCCCGGCCATCCCGATGCCGCCGGACCACCCCACCCTGATCACGCACACCTCCGGCACCACCGGCACCCCGAAGCTCGCCGTCCACACCGGCCACACGTTCCAGGCCCGCTACCGCCCGCAGGCGACGGTCTTCTCGGCCGTCCCCAAGCGCGAACCGGTCGCGGTCCACGTGTCGTTCGTCCACTCCCGGATGTTCACGGCGATGCCGATCTCGATCCTCCAGGGCCACACCCTGATCGTCCTGAAGGAGGACGACCCGGAGACCGTCGGCGACATCTTCGCCCAGGTCCCGCCCGGGTTCATCGAGGCGCACCCCAACACGTTCCTGCGCTGGGAGGCACTGGCCGAGGACCCCCGAGGCCCCCTCGCCAACGTCAAGTACTTCAGCTCGACCTTCGACGCGATCCACCCGCGCACGGTCAGCATCCTGCTCAAGGCGAGCAAGCGGAAGAACGCGCTCTTCGCCCAGGCCTACGGCCAGAGCGAGGTCGGCCCGATCGCGGCCCGCACCTACACCCGCAAGGGCGGCGCGGACTTCGACGGCCGCTGCGTCGGATCCCCGTTCCCCGGCATGACCGGCGTCCGCGTCGTCAGCCGTGACGGCAACCCCGTCACCAAGGAGAACCCGGGCTTCATCGAGATCAAGTCCGACGGTCGCATCATCACCTACCTCTCCGAGCACGAGCGCTGGGAGAAGCAGGTCCACGACGGCTGGTGGCGCATGGGCGACCTCGGCTACCGCACCAAGTGGGGCTGCCTGCACCTGCTCGACCGCGAGGTCGACGAGATCCCGGGCATCGGCTCGACCCTGGAGATCGAGGACAAGCTCTTCACCCGGCTGCACGAGCTCATCGAGGTCATCATCATCCCCGGCGCCGACGGCGTCCCGGTCCCCGTGGTCTGCACGCGCGACGACAAGCCCCTCGACCTGATCGCGTGGAAGTCCGCGGTCATCGGCCTGCCGAAGCTCGCCGCCCCGGTGCAGTGGCGCCTCGAGGACGTCCCGCAGACCTCCACCACCAAGATCAAGCGCCTCGAGCTCGCGCGACTGGTCGCGGGCGGGGCGGAGGCCGGCGCCGAAGCCGAAGCCGCAACCGGAACCGAGGTCAAAGCCGACGCCGCCTGAGCGCCCCGGTGAGGCCCGACGCGCCACCGCACCCGGCCCGCCACCGCACAGGCCCGGCTCCCACCCTGCATACCCACAGCATCGGAGATATCGCATGAGCAGCTCGTCCGTAGAGATAGCCGTCGTCGGCGCAGGCCCCCGCGGCCTGTCCGTCGTCGAGCGCCTGGTCGCCAACGAGCGGGAGAACCCCGTTCACGACTCGGTCGCCATCCACGTCGTGGACCCGGCCGCGCCCGGCGCCGGCCAGGTCTGGCGCTCCGGCCAGTCCCGCCACCTGCTGATGAACACCGTCGCCTGCCAGATCACCGTCTACACCGACGACAGCTGCAAGATCGACGGCCCGATCGAGCCCGGTCCGACCCTGTTCGAGTGGGCCAAGTCCCTCTCCGTGCTGGGCCAGTTCGGCGACTACGACGAGGGCACCCTCGCCGAGGCCGCGGCCATGGGCCCGGACACCTACCCCACCCGCGCCTTCTACGGGAACTACCTCAGCGAGTGCTTCCAGCGCGTCATCGTCGGCGCCCCCAAGCACGTCACCGTCCACGTCCACCGCTCGCGCGCCGTGGCCATCGCCGACACCCTCGGCATCTCGGGCGGCCCGCAGGGCGTCCGGCTCCAGGACGGCACCCGCCTCAACGACCTCGACGCCATCATCCTGGCCCAGGGCCACGTCCCGGCCCGGCTGACCCCGCGCGAGGCGCGCACCGCGTCCCTGGCGCGCATCCACTACCTGACCTACCTGACGCCGGGCAACCCCGCCGACAAGGACCTCGCGGCGATCAAGCCCGGCCAGACGGTGCTCGTCCGCGGCCTGGGGCTGAACTTCTTCGACTACATGGCGCTGTTCAGCCACGGCCGCGGCGGCTCCTTCGTCCGCAACGAGGACGGCAAGCTCACCTACCAGCCGTCCGGGCAGGAGCCCCGGCTGTACGCCTTCTCCCGGCGCGGCATCCCGTACCACGCCCGCGGCGACAACGAGAAGGGCGCGTACGGCCGCTACTTCCCCAAGCTGCTGACCCCGGACTACGTGCGGGCCCTGCGCGAGCGGGCCGCCTCCGGCGGCCGGGTCACCTTCAAGGAAGACCTGTGGCCCTTCATCTCCCTGGAGGTCGAGAGCGTCTACTACGGCGCGCTGCTCGCCGCCAACGGCCAGCCGGAGGAGCGCGAGGCGTTCACCGAGCGCTACCTGGAGACCGAGGACAACGAGGCCCGCGCCTGGCTGCTCGCCGAGTACGGCATCCCGGAGGAGCAGCACTGGAGCTGGGAGAAGCTCTCCGTCCCCTACGGCGACCGGCAGTTCGCCGACCGTGACGACTTCCAGGGCTGGCTGGTGGAGTACCTCGCGGCCGACGTCGCCGCCGCCCGCCAGGGCAACCTCAGCGGCCCGATCAAGTCGGCCCTGGACGTCCTGCGCGACCTGCGCAACGAGGTCCGGCTCGCCGTCGACCACGGCGGCCTCGACGGGGACTCGCACCGCGACGACCTCGAGGGCTGGTACACCCCGCTCAACGGCTTCCTCTCCATCGGCCCGCCGGCCACCCGCATCGAGGAGATGATCGCCCTCATCGAGGCGGGCATCCTCACGGTCACCGGGCCCGGCACCCAGGTCCGCATCGACACCGACGCCCAGACGTACGTGGCCGCGTCCACGTCGGTGCCCGGCCCGCAGATCAAGGCGCAGGTGCTCATCGAGTCCCGGCTGCCCGAGCCCGACCTGCGGCGCACCTCCGACCCGCTGCTCCAGCACCTGCTGGACACCGACCAGGCCAAGCCGTACGTCATCTCGGGCGAGCAGGGCGGCTACCAGACCGGCGGCCTCGCGGTCACCGAGCGCCCGTACCGGCTCATCGACGCCCGCGGCACCGCCCACGCGCGCCGCTTCGCCTACGGGGTGCCGACCGAGTCCGTCCACTGGGTCACGGCGGCCGGCATCCGGCCCGGCGTGGACTCGGTGACGCTCGGCGACTCCGACGCCATCGCCCGCGCCGTCCTGGCCCTGCCGCCGGTCGCGAGCCTGCCGGCCGGGATCCGCGCCGTGGCCGACCAGCCGGCCGACGACACGCTGCCCGGCGTGATCGTATGACCGACGAGGGTCTTCTCGTGGACGCCGGCCTGCTCTCTCCGGTGCGGGCCGGCACCGCGGCCGAGGCGGCCGTCGGCGACCGGGCATGGCTGCAGGCCATGCTCGACGCCGAGGCCGCCCTGGCCCGGGCCCAGGCCGGCCTCGGCACCCTCCCGGAGGAAGCCGCGGCCGTCATCACCGAAGCCGCCCAGGCCGAGCGGTTCGACCTGAGGGCCCTCGCGCTCGCCTCGCGGGAGACCGCGAACCCGGTGGTGGGCCTGGTCCAGGCCCTCACCGCGGTGGTCCGCGGCATCGATCCGAAAGCCGCCGACTTCGTCCACCGGGGCTCCACCAGCCAGGACATCTTCGACACCGGCGCCATGCTGGTGGCGGCCAGGGCCCTGCGCCTGGTCCGGGCGGACCTCGCCCGGACCGCGCAGGCCCTGGCGGGCCTCGCCCGCACCCACCGCGACACCCTGATGGCGGGGCGCACCCTGGCCCTGCACGCCGTCCCCACCACCTTCGGACTCAAGGCCGCGGGCTGGCGCTCCCTCGTCCTCGACGCCGACGCCCGCCTCGCCCGCGTCCTCGACGAAGGCCTGCCGGTCTCGCTCGGCGGGGCCGCCGGCACCCTCGCCGGCTACCTCGAATACGCCGACATCGACCGCCCCGACGTGGCGGCCGACACCGCCCACCCCTACCTCGACCGGCTCGTCGACGCCTTCGCCGCCGAGACCGGACTCGCCCGCCCGGTGCTGCCCTGGCACGCGCTGCGCACCCCGCTCGCCGACCTCGCCGCCGCGCTGGCCTTCACCGCCGGCGCCCTCGGCAAGATCGCGGTCGACGTGCAGGCGCTGACCCGGACCGAGGTGGGCGAGGTCGCCGAACCCACCGCCGCCGGCCGCGGCAGCTCCTCCGCCATGCCGCACAAGCGCAATCCGGTGCTCGCCACGCTGATCCGCGCGGCCGCCCTTCAGGTCCCGGTGATCGCCGCCGGGCTCACCCAGTGCCTGGTCACCGAGGACGAGCGCGCCGCCGGCGTCTGGCACGCCGAATGGCAACTGCTGCGCGAGTGCCTGCGCCTGACCGGCGGCGCCGCCCACACCGCGGTCGAACTCGCCGAAGGGCTGGAGGTCCGGGCCTCCCGCATGCGGGAGAACCTCGACCTCACCGGAGGCCAGGTGGTCTCCGAGCGCATCGCGGCCCGCCTCGCCCCGCGCCTGGGCAAGGCCGCCGCGAAGCAGCTGCTGACCGAGGCCTCGGCCGCCGCCGCCGAGAGCGGGCGGCCCCTGGGCGCCGTGCTCACCGGAATGTCCGGGGCCGGGCACGGACTCGACGCGCAGTACATCGCGCAGCTGTGCGACCCGGCCGGGTACAGCGGCGCCGCCGGCGCCCTCGTCGACCGCGCGCTGGCCGACGTACCCCAGTCGCCACCCCGCGGACCAACCGCCTGACAGACAAGGGAGAAACCAGGTCATGAGTGCCGAGAGAACAGCCGCGCGATCAGCCAAGGGGCGCTGGATCGAGGACTGGGACGCCGAGGACGAGCAGTACTGGGAGCAGGGCGGCAAGCGCATCGCCCTGCGCAACCTCTACCTGTCCGTCGTCTCCGAGCACATCGGCTTCTCCATCTGGAGCATGTGGTCGGTCCTGGTGCTGTTCATGGCGCCCGGGATCGGCCTCGGCTTCGCGCCCGACGAGAAGTTCCTCCTCGTCGTCACCCCCACGCTCGTCGGCGCCCTCCTGCGCCCCTCGTACAGCTACGCCGTCACCCGCTTCGGCGGCCGCAACTGGACCGTCTTCGCCTCGGCGATCCTGCTGGTGCCGGCCGCGCTCACCGTGGTCTTCATCCAGCGCCCCGGCACCCCGCTGTGGGTGTTCCTGCTGATCAGCGCCCTCGGCGGGGTCGGCGGCGGCAACTTCGCCTCCTCGATGACCAACATCACCGGCTTCTTCCCGCGCCGCCACCAGGGCTGGGCCCTCGGACTCAACGCGGGCGGCGGCAACCTCGGCGTCGCCGCCGTCCAGCTGCTGGGCCTGCTCGTCATCTCCACCGCGGGCGACACGCACCCGGCGTACATCGCCGCCTTCTACCTGCCGCTCATCGCGCTCGTCTCCCTCGTCTGCGCGTTCAAGATGGACAACATCGCGACCGTACGGACCGACCCGGGCGCCCAGCGCGAGGCCCTCGCCCAGCGCGACACCTGGCTCATCTCCCTCCTCTACATCGGCACCTTCGGCTCGTTCATCGGCTACGGATTCGCCTTCGGGCTGGTCCTGCAGACCCAGTTCGGCTCCACCCCGCTCGAGGCGGCCTCGTACACCTTCCTCGGCCCGCTGCTCGGCTCCTTCTCCCGCCCGCTCGGCGGCTGGCTCGCCGACCGGTTCGGCGGTGCCCGCATCACCCTCATCACCTTCGCCGGCATGGGCGCGGGCACCGGGGTGCTGCTCCTCGCCTCCGCACGCGACTCCCTGCCGATCTTCATCGCCGGATTCACCGCCCTGTTCGTCCTCAGCGGCATCGGAAACGGCTCCACCTACAAGCTGATCCCCGCCGCCTTCACCCGCCAGGCCGAGGCCCGCATCGTGGAGGGCCAGGACGCCACCCGGTCCTTCGCCACCGCCCGCCGCCTGGCAGGCGCCGCCATCGGCATCTCCGGCGCGATCGGCGCACTCGGCGGAGTCGCCATCAACCTCGCCTTCCGCGGCGCCTACAGCGGCGGCGCGAGCAACGGCGCCCCCGCCTTCCTGTCCTTCCTCGGCTACTACGCGATCTGCGCCGCCGTCGTCTGGACGGTGTACGTACGCCGCGAGCGGGCCGGCTCCCCGGCCGCGCAGCAGCAGAGGCGGCAGACGGCCCCCGCTGCCGCCACCCGCCCGGAGAACGTCCATGTCTGACCGGCCCGGGCCCGCCGGCGCCGCCGAGTCCGGGACCGTACGGACGCACTGCCCGTACTGCGCCCTGCAATGCGGCACCCTGCTGAGCCGCGGAGACCAGGCGGGCGGGGCCGAGGTCCGGCCCGACCCGGAGTTCCCCGTCAACAGCGGCGGCCTGTGCCAGAAGGGCTGGACCGCCCCCGCCCTGCTCACCACCCCCGACCGGATCCGGACCCCGATGGTCCGCGACGCCGCAGGGACGCTGCGCCCCACCGACTGGGACACCGCCCTCGACACGGTGGCCGCCGGCCTGACCCGGATCCGCGCCGAGCACGGCCCCGACGCCGTTGGCGTGTTCGGCGGCGGCGGGCTCACCAACGAGAAGGCCTACCTCCTCGGCAAGTTCGCCCGCCTCGCCCTCGGCACCAGCCAGATCGACTACAACGGCCGCTTCTGCATGTCCTCGGCCGCCGCCGCCGGGAACGCCGCCTTCGGCCTGGACCGCGGACTGCCCTTCCCCGTCACCGACCTCGCGGCCGCCGACGTGATCCTGCTCGCCGGGGCCAACCCCGGCGAGACGATGCCCCCGCTGATGCGCCACCTCAGCGCCGCCCGGCTGATCGTCATCGACCCGCGTCGCACCCCCACCGCCGCCCGCGCGGCCCTGCACCTCCAGCCGCGCCCCGGCACCGACCTGGCCCTCGCCCTCGGCCTGATGCACATCCTCGTCGTCGACGGCCACACCGACCGGGCGTACGTGGACGGCCGCACCCACGGCTTCGAAGCCGCCTGGAAGCGCGCCGCCTCCTGGTGGCCCGAGCGCGTCGAGAAGGTCACCGGCGTACCCGTCAGCGACCAGCGCGAGGCCGTGCGGATGCTCGCCGCCGCCGACCGGGCGTACGTCCTCACCGGACGCGGCGCCGAACAGCACAGCAAGGGCACCGACACCGTCGCCGCCTTCATCAACCTCGCGCTCGCCCTGGGCCTGCCCGGCCGTGAGGGCAGCGGATACGGCTGCCTCACCGGCCAGGGCAACGGCCAGGGCGGCCGCGAGCACGGCCAGAAGGCCGACCAGCTGCCCGGCTACCGGATGATCACCGACCCGGCGGCCCGCGCGCACGTGGCGGGCGTCTGGGGCGTCGACCCCGAGGTCATCCCGGGCCCCGGCCGCAGCGCCTACGAACTCCTCAGCGCCCTCGGCACCGACACCGGCCCGCGCGCCCTGCTCGTCTTCGGCGCCAACCCCGTGGTCTCCGCCCCGCGCGCCGACCGCGTCGCCGAACGCATGGCCTCCCTGGACCTGCTCGTCGTCGCCGACTTCGTGCCCTCCGAGACCGCCCGCATGGCCGACGTGGTGCTGCCCGTCACCCAGTGGGCCGAGGAGGAGGGCACCATGACCAACCTCGAAGGCCGCGTCCTGCGCCGGCGCCGGCTGCTCGACCCGCCGCCCGGCGCCCGCTCCGACCTCGCCGTCCTGCACGCCCTCGCCACCCGCCTGGGCGACCTCCCCGAGCGCTACCCGGCCGAACCCAGGGCCGTCTTCGAGGAGTTGGGCCGCGCCTCGCGCGGCGGCCCGGCCGACTACTCGGGGATCGACTACGACCGCCTCGACGCGGGCGAGACCCTGCACTGGCCCTGCCCGCGGACCCCCGACGGCGAAGCCGCCCACCCCGGCACCCCGCGGCTCTTCCTCGACCGCTTCGCCCACCCCGACGGCCGGGCCCGCTTCGCCGAGGTGGAACACCGCCCGCCCGCCGAGGAGGCGCACGCCGAGCACCCGCTGTACGCCACCACCGGCCGGGTCCTGGCCCAGTACCAGTCCGGGGCGCAGACCCGCCGGGTGCCGCAGCTGGCGGCCGCCGCCCCCGAGGCGCACGTCGAGGTGCATCCCGACACGGCCGCCCGGGCCGGCCTGACCGAGGGCGGCCACGCCCGGGTCAGCTCGGCGCGCGGCACCACGCTCGCCCGGGTCCGCCTGGACCCCACCCTGCGCGCCGACACCGTCTTCCTGCCGTTCCACTTCCCCGGCGCCGGGCGGGCCAACCTGCTCACCAACGACGCCCTCGACCCGCGCAGCCGCATGCCCGAGTTCAAGGTGTGCGCGGTCCGGATCGAACCGGCCGATCTCGAGTTCCCCGAGACCGACGCCGGGAACGAGGACGTCGAGGAGGACGGCTTCGAAGAGGGCGGCGCCGACACCGTGCACGCCACCGCATCCGGCCCCGGCTCCGGCCGCCCCGCACTCCTCCAGGACGCCCGCCCATGACCACGCACCCCACCGCGCCGCTCCTCGTCATAGGCAACGGACCGGCCGCCCACCAGATCCTCGACCGGCTGCGCCACTTCGGCTGCGAGGACCCCGTCACCGTCCTGGGCGCCGAGGACACCCCCGCCTACCACCGGGCCCTGCTCACTTCCGCCCTCGACGGCAGTCTGCCGATCGAGGCCATGGAACTGCCCCCGCCGCCCGGCGACACCACGATCCGCACCGGCGTCTGCGCCGTCCGCATCGACCGGCTCCGGCGCCGCGTGCACACCGCGGACGGGGACGTCTTCCCGTACGCCCGGCTGATCCTGGCCACCGGAGCCACCCCGCTCCTGCCCGACCTGCCCGGCCTGCGCACCCCCGACGGCAGCCCGGCCGCCGGGGTCGCCGTCCTGCGCACCCTCGCCGACTGCGCCCGGCTCACCGACCCGGCCGTCGTGGCCGCCCGGACGCCCGTGACCATCCTGGGCGCCGGATCCCTGGGCGTCGAAGCCGCGTTCGCGCTGGCCCTGAAGAACCGTCCCGTCACCCTCGTCCACCCCGGCCCCTGGCCGATGGACCACCTCCTCGACGCGGCCGCGGGGGCCCTCGTACGCGACCGGCTCACCGCCGCCGGCGTCGAGCTCGTCGCCGGCAGCCCCGCCGCCGCCTACACCCCCGCCACCCCCGACGCCCCGGGCACCCTCGCCCTCGCCGACGGCAGCGCCCTGCCCGCCGACACCCTGCTGCTGTGCACGGGCGTCCTGCCCGAGACCGGGCTGGCCCGCACCGCGGGACTGGCCGTGCGCACCGGCATCCTCGTCGACGACTGCATGCGCACCGACGACCCCGTCATCCACGCCCTCGGCGACTGCGCCGAACACCGCGGCAACCGCGGCGGATCCCTGGCCTCCGGCTGGGCCCAGGCCGAGGCCCTGGCCCGCCACCTCGCCTCCGGAGCCCGCGGCGTGGCCCCCGCCCGCCGCGTCCTGCGCCCCCGCATCGCGGGCCCCGGTCTGGTCGTCCTCGGCATGCCGGGCCGCGCCCCCTGCGAGGAGACGATCACCCTCAACGATCCGGCGAACGGCCGCTACGCGCGCCTTGAGCTGACCGGTGAACGCATCACCGCCGGCGTCCTGCTCGGCTTCGACCGCGCCATCGCCACCACGACCGAGCTGTACGTCCACGACGCGCCCGTCCCGCGCGACCGGCTCAGCCTGCTCCTGGGCCGCGCCCCCCGCCTGGCCAAGGCCGGCTCCGACGAGATCACGCCCGAAACCGTCATCTGCCTGTGCAACAACGTCACCCATCAGGACCTGACCCGGGCCTGGCACGCCGGGGCGCAAGGGCTCGCCGAGCTCGCCGAAGCCACCCGCGCGACCACCGGCTGCGGTGGCTGCGCCCGCCAGGTGGAGTCCGTCTGCACCGCCCTGGCCTCCACCACCGCTGCCACGACCGGCAGTTGACCCGGCGCGGAGGCCCTCACCCCGCAAAGGAAACCCGTATGACCACCCGCACCCTCGTCGTCATCGGACACGGAATGACCGGCCACCGCCTCGTCGAGGAGCTCCGCTCCCGCGACCGGCACGGAACCTGGCGGGTGGTGGTCCTCGGACAGGAGAGACACCCCGCCTACGACCGGGTCAGGCTCTCGTCCGCCCTCGACGGCAAGACCCCGGCCGAGCTGAGCCTGGTGAAGCCGGCCCTGTTCGACGACGCCCTGGTGGAGCTCCACACCTCCACCAGGGCCGTCGGCATTGACCGCGAGCACCGCACCGTCACCCTCGAGGACGGCGCCCCCGTCCCCTACGACGCACTCGTCCTGGCCACCGGATCCGTGCCCTTCGTCCCGCCCGTCCCCGGCCGCGAGCTGCCCGGCGCCTGCGTCTACCGCACCCTCGACGACCTCGACGCCATCCGTGAGGCCGCCGCCCGCACCACCACCGGAGTGGTGATCGGCGGCGGCCTCCTCGGGCTGGAGGCCGCCAACGGCCTGCGGCTGCTGGGGCTTTCCCCGCACGTCGTGGAGATGGCCCCGCGGCTGATGCCCGTCCAGGTCGACGAGGGCGGCGGACGGGTCCTGGACCGGCTCGTCACCGGGCTCGGCGTCACCACCCATCTGGGCGTGGCGACCAGCCACATCGAGGCGGGCGCCGACGGACGCGTGTCCCGCCTGGTCTTCGCGGACGGCACGGCCATCGAGACGGGTCTCGTGGTCTTCTCCGCCGGGGTGCGGCCCCAGGACTCCCTGGCCGGTCCGGCCGGCCTGCCGCGCGGCGAGCGGGGCGGCTTCCTCGTCGACGACCACTGCCGCACCCCGGACCCGTACGTCTGGGCCGTCGGCGAGTGCGCGGCCGTCGAGGGCCGCTGCTACGGCCTGGTGGCCCCCGGCTACCGGATGGCGGAGGCCGTCGTCTCCCAGCTGCTCGACGAGGGCCCGGCCCGCTTCCCGGGCGCCGACATGTCCACGAAGCTCAAGCTGATGGGCGTGGACGTCGCCTCCTTCGGCGACGCCCACGCGCAGACCCCGGGCGCGCTGGAATTCGTACGGGAATCCGCGGGCGGGGAGGTGTACGCCAAGCTCGTCCTCGACTCGGCGGGCGACAGCCTGCTCGGAGGGATCCTCGCCGGTGACGCGGCCGCCTACCCGCGGCTGCGGTCCCTGCTCGGCCGTGAACTGCCCGACTCCGCAGAGGCCTTGCTGGCGAGCGGGTAGCCGCCGTCCGGCCCCGGACCGCTGGGGGGTGTCCCGACCGGGGGACACCCCCCCAGCGGCTTTTCCGGCCACGCCACGGCGGGACGGCGGCACGGCGCGCCACGGTGGAAGGGCGGCACGGCGGGCAACGGCGAAGGCCCCTACCCGGCGGGGTAGGGGCCTTCGCCGTGCGCTGCGTGGAGCTGCCGGATCAGACTCCGGCGGTCTGTGACTCGCGCTCGGCGGCGGGCGCGGTCTGCGCCTTCTGCTCGGGCTTCTTCAGGCCCAGGGCGATCAGGCCGGTGATCACGATGCCGGCGGCGGCGATGAAGACCGCCTTCTGGATGCCGTCGGTGGTGGCGCTGCGCAGCGCCTCACCGGTCTGGCCCTCCAGGCCGGAGTTGGCGATGGCGACCAGGACGGCGAGGCCGACGGCGCCACCGATCTGCTGGGTGGTGGAGGCGACACCGGAGGCGATGCCCTGGTCCTCGGGGGCGACGCCGATGGCGGCGGCACCGAACATCAGGGTGTAGCCGGCGCCCTGGCCGAGGCCCATGATGATCAGGCCGGGGACGAGGGCCCAGTACGAGGCGTCGGTGGCCATGGTGATGCCGACGATCGCGGTGCCGATGACACCGATGACCATGGCGCCGACCATGATGGCGCGGATGCCGTGCTTGGTGGCGAGGCCACCGGCCGTCTGGGCGCCGATGGCGATGGCGACCATCGGGACGAGGAAGGCGACGCCGGTCTCCAGCGGGCTGTAGCCGTGGACGCCCTGGAAGTAGACGGTGAGGAAGTACAGCAGGGTGCCGAAGGTGGCCATGTAGAAGAAGGTCACGCCCACGGCGGTGGTGAGGTTGCGGTTCTTGAAGAGCGTCAGCGGCAGCAGCGGGTCCGAGGACTTCTTCTCGATGACGAAGAAGGCGATGAGCAGGACCACGCCGAGGGCGAGGGCGCTCAGGACCTCGGAGGAGGCCCAGCCGGACTCGGGACCCTGGACCAGGGCGAAGACGATCGCGGTGATGCCGACCGTGGAGGTCAGGGCGCCCAGCAGGTCGAAGCTGCGGCTGGTGTTGCGGGCGGCGTCCGGCTTGATCAGCGGGAAGGCGAGCAGTGCGGCGATGCCGGCCAGCGGCACGTTGACGTAGAAGACGGACTCCCAGCCGAGGGACTGGGTGAGCACGCCGCCGAGCAGCGAGCCGACGATCATGCCGCTACCACCGGCGGTGCCCCAGACGGCGAAGGCGCGGTTGCGCTCCTTGCCCTCGGCGAAGCTGGTGGAGACCAGGGTGAGGGTGGCCGGGAAGAGGAAGGCGCCGCCGATGCCCTGGATCGCGCGGGCGGCGATCAGCACCTCGGGGCTGCCGGCGAGGCCGCCGAGCAGGGAGGAGCCGGCGTAGAGGGCGAGGCCCAGGACGAACATGCGGCGCGGGCCGAACAGGTCGCAGGCACGGCCGCCGAGGAGCAGGAACCCGCCGAAGGCGACGGCGTAGGCGCTGACGACCCACTGCAGGGTCTGGGCGGAGAAGCCGAGTCCGCTGCCGATGTCGGGCAGGGCCACGTAGACGATGTTGTAGTCGATGGAGATGATCAGCTGGGCGAAGGCGAGCAGCGCCAGGGTGAGGCCGAGGTGCTTGCGCCGGCCTTCCTGGTTCTGGGTCGTTGACATGGTGTACAGCTCCCGGGGTCGGGTCGGGGGTCGATGTGTGGTGCCGGATGTGCGGTGCGGTGCGGTGGAGTGCGGTGGAGTCGGGTGCGCGTCCGCTCAGGAGGCCAGGTCGTGGGTCACCTGGTCGGCGAGCCGGCGGGCCAGTTCGAGGCGCTTGATCTTGGCGGTGGCCGTGCGCGGCAGCTCGCCGAGCTTCATCTGGATGGGGTCGGCCATCGTGGACTGGTCGGCGATGGCGCGCTTCCAGCGGCCCAGGTCCAGCGGCGCGTCGTCCTTGGTGCAGACGACCGGCACCGGCTCCTTCTCGGGGCCGGGCACGATGATGAGCTCGGTCAGCTCGGGCAGCCGGTGCAGGACGGTGTCCTCGACCTCCAGGGTGGAGTGGATGGTCGGGATCTGGTCGACCTCGCGGTCCAGCAGGTGCAGGCAGCCCCACTTGGTGCGGTAGCCGATGTCGCCGCCGCGCCACCACTCGCCGTCGAGCTGCTTCTCGAAGCGCTCGGCCTCGCCGTAGTAGGTCAGGGCGCGGCCCGCGGTCTGCACGTCGATGTAGCCGGGGTTGTCGTGGGAGACCGGCTTGCCGTTGCGGGACACCAGGCGGTACTTGGTGATGCCCGGCGTGGAGTAGCCCTGGCAGCGGCCGTCGGCCTTCATGACGGTCTTGCGGGTGTACGGGCGGCCGACCAGCGGGCCGCACTCGCTCTGGCCGTAGACCTGGAGGAAGACGGGGTTCTTGCGCTCCGAGGCCCGCAGGAACTTGTCCATCGTGCCCGGGTGGATGGCGTCGAAGGTCGAGTTGTAGAAGCGGACCGTCTTGAAGGGCTTGCGCGGGTCGTCGAGGATCGACTCGCACTCCAGGAAGGAGTTCGGGTGCGTCTCGAAGACGCCCGGACGGTACTTGACCATCGCGTCCGCGACCTTCGCCGGCTCGGCGTCGTCCAGGAAGACCATCGGCTTGTTGTTCAGCATCATGGACGCGATGCCCGGGTACATGCGCGAGTGGACGTAGGAGACGTGCATCAAGATGGGCTCGCGCTGCCGCAGCAGGCTGACGGGGATGTTCTGCCAGCGGTAGCGGGCACCGATCGAACGGGCCGAGTGCACCACGAGCTTGGGGATGCCGGTGGTGCCCGAGGTGTGGGTCATGATCGCGTGCGAGTCGGGGTGCAGCGTCACCGCCGTGCGCTCGGGGGCGCCGGCCAGGTCGGAGAGCGAGATCGCGCCCTCGACCGGCTCGGTGACCGAGATGACCCGCGCGGTGAGCTCGGCGAGCGGCGAGGCGGCCAGCGAGCCCGTGAGCTTCGCGGCGTCCGTCAGCAGCGTCGGGGAAGGCAGCCGCTGCAGCAGCGCGTTGATGGTCTCTCCGTCGAGGTGCGCGGAGAGCATCACCGGGACGGCGCCGATGCGGGCCGCGGCGCACGCGAAGAGGGTGATGTCGAAGTTGTTGGTCTTGTGGATGACGACGTGTTCGCTGGGCCGGATACCACTGGCCCACAGGCGGTTTGCCATCTCGGCGATCAGGTCGGCGAATTGGGCGACCGTCAGGACCTGGCCGACCTCGGGGAGGGCGTCCATGGTGCGGTCGAGCGTGATGGTGTTGGCGCCGAACTGGGCGGCAGCCTCCTCGGCCACCAGGCCGAGGTAGAGCGGCGTCTTGTTCTTGGGAATCCGGAGCATGTGTTCAAGTTCTCACCAAGAATGCCCCGGCCCAATGGCGGTTGTTTGACTGTGTCAGCTCGACGGAATCGAGCCATCCAAATGGCGTGAATCAACTGTGGTGTGTGCGAAAAAAGACCCGTAGCGGATGCTCCCGCTACGGGCCTTTCCGGTGCCGGTGCGTTGCTGTTCCTGCCGGTTGCAGAGGGTGTTGTTACTTGAGCCCCTGCTTGAGGGCCTCGGCGACCTGGAGGGTGCGGACGGTCTGGTAGCCGACCGCCTTGAGGTTGTCCTCGGTCACGTTCTGGGCGAGCAGCCCGGGGACCGCCTGGAGCCCGGACGTGGCGCTCACGCCGTACGGGTTTCCGTTGCTCGGCGCCACCATGATCGGGTCGGTGACGCCCGGGGGCACGATGATCGCGCCCCAGTGGTAGAAGACGTTCGACAGCGACAGGACGGTCGACTCCTGGCCGCCGTGCTGGGTGCCCGTGGACGTGAACGAGGACATGGCCTTGTTCTTCAGCCCGCCGCGGGCGTGCAGCTCGAAGGTCTGGTCGATGAAGTGCTTGAGCGGGCCGGCCATGGCGCCGTAGCGGCCCGGGGTGCCCCAGATGACCGCGTCGGCCCAGTCGAGGTCGTCCTGCGTGGCGACCTCGACCTCGCGGCTGCTGCCGCCGACGTGCTCCTGGAAGGCCTCGGTCCACTCGGTGAAGTTGGGTGCGATGGTGGCTTCCTGGATCTCGGCGACCCGGCGCAGACGGACCTGCGCGCCGGCCTTCTCCGCGGCCTCGGCGGCGGCCACCGCGAGCTTGTGGATGTTTCCGGTGGCCGAGTAGTAGACGATCGCGACGTTGGTCATCGGCTCTTCAATCTCTCTTGTCTTGTGGGATTCAGGGCTTCGCGCTTTCGCGGTCGGTTCCCGGCGGGTTGTCAATGGCATAACGCCAGGAACCGTCCGCGCCGCGGCGCACCACATCCGTGGCCGTGCCTTCGTGGAGAACGGAAGTTCCGTCCGGCTTGACGCCCTTGATCAGATAGTCACACAGCAGCAGCGCCAAGTCGTCGTATTCGTAGCAGTGGCGCACCGTCAATTTCATCGGAATGCCGAGGGACATGAAGCTGCGGGTCGCATCGCGCCTGCCCTCGCCCGTGACGACTTCGCCGGGGGTGAGAACGCGTACTGCCCCGGGCTCGAAGAGGCGGTCGATCGCCTCCAGGTCGCGGGCGTTGAAAGCGCGCAGGAACGCATTGGGAAGTTCGGCCGGTGCCGTGACGGGTGTGGTCATGGTGACTCCTGGGGAGGGGGGAAGGAGGTACCTGGCGGAGGCGGTGGAAGTGGAGCGCACACCGTGGGGGGAGTGGGGGGATCCGGCGGTGCGGGTGGAGGAGACGGCGCGCGGGTGGGGGCCCGCGGCTACTCGACGGCGATGCCGGTCGAGCCCTCGGGGCGTACCGGCTCGTCGGGCAGCCGGTCCAGCGTCATTCCGAAGTGCTTGTGGTAGGCCTCGAACACCTCGGTGTCGTCGGCCAGGTGCTCCACGGTGAACTCGCCGTGGACCCGCTTGGTCAGCGTGTGGCCCTTCAGCGTGATCCGGCCCTCGACCGTCGGCAGCGAGCAGAACACGTCCTGCATGAACGGCGAGTCCGGGCAGGTGCGGAACCACCACAGCGAAGGCCGGAACTCGCCCAGCTCACGCGCCCGGCCGTCGACCCGGTACATCGGCTCGCCGTCCAGGAACAGGTCGAACTCGCCCTGCTGCTCCGCTCCGAAGGCGAAGGCGCCCTGCGGGTCGTACTGCACCTCCTCGGTGCCCAGCAGCAGCGGCCGGCGCGCGTTGCGCCGGAAGCCCACGTCCACCAGGTACGCCGACCCCTCGACGGTCACGCGCAGCATCAGGTGGCCCAGTGGAGCGCCGAGGCCGCCCGGCCGGTGGACCCGCGCCGAGAGGATCTCCACCTGGAAGCCGAGCGCCTCCAGCAGCATCCCGAAGGCCGGGTTCACCTCGTAGCAGGCACCGCCGCGGCCCTGGTGCACGATCTTGTCGACGACCCGCTCGTCCAGGTGGATCTCCTGGCCGAGGTGGTAGTCGAGGTTCTCGAACGGCACGGTCAGCACGTGGCGTTCGGTCAGCTCGGCCAGCGTCGCCAGGTCGGCCTTCGCGGGGCGGGAGGCGCCGATCCGGGCCAGATAGGCCGTGGCGAGCCCGTTGTCGATCACCGGGCGTCCAGGGTCTTGACCACGGAGGCGACCTCGAGCGTACGGCGCGCCTGGAAGGCCGCGGCCTCAAGGTTCTCCTCCGGGACCTGGCCCGGGTTGCCGCCGACCACGGCGGAGGCGCCGTACGGGTTGCCGTTCTTCGGCTTGTACAGCACCGGGTCGGTCGAACCGGTGGAGACGATGAGCGAACCCCAGTGGGTGATCGCGTTGTGCAGCGCGAGGATCGCGGAGACCTGGCCGCCGTGGGCCGCCGAGCCGGACGCGAAGGCGGACACCGCCTTGTTCAGCAGCTTCCCCTCGATCGACAGCTTCGACGTGGAGTTGATGAAGTGCATCAGCTGCGGGGCGGCGAGACCGAAGTGCACCGGGGTGCCGATCAGGATGCCGTCCGCCCACTCCAGGTCCGCGAGGGTCACCACGGGGACGTCCTTGGTGGCGTTCTGGAAGTCCGAGGCGCCGTCGCGGCGCGCGGCCTCGCCGTTCGGGTCGATCTCGGCGACCCGCAGCAGGCGGACCTCCGCGCCCTCCTTCTCGGCCGCCGCGGCGGCGGCCTCGGCGAGCTTGTAGGTGGAGCCGGTGGACGAGTAGTAGATGACAGCGATGTTCGTCATGACGAGATGCACTCCCTTTCGACCGCCCCCGCTCGTTTCCGGTTTCGACTGCCGGGGCCTTTGAGTTGATCCTGTTCCGTGCCCGGCGCCCCATCGAGGGCGCCGGTCCTAGTCCGTCACGTACGCGGCACGTCGCCGGCGGCGGCCGGTCGACACCAGCAGCACCACGCAGCCGCCCAGCAGCGCGGACATGAACAGCCCCACGCCCCTGACCTCGCCGAACGCGAGCGGGATCTGTGCTCCCACCCCGCCGCCGATGTTGAGCGTGAACCCGTACAGGGCCGTCGCCATGACCCCGTGGGCCGTGCCCGAGATCGCGCCGATCTCCTGCACCACGGCAGGACCGATCGCCGCCAGGCCCAGCATGAACACGAACAGCGCCCCGGCCAGCCCGGCGGCCGTGCCGCCGAACAGCCCGGCGCCGCAGATCCCCGCCGCCGCCACGGCGAACGCCCCGGCCCCGCGCGGCCGCGCCGGGATCCGGCCCAGCAGCGGCGACAGCAGGACGCCCAGCACCAGCGCGGGAATCGCCGTGGCCCGCAGCGTCAGCATCGCCTGGCCGTCACCGACCAGCGAGGCCGGCCCGTAGAGCTGCACGCTCGTGTAGATGGCCGTCATGGTGCTGGAGCAGGTGATCCCGACGACGTACAGGGGCAGCAGCCGCAACCACATCCGCCGGGTGTCGCCGCGAGCCGCCCGCGAGGCGGCGCCCCCGGCGGACGCGCCGTCCGCGCCGCCCCTGGCCCAGGCGGGATCCACCGGCGCCAGCACCCGGCGCAACACCTGCGCACCCGCCAGCAGCAGCGGCGCGGTCACCCAGAACGTGCCCCGCCATCCGACGACGGCGGCCAGCAGCTGCGACTCCACCTGACCGGCGACGATGGTCCCCGCCATGCAGGCGGAGACGATCGTCAGCGCCGTCGGCAGCTTCGAGGCCGGCACGTGCGTGTTCAGGTACGCGTACACCAGCGGGACGTACACGCCGGCGAACAATCCCTGCCCGGCCCGCAGCGCCAGCCCCACACCGAACGAGTCCGCCAGCGGCACGCAGGCGGTCACCACCGCCAGCGCGCTCACCCCGGCCACCAGCACCGCCCGGGTGCCGAACCGCCGGGCCAGCGCCCCGCTGAACAGCGAGATGATCGCGTACGTCACCGCGTACGCGGAGGTGGCCCAGGTGGCCGAGGCCTGGTCCACCCCCCAGGCCCGCCCGATGTCGGGCAGCAGCGGGATCGCCACGTACAGCTGGCCCACCACCAGCATCCCGAGCAGGGAGATGGCCGCCACCACGCGCGCGACGGACCGCCCCGCCTCGGGTGAGGCGGGGCGGTCCGCGCCGCCGCGCAGGACGGCCCGCTGTGAAGAGGTGGGCTGGGGAGAGGTCGTGCGCAGGCTCATCGTTCCTCCAGGGCTGCGGTGCACCCCGGGAGGGTGGGCCGGTCCGGGCGAGGTGGCGGGTCGGCGATCAGCTGCCGTACGGCTGCTGGGCCTTCTTGTCCTTGAGCGCGGTGCCCCACCACTCCAGCGAGTCCAGGAGGGTCTTGGCCGCGGCCTCCGCCTCGGTCGGGTCGATGAGGTTGCCCTGCTCGTCGAACTGGCCCCAGGGACCGTGGAATCCGACGGTGTCGCGGACCGTCACCGAGTGGGTCTCGGCGAAGATCTGGCGCAGGTGCTCGACGGCGCGCATACCGCCGGCGAGGCCGCCGTAGCCCACGAAGCCGACCGGCTTGGCGTGCCACTCGGTGGTGTGCCAGTCGATCAGCGACTTGAGCGAGGCCGGGTAGGAGTGGTTGTACTCGGGGGTGACGACGACGAACGCGTCGGCGGCGGCCAGCCGCGGGGAAACCGCGGAGAGCTGCGCCTGGACCTCCAGGTCCGGCGACTGCGACAGACGGTTCGGCAGGTCGTGGTCGATCAGGTCGATCACGTCGATGTCCAGGTTCTGCCGCTCACGGGCGACACCGGTGAACCAGTTCGCGATGACCGGGCCGAACCGGCCGTCACGGACACTTGCGACGATGACTGCGACGCGGAGCGGCTCAGACATTGAAAAATACCTCCGGATGAGTGCGAGCTAGCGGTGCCCACTTTTTGCGCCGCGAGCCGCGCGGACAACGCCGCAGGGGCGAGTACGTCAACTCCCGGGGCCGGCCGCCCACAGGTGCGCGTTGGCCTTCCGGGCCTCCCCGGCCAGCCGCTCCAGCTCCACGACCTCGACCCCGGCCGCGCGCAGCTCGGCCACGCCCGTGCACGCCGCGACGAACAGCGCCGGCTCCCGCCACGCGATGACCACCCGGCGCACCCCGGCCCCGATCACCAGACGGGCACACGGATCCGGCCGGGAGCGCCGCTGCGAGCACGGCTCCAGCGTCGAGTAGAGCGTCGCCGCAGCCAGCCGGTCATCACCCGGCACGAGCTTGGCCAGCGCCGACTCCTCCGCGTGCACGGTCGGGTCGCCCTCGCGGCTGTACCCGTACGACAGCTCCATCCCGGCGGCGTCCACGAGCACCGCACCCACCGAGTACGCGCCCGGGCTGGGCGGACACAGCCGCGACAGGCCGATCGCCCGGCGCATCCACTCCTCGTCCGACAGGTACAGCGGGGTCACAGGGCACGCTCCTTCGGCGCGTAGCGCAGTACGACGGCGTCGCCCGCCACCCGCGCGTCCAGCAGTCTCATCCGGGCGGCCGGCCCGCCCGGGAACTCGGCCCCGCCCACCAGCCGCGGTGCGCCCTCCTGGCCCACCAGCAGCGGGGCCACGGCCACCTGGAGCTCGTCCGCCAGGTCCAGGGCGAGCAGCTGCGTGTGCACGGACGTGCCGCCCTCCACCATCAGCCGCCGGACACCGCGCCGCCCGAGCACGTCGAGCACGCACGCCCAGTCCAGCTCCGGCCCGGTGCTCACCACCTCGGCGAGAGTGCCGAGAGCCGCGCGCAGCGGTCCGGCGCTCGCGTCCACCGTGAACACCAGCTTCTCGCCACCGCAGTGCCAAAAGCGCAGTCCCGGGTCGAGCCGGGGCGAGGCGGTGACGGTGACCTTCAGCGGATCCGCGGGCTCGCCGCGCTCGACCCGGGCGGCCCGCCGCCGCGGATCGCCCACCAGCAGCCGTGGATTGTCCTTCCGTACGGTGCTCGCGCCCACCAACAGCGCGTCACAGGAGGCGCGTACGGCGTCCACCCGGTCGAAGTCCTCCGGCGAGGACAGCAGCAGCCGGGCGGGGCTCGCGTCGTCGAGCCGCCCGTCCACGCTCATCGCGGCGGACAGCAGGACGTACGGCCTGCGCGCACTGCCCATGCGGACGTCACCCCTCCCTGTGGCCCTGCTCGGCGGTCGGGGCGTCACCGTAGGCGGTGCCCCCCGGCCAACCTGCGGGCCGCCGGCCGAGTCCGTCAGCTCGGCGCCGGCCCACCGCCGGGTACTGACGGATTCCGGATAGGTGTGGCGGGAACCCTGCGTTCCTGACCGAGGCTGCACGCACTCGACCGAAAGCCTTGTCCTGGGTGCCAGGACTGAACGGAGTGTGGTTCACGTGCTCAGCAGACGCTCGCTCATACGCGCCGGTGCCAGCGTCGGGGCGGCCGCCGCACTGACCGCCGGAACCGGTGGCCTGATGCTGGCGCAGGCGGCCGGCGCCACCCCGTGGAAGACCTTGCAGGGCCGGCTGTCCGGCCGCCTCGTCCTGCCCGGCGACGCGACGTACGACACGGCCAAGCAGCTGCAGCTGGCCCAGTTCGACGCGATCCACCCGCAGGCCATCGCCTACTGCACCAACGAGGCCGACGTGGCCGCGTGCATCCGCTTCGCCCAGGACTACGGACTCGCCCCCGCGGTGCGCAGCGGCGGCCACAGCCAGGCCGGCTACTCCACCACCCCGGGCCTGGTCATCGACGTCTCGAAGCTGAACCACGTCCGCCCCGGCGACACCGTCCACCTGGGCCCGGGCAGCCAGGGCGTCGACGTCCTCAACTCCCTCGCCCCGTACAACATCCAGGTGGCGGCCGGCACCTGTCCCACCGTCGCGGTCGGCGGCTGGCTCCAGGGCGGCGGCCTCGGCTACGCCACCCGCAAGTTCGGCATGGGCGCCGACCGGCTGGTCTCGGCCCGGGTCGTCCTGGCCAACGGGCGCACCGTCCGGGCCTCGGAGAACGAGAACCCGGACCTGTACTGGGCCCTGCGCGGCGGTGGCGGCGGCAACTTCGGCGTCGTGACCGACTTCGAGGTGCAGCCGGTCCAGATCCCCTCGCTCACCACGTACAACCTCAACTTCGCCTGGTCGGACGCCGTCCAGGTGATCCTGGCCTGGCAGGACTGGATCGCCACCGCACCCCGCGAGCTCTCCTCGGAGCTCTTGTTCCTGCTCTCCACCGACGCCCCGCAGGGCACCGAGCCGTACGTCGTCCTCACCGGCGGCTACGCCGGCCCGAAGGCCGACGCCGACCGGGTCCTCGACCAGCTCGTCGCGGCCGCCGGCCGGCCCACCACCTCGCGCACGGTCAGCGAACTGCCGTACCGGGACGCGATGATGAACGTCTTCGGCTGCGGGACCAAGACGGTGAACGAGTGCCACCGGATCGGCTACTCGCCCGAGGCCCAGCTGTCGCGCGACAACTACTCCCTCGGCCGGAACAACTTCTTCGCCCGCGGCTGGAGCCGCGCCAACGCCGAGGCGGCGGTGGCGGCCTTCACGGCAG
Organism: Streptomyces sp. NPDC001903; assembly: GCF_042891345.1. NCBI lineage: Bacteria > Bacillati > Actinomycetota > Actinomycetes > Kitasatosporales > Streptomycetaceae > Streptomyces > Streptomyces sp. NPDC001903. Next base: position 70,308 of record NZ_JBIASZ010000006.1, read on the forward strand.
ACTTCCGTCCGGGACAGTTCCGCTTCCTGGGCCTCTTCGCCTACGCGGGCAAGGTCAACGACATCGCCCCGACGGCCACGGCCTTCGTGCACCGCGACTCGCTCTTCAACGCCGGCTACTCGGTGGGCCTGACCAACCCGAACCTCACGCAGGAGGACAAGGACCGGGGCCAGGCCTGGGTGGACAACGGCTTCAACACCGTGGAGCCCTTCTCGGCCTCGCTGCACCAGTCGTACCAGAACTACATGGACCCGGCGCTGACGAACTGGCGCGAGGCCTACTACGGCCGGAACTACACCCGCCTCCGGTCGGTCAAGCGCACCTACGACCCGAACCGCTTCTTCCGCTTCGCGCAGGGCATCGACTGACGCAGCGACGGTGCGGGGCGTCGCCGCCCCGCACCCCGGCCGGATCAGCGCAGCGGCCAGACGCGCGCCGACCCGGCCGGTGGCCCGGCCCGCCAGACCCGTGCCCAGACCCGCCACCACCTCGGTTTCCCGTTGCTACCCATGCCGGGGAGCGTAGGCAGGGGCGGGGCGGGGGTTCACGGAACGGGAGAGGAATCTGTCACTCCGCGGGCTGGCCGACCCGTCGCCGCAGCCGGTACCGGTGGAGCCGGAAGGCGGCGTACGCCACGAACGGCACCGCGACCCCGGGCACGACCCACCAGGGCAGCCCGATCAGCAGGGCAGGCACCGCCACGGCGAGGCAGGTGAGCGCCGAGCCGATGAGCAGGGGCATCCCCAGCGAGCGCCAGGTCCACGGCTCCCGCCCGCCGAGCCCGGCGAGCAGCGCGACCGCGAAACCGAGCCCGAGGGCCGCGAGCAGGCCCGCGAAGGTGGCGAGGCCGGCGGTCATCTGGGCCTCGTCGCGGGGCTCGTCGGCGGAGCTCTGCCGGACGTCCTCCTTGGCGACGGTCATGACCCGGCCGCGCCACACGGTGGCGGTCACCCGATCACCGGGCTCCAGCCGCGCGAGCACCGGCCCGGGGTCACCGAAGAGCACGACGAGCTTCCGGCTGTCCTGGTCGGAGAGCGTCGCCTCGAACTTGCCGCTGCGGCCCTTCTTGACCACGGTGTGGTCGACGGTGAGGGGGAGTTCGCGGACGCAGTCGTCGGCGCTGTAGCCACACGGCGGGGCGGCGGCGTAGTCCTCGTACCGCCGGATGTCGTCGGGCAGCGCCCCGGTGAAGAGGGACCAGCTGATCAACGCCGGTATCACCGACAGGACGGCCAATGATGCACCCGTCCACCGCCCCGGCCCGCTTCGGTATGCGGTCACCACAATCCCCCCGTACGTATGTTTGCTCCCCACAGCCTCCACGGCTGCGGACGTGCGGGCAAACGGCTTGATCGGCGCGGCCGGTCTGTTGGGCGGGGTCGGCTGGGCGGGGGCTCCGGCCGGGCGGGGTCGGGAGTGGTGCGGGGGTTTCCCGACAGTCCACTGTCCTTCCGTGTCGGTCCGGTCCGTCAAGGGCGCTCCCTGCGGTCGCGTCGCTTCGCGATGGCCTTCGGCCACCCTTGACTGCCCGGCCCGCCCCGGAATGCCATAAGACTGTCGGGAAGCCCCCGAAGGACGGTCAGGGGGGACGGTCAGGCCCAGAGGTGCGTCAGGGATGCGGACCGCACCACCCGGTTCAGCCACATCCCCCTCACCAGGGCAACCATCCCCGGCCATGACCGGGGGCGCCCCCAGATCGCTGCGCGCTCCACTCGGCCCAGCGTCCGACGACCGTCTTGGGCTGGACACAAGCCGCCCACGACCGGCCGACATGTCCCCCGGAGCGCGACAGCGGGTCGGCTCAGACGCACTCGGTCTTCGGGTTCACCGGAGTGAAGTCCGACGCGCCCATGGCGTTGACCGCCTGTACCTGGAAGCACTGCTTGCCCAGCGGCAGCCCGGTCCAGACGAACGACGTGGCGTCCTTCGGAGCGCCCTTGGCCTGCCGGAGGGTGCTGTTGAAGATCGCATAGTGCGTCTCGTCGGTCGCCTGGTCGGACCACTCCAGGTTCACGCGGGTCGGGTCGGCGGGGTCCCTCGTGGCGACGACGTTCGACGGCTCGGCAGGCCTGCCGATGCCGATTCCCTTGCCGCCCACGTGCTTCAGGTCGAAGTTCACCCGCGCGTAGTCGTCGGAACCGGCCTCGCCGTTCTCCACGTTCATCTGAAAGCCGACCAGGCTCTTGCCCGGCATGAGCCCTTGCTGGATCAACCGGACCGTCCCGTCGAGGTCGTTGGAGAGGCAGTCAGACCCTTCGAAGATCTTCAGCGTCGGATTGACCACGACCAACTCGTCGGACCTGAGGTTCACCGCGACGCTCACCTCGCCCCGGGTCTCACCACCCACGCACGCCGATGCCGTCAACGTGTCGCTCGGCTTGTCGTGACTCAGCTTGACCACCCTGGTGAACGGGGTGCTCCTCGTGGTCCTGCCCGACCCGAGACTGGGCGCGTCCGAAACGGTCAGTGTCCCGGTCATGGTGATCGTGTGCGTACTGGCCGCAGCAGCGGGCGGAGCCGTCCACACACACAACACGGTGACCGGCGCGATCGCCGCCAATGCCGCAGCACGTCGCATCCTCATCACCACACCTCGCAATCGCCGCATAGGGCTCGTGGGGGATGGCTTCATCGTCCCGCCACCCCACCACCCCGGCCACCGGGGCCGTCGACCAGCCCAAGGCGGTCGTCGGACGCTGAGACGTGAGGAGCGCGTAGCGATCTGGCGCGCCCCCCTGGTCATGGCCGGGGATGGTGGTTCCGGGAGGGAGGTGTCCGGTCGCCGGGGCTTGGCCGCGTATCGGTGAGGGCCCGTCCTTGAACATGTTCCTCCCGGCCATTCCTTCGGGGGCTTCCCGGCAGTCTTATGGCGTTCCGGGGCGGGGCGGTCAGTCAAGGGTGGCCGAAGGCCATCGCGAAGCGACGCGACCGCAGGGAGCGCCCTTGACGGACCGACCCGACACGGAAGGACAGTGGACTGACGGGACGCCCCCGGACACCCTCCCGACCCCGACCGGCCGGGACCCCGCCCTCCCGGAGCCTCCGCTCGCGTTCCCACCACCCCGGGCGCACCCTGGAGACAGGGTGACCCCCTGGAGGTGATGCACCATGCCCACACTCGTCGGGTGGCACGTGGAGCTCGAATTCACCGAGGAAGGCCACCGCACCAGCGCGGCGGCCATGGTCAGGCTCGGTGACGGCTCCGAGATGAGGGCGCACGGCTACGCCATGCGCCACCCCTCCGACCCGGAGCAGCTGCGGGTCGGGGAAGAGATCGCCGGCGCTCGCGCGCTGATGGATCTCGCGTCCCAGATGTTGCAGAAGGCCCACTCAGAGATCGACGAGGCGACGGGCCGACATTCCTACCCGCTCAGCCACTGATCCACTGAGCGAGGTGGGACCACGCGCTGGGAGTGAGAGCCAGAGAGGGGCCGTGAGGGACTTTCGAGTCCCTCACGTGCACCTTGTCGGGGCAGGTGGCGACCTCGACGCACGCGCCGCCTTCGCTGCCGCTGTAGCTCGACTTCCGCCAGGCGACGGCGACCTCCAGGCACTGGCCGCCTTCATCGCCGCTGTAGCTGGACTTGAACCACGTGAGTGTGGTGCTCATCGTTCTCCTAAGAGCCGATCCAACAGGCCCTTCGTCTCCGCGAAGTTGAGGGCCTGGGATCGCAGCATCGCATACTTCCGAGTGAGGATGCTGAGCTCGCCGGGGTCCTGTCCGAGAAGGCTTCCGCGCTGGGTCTCCGCGTAAGAAAAGTGCTGGTGTTCGGGTGTTTCCAGGAGCGTGAACGGCCCGTTGAGACCCGCGTGCCCCGCGATGCCCAGGGGCAGGATCTGGAGCGAGATGCCCGGCCCGTCCGCGCACGCGCGCAGGTGCCGGAGTTGCTCCCGGTGGACCTCGTCGCCACCGATCCGGTCGCAGAGGGCCGCCTCCCAGATGATGAAGCTGAGGGTCGGAGGGAGCGGGCGCGCCAGGATCTCCTGGCGCTGCATGCGGCGGGTGATCTGGAGTTCGATCTCTTCTTCCCCCATGTACGGGACGCGCAAGGCGAACACCGCACGGGCATAGGACTCGGTCTGGAGCAGGCCCGGTACGACATGCATGTCGAACCACGAGATGGCGACCGCCTCCCGCTCCCGGTCCATGTACTCCTCCGCCCACGGCGGTGTCACGTCCACCGCCGGCATCTGTTCCGCGGCCACGGCCAGGACGCCCGGCAGGCCGAGGATCCGGTCCATCAGCTCGGCCACGTCGGGCATCAGGGCGCGCCTGCCCTGCTCGATCGAGGCGATGGTCTGTTCCTCCAGCCCCACCAACTCCCCGAGTTGCTTCTGAGTCAGGTTCTTCGCGACGCGGCTGACGGCGACCATCGCGCCGACCATCTTCATGGTCGTCGCGTTGGGCCGTGGGCGCTTCCTCGGTGGCATGACAGCGAACTCCCCGTCCGTGCACGGGCAATACCCGTGACAACCCGTACTCATCAATGAGTACGGGTTGGCGCTCGGGTACAAGCCAGTCACTCCCCGCGACGATCGCCTCGTGAATCTCGACATCCAACCGGAGCTCCTGCGGCAGCAGTTCTACCCCCGTTCTCCCCGGAACGTCAGTGCTGCAAGGGGTTTCACACGTGACACCCTCCACGCCTGGGGTGTCACGTCGCGTGAGGACGACATGTTGCTCTGCGTGAGCGAGCTCGCGACCAACGCCCTCCTCCACGGCGTCCCGCCCGGCCGCGGCTACCTCCTGCGCCTCCTCCGCACGGAGCGCCTCGTGCGGATCGAGGTCCACGACAGCGGCGGCGGCCGGCCGGCCGTCCCCGGGTCGGTCCGGGACGGCGGGCGGGGCCTGCTCATCGTCGACACGCTCGCCGATCTCTGGGGCGCAAGTGACCGCCGTCCTGGCAAGGTGGTGTGGTGCGAGTTTCGAACAAGCCTTGCTGACATGCACAGTTGGGGGAGACGTGCTCACGTACCAGGAAGTGATGACCACGAACTTCGGCCTCCTCGCGACCGCGGCGACCGCGTGGGACGCGATGGCCGGTGAGCTGAAGAAGGTCGAGGACCGGTACGCCGCGAGCGTCCAGAAGGTCACCATGGGTCCGTCCGTCGGACAGAACTGGCTCGGTCTCAGCGCCGGGGCCGCGCAGAGCGGCTTCGCCACCACCCGGCGCGAGTACGCCGCCGCCCAGACCGAGGCGAAGGCGGTCGCCGCGCTCCTGCGCGACGCCCACGCGGGCTTCGTGGACCTGAAGAAGAAGGTCGAGTCGGCCCGCAAGGACGCCGTGGACGCCGGCATGGCGGTGTCCACGGCCGGCAGGGCCACCTTCGACTTCACCCGCGTCGAGGACCCCGCCCAGGCCCGCATCCTGCGCCGCGACCCCGGGATGCGGGAGGCGGAGGACTCCTGGACCGCGCACATCGCGGAGGCGGTGCGCGCGGTGGACGAGTTCGACAAGGCCATCCGGCAGGCGCTGCAGGCCGTGGTGGTGGACTCCAACCCCTTCGACGGCACCATGGGCGGCTTCAACGCCACCGCCAAGCCGGTGATCCCGCCGACCGGGTCGGCGCGCAGCGAGCAGAAGTTCACCGAGGCCGAGAAGTGGATCTACGACGAGATGAAGCGGAACGTGGACTCCGACACCGTCCACCAGCTGCAGGCCCTGCTGCGCGAACCGCAGTGGTACGACTTCGGCCGCAACTACGGCAACGACATCAACGCGGCGCTCGTGATGTGGGGCCTGAAGGTCGCCCCCGGCCAGGACTGGGACCACAAGCCCCAGCTCCAGCAGCACTTCGACCTCCAGACGAAGAACGACTACTTCTTCAAGCAGCCGGGCCAGAATCGGGAGGTGTTCTACGACATCTACTCCAACATCCACTACGGGTACATCGGCCGGGCCGCCGGATTCGACCCGGACACCCTCATCAAGGGCGCCTCGCTCGGGGAGACCCTGCTGACGGGCGACGACGACCAGGGCGACCAGATCACCATGAGGATCGGAATGGACCTGTACGACAAGTACGGCAAGAACATGACGGAAGACCAGCTCAAGCAGGGGATCGAGGACGCCATGGACCGGATGGAGCAGGCGAAGCGGGAGGGCAAGGACGTCCCGCAGATCAGGAGCACCCCGTGACGCGCGGACAGTTGGGCTGTGTCGTCGCCCCGCTCGCCGGAGTGGGCACGGGCGTGCTCGGCGCGGTGCTGCTGGGCGCCGCCTGGCGGGCCTGCGACGTCGGGGTGAACGGGGCCGCCAACGGCCTCGCCCTGCTCTTCTACGGAGCCCTCCTCGCCCTCCTGGCGACGGCCTGGTGGGGCGTGCTCGTCGCCTACGTCGGCCGCTGGAACCTGGCGGCCGCCCTCTTCGGAGGCCTGGCCGGCGCCGCGGTCATGGTCTGGGTGTTCGTGGCCCTCCTCCAGGTCCCCGACGGCTACCGCTGCTAGAACTTGATCGAGGACACGGCGCCGGTCGGATCGATCCAGAGCAGTGCGACCACGACCGCGAGGTCCAGCGCCGTGCCCACGTAGACGAGCACGCTCGACGGCCCGCGGAACAGGAACAGGCCGCGGACGAAGCCGAAGAGGGCCATGAGCAGCGAGGCGATCCACATCAGGCCGCCGATGGAGTTGAGGGAGCTGCCGCCCATGGCGAACGTGAGCCCGTTCAAGAGCCAGACGGCGAGGGCGAAGAACGCGAACTGCGGCAGCCCGAGCAGGAACACCAGCCACCCGCTCGACCGGTACGGCCGGTAGCCGGGCATCGGCGGGATCACCACGACCTGGGGCGCCACCGGCGGCACGGCCGCCGGTGCCCCGGGGGCCTGGGGCGGCTGGAACGGGATCTGGTGCGCCGAGACCGAGCCCAGGCCGATCGACCCCAGCGCGGAGGTGGAGCCCGTCGCGGACGCGGACCCCGGCGCGCCCCCGCCGGGCGGCACACCGTACGCCGCCACGGCCGCCGCCCCGCCCAGGAGCTGCTCCAACAGGTCGTTCAGGGCGTCTCCGAACACCGGGTCGCGGGAGATCTCGTCGGCCACCACCGGCACGGCGATGGCGGTGGACGCGTCACCCGGCTCGTCCCGCAGCTTCGTCAGCACCGCGGTGCCCAGCGCGCCGCTGCGCAGCCTGTCCTCCACGTGCACCCGTATCCGCGCCTGGAGGGCGGACTGCGCCGGCGTGCCGCCACCGGCGCCGGTCAGTACTCTCAGCGCCGCGCGCGCCAGCGATAAGCCGTGCACACCCTGTGGACCGTTCACGATCGGCCTCCCCTGCCGTCAGTACGGGAAGGCCGATCGTACGGAGCGGTGCGCCCCGCGAACAGGGTCAGAGACGCTCGGGCGTGCGGATGCCCAGGAGGGACATGCCCTTCGTGAGCGTGCGGGCGGTCAGGTCGCACAGGAACAGGCGGTTCTCGACCTGCTCCGGGGTGTCGGCCTTGAGGACCGGGCACTCCGCGTAGAAGGTCGTGTAGAGCGACGCCAGCTGGTAGAGGTACGCCGCCACCTTGTGCGGGGCGTACTCCTGCGCCGCCTCGGCGAGCAGTTCGCCGAAGTGGTCCAGGTGCAGGCCCAGCGCCCGCTCCGACGGCGTGAGGGCCAGCTCCGCGTGGGCGGCGGGCCGTGCGTCCCCGGCCTTGCGGAGGATCGACTGGATGCGGGCGTACGCGTACTGGAGGTACACGGACGTGTCACCGGTCAGCGACACCATCTGGTCCAGGTCGAACTTGTAGTCACGGGCCGCCGAGGTCGACAGGTCCGCGTACTTCACCGCGCCGATGCCGACCTGCGCCGCACGCTCGGCGATCTCGGCCTCGGTCAGGTCCTGCGCCTTCTCGCGCACGACCGACGCGGCCCGCTCCACCGCCTCGTCCAGCAGGTCCACCAGCCGGACCGTCTCGCCCTCACGGGTCTTGAACGGCTTGCCGTCCTTGCCGAGGACCGTGCCGAAGGCCAGCTGTACGGCCTTGACCCCGTCGTTCAGCCAGCCCGCGCGGCGGGCCGTCTCGAAGACCATCTTGAAGTGGAGCGACTGGCGGGCGTCGACCACGTAGATGAGGGTGTCGGCCTTCAGGTTGCCCACGCGGTCCCGGATCGCCGACAGGTCGGTCGCGGCGTAGCCGAAACCGCCGTCCGACTTCTGGACGATCAGCGGGGTCGGGTTGCCGTCCGGGCCCTTGTACTCGTCGAAGAACACGCACAGCGCGCCGTTGGAGCGGACGGCGACGCCCGACTCCTCCAGCAGCTTGCACGTCTCGACCAGCATGTCGTTGTAGCCGGACTCGCCGACGACGTCCGGGTCCTGGATGTCCATGTCCAGCTTGTCGAAGACGGAGTAGAAGTAGATCTTCGACTCGTCGACGAACCGCTGCCACATCGCGAGGGTCTGCTCGTCGCCCGCCTGCAGGTCGACCACCCGGGCCCGGGCCCGCGTCTTGAACTCCTCGTCGGAGTCGAAGAGCGCGCGCGAGGCCTTGTAGAGGCGGTTCAGGTTGGACATGGCCTCCTCGCCGGAGACCTCCGCGTCGCCCTCGGTCTTGTGGTCCAGCTCGTGCGGGTGCTCGATCAGGTACTGGATGAGCATGCCGAACTGGGTGCCCCAGTCGCCGATGTGGTGGCGCCGGACCACCTTCTCGCCCGTGAACTCCAGGATCTCGACCATCGCGGCGCCGATCACCGCGGACCGCAGGTGGCCGACGTGCATCTCTTTCGCGACGTTCGGCTGCGCGTAGTCGATGACCGTCGTGCCCGCGTTCGCGGCGTACGGGACACCGAGGCGGTCGTCGCCGGCGCGGGCGGCGAGGGTCTCGATGATCGCCCGGTCGGAGACGGTGATGTTGAGGAAGCCGGGGCCCGAGACCTCGATGTCCTTGATCAGGTCACCGGTCGGGATGGACCCGACCACGGTCGTCGCCAGCTCACGCGGATTGGCCTTGGCCTTCTTCGCGAGCGCCAGGATCCCGTTGGCCTGGAAGTCGGCCCGGTCGCTTCGTCGCAGCAGCGGGTCGGCGCCACCGGCCTCCGGCAGGGCCGAGGCGAGGGCGTCCGCGACGCGCTGATTGACGGAAGAAGCGAGGGAAGGGACCGAGGCCATGAGCTGCCGTTCCTGTGAGGTCGTGCCTGAAGGTGCACTTGGTTGTTCCGACAAGTCCCGAGTATCCCACGGAGGGGCCGTCCGGATTCCGGGATTTCCCCGCCACCGGAGCTCGTGCGGGCGCGGCGGCGGGCGGATCCCGCTCGGCACCGGCCGACGGGCTCGCCACGTCCCGACAGGCAACCTCGGAGGGGCTGGTTCCGTCTGGGAGAATGGCTGACAGCCAGCATTCGAGATAGAAGGACGTGTCGTGGCTCAGAGCGCCCAGAGCAGCACCGAGACCGACTGGGTCTCCCGTTTCGCGGACGAGGTCATCGCCGAGGCGGAGCGCCGAGCCCCGGGCAAAGCCGTCGTCGTCGCGTCCGGACTCTCCCCCTCCGGCCCGATCCACCTGGGCAACCTGCGCGAGGTCATGACCCCGCACCTGGTCGCGGACGAGATCCGCCGCCGGGGCCACGAGGTCCGCCACCTCATCTCCTGGGACGACTACGACCGGTACCGCAAGGTGCCCAAGGGCATCCCCGGCGTCACCGAGGAATCGCACGCCCGGCACATCGGCCGCCCGCTGACCGCCGTGCCCGCCCCCGAGGGCTCCTCGTACCCGAACTGGGCCGAGCACTTCAAGGCCGCCATGGTCGAGGCGCTGGCCGAGCTGGGCGTCGAGTACGACCCGATCAGCCAGACCGAGCAGTACACCGCCGGTACGTACCGCGAGCAGGTGCTGTTCGCGATGAAGCACCGCGGCGACATCGACGCGATCCTCGACCAGTACCGCACCAAGCAGAAGCCGGGCGGCAAGAAGCCCCAGCAGAAGCAGGTGGACGAGGCCGAGCTGGAGGCCGCCGAGGGCTCGGGCGCGGCCGCCGAGGACGACGGCAGCGTCGGCGAGGCCGGGTACTTCCCGTACAAGCCGTACTGCGGCCAGTGCGGCAAGGACTTCACCAAGGTCACCTCGTACGACGACGAGACGACCGAGATGACCTACGTCTGCACCGAGGACGAGTTCACCGAGACGGTCAAGCTCAGCGAGTTCAACCGCGGCAAGCTGGTCTGGAAGGTCGACTGGCCGATGCGCTGGGCCTACGAGGGCGTGATCTTCGAGCCCTCGGGCGTCGACCACTCCTCGCCCGGCTCCTCGTTCCAGGTCGGCGGGCAGATCGTGGGCATCTTCGGCGGCGAGCAGCCGATCGGACCGATGTACGCGTTCGTCGGCATCAGCGGCATGGCCAAGATGTCCTCGTCGAAGGGCGGGGTCCCGACCCCGGCCGACGCGCTGAAGATCATGGAGCCGCAGCTGCTGCGCTGGCTTTACGCGCGCCGCAAGCCGAACCAGTCCTTCAAGATCGCCTTCGACCAGGAGATCCAGCGGCTCTACGACGAGTGGGACAAGCTGGAGTCCAAGGTCGCCGACGGCACGGTGCTGCCGGCCGACGCCGCCGCGCACACCCGTGCCGTACGGGTCGCCTCGCACGAGCTGCCGCGCACCCCGCGGCCGCTGCCGTACCGCACGCTCGCGTCAGTCGTGGACATCACCGCCGGGCACGACGAGCAGACCCTGCGCATCCTCGCCGACCTGGACCCGTCGCAGCCGCTGACCTCGCTGGACGAGGTACGGCCGCGGCTGGACCGCGCCGAGAACTGGATCACCACCCAGGTCCCGGCCGACCAGCGGACGCTGGTGCGGGAGGACGCCGACACCGAGCTGCTGTCGTCGCTGGACGACGAGGGGCGCGAGTCGCTGCGCCTGCTGCTGGAGGGCCTCGACTCGCACTGGTCGCTGGACGGGCTCACCACCCTCGTCTACGGCGTGCCCAAGGTGATGGCGGGTCTGGAGCCGGACGCGAAGCCGACGCCGGAGCTCAAGGTCGCACAGCGCACGTTCTTCGCCCTGCTGTACCGCCTGCTCGTGACCCGGGAGACCGGCCCGCGCCTGCCCACCCTGCTCCTCGCCGTGGGCGCGGACCGGGTCCGCAAGCTGCTGGCCGCCTGAGCCGGCCCCGGGCCCCACGCATACGGAAGGGCCCGCACCCCGAGGGGTGCGGGCCCTTCCGCGTTGCCGGAGCGGATGCGTCCGGCGCGGTCTGCGTGACGCGGTCCACCGGACGCGGTCTACGGGACGCGGTCTACGGGATGTGCTCGTTCTCCAGGTCGCGCTGGTAGCGCTGCTTCAGCTCGGGCATCAGCCGGCTGATCGTCCTGAAGGCCAGCGGGTGATTGATCCCGTGGCGGTCCGAGAGGTATATGTCGACCTGCTCGGGGCTCGGCACCTTGCCGTTCTCCTCGATGTAGGTCCGGAAGACCTCGTACGCGGCCTCCGCGAACTTCGCCTCGTCGATGTCGGAGACGGCGCCTGCGGCCTCCGGCCGCGCCTCGCGGCGGGGAGCCGGCAGCTGCTCCTGGACGGGCTGCTGCTCGCGGACCTGCCCCAGGTCCTGCTCCTGCTCTTGGTCCGGGCCGGCCGGGGGCATGACCGGGGTCGGCTCCAGCCCCTCCACGTACTGCGGGTTGTAGCCGCCCTCGTACGCCGCCTGCGGGGCCAGCGGCGCCGCGAACCAGGCGCTGTCGTGCGCCGCGGGCATCGCCGTCGGCTCCACCGCGAAGGGCGGCGGGGCGTGCGTCACCGGGGGCGCCGCCACCGGAGCGGGGGCGGACCGCGGATCCGGGCCCTGCTGCGCGGCCGCCGTCTCCAGTGCCGGAGCCGCGGCCTGGACCTGGGCGGCCTGGGCGGCCTGGGCCGGTGACGCCGGGGCCGGTGCCGCGCCCGACGCGATGGCCGCCGCCGCCGGAGGCAGCAGCAGCGGGTCGATCCCGGCCGCGGCCAGGCCCTCCGGAGCCGTCTGGGCGAGCGGGACGCCGATGCGGGCCAGGCGGAGCGGCATCAGGGCCTCCACCGGCGCCTTGCGGCGCCACGCGCGGCCGTAGCGTGCCTGCAGCCGCGCCTGGTAGATCAGCCGGTCCTGCTCCATGCCGACGGCCTGCTCGTAGGAGCGCAGCTCCCACAGCTTCATCCGGCGCCACAGCTTGAACGTCGGGACCGGGGAGAGGAGCCAGCGCGTGATGCGCACGCCCTCCATGTGCCGGTCCGCCGTGATGTCCGCGATCCGGCCCACCGCGTGCCGGGCCGCCTCCACCGTGACCACGAACAGGATCGGGATCACGGCGTGCATGCCCACGCCCAGCGGGTCCGGCCAGGCCGCCGCGCCGTTGAACGCGATCGTCGCCGCGGTCAGCAGCCACGCCGTCTGGCGCAGCAGCGGGAACGGGATCCGGATCCAGGTCAGGAGCAGGTCCAGCGCCAGCAGCACGCAGATGCCCGCGTCGATGCCGATCGGGAACACCAGCGAGAAGCTCCCGAACCCCTTCTGCAGGGCGAGCGCGCGGACCGCGGCGTACGAACCGGCGAAACCGATCCCCGCGATGACCACGGCTCCCGCGACAACGACGCCGATGAGTATCCGGTGCGTACGAGTCAGCTGCATCGCGGCCACCCGCGATCCCCTCCCCTTGTCGAGCTACGGCAGGCACAGCGTACGGGTGACCGCACGGGTGACTGAATGTCAGCCTCCCGTTAAGCCCCCGCCCAGGCGCCCGCCGCGCCGCCCGGACCCGCCACCGGCTACTGCGCGGAGGGAGAAGCCTGCTGCTCAGGCTGCTGCTGAGGCGTCTGCTGCTGCTGGTTGGCGGCGGCGACCGAAGCCACCGCCTCCTTCGCCGCGGCGATCGCGTTCTCGAGCAGCTTGGCCTGATCCGGAGCGCCGGCACCCTCGTACGCCGCACCGTTGTAGTCCAGCGTGATCACGACGTTCTGCGTGCGCGCCACGATCGTCGTGTTGAAGAAGTCCACGTCCTTCTTCACGCCGTACACGATCGACGACGCCTGGTCGCCGATCCCGCCCGCCTGCTCGACCTTCACGTTGGTCGCGCCCTCGGTCGCCTTCGCCGTCTCGACCTGCTTGTTCAGCTGGTCCTCGGCGCGCTTGTTCGCGCCGCCGAGCGAGGAGTGCGACTCGTAGCGGACCAGGGAGATCGACAGCCAGCGGTACTGCGAGCCCTTGAGGCCGTCCTCGTCCAGACCGTTCCACGAGCAGCTGGCGCGGGAGGCCAGGTCGTTCGACTTGGTCGCGGTGCCGTTCTTGTCCTTCGCCTCCGGGACGAGGGTCTCGACCGTCTTCGTCTGGATCGTCTTGCACGGGTCGGGCAGCGTCGCGAACGCCGCCTTCTCCAGCGCGGCCGAAGCCTTGCCGCTCGGCTTGGCGGAGGAGGACGCGCCGGGCTTCTTGTCGGAGCCGGAACCGGAGTCCTTGCCCGAGTCGGACGAACAGCCGGCGACGGTGAGGATCACCGGGACGGCTGCGCAGGCGAGAACGCGAGTGAGGCGCGAGGCAGATCGGTGCATGGTTCCTTCAGTCAGTACGTGGTGGGGCGCGTTCCGTGGACGCGGTGCGGGCTCGGAGCGGGCTCGGATCGGACTCGGTTCGGACTCGGCGGGCGGGCGCGGGACCCGAACAAAGGTAGCCCGACCCGGCGCGCACCTGCTGTGCGCGCCGTCACGCCGAGCCCCGCGCGCCCCCGCTCACTCGTTGAAACGCTCGACGAGCGCCTGCGCCAACTGCCTTGCCTTGTCCTGGGTTTCGGGGCTCGACGGCACCGTACCGGGCAGTGCGGGCTGCACGCTGTACTCGACCGTGACGATGACATTCGAGGTGCGGAACACAATCCGCACGGTCCGCGCCTGCGCCGCGCTCGCGCCGGCGGCGCTCAGCTTGTCCTCGATGTACGCCTCGGTCCCGAGCCCTTCGAGCACCCGGGAGCCGAGCTCGGGCGGCGGCACGGAAGCGGAAGGGCTGGCGGTCCCGGGGGCCGGAGGCTGCCCGCCGGCCGACGGGGGAGTGCTGGCGGCCGGCGGGGCGCCGGAGCTCGCAACCGCACTCGCGGTGGGGCTCGTGGTGGGACCCGGGAAGGGCAGGTGGGCGTCCGTCAGCCGGCGCACGTACACCTGCCGCGCCTTGTCGTCGTCGCTCATGAGGGTCCGGTCGTACGAGACCACGCGCTCGAAGCCGACCGACAGCAGCCGGGTCTCCTCGGGCGACTGCGCCGTCCAGCGGCAGCCGACGTGCCGGTCTCCGTCGTACGAGGTGTCCGCGACCCCGGCGTACAGCTGGGCGCGCTGCTGCTCGGTGAGGCTGTCCCCGACCGGCAGCATCGCCTTGAGGCGCTTGCCGTCGGCGGCCTTGCAGGGCGCGGGCAGGCTGCGGTACTTGCCGGCCGGCGCGGGCGCGGGGCTGCTGTCGCCCGCCTTGGAGTCGGTGTCGGAGCCGACGCCGCTGCCGCTGGTGCACCCGGTGAGGCCGGCCGCGCCGGCCACGAGTGCGGTGAGCATCGCGATGCCCGGCAGGACTCGACGTCGTTGCCGTACCGCCTTGCGCTGCACGTCCACTGGCTCCCTTCGACCGGCCGGCGGCCCGGCGGTCAGGAAAATGCGTTGCCGCGCTTTGGACGCGGATGAACACAATGTCTATCGCACACGCTGGTGCTGGCGCCGGTCCCCTGTCTGATTTGGGGCTAAGAGCGAGGCTTTTGCGTATTCCGAATTTTCTGTGGTTCTCGGGGGATTGAAGCGTTATGTCGTATGTAGAGGTGCCGGGGGCGAAGGTCCCGATCCGGATGTGGACCGACCCCGCGTCGGTCGAGGCGAGCGCGATGCGACAGCTGCACAACGTCGCCGGCCTGCCGTGGATCAAGGGCCTGGCGGTCATGCCGGACGTCCACTACGGCAAGGGCGCCACGGTCGGCTCGGTGATCGCCATGAAGGACGCGGTCTGCCCGGCGGCGGTGGGGGTGGACATCGGCTGCGGCATGTCGGCGGTGAAGACGTCCCTCACGGCGAACGACCTCCCGGGCGACCTGTCCCCCCTCCGCTCGAAGATCGAGCGCGCCATCCCGGTGGGCGCGGGCATGCACCGCGACCCGGTGGACCCGGACCGCCTGTACGGCTTCCCGGTGGAGGGGTACGCGGGGCTGTGGGAGCGGTTCGACTACCTGGCCGATTCGGTCAAATTCCGTCGCGAACGTGCCGCCAAGCAGATCGGGACGCTCGGAACGGGCAACCACTTCATCGAATTCTGTCTTGATCAGTCCGGTTCGGTCTGGCTGATGCTGCACTCCGGCTCCCGGAACATCGGCAACGAGCTCGCCGAGCACCACATCGGCGTGGCCCGCGGCCTGGACCACAACCAGGGCCTGGTCGACCGGGACCTGGCGGTGTTCCTCGCGGCCACCCCGGAGATGGAGGCCTACCGCAACGACCTCTTCTGGGCCCAGGAGTACGCCAAGTACAACCGGGCCGTGATGATGAGCCTGTTCAAGGAGGTCATCCGCCGCGAGTTCCGCAAGGCGAAGGTCTCCTTCGACCGGGAGATCAGCTGCCACCACAACTACGTGGCGGAGGAGCGGTACGACGGCATGGACCTGCTGGTCACCCGCAAGGGCGCGATCCGCGCCGGCAGTGGTGACTACGGGATCATCCCCGGCTCCATGGGGACGGGCTCGTACATCGTGAAGGGCCTCGGCAACGAGAAGTCGTTCAACTCGGCCTCGCACGGCGCGGGTCGGAAGATGAGCCGGACGGCCGCGAAGAAGCGGTTCTCGGCGCGCGACCTGGCGGATCAGACCAAGGGGGTCGAGTGCCGCAAGGACTCGGGCGTGGTCGACGAGATCCCGGGCGCGTACAAGTCGATCGAGCAGGTCATCGACCAGCAGACGGACCTCGTCCAGGTCGTGGCCAAGCTCAAGCAGGTCATCTGCATCAAGGGCTGAGCCCTGGGTGCGGTTGTCGGGGGAGTGGAAGGGCCCGGACCGGTCTCGGTCCGGGCCCTTCCGCGTGGTCCCGGCGGTCACCCCGCCGGGGGTTTCCCGGGGACAGGGGTGCTGGTCCGGCGTACGCTCGTCGGGAGAGGGCGGGGAAC
This sequence comes from Streptomyces sp. NPDC001903, assembly GCF_042891345.1. Lineage (NCBI taxonomy): Bacteria > Bacillati > Actinomycetota > Actinomycetes > Kitasatosporales > Streptomycetaceae > Streptomyces > Streptomyces sp. NPDC001903. Next base: position 86,367 of record NZ_JBIASZ010000006.1, read on the forward strand.
CGGCGGGTACGCGGGAGGTTCCATGACCGCGCTCGGTGAGCTGATCGGGATCGACGAGCGGACCGTGCTGGTCCTCGGGCAGGGGCTGGACGTCGAGAACGGCCGGCCGGACGTCGGGAACGCCCTGGTGCACCGGGCCGGCGAGACCCTCGTGGTCGTCGACACCGGGGTCACGGCCGCCTTCCGCGCGGCCCTGCGGGAGGCGGCGGACGGGGTCGGTCCCTGGTCCCGGGCGCTGTTCCTGACCACGCACGGGCATCCCGACCACGTCGGCAACAACGACCTGGCCGACGAGCTGGGCGTGCCGGCCGAGCACTGGGTGCCCGCCCCCGACCTGGACCAGATCCGGGACCCGGCCGGGTACTGGGTGCGGTCCCTCGAGCGCATCGCCGGGTTGGCGCCCATGCCGGCTCCCGCGGTGGCCGGCCCCCGGCTGGTGTCGCTGTTCGAGCCGTACCGGCCCTTCGGCGCCACCACCCGCACCTACGAGGAGCGGCCGCTGGAGCGGATCCGGATCGGCCCGGCGCGCTTCACCGGCTGGACCTTCGCGGACGGCGCGGTCCGCGTGCTGCGCAGCCAGGGCCACTGCGCCGGGCACGTGGTCGTGCACCTGCGGGAGTGCGGCGTCCTCCACCTGTCCGACGAGGGCAACGGGGCCTGCGGCGCGATGGCCGACGCCGACCAGCTCAAGATCCAGACCGTGCTGGGCGCCGTCGCCCTGCTCTTCGAGGAGGGGGAGGCCGCACTCCTCACCGACGGGCACACCTTCGCCGTGCGGCGCGGCGCCGAGGTCGTGGTGCCGTATCTGGACGGCCTGCTGGAGCAGGCCGTCGCCCTGCAGTCGGCGGCTCTGGAGCTGGTCGGCGGGGACGGCCCGGTCCGTCCGGGCGAGTTCACCGCGCGCTACGCGGAAGCCGTCGCCGGGCTGGGCGTCGGCGGGGCCAATCCGAACGCGATGTTCACCGCGATGATGGCGGTCAACCAGCTCGGCGAGCTCGGACTGCGGCCGGAGTCCGCGGACGCCGGCGCCCCCTGGTCCCGCCCCGGGCTCCAACCGGGGTATTGACGCCGGGAGTTGGTCTAGACCAGGGTGGGGGTCATGTGGAGATCCCGTGTGGTGTTCGGCGTGGTTGCTGCCGTGAGTCTGGGGCTGGGGGTGGTCGGGAGCGCCGTGGCGCGGCCCGTGGGCCTGCCGCCCGTCCTGTCGCACGTGCCGACCTCCGAGAAGGTCGTCTTCATCACCATCGACGACGGGTGGGTGCACGATCCGGCCGCGGCGCGGACATTGGTCGACAAGCGGGTTCCCGCCGCGTTGTTCCTGCTGCCGGGGGCGACCTCGTACGACACCGGGTACTTCACCCGGCTCCTCGACGAGGGCAGGGCGACGGTGGAGAACCACACCGTGAACCACCCCGATCTGACCACCCTCGACGCCGCCGGGAAGGACGCCGAGGTGTGCGGGGCCGGGGAGCGGCTCGCGGCGGCGTTCGGGCGGGAGCCGAAGCTGTTGCGGCCGCCGTACGGGGCGGTGAACGACGAGGTGCGGGCCGCGGCCAAGGGCTGCGGGGTGAAGGCGCTGGTCACGTGGACGCACGACTTCACGACCTGGACCGATGTGCCGCCGCCGACCCCGCGGCTCCAGGCCGGGGACATCGTCCTGCTGCACTTCACGCCGACGCTGGCCGCGGCTCTGGACCGGGCCCTGGCAGCGGCGAAGGCCGCCGGGCTGAAGCCGGCGGCCCTCATGCCCGCCCTGAAGGCCGCCGGGCTGGTCCCGTAAGGGCTCGGCAGGGGCTTACAGGTCGCGGTGGACCTTCGTGTTCGAGGCCTGGGCGCGGGGGCGGACCACCAGGAGGTCGATGTTGACGTGGCTGGGGCGGGTCACGGCCCAGGTGATGGTGTCGGCCACGTCGTCGGCGGTCAGGGGGGCGGCCACGCCCGCGTAGACCTTCTCGGCCTTCTCGGCGTCGCCGCGGAAGCGGGTCTTCGCGAACTCCTCGGTCTTGACCATGCCCGGGGCGATCTCGATGACGCGGACCGGCTGGCCGACGATCTCCAGGCGCAGGGTCTCGGCCAGGACGCGGGCCCCGTTCTTGGCGGCGACGTAGCCGGCGCCGCCCTCGTAGGTGGCGTGGCCCGCGGTGGAGGACAGGACCACGACCGTGCCGTCGCCGGAGGCGATGAGGGCGGGGAGGAGGGCCTGGGTGAGGTTGAGGGTGCCGATGACGTTGACCTCGTACATCGTGCGCCAGTCGGCGGGGTCGCCGGTGGCGACGGGCTCGGCTCCGATGGCGCCGCCGGCGTTGTTGACGAGTACGTCGCAGCGGTCGAGGGAGGCCGCGAAGGCGTCGACGGCCGCGCGGTCGGTGACGTCGAGGGCGTGGGCGGCGGCCGAGTGGCCGGCTGCCGTCAGCTCGGCGGCGAGGGCCTCGATGCGGTCCTTGCGGCGGGCGGTGAGGACGACGTGGTAGCCGGCGCCGGCGAGCTGCCGGGCGGTGGCCGCGCCGATGCCGCTGCTCGCGCCGGTGACTACGGCGGTCCGGTTGGCGGTGGCGCTGGCCGTGCTCATCTGCGGGCTCCTCGGGCGTTCGGTGGTTCGGTCATGCGTACGGGCGATTACCCGCCAGCATAGGCGGGGCTCAGCGACCGCGCGGGGCGTACATGATCACCGCCATGCCGGCGAGGCAGACGAGGGCGCCCGCGACGTCCCAGCGGTCGGGGCGGTAGCCGTCGGCGGCCATGCCCCACACGAGGGAGCCCGCGACGAAGACCCCGCCGTACGCGGCGAGGACGCGGGCGAAGTCGCCCTGGGGCTGGAGGGTGGCGACGAAGCCGTAGAGGCCGAGGGCGATCACCCCGGCGCCGATCCACGCCCAGCCCTTGTGCTCGCGCACGCCCTGCCAGACGAGCCAGGCGCCGCCGATCTCCAGGACGGCGGCGAGGGCGAACAGGGCGGCGGAGCGGGCGATCAGCATGGCTCGAAGCGTACGCAGGGGGCCGCCCTGACCGGGATGGCCGCCGTCGGTCGGTGCCCGCCGGTTGGGCCAGGGGCCCGCCCTCGTTCGTGTGATGGTCCGACCGGGCGGGGGCGGTGGCGGCTAGCCTCCGCGCGTGGAGGTGGTGGCGGTGCGCCGTGGTGCCGTACGGAGTGTGGTGGTGGCGGGCTTGCTGGTGCTCGGGGTGCCCTGGGTGTCCGGGACGGAGGCGGGCGCGGCCGCCCGCAGCGGTCCCGAGGCCGACGTGGCGTACCACGGGCGGGTGTCCCTGTCGCAGGGGCGGCTGAGGGTGTGGGTCGTGCCGCAGAACGAGGGGCCGGCCGCGCTGCCCAACGCGACGCTGCGGGTGCGGCTGTCGGCGGACCTCGCGGACCGGCAGGAGCTGGCGCAGGGCTGTGCGCGGGCGGGGCTGCGCGAGGTGGTGTGCGAGACGGGCGCGCTGCCCCTGCACGGCCGCGGCCGCCACATCGGGCTGCTGCTGGAGCTGAAGCAGCCGGTGCCGGAGGTGGTGGTCCGGATCGACACCTGGTGGAACGGCGGGGCTTCCGACCGCGACCTGTCCAACAACCAGCACGCGGTGCTGGCGCTGGACACGGGCGACTCGTACGCCTTCTGAATCCGGCGCGCCTTCTGAATCCGGCGTGCCTGGCGATCCGGGCCGATCCGAGAGGCCCGGCCTACGGGGTGGCCACTCCGCCGAACTCCTCGACGGCCTCGCTGACGATCCGCTCCAGCCGGGCGTGGTGGGCGCCGCGCCAGTAGACGCGCTCGCACGCCGTGCACTGCGCGAAGACGTCGTACGAGCGCTGCGTCCCGCTCTCGAGCCGGTCGCCCACGCTGTCCTTGTCGGCCTCGCGCAGCGGCCCGTTGCACGCGGTGCAGCGGGTCCACGGCACGAGGGCGGGGGCGAACCGGCCGAGGACGTCCCGCAGTTGCTCGTCGGGGTTGTCGCTGTAGACGTACGCGCCGGCGAACAGCTCGCGGCGGCGCAGCAGTCCGCGGTCCCGGGAGAGCAGGACGCGCTGCTCGGCGGCGGAGCGGGTGGCCAGGGCGGGGTCGCCGATGTCCTCGTTCTCGTACGCGGTGTCCACGCCGAGCAGGCGCATGCGGCGGGCGAGCGTGCCGAGGTGGACGTCGAGCAGGAAGCGCAGCGGGGCGCCCTCGATCCGCTGCGGGCGCTCGACGCCGAGGACCTCCACGTGCTGCCCGGCCTGCGGCACGTACGAGACGGGCACCTCGCGGCCGTCGACGAGGAGCCGGCCGACCTCGGTGAGCGGGACGCCGGCCGACTCGACGACGTGGCCGAGGCTGGAGGCGCCGTCGGTCGTGGTCGGTACGCGCGTGCCGCGCCGGGCGGGTGCGGCGAACACGTGCAGTTCGGGCGCGAGGGTGAGGGTGATGGCTGGTCCGTTCACGGGGCCAGCATGCCACTGCCGGGAGGGACCCCGCGGGGGAATTACGAGCGGTGTCCATACTCGCGGCATGAGCAGATTCGCGGAGGTCATCGTGCTGGCACGGAGCGCGGAGGAGGTGATGGAGCCGCTGACCCGCCCCGACGAGGACCGGGAGTGGCACCAGTGCTTCACCCGGGTCGACGACTGGATGTTCGCGGGGCAGCGCGGTCGGTCCGAGGAGTGCTACGCCTGGGTGATCCAGTTCATCCGTCACAACTGGACGGGGCTGCTGGCCCACCTGGAGTCGCTGCCGTGGCCCGATCCGTGGTCGGTCCAGGTGATGGTGCGCGACGAGGACGACGACTGCTTCGGACTGTGGATGCTCTACGACGGGAAGCTGGCCGAGGTGCCGCTGCCCCGTACCCGGCGGGATCCCTTCTCCGCCAGCCTCAGCGGCGTGCTCACCCGTACGGACCGGCCCCGCGGTTGAGGAGATGCGGCACGCCCGCCTAGGTGGTCGCCGCGGACCTGTCGTGGTGCTCGCGGTGGGCGTTGACCTCGTCGAAGTGGTTCTCGGCCCACTGCTTCACGGAGGTGAGGAGGCAGGCGAGGCTGTTGCCGAGTCCGGTGAGCCCGTAGTCGACGCGGACGGGGACGGTGGGGGTGACGGTGCGGGTGACCAGGCCGTCGCGTTCGAGGGAGCGCAGGGTCTGGGTGAGCATCTTCTGGCTGACGCCGGGGATCTTGCGGCCGAGGTCGCTGTAGCGCATGGACTGGTCCTCGGCCTGGGCGAGCGCGGCGACGATGAGGCCGACCCATTTGTCGCTGATGCGGGCGAGGAGTTGGCTGGTGGGGCACTCCTTGAGGAAGGCGTCGTAGGCGTGGCGGTCCTCTTCGCGGCGGGCCGCGGCGGTACGGGTGGCCATCGGGTGCCCCACTTCCGGGTCGGGTACGCACCTCCAAGTACGTACTTACGAAAGGAGAGTACCTCTCCCTAGGTTAGTGCTCAGCAGGAACGAGCGAACGAGATCGACTGGATCGGGGAGAGACCATGAGCGAGAACGCGCAGACCGTACGGACCATGCAGGCGGCCGTCGTGAACGGCTTCGGCGGGCCGGAGCGGGTGGAGATCGTGCGGGTGCCGGTCCCGCGGCCGGCGCCCGGTCAGGTCCGCGTCCGCGTCGCGGCGGCCGGGGTGAACCCGGTGGACGGCGCGGTCCGCGTCGGCGTCTTCGGCGGCGGCGGGACGCGGCTCGGGCTCGGCTGGGACGTGGCGGGCGAGATCGACGCGGTCGGCGCCGGAGTCACCGGCTGGGCGGTGGGGCAGCGGGTGGTCGGACTGCAGTACGGGCCGGTCAAGCCGCTGGGCACGCACGCCGAGTACGCGGTGCTCGACGCCTCGGCGGTGGCGGCCGCGCCGGCCACCGTGGACGCCGCGGCCGCGGCGGGGCTCCCGCTGAGCGGGCTGACGGCCGCGCGGGCGGTGGGCCTGTTGGGGCTGGCTCCGGGCTCCTCGGTGCTGGTCACCGGGGCGGCGGGCGTGGTCGGCGGGCTCGCGGTGCAGCTCGCGGTGCGGGCGGGGCTGGTGGTGACGGCCCTGGCGGGGGAGTCGGACGAGGAGTTCGTACGGTCCCTGGGCGCGCAGGAGTTCGTCCCGCGCGGATCGGCTCCGGCCGGGCCGGTGGACGGGGTCGTGGACGCGGCCGTACTGGGGGAGCCGGCGCTCGCCTTCGTCCGTGACGGCGGGGTCTACGTGGGTCTGCGGCCGCACGCCGGCCCGGCCGCCGAGCGGGGGATCCGGGTGGTGGAGCAGGAGGTCGCGGCGGACGGCGCGCATCTGGCGGAGCTGGTGGGCCTGGTGGACGAGGGCGCCCTGACCCTGCGGGTCTCGCGGACGATCCCGCTGGCGGACGCGGTGAAGGCCCACGCCCTCCTGGCGGAGCCGGGCACCCGAGGCCGCCTGGTCCTGACGACCGCCTGACCGGGCGGCCCGCCGACCGAGGGGGGGATCGGCGGGCCGCCCGGACCTCAGTGGAACAGGGCGTATCCGGTGGGGTCGCCGGGCATCTGCCAGGCGAAGCCCTGGAGGAAGAAGCAGGCGACCAGGTTGCTCGCGGCGAAGGCGAGCAGCACCGCCGAGGTGACGGCGGAGGCCCGGCGCAGGGCGGGGGAGGTGAGTCCCGCGTCGAGGGGTTCGGAGCGGGGGGTCAGGAACAGCGCGGCTCCGGCGGCGACGGCGGAGGCCAGGAAGGTGATCAGGGCCCAGGTGTAGAGGTGCAGGCCGAACAGGGCGCCGGCGTAACCGGGGTCCGGGGGCACGATGTGCATCAGGACCTGGGTGGCGGAGACGACGCTGCCGGCGAGCGCGGCGACGACGGCCCAGCCCCAGCCGGCGGCCCATTCCCCGGTGGTGACCGCGCCCTTGCGGGCGCGGACGATGATCCAGGCCGGGCCCAGCGCGCTGAGCAGGAAGAACATCCGCTGCAGCAGGCACATGGGGCAGGGGTACTCCCACAGCCCGAACTGGAAGAAGTAGGCGCCGGCCAGGGTGGCGCACAGGCCGACGACGTAGGCGTGGGCGAACCAGAGGCCCAGCCGGTTGGAGGCCGAGGCGCGCCGGGGGTTCGAGGTGGTGTTCACGGACTCTTCTCCTCAGAGGGCGATGTGGAAGGTGTGGTCGAGCACGTGGGGGAGGAACGCGAGCACGCAGGCGATCAGCGTTCCCGTCCACAGCGGCACCCGGACGCTGGCCGGCCAGGGCCGCAGCACCGCCACGACGCACAGGAAGATGAGGAGGAAGAGGAGGGTGTACATGGTGTCCCAGCTTCATCGGGGGGAACTCTTGCTTTCCGGTTCCACCCTCCGCCCGGGGGTTACGCGCCGGTAGCGGGATCGTGTCTATGCACCCATAACCGCGCTTTATGCCCGTCCGGCGACAGCGGCTCAAGCGGCCTCGGCGGCCTCGGCGGGTGCGGTGGGGGCGGCGGGCGCGGCGGCCGGGACGAACGCCCCCGTCGACAGGCCGCGCACGGTCAGGGAGGCCGCGGTGGCCCAGGCCGCCAGCAGGCAGGCGTACAGGAACACGGCGAGCCAGCGGTACGCGTCCAGGCCGGTGTGCCGGGCCAGCCCCTCCGCCCCCGTCACACAGGTGCCCACCGGGAAGGTCAGCGCCCACCAGGTCAGCGAGAACCGCATCCCGCGCCGGCGCGCCCGTACGAGCATCGCGCAGGCGAACGCGAACCAGAGCAGCGCGAACCCCATCACCGGCACCCCGTAGATCACGGCCAGCATCCGGAAGCCCTCGGAGTACGGGGCCTGCACCACACCCGGGGCGGAGTCGGCGAACTTGTTGGCGGCGGTGACCGACTGCCCCAGCGGGCCGAGCACCAGGAAGAGCGTCGGGGTCAGGGCCAGCGGCAGCCGCGGGCCGGTCACCATCCGGCCGAAGACGACGGGCAGCATCACCAGCGTGGCCAGCATGCTCAGCCCGAACATCGTGTAGCAGCCGAGCAGCAGCGCGCTCTGCCACTGGCCCGGCGGCAGGTGCGGGATCAGCAGCGGGCCGAGCGCGGCGGAGACCATCGGGGCGACCAGCGGGAGCAGCCAGACGGGTGAGGCGCTGCCGGGCCGGATCCGGTGGCTCTCGACCATCAGGTACGGGATGGCGACGGCGGCGAGCAGTCCGACGGCCGTGCCGGCGATGAAGAGGACGGAGTCGACGACCACGGCGGCGTGCAGGCCGATGACGTCCTTGCCGATCAGCATCGTGCCGCCGCCGACGGAGAGCAGGGCCATGGACAGGCAGCCGTAGAAGGGGGCGACGGCCGGATCGAGCAGATGCTCCCGGGCCTGGTCGCGGTGGCGGGCCCAGTGCAGGGCGCGGGCGGTGAGCAGGACGGCCAGCATGGCGGCGGACAGGGCCCAGAAGACCAGGCTGAAGGTGTGCAGTCCGCGGACGCGCACGGGCAGAGCGACGCCCGCGTTGGCGACGATGGCGGTCCCCATCACGCTGGCGTACCAGTTGGGGCCGAGGTGCCGGATCAGGCTGGAGCCGGCGGAGGGCGGTGACGGTGGCGGGGGCGCGGCCATGTGCCCACCGTCACCCGGGCCGATCACCTCCGCAACCGGGTGGATCGGTGCTGACCAGGGCAAACGGCGTCGGCTGGCCCGCGTATCCCCGCGGTGGAAGACTCGTCCCATGGGTGCGTCCAGTGCGCCGACACCGACACCGACGCCGATTGCGGCACCGACACCGGCACCGATTGCGGCACCGGTCCGGTTGGACGATGCCGCGTACCACGAGCTGGCGCGCTCCTTCCGGGGCAGCCTGGTGCGGGCGGGGGACGCCCCCTACGAGGAGCGCCGGCGGATCTGGAACGGCGCCATCGACCGGCATCCCGCCCTGATCGCGCCCTGCACCGGTTCCGCCGATGTGGTGGCGGCGCTGCAGTGGGCGGTGGAGACGGGTGCGCCGGTCGCGGTGCGCGGCGGCGGGCACAGTTTCCCCGGGCATTCGGTGTGCGACGGCGGCGTGGTGGTCGACCTGTCGCCCATGAAGGAGATCCGGGTGGACCCCGAGGCCCGTACGGCCCGGGTCCAGGCGGGGGCGCTGCTCGGCGAGCTGGACGCGGCGACGCAGCCGTTCGGGCTGGCGGTGCCGTCGGGGATCGTCACGCACACCGGCGTCGCGGGGCTCACCCTCGGCGGCGGGATCGGCTGGCTGAGCCGCAAGTACGGGCTGAGCGTGGACCAGCTGCTGTCGGTGGACCTGGTCACGGCGGCCGGGGAGCGGCTGACGGCGAGCGCGGCGCACGAGCCGGAGCTGTTCTGGGGGATGCGCGGGGCGGGCGGCAACTTCGGCGTCGTCACGGAGTTCACGTTCCGGCTCAATCCCGTCGGTCCGACCGTGCTCGCCGGGCCGGTGCTGTGGCCGGTGGAGGAATCGCCGCAGGTCATGCGGTTCTACCGGGAGTGGATCGCGGGGGTGCCGGATGAGCTGACGACGATCGTGGTCCACCGCAAGGCCCCGCCCTCGCCGGTGATCCCGCCGGAGCTGCACGGCCGGCCGGTGGTCATGGTGATCGCCTGCTGGGTGGGGGAGCCGGAGGCGGGCGAGGAAGTGATGCGTCCGATGCGGGAGTTCGGGCGGCCGCTGCTCGACCTGTGCCGACCGAAGCCGTACCTGGCGCACCAGGCGATGTTCGACGCCTCCTTCCCGCACGGCTGGCACTACTACTTCCGGGGCTGCGGCATCGACCGGCTCGAGGACGGCGCGCTGGACACGATGGCCCGTTACGCGGGGCGGATCGCCTCGCCGCAGAGCGGCTTCCCGCTGTTCCAGCTGGGCGGCGCGGTCGCGCGGGTCGGCGAGGACGACACGGCGGCCGCGGGCCGCTCCCTGGGCCACATGCTCAACATCAACGGGATCCGGGACACGGCCGAGGGCTTCGCCGAGGAGTGCGGTTGGGTCCGGGAGTTCTGGTCGGCGATGCGGCCGTACCACGCGGGCGTGTACGTGAACTTCCTGATGGACGAGGGAGAGCAGCGCATCCGCCAGGCCTACGGCTCGCGGGAGCGGAAGCTGGACCGGCTGCGCGCCCTGAAGGCCGAGTGGGATCCGGGGAACGTCTTCCGCCTGAACCAGAACATCCCGCCGGAGCCCGAGCAGTAGCTTGCGATCGCCTTCGGCGCGGCTACGGGCACTCGTGCGCAGGCATGGTCACGCTGGGTGGCGGGATCACCATCCACCGAGCCGGAGGCGTAGATGAACCCGATGGACCAGGCCGTACTGCACGACGTGCTGCGCGAGATCGTCGCGGACGGCGCCACTCCGGGCGGCGTCGTCGTCTGCGGTACGGCGGCCGGCGACCGCGCCGTCCTCTCGGCGGGGGTCGTCTCCCCGTTCACCGGCCCCGGCACCCCCGACGAGCACACCGTCTACGACATCGCGTCCCTGACGAAGGTCACCGCCACCTGGCCGCTCGTCGGGCGCGCCGTCGACGAGGGCCTGCTCGACCTCGACGCGCCCGTGCGGGAGTTCCTGCCGCCGATGGACGGTGCGATGCCGAGCGGGGAGGCCACGGTGCGGCAGCTGCTCTCGCACACCTCCGGCCTGCGGGCCGCCACCCGCTTCGACCTCTACGACCTGACCGGGCGCCCGCTGCACGAGCTGATCTGCCACGAGCTCATGGAGAACCTCCCGGGCACCCACCGCTACATCAACCGCGGCTACATCCTGCTCGGCCTGGCCCTCGCCCACGTCCACGGCCGGCCGCTGGACGAGCTCGCCTCCGGGCTGTGGGCCGAGCTGGGCATGGCCGACACCGCGTACGGCCCGGTCAGGCAGGAGCCCAGGGTCGCGCCGACCGAGCGCCAGGACGGCCACGACCGGCTCTGGGGCGCCGTCCACGACGAGAACGCGGCGATCATGGGCGGGGTCGCCGGCCACGCCGGGGTCTTCGCACCGGCCGCCGACCTCGCCACCTACGCCGAGCACCTGCTGGCGGGGCGCGAGACCCCGCTCGGCCAGTGGTTCCGGATGAGCCTCGTTCCCCAGGCGGAGATCGAGCCGGGCCTGCAGCGCGGCCTGGGCTGGATCCTGGGGGCGGGCGGGACGGTGGCCTACCACCACGGATTCACCGGTACGAGTCTCCAGCTCGCCCCCGCCACCGGCCGGTACGTGGTCATCGTCACCAACGCCGTCCACAACGGCGCCGCCGCGCGCATCCGGATCACGCCCCTGCGGGAGCGCGCCCACAAGATCCTCGCCTCCGGCTGACCCGGCGAACGGCTGACCCGGCGAACCGGCTGACCCGGCGAACGGCTGACCCGGCGAACGGCCGATCCGGCGAACCGGCCGATCCGGCGAACCGCGAAACGGTCAGGGCCAGACCAGGCAGTACGGCTGGTGGCCCGCCTCGTGCAGGCGGTGGCTGAAGTCCTGCCACTCGTGCAGCAGCTGGTAGACGTTGAACGCGTCGCGCGGCCCGCCCCGGTCCGGGACGGTGGACCAGATGAACGCCGCCGCGCCGACCGATTCCTCGCCGATGCCGCGCAGCGGGTCGACCACGGTCATCGGGAGCTTGACCACCGCGTAGTCGGGGTGGAGCACGACCAGCTCCAGCGGCGGCACCTTGTGCAGGGGTATGCCCTCGATGCCGGTCAGGACCATCGCGGCCACCGTCTCCGGCTTGATCTTGGTGAAGAGGCCGCCCATGCCGAGCTCGTCGCCGCCGAGCTCCTCCGGACGCATCGTGACCGGGACCCGGGCGGCCGTCGCGCCGTCGGGCGCGCCGAAGTACTTGTACGTCACGCCCATGCCGCGGCCCTTGGGCAGGCCGTCGGGGGACTCCAGCGGACCCGGAACCGGATCGGCCGCGTCCGCGGCCCGGCGCCGGTGCCTGCCTCGGCGGCGGGCTTCACGGGCCTCGCGGGCGCGCTGCGGGTCGAGGCCGTCCGTACCCTCGCCCGGTCCACCACCGCGTTGCATATCTCCACCCGACTGGTCTTGCCTGCCCCGGCCCCGCGGCCCCCGCCACGCAGCCTGATCATCATGGCAGTGACCTCCCCCGGGGCGGCGCGGTGAAACGCCCGTCCGCAAGTCAGTCGCGGCCTGATGAGACCATGGCTGGTGTGAGCTACCCGTACCCGTATGAAGCCAAAGTCTCGCAGACTCTCTTTGACCGCGCGTCCCTCGTGACGCCTGGCGGCGTGAACTCTCCGGTGCGTGCCTTCCGCGCCGTGGGTGGAACGCCCAGGTTCATGGTGTCCGGTACCGGTCCGTACCTGACCGATGCCGACGGTCGCGAGTACGTCGACCTGGTCTGCTCGTGGGGACCGATGATTCTCGGCCACGCCCACCCGGCCGTGGTGGAGGCCATCCAGGCCGCCGTCGCCCGCGGCACCTCCTTCGGCACGCCCGGCGAGGGCGAGGTCGCCCTCGCCGAGGAGATCGTCGACCGCATCGAGCCCGTCGAGCAGGTCCGCCTGGTGTCCTCGGGCACCGAGGCGACCATGTCGGCGATCCGCCTCGCGCGCGGGTTCACGGGCCGGGCCAAGGTCGTGAAGTTCGCCGGCTGCTACCACGGTCACGTGGACGCGCTGCTGGCCGCCGCCGGTTCCGGGCTCGCGACCTTCGCGCTGCCGGACACCCCCGGCGTGACGGGCGCGCAGGCCGGCGACACGATCGTGCTGCCGTACAACGACATCGAAGCGGTACGGGCGGCGTTCGCCGCGCACCCCGGCGAGATCGCCTGCGTGATCACCGAGGCCGCGCCCGGCAACATGGGCGTCGTGACCCCGGCGCCCGGCTTCAACCAGGGGCTCGCGGACCTGTGCCGCGAGAACGGCGCGCTGTACATCTCCGACGAGGTCATGACGGGTTTCCGCACCTCCCGCGCCGGCTGGTACGGCGTCGACGGGGTCAAGCCCGACCTGATGACCTTCGGCAAGGTCATGGGCGGCGGCTTCCCGGCCGCGGCCTTCGGCGGCCGCGCCGACGTCATGGGCCACCTGGCCCCGGTCGGCCCGGTCTACCAGGCGGGCACGCTCTCCGGGAACCCGATCGCCACCGCCGCCGGCCTCGCGCAGCTGCGCCTGCTGGACGCGGCCGCGTACGAGAAGGTCGACGCGGTCTCCGCGCAGATCCAGGGCCTGGTCACGGACGCGCTCGCCAAGGAGGGCGTGGCGCACCGGCTGCAGACCGCGTCCAACATGTTCTCCGTCTTCTTCACCGAGGACGAGGTCAAGAACTACGACGACGCCAAGAAGCAGGAGTCCTTCCGCTTCAACGGCTTCTTCCACTCGATGCTGTCGCAGGGCGTCTACCTGCCGCCTTCGGCCTTCGAGTCGTGGTTCGTCTCCACCGCCCACGACGAGCGGGCGGTCGAGCGGATCGCGGCCGCCCTGCCCGCTGCCGCCCGCGCCGCCGCGCAGGCCACCCCGGAGGCCACCGCATGAGCGAGATCACCGTCGTCCACCTGATGCGCCACGGCGAGGTGCACAACCCGGACGGGGTCCTGTACGGGCGCCGCGCCGGCTACCACCTCTCCGAGCTGGGCCGCGAGATGGCCGAGCGCGTCGCGGACCACCTGCAGAACCGTGACATCACGTACGTGGTCTCCTCCCCGCTGGAGCGGGCGCAGGAGACTGCGGCGCCGGTCGCCAAGAGCCACGGCCTGGTCGTGGCCAGCGACGCGCGGCTGCTGGAGGCGGAGAACGTCTTCGAGGGCAAGACCTTCGGCGTCGGGGACGGCGCGCTGCGCAAGCCGGCCAACTGGAAGCACCTGACGAACCCGTTCAAGCCGTCCTGGGGCGAGCCGTACGTGGAGCAGGTCGTGCGGATGACGAGCGCCATCGAGGCGGCGCGCGACGCGGCGCGCGGCCACGAGGCGGTGGCGGTCAGCCATCAGCTGCCGATCTGGATCGTGCGCAGCTTCGCGGAGAAGCGCCGGCTGTGGCACGACCCGCGGCGCCGGCAGTGCACGCTGGCCTCGCTGACGTCGTTCACGTACGAGGACGACCGGCTGGTGTCGGTGGGCTACAGCGAGCCGGCCCGGGACCTGGTCCCGGCGCACCTGCTCGCGGGCGCGAAGCCGGTGAAGGGCAAGTCCAAGGCGTTCGGCGCCTAAAAACTCGTACAAGTCGTACGGGAATCGCCGCGCCGAGACTCGACTTCGCTGAAAAGTCCGTTTATGTGACTATTCATGAGCGATGCGAGTGGGACGACGCGCGACTTCACCCGAAGGGGACTGCTCGGGCTCGGCGCGGCGGCGGTGGCGGCCGGAGTCGTCGGCTGCGGCGCCGACGACCGCCCGGGCCGCCCCGCCCCCGGCGGCCCCGGCACCTCCCCGTCGGCGGCGGCCGTCCGGCTGATCGGCGACGGCTCCACCGCCGACACCGGCCCGCAGCCACATCAGCCGGCCAAGCCCGTGCCGCTCCAGCCGGGCGAGACGCCGCCGCAGTTCGTGGTGTTCAGCTGGGACGGCGCGGGGGAGATCGGCAACGGCCTCTTCCCGCGCTTCCTCAAGCTCGCCAAGGACCACGGCGTGGCCATGACCTTCTTCCTCTCCGGCCTCTACCTGCTGCCCGAGTCGAAGAGGGACCTCTACAAGCCGCCGAACAACCCGGTCGGGGCCTCCGACATCGGCTACCTCAAGGACGAGAACGTCCGCAACACCCTGGGCTGCGTCCGCCAGGCGTGGCTCGACGGGCACGAGGTGGGCACCCACTTCAACGGCCACTTCTGCGGCGGCTCCGGCTCCGTGGCCCACTGGACCCCGGACGACTGGCAGAGCGAGATCGACCAGGCCGTGTCCTTCGTCACCGGCTGGCGGACCAACACCGGCTTCACCGACGTCGAACCGCTCCCGTTCGACTACCGCAAGGAGCTGGTCGGCGGCCGCACCCCGTGCCTGCTCGGCCAGGACAACCTGCTGCCCGTCGCGCGGAAGCTGGGCTGGCGCTACGACGCCTCCTCGCCCGGCGGCGTCCAGGTCTGGCCGTCGAAGAAGTCGGGCGTCTGGGACCTGCCGCTGCAGTCCATGCCGTTCCCCGGGCACTCCTTCGAGGTGCTGTCGATGGACTACAACATCCTCGCCAACCAGTCGAAGAACACCACCCGGGGCGTGCCCTCCAACTACCCGGCCTGGCGAACCCAGGCCACCGGCTCCTACCTCGGCGGTTTCCGGCGGGCGTACGAGACGAACCGTGCGCCGATGTTCATCGGCAACCACTTCGAGGACTGGAACGGGGGCATCTACATGGATGCCGTCGAGGAGGCCCTCAAGGGCATGTCGGACAAAAAGGACGTGCGACTCGTATCCTTCCGGCAGTTCACCGACTGGATCGACGCACAGGACCCCAAGCTGCTCGCCAAACTCCAGGAGCTGGCCCCGGGTCAGTCGCCGGCCGGCGGCTGGAACGCGTACCTCTCCGCCGTCTGACCAGCGGCTCGGCGCACCCTCGGGGGGCGGGAAAGATCCGCAAATCGCTCATGCGAAACTTTTCACATGAGAATTGGCCGTGCTCTCCTGCTCACCGCGGTGACCCTCGCGGGCGCTCTGACCCTGTCGGCGTGCGATGACGGCGGCAAGCCGAACGGTTCCTCCGGCGGCAACTACGTGACCGGCGCCGGCGGCATCTCCACCGTCGCCAAGGGCTCGCGCACCGACGCCCCGAAGCTGGACGGCGAGACCGTCGACGGCAAGACCCTCGACACCACCACCCTCAAGGGCAAGGTCGTCGTCCTCAACGTGTGGGGCTCCTGGTGCCCGCCGTGCCGCGCCGAGGCCCCGAACTTCGCGAAGGTGTCGAAGGAGCTCGCCGACGCCGGCAAGGACGTCGCCTTCGTCGGCATCAACACCCGCGACACCAGCAAGCAGAACGCGACCTCGTTCGAGGAGAACTTCGGGATCGCCTACCCGAGCCTCTACGACCCGGACGGGAAGCTGCTGCTCCGCTTCCCCGCCGGCACGCTCAACCCGCAGGCCATCCCCTCCACGATCGTCCTCGACAAGCAGGGCAGGATCGCCGCCCGCACGCTCGTCGCGATCAACGAGCAGCAGCTGCGCTCCATGATCGACCCCGTGCTCGCGGAGCAGTGACCGCGTGGTCCCCGAGCTCCTCACCCTGGCCGCCGAGCCCACCGGCCTGAACACCACGGTCCTCGACGGGGCCCTGATGCTGGCACTGCCCATCTCGGTCCTCGCCGGACTCGTCTCGTTCTTCTCGCCCTGCGTGCTCCCGCTGGTCCCCGGCTACCTCTCCTACGTCACCGGCATCAGCGGGGCAGACCTCGCCGAGGCCCGGCGCGGCCGGATGCTGGCCGGGGCGGGCCTGTTCATCCTCGGCTTCACGGCGGTGTTCGTCTCCACCGGCGCGCTCTTCGGCTACTTCGGCGGCACGCTCCAGGCGAACCGGGACATCATCTCCCGGATCCTCGGCGGCCTGGTGATCGTCCTCGGGCTCTTCTTCATGGGCCTGATCCCGGGGCTGACGATGCGGGAGTTCCGCTTCCACAAGAAGCCGACCGCGGGGCTGATCGGCGCGCCGCTGCTCGGCGTGCTCTTCGGAGTCGGCTGGACCCCCTGCATGGGCCCGACCCTCGCCGCCGTCAGCACGCTCTCCCTCGACCAGGCCAGTGCCGGCCGGGGCGCGCTGCTGACCGTCGCCTACTGTCTCGGACTGGGCCTGCCCTTCATCCTCGCCGCGATCGCCTTCCGCAAGGCGCTCGGCGCTTTCGGCTGGGTGAAGCAGCACTATGCGTGGGTGATGCGGATCGGGGGCGGCATGCTGGTCCTGACCGGGCTGCTGCTCGTCACGGGATTGTGGGCCGGCATCGTCGACGACATGCGCATCTGGACCCAAGGCTTCACGGTGGGGATCTGAGGACTACACGGACATGAGTACGACAGACAAGGCGTCCACCGAGGCGCCGAACCCGTCCGAGGAAGCAGCGGACGCCGCCGCCGGCGCGCAGCTCTCCACCGCCCCCGCCGAGGACACCGGCGGTCCCGTCGGCATCGGGGTGATCGGCTGGGTCCGCTGGTTCTGGCGGCAGCTCACCTCCATGCGGGTGGCGCTGATCCTCCTCTTCCTGCTCTCCCTGGGCTCCATCCCCGGCTCGCTCGTCCCGCAGAACCAGGTCGACGCGATGAAGGTGGCCCAGTGGAAGGACGACCACTCCTTCTGGGTCCCGCTCGCCGAGAAGCTCCAGCTCTTCGACGTCTACAGCTCGGTGTGGTTCTCCGCGATCTACCTGCTGCTGTTCATCTCGCTGATCGGCTGCATCGTCCCGCGCAGCTGGCAGTTCGTCGGCCAGCTCACCGGCCGCCCGCCCGGCGCCCCGAGGCGCCTGGACCGGCTGCCGGCGTACGCGACGTGGCGTACGGAGAAGTCCCCCGAGGAGGTCCTCGCGCAGGCGAAGACGATCCTCGGCGGGCGCCGGTTCCGCACCGAGGCCGGCGGGTCCGCCGTCGCCGCCGAGAAGGGCTACCTGCGCGAGGCGGGGAACCTGCTCTTCCACGTCGCCCTGATCGTGATGCTGATCGCCTTCGCCTGGGGCCAGCTGTTCAAGTCCGAGGGCGGCAAGCTCGTCCTGCGCGGCAAGGGCTTCGCGAACACGCTGACCCAGTACGACGACTTCAAGTACGGCAGCTGGTTCGACCCCGACGACCTGTCGCCCTTCTCCTTCACGCTCGACAAGTTCGACGCCACGTACGAGGAGAGCGGCCCGCAGAAGGGCACCGCGCGCGACTTCAAGGCGTACGTGACCTTCAGCGACGGCGCGCACGGCGCCCCGCAGAAGCGCGAGATCCAGGTCAACAAGCCGATGGAAGTCGACGGGTCCAAGGTCTACCTGCTCGGCCACGGCTACGCGCCGGTCATCTCGGTGACCGACCCGACCGGCAAGGTGATCTACAAGGACGCCGTGCCGATGCTCCCCTTCGACTCGAACCTCAGCTCCTCGGGCGCGGTCAAGGTGCCCGACGGCTACCGCGACAAGGACGGCAAGAAGGAGCAGCTCGGCTTCAACGCCATGTTCGTGCCGACCTTCGCCGGCGAGGGCAAGGGCACGATGCTCTCCCAGTTCCCGGACCTGAAGTTCCCGGTCCTCGCCCTCAGCGCCTACCACGGCAGCCTCGGCGTGGACTCGGGCCTGCCGCAGAACGTGTACCAGCTGAACACCTCCAAGATGCAGGAGTACAAGGACGCCGACGGGCAGCTCTTCAAGAAGAGGCTGCTGCCCGGCGAGACCATGGAGCTCCCGAACGGCGCGGGCACCGTGAAGTTCGAGGGCATCGAGCGCTGGGCCACCTTCTCGATCACCCGCCAGCCCGGCAGCGGCCTCGCCCTCGGGGGCGCGATCGCCGCGATCGGCGGCCTGGCCGCGTCGCTGTTCATCCAGCGCCGCCGGGTCTGGGTCCGCGCGGTGGCCGGCGAGGACGGCGTGACCGTCGTCGAGATGGCGGGCCTCGGCCGCAGCGAGTCGGCCAAGCTCCCCGAGGAGCTGGGGCAGCTCGCCGCCGCCCTCCACCAGCAGGCGCCCACGGCGCCCGACCAACCTGTCAAGGACACTGTCGAAGGGGAGCGCGGATGACGCCGCTCGCAGCCGAAGTCAACGAGAATTTGGCGCAGATCAGCAACTACCTGGTCTATTCGTCGATGGCGGTCTACATGCTCGCCTTCTTCGCCCACATCGCCGAGTGGACCTTCGGCAGCCGCAGCAAGGTCGGCCGTACGGCCGCCGCGCTGACCGGCGCCAAGACCGCGGCGGCCGCGGCCCCCGCCGTCCAGGTGCGCGGCAAGGGGGGCACGGCCGTCCTCGACAAGCCGAAGGTCGTCACCCGCTCCGCCGCCGGCACCCGCGACGTCCCGGACGGCCCCGGCGCGGCCGGCGGCACCGAGAACGGCGACCTGTACGGCCGGATCGCGGTCTCGCTGACCACCCTGGCCTTCGTCATCGAGGCGGGCGGCGTCGTGACCCGCGCGATGTCCGTGCAGCGGGCCCCCTGGGGCAACATGTACGAGTTCTCGGTGACCTTCTCCACGGTCGCCGTCGGCGCGTACCTGGCGCTCCTGGCGCTGAAGAAGAACGTCCGCTGGCTCGGCCTGATCCTGGTCACCACGGTCCTGCTGGACCTCGGCATCGCCACCACCTGGCTCTACACCGCCAGCGACCAGCTGGTCCCGGCCCTGCACTCGTACTGGCTGTGGATCCACGTCTCCACCGCGATCTTCTGCGGCGCGGTCTTCTACATCGGCGCGGCCGGCGCGGTGCTCTACCTCTTCCGCGACGCGTACGAGGCCAAGCTGGCGGGCGGCGGCAAGCCGGGCCGCTTCGCCACCTCGGTGCTGGAGCGGCTGCCCTCGGCGGCCTCGCTCGACAAGTTCTCGTACCGGATCAACGCGGCCGTGTTCCCGCTGTGGACCTTCACCATCGTCGCGGGAGCGATCTGGGCGGGCGACGCCTGGGGCCGCTACTGGGGCTGGGACCCCAAGGAGGTCTGGTCCTTCGTGACCTGGGTGGCGTACGCCTGCTACCTGCACGCCCGTGCCACCGCCGGCTGGAAGGGCCGCAAGGCCGCGTACCTCGCGCTCTTCGCCTTCGCCTGCTGGATCTGGAACTACTACGGCGTGAACATCCTGCTCAGCGGCAAGCACTCGTACGCGGGCGTCTGACGCGCAGGAGTGGGACGCTGGTGGCATGACGCCGACACCGGTGAGTCATGCCACCAGTGAGAGCCGCGGCGAGGGCCGCTGGCTGCTGCGCTTCGAGGTGCACGTGCCGAGCGCGTACGAGGCCGTGTGGCCCGCGCTGACCACGGCGGAGGGGCTGCGCGGCTGGCTGGCCGCGGCGGAGGTCCTGGAGCGCAGGCTCGGCGGGGCCGTCACCCTGCACTGGTTGAACGGCGGGACGACCGTCTCCGGCCACGTCACGGCGTGGGACGTCGAGCGGGTCGTCGAGTACACGGTCGGCGAGCACGGCCGGATCCGCTTCCACCTGGAGGCGGTCGGCACGGACTCGACCGTGATCCGCTTCCTGAACGAGCGGGCCGGGACGGACGAGGACCGCCTCGACTGCCTGGCCGGCTGGCACCATCACTTCGAGCTGCTGGAATCCGCCCTGCAGGGCCATCCGACCGACTGGTCCCGGTGGACCGACGCCCGCTGGGCCGAGCTGCGCGCGTCCTACGGGTCCTTCTCCAGGACGTAGGCGCTGCGCGCGTCCGGATCGCCGTAGAAGAAGTAGAGCTCCAGCGTCTGCCGGTCGTCGCGGCGCAGCTCGAAGGTCCACTTGTAGAGGTCGGGCAGGCGCAGCCGGACGTGCTGCCCGTAGTTCCAGCCCGCGGGCTCCCGGCTGATGAGCTTCCAGGTGCCGGTGCCGGAGAGCCGCCAGCCGTGGTCGTAGTCCCGCTCCTGCCCGTTGAGCAGGGTGACGGAGGCGGTCCCGTCGGCCCGGAAGACGACCTCGGTGCCCTCGACGCAGCGCCAGGTGCCGACGATCTCGTCGGTGCGCGCGTCGTAGACGGCGGGGGTGGAGCGGTGGGTGTGCGGATTGCCTCCGGCCATGGTGAGCAGGGCGGCGACGGCGATCCCGTACGCGAGCAGATTGCGCAGGATCGTGTCGACGACCCGCGGACCCCCGCTGTTCCTCGGCATCCGCCCATTCTTGCAGCCGCCTTGAACGCGTTCAATGCCAGACGGGCCGCAGTGGCGGGAGCTCTCCGCCCCCTTGGAGGGTGCGCAGCAGGCCGGTGAGCTCCCGGCGCAGGGTGGGGAGGTCCACGCGGGTGCCGAGCTCGGCCTCCAGCTCGTGCAGGATCCGTCCGGCGACGGCGAGGTGCTCCTCCGCGGCCGGGGTCAGGACCACCAGCTTGCGCCGGCCGCCCCCGGGGTGCGGCTCGCGCCGTACGTAGCCCCGTTTCTCCAGGTCGTCCACGAGCTGCCCGGCGGCCTGCTTGGTCACGCCGAGCCGCTCGCCGAGCTCGGTGCCGGTGGCCCCGCCCCCCTTGAGCGCCTGGAAGGCCATGCCGTGCGCGGGTCGCAGATCGCCGCACCCGGCGGCGTCGAGCCGCCGGGTGAACTCGCCGATCAGCAGCTGGAAGCCGAGCCCGAGCAGGAAGCCGAGCTCGAGGCCGGTGTCGTCGCCGTTCACGGAGAAGGTCGCGGCGGGCGAGACCCTGGTCCTCCCGCCGCACGTACTGCGCCGCGTCCACGCCCCGGAGGCGGCCGAGGCGTACGTGGCGATGCGCTCGGACGCCCTGGTCACGGTCCCGGGGGAAGCGGAGCCCCGCGTCCTGCCCTGGGCCCGGTGACGGGGACCGTCAGTCCTTGTCCTTGTCGCGGTCCTTGTCGCGGTCCTCGCCCAGGGAGCGGAGGAACTCCGGGTTGTCGTCGGGGGCGACCCACTGGGTGCGGCGCGCGCGGCCGCCGCCGACCGCGGAGCGCTGCCGGCCCGCGAACAGCCACACCACCGGGCCCACGATCGAGAACAGCAGGATGATGATCACCCAGACCACCTTGGGGAGGTGCTTGACCTCTTCCTCTGGCGTGTTCAGGCAGTCGATGAAGGCGTAGATGGTCAGCGCGATGATCAGCAGGAACGGCAGATAGCGCAGCACGGTGTGGGACCGACTCCCCAGCAGTGACGGGGGACCCGCCTCGGGCCCCGGTGACACTCCCAGGCTAGCCGGTGACGGATACTGGCCCCTATGGCTTACGACGATCTCCGCTCGCTGCTCCGGGCTCTGGAGCGGGAGGGCGACCTCAAGCGCATCAAGGCCGAAGTCGACCCCTACCTCGAGGTCGGGGAGATCGTCGACAGAGTGAACAAGGCGGGAGGCCCCGCCCTCCTCTTCGAGAACGTCAAGGGCTCGGCGATGCCGCTGGCCATGAACGTCTTCGGGACCGACCGCCGCCTCCTGAAGGCCCTCGGCCTCAAGTCGTACGGCGAGATCAGCGAGAAGATCGGCGGCCTGCTCAAGCCGGAGCTCCCGCAGGGGTTCATCGGCGTCCGCGAGGCCTTCGGCAAGCTCGGCTCGATGGTCCACGTACCGCCGAAGAAGGTGAAGGGGGAGTCCGCCCCCGTCCAGGAGGTCGTCCTCACCGGCGACGACGTGGACCTGGACCGGCTCCCGGCCCTCTTCACCTGGCCCAAGGACGGCGGGTCGTTCTTCAACCTCGGCCTCACCCACACCAAGCACCCCGAGACGGGCGTGCGCAACCTCGGCCTCTACCGCCTCCAGCGCCACGACAAGCGCACCATCGGCATGCACTGGCAGATCCACAAGGACAGCCGCAACCACTACGCCGTCGCCGCCAAGCGCGGTGAGCGCCTCCCGGTCGCGATCGCCTTCGGCTGCCCGCCGGCCGTGACGTACGCGTCGACCGCGCCGCTGCCCGGCGACATCGACGAGTACCTCTTCGCCGGGTTCGTCGCGGGCAAGCGCATCGAGATGGTCGACTGCAAGACCGTCCCGCTCCAGGTCCCGGCCAACGCCGAGGTGGTCGTCGAGGGGTGGCTGGAACCGGGCGAGATGCTCCCGGAGGGTCCCTTCGGCGACCACACCGGCTTCTACACCCCGCAGGAGCCGTTCCCGGCCCTGAAGATCGACTGCGTGACGATGCGCAAGCGCCCGCTCCTCCAGTCGATCGTCGTCGGCCGCCCGCCGACGGAGGACGGCCCGCTCGGCCGCGCGACGGAGCGCTTCTTCCTCCCGCTCCTCAAGATCATCGTGCCGGACATCGTGGACTACCACCTGCCCGAGTCGGGCGGCTTCCACAACTGCGCGATCGTCTCGATCGACAAGAAGTACCCGAAGCACGCCCAGAAGGTCATGCACGCCATCTGGGGCGCCCACATGATGTCGCTGACCAAGCTGATCATCGTCGTGGACTCCGACTGCGACGTCCACGACCTGCACGAGGTGTCCTGGCGGGCGCTCGGCAACACGGACTACTCCCGCGACCTCACGGTCGTCGAAGGCCCCGTGGACCACCTCGACCACGCCTCGTACCAGCAGTTCTGGGGCGGCAAGGCGGGCATCGACGCGACCAAGAAGCTCCCCGAGGAGGGCTACACCCGCGACGGCGGCTGGCCCGACATGGTGGAGTCCGACCCCGCGACGGCGGCCCTGGTGGACCGCCGCTGGAAGGAGTACGGCCTGTGAGCCCGATTGTCGTGGGGGGTCCCGAGCTCTTCCTCGGCGCCGGCGAGGTCTACGTGGCCCTGCTGCGCCCGGAGATCGACCCGGCGGACCCGGGTGTCCGGCTGGCCGCCGAGCAGGCGGGCGTCACGCCCGAGGAGTTCGCCGGATCCGGCGACGTCTGGACGCTGATGTACGAGGACGGCCCCGGCCACGGCGAGTTCGAACTCCCCGGGGCACGGGACGTCGAGGCGGACGGCTTCGCGGAGCAGCTCCAGGCCGCCCTGGCCTCGGGCGAGCCGTTCACCGTCGAGGCCGGGGACTTCCTGCGCATCGACGCCCGCCCCGCGGCCGACGCCTGGCGGCTGACCGCTCGGGTCACCCCGCCCGAGGACGAGGAGGACGGCGCCGCCGCCCCCCGGACCGTGGAACTCGGCGCACTCCCGGCGGCGCAGCTCCTGGCCGACCTCGAAGACTTCCGGAGAGCACTCGCATGATGACGACCGCCGACGGGGTGCTCGGGTCCGGCCCGGCTCCGCAGCCGACCGGCAAGGTCAAGGCGTTCCTGCGGCTCGTGATGATCGAGCACTCGGTCTTCGCGCTGCCCTTCGCGTACATCGCGGCGCTGACGGCCATGTTCCGGCTCGACCGCACCATGCACTGGCCCGAGCTGCTGCTCGTCACCGTCTGCATGGTGGGCCTGCGCACCTTCGCGATGGCCGCGAACCGGATCATCGACCGTGAGATCGACGCCCGGAACCCGCGGACCGCGGGGCGCGAGCTCGTCACGGGCGCCGTGTCCGTGCGGTCGGCCTGGACCGGGGCCGGGATCGCGCTCGCCGTGTTCCTCGGCTCGGCGGCGCTGCTGAACCCGCTGTGCCTGGCGCTGGCGCCGATCGCGGTGATCCCGATGGTGGTCTACCCGTACGGCAAGCGGTTCACGAACTTCCCCCACGCGATCCTGGGCCTGGCCCAGGCGATGGGACCGGTCGGCGCGTGGCTGGCGGTGACGGGCGAGTGGTCCTGGGACGCGGTGATCCTGGGCCTGGCGGTGGGCGTCTGGATCGGCGGCTTCGACCTGATCTTCGCCTGCCAGGACGTGGCCGCGGACCGCGCGGACGGCGTCAAGTCGGTCCCGGCCCGCTTCGGCGTCCCGGCGGCCCTGTGGGGCGCGCGCGGCGCGCACGTCGTGACCACGGCCCTGCTGGCCTGGTACGCGCTGGCGACGGACGCGGGCCCCTTCTTCTGGTTCGGCCTGCTGGTCGTCGTCGGCGCCTTCCTCTACGAGCACACGATCGTGAAGCCGCACGACCTGTCGCGCCTGAACCGCGCCTTCTTCACGGTGAACGGCTTCATCGGCATGGCCCTCTTCGTCTGCGCCCTGGCCGACCTGGTGGCCCGCGGCCTCACCCTGTAGCGGGGGTCCGGGCCCCGGGCCGTGCCCGGACCGCCCGCGGCGGGAAGAGGAACGCGGCGGCCACGCCCGTCAGCAGGCCGAAGAGGTGGCCCTGCCAACTGACGGTCGTGTTCGTCGGCAGGATGCCCGTCAGGATCCCCGTCCCCCAGTACGCGGCGATCGCGACACCGACCAGCACGCCCAGCGGCCGCCGCTCGACGAAGCCGCGGGCCAGCAGGTAGCCGAAGAGGGAGAAGACCAGCCCCGAGGCGCCGGCCGTCACCGTGTTCGACCCGGAGACCAGCCACACCCCGAGTCCGTCCACCACCACGGCCACCGCGCACAGCGCCAGGAAGCGCCGTATCCCGCTCAGCGCGGCGACGAACCCCAGCACCAGCAGTGGGACGCTGTTCGACGCCACGTGGTCGAAGCCGAAGTGCAGGAACGGCGCCAGCGGGATCCCGGTCAGCCCGTCCGCGGTGCGCGGAACGATCCCGTACGCGTCCAGGGCGTGCCCCGTGGCCAGATCCACCACCTCGATCAGCCACAGCAGACCCACCCAGCCCAGCATCAGCTTCCCGGCCGCCTTGGCCCGGTCGGCCCGGCTCCAGTCGTCGATCCGTGCGTCCCCCGGTATTCCGGCCATGTCCTGATCCCCCCGCTTTCGGCGCTCGGGACACCTTACTCAGCGTCGTCCGCCGGTGGCCGGATAGTCTCGGAGCTATGACTGACGGCAAGCGCACCCCGTGGGTGGTCGGGGTTTCCGGGGCGTCCGGGACGCCGTACGCGGCGGCGGTGATCCGGGGGCTGCTGGCGGCGGGGGAGAGCGTGGACCTCGTGGTCAGCCGCGCCTCGCGGCTGACCCTGCTCGACGAGACCGGGATCGCGTTCCGCGACGCCCACTGGCGGGACGATCTCGCCGCCTGGCTGGAGCGCGGGGCGGACGGCAAGCCCGCGGCCTTCGCACGTCCGGAACTGGCCGACGTCCGCTACTGGGGCGCCGGCGATCTGGCCGCCGGGCCGAGCTCGGGCTCGTACCCCGCGAAGGGGATGCTGATCGTGCCGGCGTCCACGGCCTGTGTGGCGGGGGTGGCGCTCGGGCTCTCGAAGGACCTGCTCCAGCGCGTCGCGAGCGTGACGCTCAAGGAGCGGCGCCGACTGGTGGTCGCGGTGCGGGAGACCCCGCTGAACGGGCAGACGCTCAAGGCCCTGGTGGCGCTGGACGAGGCGGGCGCAGTGGTGCTGCCCGCCTCTCCGGCGTTCTACGCGGGTGCGACGCACATCCAGGACCTGGTGGATTTCGTCGCGGGGCGGGTGCTGGATGCGGCAGGGGTGCCGCACCGGCTGTACCGCCGGTGGGAGGGGGAGCTCGGTGGAGCGTCCCGCCCCCGGGAGGCAAGCGGTGACTAGCGCTTCTTCGCGGTGTTCGGCTTGCGGGTCCGGTCGACGCGGTGGGCCGCGGCGGGCTGGTCGGTGCGGGATCGGTTGGCCAGCTCCTGGAGCTGTCGCATGTGCGCGTAGGCCATCTCGATCGTGTACACGGTGAACCACTCCTGATGTCGTCAGATCAGCGAGATCATCGCCGATCTGTTGAAAGATTCACAGGGTGTTGACCCTGTGCGCCTTTGATTCTATACGTAAACTTGCGGGATCGCCGAATAATGGAAGGCTCCAGGTATATGGACGCGGTGGATAGGCAGCTCATCCAGGCACTTCGTGAGAACGGACGTGCCTCGTACGCGGAGCTGGGCCGGCTCGTAGGCCTCTCCGGCCCCAGCGTCACCGACCGGATCAACCGGCTCGAGTCGGCCGGCGTGATCACCGGCTACCGCGCGACCGTCAACGCGGCCTCGCTCGGCCTCGGCGTCACGGCGCTCATCGGCATCTCCCTCTCCGACGCCGCGGACCACGAGGACGTGGCCCGCCGCCTGCGGGACCTGGCGGAGATCGAGGACTGCTGGTTCATCGCCGGCGACGACTCGTACATGCTCAAGGTCCGGGCGGGCGACGTGGACGGGCTGGAGCGGATCATCCGCAAGCTGTCCAGCACCAAGGGCGTCTCCCGCACCCGTACCACCATCGTGCTCTCCACGAAGTGGGAGAACCGGGTCGGGGACCTGCCCGAAGAGCGCTAAGAGTACGGTGGGTGGCGGTTGCAGGCAGGACAGGACCCGTAGAGGAGACGACCGGAATGGACGCTGGGCTCAAGCGTGAGCTGGAGGACAAGGTTCGCTCCGGCGAGCGGCTGACCCGTGAGGACGGCATCGCCCTCTACGAGTCCGACGACCTGGCCTGGCTGGGCGGACTCGCCCACGAGGTGCGGACGCGCAAGAACGGCGACGTCGTCCACTTCAACGTCAACCGCCACCTCAACATGACGAACGTGTGCACCGCCTCGTGCGCCTACTGCTCGTTCCAGCGCAAGCCGGGCGAGAAGGACGCGTACACGATGCGCATCGAGGAGGCCGTCCGCCTGGCCAAGGCCATGGAGAACGACAACCTCACCGAGCTGCACATCGTCAACGGCCTGCACCCGAGCCTGCCGTGGCGGTACTACCCGCGCTCGCTCTCCGCGCTGAAGGAGGCGCTGCCGAACGTCTCGCTGAAGGCGTTCACGGCGACCGAGATCCACCACTTCGAGACGATCTCCGGCATGTCGGCCTCCGACATCCTGGACGAGCTGATCGAGGCCGGTCTGGAGTCGCTCACGGGCGGCGGCGCGGAGATCTTCGACTGGGAGGTCCGCCAGCACATCGTCGACCACAGGACCCACTGGGAGGACTGGTCGCGCATCCACCGGCTGGCGCACTCCAAGGGCCTCAAGACCCCGTCGACCATGCTCTACGGGCACATCGAGGAGCCGCGCCACCGCGTGGACCACGTACTGCGGCTGCGCGAGCTCCAGGACGAGACCGGCGGCTTCCAGGTCTTCATCCCGCTGCGCTACCAGCACGACTTCGTGGACATGCAGGACGGCAAGGTCCGCAACAAGCTCCAGGCCCGTACGACGATGGCGACGGGCGCGGAGGCCCTCAAGACCTTCGCCGTCTCCCGTCTCCTCTTCGACAACGTGCCGCACGTCAAGGTCTTCTGGGTCATGCACGGCGTGCAGACCGCCCAGCTGGCGCTCCAGCACGGCGCGGACGACATGGACGGCTCGGTCGTCGAGTACAAGATCACGCACGACGCGGACAACTACGGCACGCCGAACAAGCTCGGCCGTGACGATCTGCTGGAGCTGATCCGCGAGGCCGGCTTCCGCCCGGTCGAGCGCAACACGCGCTACGAGATCATCCGCGAGTACCCCGGCCCGGACGCGGCCCTGCGCGAGACCCCGCAGGCGATGCGCGTCTGACGCCGCCGACTCGGTGAAAGGCCCTGGTCCCACGAGGACCGGGGCCTTTTTCGTTGCCCACCAGGGCTGGTAATAGATATTCTCCGCTCATGACCCTTACCTTCACCTTCGAGCCGACGGTCGACCGGGCGCTGCGCGACGGCCTCGTACAGCTGTGGACCGACGTCTCCAACGCGGGTGGGGCGGTCGGCTTCGTCCCGCCGGTCACCGCGGACGACATCCGTCCCGAGCTGGTCAAGCACCTCGTGGCCATGGCCGAGGAGCGCAACCGGCTCGTCGTCGGGCAGGACGCGCAGGGGCGGGTGCGGGCGGCCGCGTTCCTCGCGCACAACGGCCACGCGCTGCAGCGGCACTGGGCCTGGGTCTACACCGTCATGGTCAGCCCCGAGCTCCAGGGGCGCGGCGCGGGGCGGGCGCTGATGGAGGCCGTCGCCGACGCGGCGCGCTCCCTGGGCGGCCTCGACGCGCTGCGGCTCGGCTGCCGCGGGGGCCACGGGCTGGAGCACTTCTACGCGGCCTGCGGCTACAAGGAGGTCGGCCGCGTCCCGGGCGCCATCCGGGTGGCCCCGGGCGACGACCGCGACGACATCACGATGCTCCTGCCGCTGCACTGACCCCGGCGGGTTTGTCCGGAGTCGCGTCGTGCTTCACTGGACGGGCACGCAGTCGACCGAGTGCGCCGTACCGACGAGAGAGAAGGGGTCACCGTGTCCCTCAAGCCGAGCGCGACGATCCGCTACACCGCGATGCGGCTTGGCATCTTCGTCGGATGCCTCGTCCTGGTCGCCGTCCTGGTCAATGTGGGCTGGGTGCCCGCCGGCCTCGGCGACGCCAACCCCGCCTGGGTGGTGCTGCTCGCCCTCGTGATCTCCGCGCCGCTCTCCTTCGTACTGCTGCGCAAGCAGCGCGACGAGATGTCCGCGCAGATCTCCGGACGCGTCGCGGGCGCCAAGGAGAAGCTCGCCGCGAACCGCTCCCAGGAGGACGCGGCCGACGACGCCGCCCGCGCCTGAGTTAGCTTCCTCACACACCGAACCGCCCCAGCGCACGGGAGTCTCCCGTGTGCTGGGGCGGTTCGGCGTTTCCGGGGGGTGGTGCTCCCTCTGACTCAAAGTGCACCTTTGAGATCCTCAAAGGGAAAGTGTTAGCGTGTTAAACATGTTGACCACAGTTGCGCACGAAATGACCGCGAGCGTCCCGCTCGTGGCGCGCCTGCACGTCGACCTCTGCCGCCGCGTGTCCGCGGCCTGTTGTGGCTGTCGCTGAGCCCACGCCGTTCTTCATCTCTTCCCCCCCTTCTTTGCGCATCACCCCCGGAGTGTGTCCGTGTCCGCGACCCCGCAGGCCCCCGCCAAGGCCTCTTTCAAGTTCCCGTTCTGGGCCCAGATCGTCACCGGTCTCGTGCTCGGCGTCCTGTTCGGCTGGCTCGCCCGCAGCCAGGACGTCAGTTGGCTCGCCAAGACCCTCGAGCAGGTCGGCGACATCTTCGTCCAGCTGCTGAAGCTGGCCGTGGCCCCGCTCGTCTTCTTCGCGATCCTGGTGTCGATCACCAACCTGCGGAAGGTGAACAACGCCGCCCGCCTCGCCTCGCGCACGCTGCTCTGGTTCATGATCACCTCGCTGATAGCCGTCGGCATCGGCCTCGCGATCGGCCTGCTGACCAACCCGGGCGCCGGCACCGGCCTCACCCCGCAGGACGGCAAGCTGCCCAAGCGCACCGGCTCCTGGCTCGACTTCCTGACCGGCATCGTGCCGACGGACGTCATCACGCCGTTCACCGAGCTGAACGTGCTCCAGATCGTCTTCATGGCCGCCGTCGCCGGTATCGCCGCCCTCCAGCTCGGTGACAAGGCCCAGCCGCTGCTCACCGTCGCCGAGTCCGTCCTGGAGCTCCTCCAGAAGGCCCTGTGGTGGGTCATCCGCCTCGCCCCGATCGGCACCGTCGGCCTCATCGGCACCGCGATCGCCTCGTACGGCTGGGAACTCATCGGCAAGTACGCGACCTTCACCGCGGACGTGTACGTCGGCTCCGCGCTCGTGATGTTCGGCGTCTACCCGCTGCTGCTGGCGACCGTCGCCAAGGTCAACCCGATCCAGTTCTTCAAGGGCGCCTGGCCCGCGATCCAGCTGGCCTTCGTCTCCCGCTCCTCGGTCGGCACGATGCCGGTCACCCAGAAGGTCACCGAGCGCCTCGGCGTCCCGAAGGAGTACGCCTCCTTCGCCGTCCCGTTCGGCGCGACGACGAAGATGGACGGCTGCGCCGCGATCTACCCGGCGCTCGCCGCGATCTTCATCGCCCAGATCTTCGACGTGCAGCTGACGATCACCGACTACCTGCTGATCGCCTTCGTCTCGGTGGTCGGCTCGGCCGCCACGGCCGGCCTGACGGGCGCCACGGTCATGCTGACCCTGACCCTCTCCACCCTGGGCCTGCCCCTGGAGGGCGTCGGCCTGCTGATGGCGATCGACCCGATCCTCGACATGATGCGCACCGCCACCAACGTCGCCGGCCAGGCGCTGGTCCCGGTCGTGGTCGCGGCCCGCGAGGGAATCCTGGACAAGAAGGCCTACGAGAGCGCCTCGTCCTCCCCGCTGGACGAGCGCACCCCGGTTCCCGTGGCCGCCTGACAGGCCCGGCCCCCGCAGCCCCCGCCCCCGTCCGGGCGGGGGCTGCGGTGCGTTCAGCCCAGGGTCTCGGCGCGGATGAAGGCCGTGAGGCCGAGGATCAGCGGCGGGGCCAGCCACCAGGGGCCCATCGTGCGGCGGACGGCCGGGATGACGGTGATGAGCAGGCCCAGCACGCTCAGGGACATCGCGATCAGGCACATCGCTCCGACACCCGCATAGCCCTGGTCGTCCCACTCGCCCTGCGGGCCCGCGTACAGAGCTGCGAACACGGCGATGGCGTTCAGGAGGTGGATCAGCCCGAGCGGTACGCCCAGGACCCACTGGAGGCAGCCCCGGTCCTCGGGCAGGTCGATGCTCTCGCGCCCGTACGTCATTGCATCGCCTTCTTCACGTTGCCGAGGTTGTTCCGGAAATCATCGCCGTAGTCCTGGGCCTTCTTCGACTCCCAGTACGGGCCGCCGTTGTACCGGGCGGCGATCTCCTGCATCTGCGCCTCGGTCAGCTGGTCCGCCGGTACGTTCGCGTACCCCGTCTCCTCCTTGATCTGCGCCAGGAACCCCGCAGCGATGAACGCGTTCTGCTTCGGGTCTTGGAGCGCGGACTTCACCACGTTGCGCTGCTGGTCGGTGAGGTGCTCCGGGTCGTAGCCCAGCACCTCCGCCCCGCGACGCAGCTGCACCGCGATCGGGCCGAAGGAGGTCTCGTCCGGCTTGCCGCCCGCCCGGTCCGGCAGGTTCTCCGCCGTGACGGGGCTCAGCCCCCACGGGGCGTCGGCGGCCTGCCGGAAGAAGTCCACGCCGTCGTCGAAGATGCCCGGTTGGCCGCCGACCTCCTTCCACGCGATGCCGGCCACCATCTCCTCCGGCAGCCCCGCCCGCTGCGCCGCCGCCCGCAGGATCTCCTTGTTGTTGCGGATCCACTCCGCCCGCCCCTCGTCCGACTGCGGCGGGTCCCAGTAGTTGTCGTCCGCCTCCGGCAGCCCCGCCACCCGCATCCGGATGTCGCGCAGCTCGGGGGAGACCGGCTCGCTCCCCACCGGCCCCGTCATGTCCTTCTTCGGGCCGCTGCCCGGCAGGTGCGTCAGGGGGTTCGCACGGGCCTCCGCCGCCTCGCGCCGGATGTCGGCCATCGCCGCGTACACGTCGACCCCGCCCGCGCCGCCGCCCTTGACCTTGAACTCCGGCAGCAGCTCGTACGCCTGCTTCAGCGCGTGCACGCACACGCCGCGCGCCTCCGCCTCGGCCGTCTTGGCCAGGTGGAAACTGCCGCCCGCGTCGTCGTGCAGCCGGTCCGCCTCCTCCCGGATGTCGTCCACGTCCATCGTCAGCTCGGCGAAGAAGTCCATGACCCCGGTGGTGGCCCGCATGTCCTCCCACTGGCACATCGGCTCCGCCTCCTGCGCCGTGCGCGTGATCGCGGTGCCCTTCGTACCGATCAGCGCCGCGAGCGCCCGCTCCGAGCGCTTGCCGTTCCCGTAGTGCGACTTGGCGGTCGTCAGGGCCGCCGCGTACGCGTGCAGCGCGCTCGCCGCCTTGTCGTACCCCTCGGCCATGTGCAGGACGAGCTGGCGCGCCTCCGAGAGCCGCGAGGTGTACGTGTGGCTGCCGTCGCTCTGCCACTGCGTACCGGTCTCGGCGCGCCGCGCGGGCTCCTCGACCTGCACCAGCAGATCGCGCAGCCGCTTGAACTCGGCGGCGTTGCGCTCCACCAGCGCCGGGTTGCACTCCTCCAGGAACTGGACGTCCTTGCGGTGGCTCAGACTCACTTCGACTCCGGCTTCACGTACTGGCCCCCGTCGAGGATGCCGTCGAGGAAGCTGCGGGCGGTGCCGTCGTCCACCTGCGCGAAGCTGGTCCCGGTGGTCTTGAGCTTGGTGGCCAGGGCGGCGAACAGGTTGATCGTGTCCTTGAACTGGTCGTCTGCGAAGCGGGCGAAGCGCAGGGCCTCCGCCGAGACGTCGGCGTGGGCGCGCGGGGCGCGCGCCATGGTGCTCGCGTCCCCGTCGGGCCGCCCCTCGTGGAGGAGCGCCGCGATCTCGATCAGCAGGTTGGCGTTGCCGTTGATGGACTGCGCCCCGGCGACGAGGCTGCCGGCGGGGCTCCCCGCCTCTGCGGGTACGTGGTTGAGGCGCATGGCGGGCGACGGCTGCTGCGCGAGGGCGGCGGCCTTGTGCTGGGCCCATTCCGCGTCGAACGACATGTGTCCCCTGGGTAGTTGATAACCGGACATGACCAGAATTGGCTGATCATGTTCATGAGAGACGTGGAAGAGGATCATACGGTTCCAGGCCTGCGGTTATAGTCGGCCGCTGTTGAGCAACCGACCTTGTACGGGGGCATGGTGACGGTACGGGAGATGCGCGGCGGGGCAGATGATCGGGCGGCGCAACGTGCTGCGCTACCTGGCGATCGGCGTCGGGGCCTCACTGGTCGCGGCGTGCGGGGGCAAGGCCCAGGACAGGAGCCCGGCCGCGGCCGGGCCGGGCGGGACTCCGACGGCCGGGAGCCCGACGGCCGCGGCCGGGACGGCCGCAGGCGCGACCTCGCCGACCCCGTCGGCGGCCTCCTCGGGCGTCGTCGCCCGGGCCTTCGACGCGTTCATCAAGGGCGACTGGAACCTGGAGTCGACCACGCCGAACGGCGAGACCGTGAAGGGGAAGGCCACCGTCAACGCGGACGGCGGCGGAAACTCCGGCTGGACCATCACCTGGACCAGCGGCCCCGCCCCGGTCACCTGGAACGGAGGCTGGCTGCTGCGCGGCGGCCACCTGGTCCTCGACGTGTACGAGGCCCCGAAGGGCGCGAGCCGGCTGACCGGAGGCGAAGCCCTCACCGTCCCCAAGGAGGTCGCCGAGAACGCCTCGTTCACGTTCCCCTGGAAGCCCCCGGGCCACAAGGACACCAGCGACGGACAGGTGCTGAAGGTGACCTACAAGAACAACGTCGTACGGATCGTCCACAGCGAGGGCGGGCACAGCGAATCGGTGCACGTCTGCACCCGCGCCTGAAGTCCGCCGTCAGACACCGGACGCGTGGGCGACGAACCCGGCCCACGCGTCGGGCCCGACCGTCAGGTGGGCACGCTGGACGTCCTTGGAGTCCCGCACGAGGACGGCGTCGGGGGTGTTGGCCACCTCGACGCAGTCGTTGATGTCACTGCTGTCGCTGTAGCTGCTCTTGAACCACTCCAGCTCGGCCATGTGGATCACGTCTCTCCCAGCAGTTTCTCGATGAAGGCTCGTGACTCCCGGGGCGAGAGAGCCTGGGCCCGGATCATGCCATAGCGCAGATCAAGGATCTGCAACTGCTTGTGTTCAGAGACCGGACGGCCGTTGAAGATTCCCTCGGAGCGCCCCACTGCCGTTCCGTCGCCGAACTTCAGCACCTGGATGCGGCCTCCCATTCCAGCGTGGTCCTCGCAGATGGTCGGCATCACCTGGATCGTGACGTTCCGCAAGCCGGCCAACTCCAACAGCCGTTCGAGTTGGCCGCGCAAAACCATTGTGCCCCCGATGGTGCGTCGCAGGGTCACCTCTTCCTGGACGAAACTGAGGGCGGGCCCAGGCGACCGCTCGAAGATCGACTGTCGGGCCAGCCGTGCGGCTACTCCACTCTCCACCTGCTCTGGCGTCTGTGGGGGCTGAGCCATCTCGAAGAGCGCCCGGGCGTAGTCCTCGGTCTGCAACAGGCCATGGATGTTGTGGTTGTTGTAGGTGGCGATCTCGACGGCCTTGGCCTCTCGCTGCTTCAGGTCGCGAATCCTCTTCGGGTAGCGGACCTGCTCCAGATCGACCTTCATGGCGGCGATCTTGCCTCCGGCCCGCAGGACCTCATCGGCCCTGTCGAGGTACTCGGGGCGCGGGATCCGCTTTCCGGCCTCGACCTTGCGGACCTGGTCCTCGCCGTACCGGATGGCCGCTCCGAACTCGGCGGCCCGCATTCCGGCCTCCTCCCGCCAGACCTTGAGCTGGCGGCCCAGCGCGGCCACCACCGCCACGCCCTGTTCGTCCTCCGGGTCGACGTCCCAGCCGGGTTCTTCCGTACCGTCACTGCTGTCCACGCCCATGCGCGCCCACCTCCGACGAGCCGATGTCCTCAGCGCCCCGTACCCGCCACCCCGGTCCGGACAGCCATGACAGCACTGGACAAGCGCCGGACAAACGCGGGACGTACAAGCGATGTCGCTTCCCACGGTACGCACGCGCGGCCACGCTGAGTGACGTGATTCCTCAACTCGTCGACTTCCACGTCCAGCTGTCCGCGACCCCGCGCGGTGCACGGCTCGGACGCATGCTCGCCATCGAACAACTCCGCGCCTGGGGGCTTCCTTTGGAGGGTCCGGGTCAGATCATCGCCGAGCTCTCCGCCAACGCGATCACCCACGGGCGCGTCCCCGGAAGGGACTTCAAACTCACCCTCACCGTCACCCCCGAGGTGCTGCTGATCGAGGTGACGGACACCCGGGGCGACCGCATCCCGGAGATCCGCGACACGGGGCGGGGCCTGGTCCTCGTCGAAGCGCTGGCGGCGCGTTGGGGCGTAAGGGAAGGGCCGGTCCCGTCGAAGGTGGTGTGGGCGGAGGTCCCGCTCGATGCCGCGTCGCGATTCGCCGCGATCCGGCGTGCTTAGACGCATAAAGAGCCAAAGAACCGGGGGAAAGAACCAACCGACCCAACCCCACCCGCCCGCGTCGCTCGGTCGGGTGAACCGTGCCAACTGAGCTGGATTTAGGGTCGGTTGACGGGCATATGCTCGCCCCGACAACCGCAGACATGAGACGGCCCCCGACGGGACTGGCATCCCGGCCGAGGGCCTGACCAACCAGGAAGTAAGCGGCTTCCCAATGGCTCTTGAGCACCCTAGCGCGCCCACGCGCACCTCGCCGGAACTTCACCCGGGGACCCCCCGATCCGGTGTCATCCACGTCAACACGCCGCACGCGGGTCGCTTCACCGTGGTCGGCAACCACCTCCTCCAGCACCGCGAGCTGTCGGCGACGGCGATCGGGGTGGCGGCGTACATCCAGTCGCTCCCGGCCGGCGCCCCGGTCGGCATCAGGGCCCTGGTCGCCCGCTTCCCGGAGGGCGAGATGCGCATGAGCGCCGCCCTCCGCGAGCTGGAACGCCACGGCTACCTGGAGCGGCGGCGCGAGCGGCTGGAGACCGGGCGGGTGGTGACCCGGACGTACTCGTACAACAAGCCGCTGAGCGGCCCGGACGAGCCTCCGCCCCCGGACCGAGAGCCCGTACCGGACCGCGAGCCCGTGCCGGCCCCGGACCCGCAGCCCGAGCCGCAGGGGAGCGCCGACCCCGCGCCGTCGCCGGCACCCGATCCCGCGCCGCGCCCCGTACACCCCGGCGCGACCGATCTGCTCGCCGGCCTGCGCCGCCGCGACCCCCGCCTCCTCCTGGCCGAACGCGACGTACAGCGCCTCGCACCCGCCGTATCGGCCTGGCTGGACCGGGGCGCGGACCCCGAGGCGGTCGCACTGGCCCTGACCACGAACCTCCCGGAACCCCTGCGCAGCCCCGCCTCCGTACTCGCGTACCGCCTGAAGGCGCTCCTCCCACCCCGCCTGCCACAGCCCCCGGCCCCGAGGCCGATCAACCGCCCGGACCCCTTCCAGACCTGCGACGGCTGCGACCGAGCCTTCCGCTCCCCCCACCCCGGCCGCTGCCGCGACTGCCCGCTCCCTCCCCTCGCGGGCGTGGCGGCCTAGGTGGTGTGGACGCGGAGGCCCTTCGCGCCTCCCTGGACAAGGAGTTGGCCCGCTTCGGCGAGCACGGCATCGAGGCGGCCATGGCCCTGGTCGTGTTCGACGCCTCCGGCCGATCCGGCGCTCGCGGCGACTCCGAACCCGCCCCGCCCGCTCACCTCCGTACGGCGGTCACGACCGGTTCCCTGATCCGCCGGACGTGTCCGGGTCCTCGTCGTGGGTGAGGTGTGCCGTCAGGACGGTGGGGTTCGGCGGGACGGCGAAGTAGGAGGCGTTCGTGACGTAGACGGTCTTGTCGTGCAGGGCCACGGCGGTGGGGTTGGAGAGTCCGTCCGGTGCGGTGAGGGCGGTGTCGTGGGTGCCGTCCGGGCGAATGTGGGCGATCGTGCTGTCCGTGATCAGTGCGGCGAGGACCGTGTCGTCCTTCCCGGTGAAGGCGAAGTCGTCGATCCCGTCGAGTCCGGTCGCCCTGGTCTCGATCGAGCCGGCGGTGCCGTCGCGGCGGACGGGGATGCGCAGCAGCGTCCAGCGGTCGGTGTTGGACACCCACACGGCGTCGCCGTGGAGCTTGATGCCGTTGGCGCCTGCCTCGTAGCCCACGCTCTCGCCGAGCGGCTGGAGCACGGACCCCGCGGCCCAGATCGTGGCCGTGCCGCCCTTCAAGGGGACGCGCCAGACGAGTCCGCGTGCCGAGTCGGCCACGTAGAACACGCCGCGCTTCTCGTCGAGGGCGAGGCCGTTGGGGAGCGAGTCGGCCGGGAGCTGCGCGATCTGGACGGCCGTGCCGCCGTGGGGTCCGATGCGCCAGATGCCGGTCTCGCTCGTTCCGGTGGCGTAGTTGACGTAGAGGGTGCCGTCCTTGGCGCGCACGATCCCCGTCACCACGGCCGCGCCGATGCCCGGGGTGTTCGGGTCCGGTACGGAGGGCAGGACCGAGAGGAGCCGGTGGGTCCCGTGTCCGTCGACGCGGACGACCTGCCGGGCGTGGGCGAGGGTCACGTTCGCGGAGCCGTCCGGTTCGAGGGCGATGTTCTCCGGGGTCTCACCGGCGTCGAAGTTGAAGTTCGCGAGGGCGCGCGGATCGGACAGGGTCGGCTCTCCGGCCGACGCGGCGGCGGGGACGAGCAGGGTGAAGGCGGCGGCGACGACCGTGGCGGTGGTGGCCAGGCGTGAGAGTCGGAACATGGGCCTCTCCTTGGGCGGCGCTGGGTGCCGGGGAACGCGGCACAAGGAAGAGGTGATGCTGCGTCGGTGCGAAGTGGCGGCAGCCACGGCCGGGGGATCGCCTGCACGGGCCACGAGGTGGGGCCGGTCGGCCGCCTCCGCCGAGGCGGTCTCAGCCGGGGCCGAGGGTGAGCGGGTGGTCGGGCGCGAGCTCCTTCGCGATCCGTTCGGCCACCGTGGAGGCGGAGTTGCCCTCGGGGGAGGAGGGGCCCTTGGTCACGGATACCGCGATGGACAGGTCCTGCGCCGGGAGGTACGCCGAGACGGCCGCGTAGCCGGAGAAGGAAGGATTCGTCGCGATCCAGTCGTGCAGGACCAGGACGCCGAAGCCGAAGTGGAGCGCCTCGGTGTTCTTGCGGCAGTACGGGGCCGGGCACTGCTTGGTCGGGGTGCCCAGGCCGACCGTGCCGGGGTTCAGCTGGGTGCGGAAGGCCTCCTTCGACAGCAGGGCTCCCGTACCGATGCCGCGGGCCGAGGTGGCCAGGTCGCAGATGTCCCCGGTGAGGACCGCGCCCGGGGCGGTGGTCCAGGAGGGGTTCCAGTAGCTCGACTCCTCGTACGTACCGCGCTCCGAGGTGAAGGCGTGCAGGGCCGGGACCGGGATCTCGGGGGTCGCGGAGTTCCTCGTCTCGCGCAGGCCGAGCGGGCCGATCACGAGGTCCTGGAGCACCTGGTCGAGCGGCTTTCCGGTGATCTTCGCGAGGGCGGCGCCGAGCAGCTGGAAGTTCTCGTGGGAGTAGCTGAAGCTCGTGCCCGGCTCGTACCAGAGCGGGTGGCGGCTGGTGATGGCGAGGGTTTGCGCGGGGGTCCACTCGCGGAACGGCTTGGCCTCGATCTCCTTGAGGAACACCGGGTCGGTGACGTAGTCGTGGATGCCCGAGGTGGAACTGCCCAGCATGCGCAGGGTGATCTCGTCGGCGTGGGGGACGTCCGGCAGCCACTTCGAGATGGGGTCGTCGAGGCCGACCTGGCCCTCGTCGACGAGGGTGAGCAGGGCCGTGGCCATGTAGACGATGCCGACCGAGCCGGTGCGCAAGTGCATGGCGGGGTCGGCGGGGACTCCGGTCATCGAGGTGCCGAGCGCTCCGGTGACGACGTCCGTCTTGCCCGAGGTCACGCGGAGGAGGACCGACTTCAGCCCGAACTCCCGCTGTGCGGTGCGCGCGATGTCGAGGACGCGGGCCGCCGGGCCCGAAGCGGCTTCGGGCTTGGGGGAAACGACACACGTGCGCGCGGGCTCCGCGGCGGCCGCGGCCGGAGCGCTCCCCGGCCCGAGCGGCAGGATCGCGGCGACCAGAGCGGCAGCGCAGACGCACGCCGTTCGAGTACGCGTCACGTTCCTCAGTATGAGTGCGGTACGCGCATCCGGCGCGACGGCGACCAGGTCGGCCGGCCGACAGCCCGGCCGGGCCGGCTGACCGGGCCGGCCCGGTCAGCCGGCCCGGTCAGCGGGTCCGGTCAGCGGGTCCGGTCAGCGGGTCCGGTCAGCGGGTCCGCTGGACGCGGCGTTCGTCCCAGACCGGTTCCGCGGTCTCCCGCACGACCCCGTCCGAGCCGAAGACCAGGTAGCGGTCGAAGGAGCGGGCGAACCAGCGGTCGTGCGTCACCGCCAGCACCGTGCCCTCGTACGCCTCCAGCCCCTCCTGCAGTGCCTCCGCGGACTCCAGGTCGAGGTTGTCCGTCGGCTCGTCGAGGAGCAGCGCGGTGGTGCCGGCCAGCTCCAGCAGCAGGATCTGGAAACGTGCCTGCTGGCCGCCCGACAGCTTGTCGAAGGGCTGGTCCCCCTGGCGTTCCAGCTCGTACCGCCGCAGCGCCGACATCGCCCCGCCCCGGTCCCTGGCGTGCTCCGTCCACAGGATGTCGACCAGGGGGCGCCCCATGAGCTCGGGGTGCGCGTGCGTCTGCGCGAAGTGGCCGGGAACGACCCGCGCGCCCAGCTTCCACGTGCCGCTGTGGGCGACGGGCTCGCCCGCCAGCAGCCGGAGGAAGTGGGACTTGCCCGAGCCGTTCGAGCCGAGGACCGCGACCCGCTCCCCGTAGAAGACCTCCAGGGAGAAGGGCTTCATCAGGCCCGTGAGCTCCAGGTCCTCGCAGACCACCGCCCGCACGCCCGTCCTGCCGCCCTGCAGCCGCATCCGGATGTCCTGCTTGCGCGGCGGCTCCGGGGGCGGGCCGATCTCCTCGAACTTGCGCAGCCGGGTCTTGGCCGCCTGGTAGCGCGAGGCCATCTCGTCACTGCGCGCCGCGTACTGCTGCATGTCCTGCACGAGCCGCTTCAGCTGCGCGCGCTTCTCGTCCCAGCGCCGGCGCAGCTCGTCGAAGCGCGCGAACCGCTCCTCCCGTGCCGCGGGGAAGGTCGCGAAGCCGCCGCCGTGCACCCACACGTCGGATCCGGCCGGGCCGGGCTCCACGGCGACGATCCGCTGCGCGGCCCGCGCCAGCAGCTCCCGGTCGTGGGAGATGAACAGGACCGTCTTGCGGGTCTCGCGCAGCCGCTCCTCCAGCCACCGCTTTCCCGGCACGTCGAGGTAGTTGTCCGGTTCGTCCAGCAGGAGGACCTCGTCCGGCCCGCGCAGCAGCGCCTCCAGTACGAGCCGCTTCTGCTCGCCGCCGGACAGTGTGCGCACCTCGCGGAACTGCGCGCGGTCGTACGGCACGCCGAGGGCCGCCATCGTGCACATGTCCCAGACGGTCTCGGCCTCGTACCCGCGCGCCTCGGCCCAATCGCTCAGCGCCTGCGCGTACTTCAGCTGCGCGGCCTCGTCGTCCACCGTCATGATCAGGTGCTCGGCCGCGTCCACGGCCGCCGCGGCGGCCCGGATCCGCGGCTGCGACACCGATACCAGCAGGTCGCGGACCGTGCGGTCGTCCCGTACCGAGCCGACGAACTGGTGCATGACGCCGACGCCGCCGCTGGAGGTGATGGTTCCGCCGTGCGGTTGGAGCTCGCCCGAGATCAGCCGCAGCAGCGTCGTCTTGCCCGCGCCGTTGGCGCCGACGAGGGCCGCCACCGAACCTTCACCGACTCTGAACGAGGCATCGCCGAGCAGCACCCGCCCATCGGGCAGGAAGTACTCCAGGTGCGAGGCTTCGAGATGTCCCATGCTCCGGAACCCTGCCCGTCGCGCGGCGGCGGCACAACGCGTTTTCGGCGCGTGGGGCGGGAGGGGTGCGGGGGGTGTGGAGGAGTCGGGTGGGTTCGTCCAAGGGGTGCGCGGGGGCTGGTCAGCGGGGTTACCCGTGCGTAGATTACCGGCGGTAACTCCGGAGTCGAGTCGAGGAGACCGCCGTGGAAGCCGTACCCCAGCCGGTACCGCCCGTGTTGACCGTCGTCGACGGCGTGGTGCGCGAGGCGGCGGTGCCCGCGCTGGTCGGGGCGCCGGGGAGCGGATCGCTCGGGGACATCCCCTTCCAGAACGCCCGGGAGGCCCCGGGCGAGGTGGTGCTCGCCCGCAAGGAGCGGGACGGCAGCTGGCGCGACGTCACCGCCGCCGAGTTCGCGGCCGAGGTGACGGCCGTCGCCAAGGGTCTGATCGCGGAGGGGCTGCGCGAGGGGGACCGGCTGGCGATCATGGCGCGGACCACCTACGAATGGACCCTGCTGGACTTCGCGGGGTGGGCCGCCGGGCTGGTCACCGTACCGATCTACCCGACGTCCTCCGCACTCCAGGCCCGCTGGATCATCCAGGACTCCGGGGCCGTGGCCTGCGCCGTCGAGGACACCGCCCAGGCCCGCATCATCAGCGCCGAGCGGGCCAACCTGCCCTGGCTGGCGCACCTGTGGGAGTTCGACACGGGCGCGATCGCGCGGCTGGTCAAGGCGGGCGAGGATCTGCCCGACGCCGTCGTGCACGCGCGCCGGTCCGTCCGTACGCCGGACTCCGTGGCCACGCTCATCTACACGTCCGGTACGACCGGCCGGCCCAAGGGCTGCGTGATCACGCACGCCAACTTCTTCGCCGAGGCCGACAACGCGGTCGAGCTCCTGCACCCCGTCTTCAAGTCCGCGACCACGGAAGCGGCCTCGACGCTGCTCTTCCTGCCGCTCTCCCACGTCTTCGGGCGGATGGTGGCCGTGGGGTGCATGCGGGCGCGGGTCAAGCTCGGGCACGCGCCGAGCATCCAGACCGAGGAGCTGCTCGC
This sequence comes from Streptomyces sp. NPDC001903, assembly GCF_042891345.1. NCBI lineage: Bacteria > Bacillati > Actinomycetota > Actinomycetes > Kitasatosporales > Streptomycetaceae > Streptomyces > Streptomyces sp. NPDC001903. The sequence continues at coordinate 127,865 of NZ_JBIASZ010000006.1, forward strand.
CGACCTCGCCGGGTTCCGCCCGACGTTCCTGCTGGCCATCCCGTACGTACTGGAGAAGGTCTACAACACCGCGCGCGCGACCGCCGAACGGATGGGACGGGCCTCGTCCTTCGACCGCGCGGCGCGCATCGCGCAGCGGTACGGGGAGATCGTCGAGGGCCGGACCCCGGGGGCGGGCCTGCGGGCGGCACGGGCGCTGTACGACCCGCTCGTGTACCGGCGGATCCGGGCGGCGCTGGGCGGGCGCGTCCGGTACGTCCTGAGCGGCGGCTCCCCGCTGGGCCGCCGGCTCGCGGCGTTCTACACCGGGGCCGGGATCGAGGTCTTCGAGGGGTACGGACTCACGGAGACGACCGGCGCCAGCACGGTGACCCCGCCGCTGAAACCGCGGCTCGGGACGGTGGGGTGGCCGCTGCCGGGCACGGCGGTGCGGATCGCGGAGGACGGGGAGGTGCTGCTGTGGGGGCGGCACGTGTTCGCGGGGTACTGGAATTCGGGGGAGGGGGTCGCAGGCTGGCTCGCGACGGGGGACATCGGGGAGCTGGACGCCGAGGGCTACCTGACCATCACCGGCCGGAAGAAGGACCTGATCATCACCTCCGGCGGCAAGAACGTGGCCCCGGCCCCGCTGGAGGACTGGCTGCGGGCCCACCCGCTGGTCGGCCAGTGCATGGTGGTCGGCGACAACCGCCCGTACATCACCGCGCTGGTCACGCTGGAGCCGGAGGGGCTGGCGCACTGGCGGCAGATGCACAAGAAGACGGGCGTGCCGCTGCGCGAGCTCGTACGGGACGAGGACCTGCGGGCGGACCTGCAGCGCGCGGTGGACGAGGCGAACCGCCTGGTCTCGCGGGCGGAGTCGATACGCCGCTTCGCGGTGCTGCCGGTGGAGTTCACGGAGGCGGGAGGCCACCTGACCCCGTCCCTGAAGCTGAAGCGGGCCGTGATCGCCCGCGACTTCGAGCAGGAGGTCGAGGCCCTCTACCGCCGCGCGTGACGGGCGGGGCGGGGCCGGGCGGGCCGGGCACGGTCGGCGGGCCGGGCAGGCCGGCGGGCCGGCGGGTCGGCGGACCGGCGGGGCGGGCGTGGCCGACGGGCCGGCCTACCGAGTGCCGTGGGCAGGCTCCTCGATCGGCCAGGCGATCTCGGACCGGTTGCCGGGGTCGTCCGGCGTCCCCGTCCACCGGTGGTGGACCAGGCGGACCGGGCCGGCGAAGGCGAAGCCGTGCGCGCCGATCCAGTCGGCGACGGCATCGTACGCGGTGAGGATCGCGGGGAACCCGGCCGCCGGACCGGACACTTCCGTGCAGGCGAAGGTGTTCTCCGGGAGGTCGAGGACGGACATCCCCTCCGGCAGGTCGGTCGGCTGCGCGCCGTCCGTCCAGAAGGGGAGGCAGGCCTCGACCAGCGTCTCGTTCTCCTCGTCGCACACCCCGTGGTAACGGACGAACGCCGGGCCGTTGAAGGTCAGCGGGCCGCGGCCCGCGACGGCGTACATCTCCTGGAAGGCGGTGCGGAGGAACCCGTCGAGGCCGGAGTTCTTCAGGGTGGCGCCGCGCATGAGGACGCGTTCGGCGCCGCCCTCGCGGATGGTGACGCGGTGGTTCATCTCTGCTCCTTCGGACAGCCGGGTCAACAGGTCGTGGACGAGGCCGCGTTGGACGGTCAGGCGGTCCTCCGCGGCCTTCAGGTGTGCGGCCAGTGCGGGGGCCAGGTCGGCCCCCGCCTCGGCGTGCGCGAGCATGCCGCGTACCTGCTCGATCGGGATGTCGAGTTGCCGCAGGACCCGGATCAGCCGGGCCGTCCCGACCTGGTCGCGCCGGAAGTAGCGGTAGCCGCTCTCCGGGTCGACACGGGCGGGCGGCAGCACGCCACTGGCGTCGTAGTGCCGCAGGGCGGTGACCGTGAGGCCGCTGGCCTGCGCGAACTGCCCGATCGGCAGCAGGTTCGTCATGTCCACGAGGAAGACTGTGCTGTCTCGGGTGACCCGAGAGTCAAGCGTGGTCCCTACGCGGGGATGGCGGCGAGGCCCGCCTCGGCGATCTTGACGTCGTCCGACCAGTGGCCGCCCGAGACGCCGATTCCGCCCACGAGGTGGCCGTCCACGACGATGGGCAGGCCGCCGCCGAAGGTGACCAGGCGGTCGATGCCGGTCCGGGCGCCGGGCGCGAGCTGCGGGTCGTTCTCGACGAACTCGTGCCAGTCGGTGGTGCTCAGGCCGAAGGCGGCGGCCGTGTAGGCCTTGTCCTGGGCGATCTGGATGGTCATCAGGCCCGAGCCGTCCATCCGCGCGAAGGCGCTGAGGTGGCCGGACTCGTCGACCACGGCGACGGCGAAGCGGAGGTCGGTCTGCCGGGCGGCGGCCAGGGCGGCGTCGACGATGGCGCGCGCGAGGTCGTTGCCGAGGGCCGGACGGGTGCGGACAGCGGTCATGGCGGTATCCCCTTGATGAGACGTGCAGGAGTTCGTGTGCTTCTAGCTAACAGCATGCTTATAGCTATCTGCAAGCTTGCTGATTGATTGCTGGTTACTGGCACCCGACCGGCACCCGCTCTTACACTCGCCCCATGCACTACTCCGAGCGGCTGCTGATCCACATCAAGCAGGCCGAACGCATCACGCAGGCCGCCAAGGAGGCCGCGGTGCGCGAGGCCGGGATCACCGCTGCTCAGCAGGCCGCGCTGGCCGTGCTCAGCGACAACCCCGGGATCAATGCCGCCGAGCTCGCGCGCAAGCTCTCGGTGACTCCGCAGACGATGAACAGCCTGCTCGGCCGGCTGGAGACCCGCGGCCTCGTCGCGCGCACCCCGCACCCGGTCCACGGCACGCTCATCGAGATCCGGATGACCGAGCGCGGCGCGGAGGTGTTCGCCGCCGCCGACGCGCTCGTCGCGAAGCTCGACGCCCGGCTGGCCGAGGGCCTCTCCGAGTCCGAGACGGCCGCCGTACGGGACCTGCTCGCCCGCATCGTCCGAAACGCCGAGTCCGCCGGCCGCTAGAGCGCCGGTCGCTCAGGTGGCCGGGCACGTGGCCCGGGCCGTGTCCTGGGCCGTCCTGCCCTTCGAGGGGCCGGTCAGGATCTCCACCGTCGTGGTCACCGACACCACGGCACCGGGGGCCGGGCAGGCGGTCGCGAAGCCGGTGGAACTCCGCTGCCTCTCACCCGCCTTGGTGAAGACGAACGTGTCCGTACCGCTCTGGACGTCGCGCGATTCCCTGGTCATCCGGTACTCGTACCGGACCGTTCCCGGCCCCGAGACCCTCATCGTCACCATGGGGTCGAAGCCTGCGGTGGTGACCAGGTCCTTGGAGATCTCGACCTTGGTGCCGACGCTCAGGCTCGTCACGGCGGGCTCCCTGCCCTGCCGCCCGGCGGCGGGCACCTTGGCGCACTTGATCGCCTTCCCGCCGCCCTCGGCCGCCCGGTAGCTGCCGTACGGCACGCCCTCGAAGGTGATGGACCCGCTCTTCGAGGTCGTACCGCTCGGGTTGTACTTCTTGTCCGCGGAGGCGGCCTGCACGTCCTTCTCGGGCGTGAACCCCGACAGCACCAGCCTGTACGTGGGCTTCCCCGCCGGGTCGTCCTGCCCCGGAACCAGCTCACAGCTCGGCCCCGCGGCCGCGGCCATGGCCGGAGCCGGAGCGGTGCCCGGGGCCGCCACCGCCGGCGCGGCGAGGCCGACCGGGGAGGCGAGCAGGGCGGGGAGGAGCGGGAGGAGCGGGAGGAGGGCTGCGAAACGGCCGTGCCGGTTCATCCTTCTTCCTTTCGCCGGGCCCCTGTTCCGATGCTCCTCCCCCCGGACGGACGTGTCGACCGGACGGCGCCGGCGGCCGGACCGCCTCAGCAGTCGCCGTGCGTCGGGCGGTCCGCGAAGCGGTCGGCGAGCCAGTTCGCCGCCGCCGGCGAGTGGGTGATCACGCCGCTGACGTGCTCACCGACCCAGATCGTCTGCCACTGCACGTCCGCGCCCTTCGCGCACCACTCCGAGCGCAGCTGCCGCCCGACCGCGTACGGGATCAGCTCGTCGCCGAGCGCGTGGTACTGGTACACCGGCGCGGCCGGGGCCGTCCGCCCGAGCCTGCTCTGGTTCAACCGGGCCTGCCAGTCCGGCTGTTCGAGGGGGTTGCGGGTGGTGAGGTCGGAGATCCGCTTGAAGGATCCGGCGATGGCGTCGATGGCGACGCAGCCGTCCTTCATCCCCGCCACCAGGGCCTTGCCCGCCGGGTTGAGGTACGAGTCGAGGCGCAGCTCGGGGAAGGCCGCGTCCTGGCCGGCCGCCGCCATGAAGATGAGCCCGGAGCCGTACGAGCCGTTGTTGAAGTCGGCCACCTTCAGCAGGTCCGCCGGGACCCCGCCCGTCGCCGTGCCCTTCACCTTCAGCTCGGGGGCGTACGAACCCTGCAGCTCGGCGGCCCAGCTGCCGGCCTGGCCGCCCTGGGAGTAGCCCATGATCCCGACCGGGGTGTCCGCCGGCAGCCCCGCCTCGGGGAGCCGGGTGGCCGCGCGGGCGGCGTCGAGCACGGCCCGGCCGGCCGACGGGCCCACGGTGTAGGTGTGCACCCCCGGAGTGCCGAGCCCCTCGTAGTCGGTGACGACCACGGCCCAGCCGCGCAGGGTGAGCTGCTGGATGAGGTTGGCCTCCATGGCGGTGCCGTACGGGAGGTTGTTGCTCGGCGCGCAGGAGTCGCCCATGCCGACGGTGCCGACGGCGTAGGTGACGAGCGGTCGCGGGCCGGTCCGGCCGTCCTGGGGGACGATCACGGTGCCGGAGACGGTGTTCGGGGCGCCGTCGGCCGTGGTGGACCGGTAGTGGATCTTCCACGCCTTGGTGCCGGTCGGCTGCCCGGGCAGCGGGTGGAAGGCGGACGGCGCGACAGAGACGATGTCGCCGGCCCGGCCGGTCTCGGGTGCGGCGGCGGAGGCGGAGGTGGACGCGGCGGCGGGGCTCGCGACCGACACGGCCAGCGAGGCCACGATCGCGGCCACGGCTGCGGGGGTTCGCAAACGCATGGGCGGCTCTCCCAACGGTTCGTTCCGTGCGGGGGGTGGGTGAGGAGAACGTAGTGACCGACCGGTCGGAACGTCGCTGACCGCGCAGCTCACCTTTCCTGACCCGCCCTCACACCCCACCCGCCGCCCGCCACCCGTACGAGGGACAAGACGCGGCAGCAGGAGCAGCTCCCGCTTGCGGGGTGGGAGCGGGTGGGACAGGTGCTGCGATGCCGCTGCTGACCATCGTCGGAGGACTCCCATGGCTCGCCCCATCGTCACGGCCGGTGTCGTCACCGCCGCGCTGTTCGCCCTCGGCATGCCGGCCGCCGGGGCCGCCGCCGCCCCCGTGACCTGCTTCGGTGTCCCGGCCACCATCACCGGCAGCGGCACGATCACCGGCACGCCCGGCAACGACGTGATCGTCGGCTCCGCGGGGGCCGACACCGTCGACGGGCTCGGGGGCAACGACCTCCTGTGCGGGCTCGGCGGCAACGACCAGCTCGTCGGCGGGGCCGGGAACGACCGGCTCGACGGCGGCTCCGGCGACGACGTCCTGCGCGGCGACGCGGCCGTCGCCTCCGGCAACGCCACCGGCGGCGGAAACGACGAACTGCGCGGGGGCGACGGCGACGACGACATGGTCGGTGATTCGTTCACCGCCTCCGGCAACGCCACCGGCGGCGGCCACGACCTCCTCGACGGCGGCCCGGGCATCGACGCCATGGTCGGCGACTCCGAGAGCGCCGACGGCGGGACCGCCGCCGGCGGCGGCAACGACCGCATGTTCGGCGGCGACGGCGACGACGAGCACATCACCGGCGACAGCGTGGCCCTCGGCGGCGACGCCACGGGCGGCGGCAACGACCTCCTGGACGGCGGCGCCGGCGACGACGGCCTGGTCGGCGACTCCGCGGCCCCCTTCCAGGGGACGGGCACCGGCGCCGGGAGCGACGTCCTGCGCGGCGGCGCCGGAACGGGCGACAACATCATCGGCGACAGCGAGGGCATCACGGCGGCCGTCGGCAGCGGCGGCAACGACCTGCTGGACCTGGGAGCGGACGGCGGCATCTTCGCCGTGGGCGACCACAACATCGGCGACCCGGCCGGCGGCCAGGCCAGGGGCGCCGGCAACGACCGGATCGTCGGCGGCGCCGCGGCCGAGATCCTCATCGGCGACAGCTCGGTCGGCGACGCGTCCGTCACCACGGCAGGCAACGACACGATCGACGCCGGGAGCGGCGACGACGCCGTCTTCGGGGACAACTCCAACTTCGACGGGGACGCGACCGCCGGCACCGCCGGCGGCCGGGACCAGCTCCGCGGCCAGGCCGGCGACGACTCGATCTTCGCCGGCCCGGCCGACGACCTCCTCGACGGCGGGGCGAACACCGACTTCTGCGACGGCCAGGGCGGCACCGCCGACGTGGCCGTCCGCTGCGAGACGACCGTCAACATCCCCTAGGGGGTGTCCGCAAAGTCCCGCCTGCCCCGCGGCGCCCGGCACGCGCTCTCGGCGCACCGGGCGAAATCCCGAGTACGTCCAGTACACGGGCTTCCGCCCGGCACACCGAGAGCACGCACCGAACGCCGCGAGACCGCCCTTCGGGCGCACGGCGCTACTTTGCGGACACCCCCTAGGGGGTGGTCAAGGGGCGCCCGACGCGATCCTGTACGCCCCCGGGGTCGTGCCCGTCCAGCGGCGGAACGCGCGGTGGAAGGCCGTGTCCTGCGAGAAGCCGAGGCGGGCCGCCAGTTCCGCTATCGGCTCGCCGCTCTCCGCCAGCCCCGCGATCGCCGCGTCCCGCCGTACGTGGTCCTTCAGCTGCTGGAACGACGTGCCCTCCTGCTGAAGCCGCCGCCGCAGCGTCGCCGGCGACACCGCCAGCCGCGCCGCCACCTCCCCCAGCTCCGGCAGCCGCGGGCAGGTCCGCAGCTGCCCCGCCAGGGCCCGGCGGACCTGCTCCGCGACCGTCGTCCCGTACTCCGGCCGCGACAGCAGGTCGAAGGGGGCCCGCCGCAGCATCGCGTCCAGCTCCGCCTCGTCCCGTACGAGCGGCGCGGCCAGCCAGTGGGCCTCGAACGCGGCCCCCGTACCGTCCGCCCCGAAGCGGACCGGGCAGTCGAACAGGATCTCGTACTCCGCCACGTGCGGCGGCGCGGGATAGGCGAACGACGCGTACGCGAGCGGGATGCGCCGCCCGATCAGCCAGCTGCTCAGCCGGTGCCAGATGGCGAGCACGCACTCGGTCAGGAACCGCTCCTCGTCCCGGGCGAAGTCGTTGCGGACGGTGAAACGCGCCTCGGCGCCCGTCACGTCCAGCGCGAGCTCCGGGCCGCCCGGGAACAGGCCGTAGAAGGTCGCGGCGCGCTCCACCGCCGCACCGAGGTCGCGGCAGCCCAGCGAGGCGTGGCACATCATCGCGAAGGTGCCGGGGCGGCTCGGCGCCGCCGACAGGCCGAGGAACTCGTCCTGCGTGGTCCGGTACAGCGCCCGGAACAGCCGGGCGAACTGCGCCGGCGTGATCCGCGCCCGGTCGTCGCCGAGCAGCAGCGGCGGGATCTGCGCCTCCTGGAGCAGCGGCACCGTGTCGATGCCGCCGCGCGCCGCCCCCGCGAGCAGGGCACGCACGTGGTGCACGGTGATCGTCCGCCTCCCCATGGCTCCGACGGTAGCCCGGATGAGCGCTGCGGTCAGGGGGCGTGACGCTTCCGGTCATGTCGCGCGCAGGAGTTGGCGCTCTAGCGTCGGTCCGACGCACGTCGTGTCGTACGTACCCCAGGGAGGCGAACGCGATGGACGCTGTGCGACCGGAGACGCTGGCGGTGTTCACGGAGTGGACGGGGGAGCGGTACGGCGGCGAGAGCGCGCTGCGCCACCGCGCCCCGGACGGCGGGTGGGCCACCGTCACCTACGCCGAACTGCGCGAGCGCGTACGGCGGACCGGCCGGGCGCTGATCGGGCTGGGGGTCGGGCCCGGCGAGCGGGTGGCGGTCCTGGCCGAGACCCGGCCGGCGTGGACGTACACCCACTTCGGGGTCCTGGCGGCGGGCGCCGTCCTCGTACCGGTCTACCCGACGGCCGGGGAGGAGGAGCTGGCCTGGGTCCTCGCCGACGCGGAGGCGGTGGCCGTCGTCTGCGACGACGCGGCGCAGGCGGAGCGCGTCGAGGCGCTGCGGGCGAAGCTGCCGGCGCTGCGCGCGGTCGTACGGATGGACGCGCTGCCGGGCCTCGAAGCGGCCCCGGAGCCGGAACTCCTGGAGCGGGCCCGGCGGGTGACCCCGGCCGACGACGCGTCGATCATCTACACCTCGGGGACCACGGGCCTGCCGAAGGGCTGCCGCCTCACGCACGGCAACATGGGCGCCATCCAGGACGCGACGCGCCCGCTGATCCACGGGGGACCGGGCGACTCCACGTACCTGTACCTGCCGTTGGCGCACGTTCTGGCCCAGCTGATCCAGTTCACGACCCTGCTGGAGGGCGGGGAGCTGTGCTACTTCGGCGGCCGGATCGAGGACGTGCTGTCCGAGCTGGCCGAGGCGCGGCCCACCCATCTCCCGTCCGTACCCCGGCTGTTCGAGAAGGTGCACTCGGTGGTGCTGTCGATGGCCGAATCCCAGGAGGGCGGCGCGCAGCGCTTCCGGGAGGCGGTGCGGATCGGGGTGCTCGCGTCGGAAGGGCGGCTGCCCGACTCCGACCGGCCGGCCTGGGAGGAGGCGGAGAAGAACCTGTACTCGCTGGTCAGGGGCGCCTTCGGGGGCCGGCTGAACCAGGCGGTGACCGGCGCGGCGCCGATCGCCCCGGCGACCATGGACTTCCTGCGGGCCTGCGGGATCACCGTCTACGAGGGCTACGGCATGACCGAGACCGCCGGGCTGATCAGCATGAACCACGCGGAAGCCACCCGCCACGGCACGGTCGGCAAGCCCATCGCGGGCTGCGAGGTCCGCATCGCCGAGGACGGCGAGATCCTGGTCCGCGGGCCGATGGTCTTCCCCGGCTACCACGCGAACCCGGCCGCCACGGCGCAGGTGCTGGACGCGCAGGGCTGGCTGCGCACCGGGGACCTGGGGGAGCTGGACGACGACGGATTCCTGTCGATCACCGGGCGCAAGAAGGAGCTGATCATCACTTCGGCGGGCAAGAACATCACGCCGACGGAGGTCGAATTCGCCGTCCAGCGCTCCCGGTACGTCTCGCGGGCGGTCCTGATCGGTGACCGCCGGCCCCACCCGGTCGCCCTGATCACCCTGGACGCGGAGGAGATCGCGGCCTGGGCGCGGCGCGAGGGCCTCGATCCGGCCCTGCCGGCGGCGGCCGCCCACCCCGCGGTCCGCGCCCTGGTCGAGGAGGCGGTCGCGGCGGCCAACGCCACGGTCTCCCGCCCGGCGCGCATCCGCGCCTTCCACGTCCTGCCCGAGGACTTCACGGTCGAGGCGGGCACCTTGACCCCGACCCTGAAGCTGCGCCGCACGGCGGTGGCGCAGCGCTACGCGGCGGAGATCGGCGCGTTGTACGGGGACTAGCCCGGCCTGATCCAAAAGACACGGCCTGGACCGGGGGCGTTGTCAGTGGGGCGGGCTACGGTGCCGCCATGGCGAACTTCGTGCTGGTGGCAGGCGCATGGCTCGGCTCCTGGGCGTGGGAGGAGGTGGCCGCGCCGCTGCGCGCGGCGGGGCACGACGTCCACCCCCTGACCCTGTCCGGCCTGGCCGAGCGCAGCGGCGTACCGGCCGGACAGCAGACGCACGTCCGGGACATCGTGGCCGAGGTCGAGCGCCTCGACCTGCGTGACGTGGTGCTCGTCGGACACAGCTACTCGGGCATCCCGGTCGGCCAGGCGGCCGAGCGGATCGGCGACCGGCTGACGCGGGTGGTGTTCGTGGACGCCAACGTCCCCGTGGACGGACGGTCGTTCTCCGACAGCTGGCCGGTGGAGGCCGAGATCGCCGCCCACGGCGGCTTCTGGCCGCCGCTGACCGCCGCCGACTTCGAGGGGCAGGGCCTGGACGAGGAGCAGATCACCCGCATCGTCACGGGCGCGACCCCCCACCCGGGCGCAACCCTGACGGAACCGGCGGAGCTGAAGGCCCCGCTCTCCGAGCTCCCCGCGCTGTACGTGAAGTGCCTGCTGGACGGCGAGGACCCCGGCCCGGTGATCTCCGAGCTGCTCGAGAGCGAGGGCTGGACCCTGGTCCGCATGGACACCGGCCACTGGCCGATGTTCTCGCAGCCGGCGGAACTGGCGCGGATCCTGGCGGGGGCGGCGGGAGGGGGGCTCGGTCAGTCGCGGGCGTACGAGCCGAGGCCGACGAGGCAGTAGACGTACTCGTTGATGGTGATGCCGCCCCGGCTGTAGCGGTACGAGAACGCGTACTGGGTGTCCGGATTGTCGTTGCAGCGGTTCAGGTCGGACGTCACCGGGATCCGCTCGATCACCTTGTAGTGCGCGTCGGAGGCGGAGCAGGAGACCTCCTTCACCCCGTCGACCCGCTGCGCGGTCGTCGAGTCGGGGAGCTGCCCGTTGAGGCAGGTCCCCTGGTCGAACGGACTGGGCGCCGGCTCCTCGGAGGGAAGGGCCGGGGCCGCGGTCTCCCGGCTCACGGGCGGCGGGACGGGGACCGGCGACCTGGTGGGGGAGCCGTACGACGGGACGGGCGCGGGCGAGGCCGCGCCGTCGCCGTCATCGCCCCCGCTGTTCAGCAGCACCACGCCCACCACGACGGCGATGGCGACACCCAGCGCCACCAGGCATCCCCGCCCGTTCGACACGGGCGGGGGCGCCTGGGGCGCCGGCGCACCGGCGACCCGGATCCGCACGAGCACCTCGCCCTGCCCGACCCGGGCCCGTACGAGGTCCCCGTCCCGGGAGGGCGGAATCCGCAGCCGCGCGTTGCCGGTCGGCAGCGGCACGCTCAGGATCACCCCGTGGGCGGCCTGCTGCGGGGTGATCGTGATCGGTATTTCCGAAGACTCCACGGCTGCTCCACGGGGTGAGGGAATCGGCACGACGGACCCTCGTCAAGTGTGCGGTGCAGGGGAGTCGGGACGCAGCGGTTCCGCCGGGGATCAGCCGAACTGGCCCGGCTGGTAGCCGCCGGCCGGCTGCCGGACCATCACGTTCATCCGGTTGTAGGTGTTGATCAGGGCGACGAGGGAGACCAGGGCGGCCAGCTGGTCCTCGTCGTAGTGCTTGGAGGCCTCGGCCCAGGCCTCGTCCGTGACGCCGCCGGCCGCGTCGGCGATGCGCGTGCCCTGCTCCGCCAGCTCCAGGGCCGCCCGCTCGGCGTCGGTGAACATCGTGGCCTCACGCCAGGCGGCGACCAGATTGAGCCGCACCGGGTCCTCCCCGGCGTGCACGGCGTCCTTGTAGTGCATGTCGGTACAGAAGCCGCACCCGTTGATCTGGCTCGCCCGCAGCTTCACCAGCTCCTGCGTGGCGTGCGGCAGTGCCGAGTCGGCGATGACCTTGTTCGCCGAGTTGATGTACCGCCCGAACTTGGCGGCGAGGGCGTTGCCGAAGAAGTCGAGCCGAGCGTCCACCGTGATCTCCTTGCCGTGTCGACCATGACCGGCTCCGACGCAACAGCTCCGACGCACAGGACGGCCCGCCGACACGGCCGGACGACGCACGGGTCCCACCCGATCGGCGGCACGGCCCGCACCCGACTCGATCGGGCACAGGATGTCGGGTCCGCCAGGGTGGGCGCTGCCTAGCGTGGTGATCGCAAAGAGGAAGGACACCAGGGATGCTGGAGCGGCTGAACCAGGCCATGGAGCACATCGAGCGCCATCTCGACCAGGCGATCGAGGCGGAAGAGCTGGCACGCATCGCGGCCACCTCGGAGTACCACCTGCGCCGCATGTTCTCGGCACTGGCGGGCATGCCGCTGTCGCAGTACATACGGCGTCGCCGGCTCACCCTCGCGGGCGCCGAAGTGCTCGCGGGGCGCGAGACCTTGCTGGACATCGCCGTGCGCTACGGCTACGGCTCCGGCGAGGCGTTCGCGCGGGCGTTCCGTGCCATGCACGGCATCGGTCCCGGCGAGGCCCGCCGTACCGGCGCCGCGCTCAGCTCCCAGTCCCGGATGGCCTTCCGTCTCACCATCGAAGGGAGCAGCAGCATGCGCTACCGCATTGTGGACAAGCAGGCCTTCACGGTCGCCGGGCCCAAGGCCCGGGTACCCCTGGTCCATGCCGGACCGAATCACGCGATCATGAACTTCGTCCGCGGGATCGACCCGCGGACGCTGGAGCGCCTGGAGAAGCTCTCGGACCAGGAGCCGCACGGCATCGTCGCGGTCTGCGACGACCTGGACCCCAGCCGGGCCGAGGGCACCGAACTCGACTATTACCACGGCGTGGTCACCACCACGGCCCCGGAGGACGAGACCGCCTTGGCCGTCCCGGCCGGTACCTGGGCGGTCTTCACCACCTCCGGGCCGATGCCGCTGGCCATCCAGGAGCTGTGGCGCGACGTCTTCACCGAGTGGTTCCCCTCGAACCCGTACCGAGGCCGCCCGGGCCCGGAGATCCTCCGCGTCCGGCCCGCGCCGGACACCACCACGGCCGACGCCGAACTCTGGCTGCCCGTGGAGCCCGAGAACGGCTGAGCCCCGTCCCGGCCGGGCCCGTCCCGGCCGGCGCCGCGGCCCGCAACCTCACTCCTCCCCGGTCAGCGCCTCGTCCTGCTGGTCCAGGACCTGTTCCCAGGCCGCCGCGTGCCGGTCCCGGGCCGCCTCGTCGTGGAAGCCGGCGTGCGTCAGCCGGACGTGCGTGCCGATCGGGTGCGGGAGGAGTTCCACGGTGACCACCGTCTCGGCGCCCTCCGTACCGCCCCGGCCCGTCACCCAGGTCAGCTCGACCAGCCGGTTCGGGACCAGGCGCAGGAAGCGCCCGTAGTGCGGGTGCCTGGTCCGCGGGCCCTCCGGCTCCGGCGCGGACTCCGTCTCGAAGAAGTACGGCGCGTTCACCTCGGCCCGCATCAGGACGGAGCCGGGGGCCGCGAACCAGCGGTCGAACTCCTCGGTCCACCCCGCGTACAGGGTGTGCTCTGTGGCGATCATCGACCGCTCGACGGTCAACTGATGGGGGCGGTCCGACAGGTCGGGGACGCGGACCGGCTCGATGGTGGTCATGGCATCTCACCGTAGGACGGGCCGGGCCGGATCCGTCCGTGGCGCACCGCCCGCCGGGCCGTCAAGACTTCCGATTGTCGGCGACCAGCTTCCTGAACGCCTCGGGGGTGACGGACTCGATCCCCTTGCCCGAATTGAGCGTGAGCTGCTTCCCGTCGATGGACACGTCCGGCGTGCCCTTCTTGTCCTGGTCGTAGAAGGCCTGCCCGACCTTCTCCGCCCACGGCATGTACGTGAGCTCCTTGACCGCCTTGTTGAAGGCGGGCGTACGCAGCCCCGGTACCCGGTCCGCGAGTTCCAGCAGGGTCGCCGTCGAGCCGAACGTGTCGTCCGACTCCTTCTTGGGGTGGTTCGCGTACAGGACCCGGAGGTACTCCATGAACTTCTCGGGGCTCTCGTTCACCGCCGCGCCCAGCGCGTTCAGCGCCCGCTTCGAGCCCTTCCCGCCCAGGGCGCCGTCCAGGAAGGTGGCGAAGTGGTACTCGACGCGACGCCCAGTACCGCCGCGACGGCCCCGCCCGCCATCAGCCGGCCGCGCAGCCTCGCGCGGCGGGCCGCCTCCTCCCGCTGGGCGCGGAGCCGTTCGCGGGCCTCGCGCCGCCGGTCGTTCTTGGTACTGGTCGCCATGAAACCACCCTAAGAAGGCAATAGGGTTCAAGCGGTGGGTCTTTGGGTCCTTTCGCCCACGGACCAAGGTCCTCTGTGCGAACGGGCGTGAGGACCCGGTGAAGCCGAGACGAATGGTGTGTCATATCTGCCGGGGCACCGGTGAGTCGTGTCCGAATACCTGATAGACAGTGGATATCCACGGCTCGACCCGCCGTATACCTTGTCGGCCGCCTTGGGGGGATCGCCGCACTGTGAAGCCGCTTCACCGTCACCTCGTCAACACCTCGCGCAAGGTCCTGTGCACGGCCGCGCTCGCGGCCAGCCTGACGACCGCCGCGGTGGTGACCAACACGTCCACCGCCGATGCGGGCGAGTCCGAGCCCACTCCGGACAGTCCCCAGGCCACCGACCGCGGCGATGCCCGCCTCGACCTGCCCGACCCGCTCGCCGACCCGGCCGTACCGCCCACCGGGGGTACGGGCGCCGGCGAGGGGGCCAGCGGGATACCCGCGACCGCCCTCGACGCGTACAAGCGCGCCGAGATCTCCGTGGCCGCCGCGCTGCCCGGCTGCAAGCTGCCCTGGCAGCTGCTCGCCGGCATCGGCCGCGTCGAGTCCGTCCACGCCTCCGGCTACGGGCTCAAGAACGACGGCTACACCGAGAAGCCCATCCGCGGCCCGCGCCTCGACGGCAACGGCTTCGCCGAGGTCAAGGACACCGACAAGGGCGAGTTCGACGGGGACGCGGTCTACGACCGCGCCGTCGGCCCGATGCAGTTCATCCCGTCCACCTGGGCCACCTGGGGCGCCGACGGCAACGGCGACTCCAAGCGCGACCCGAACAACATCTACGACGCGGCGCTGGGCGCGGGCCTCTACCTGTGCGCGGGCGACCGGAACCTCTCGGACCAGGCGCAGCTCGACCGGGCGATCCTCAGCTACAACAACTCGCGCGAGTACGTGAACACCGTGGTCGGGTACATGCACCAGTACCAGAACGGTGTCGCCGGGGTGCCGAACCCGCCGGCCGGGAACTTCCCGACGCCGCCCACGACGACGCTTCCCACGCCGAAGCCGACTCCGACCCCGACTCCCACGCCGAAGCCCACCCCGACTCCGACGCCGACCCCGACGCCGAAGCCCACCCCGACTCCCACGCCCACCCCGACGCCCACGCCGACCCTGGCCAAGCTGGAGCTGCTCGGCAGCGCGGAGCTCAAGGCCGAGGCCGGGTCCGCGTTCACGGCGGTCCCGCGGATCAAGGCGGTGCTCAGCGACGGCAAGCCGGCCGCCGCGAAGCCCATCCTGTTCGAGCTCAAGGACGACAGCACGGGCTCCTTCATCGGCTCCGAGGGCAAGACCTTCCTCGTGGTCGAGACCGACTCCGAGGGCATCGCCGCCCTGCCCGGCCTGAAGGCCGGCGCCAAGGCGGGCGGTTTCACCCTGCGGGTGGCGGCGTACAACACCGAGGCGCAGCTGACGGTGAACTTCACCGGCACGGTCACGGCGAAGCCGGCCCCGGTCGCGGACAAGCTGGCCCGCACCGATGCCGGTGCGGACAAGCCGTTGGAGGTCGAGGCGGGCAAGAGCCTCAAGGGCCTGGAGTTCACCGCCACGGCGCAGGGCAAGGCCGCCGAGGGTACGCAGGTCACCGCCGGTCTCGTCGAGAGGAACGTCGAGGATGGCGGGGCGTGGGTCCCGGTGGACCCGGCCAAGTCCAAGGGCCCGTGGTTCAAGGACAAGGACGGCGCCAAGGTCACGAGCCTGCTGCTGGCCCCGGCCGGCGCCGACGGCAAGATCGCGCTGCCGGAGCTCTTCACCACGGACGTCGCCCCCGGCACGTACCACCTGCGCCTGATCACGAAGGACAACGTGGTCCTGGTCCTGGACCTGAAGATCACGGCGGCCCCGGCGCCGGCCTCGTAGGCGGTCCGGTCCGCACACGCACGCAGACCGCCCCCGGTCACCGTCTCGACGGTGACCGGGGGCGGTTCGCGTTTCGCCCGTCCCCCCGCCCGGGGGAAAAGGCAGGAGCCCCGCGACCTCCGCGCGAACGGAGGAGGCAGGGCTCCTTGGGTACTGCTTATCCAACCGCGATTAGGTTGGCCCAGGCGACTAGGCCGGGGTGACGTTCTCCGCCTGCGGGCCCTTCGGACCCTGCGTGACGTCGAAGTTCACCGTCTGGTTCTCCTCGAGGGAGCGGAAGCCAGAGGCGTTGATCGCGGAGTAGTGGACGAAGACATCCGGGCCGCCGCCGTCCTGGGCGATGAAGCCGAAGCCCTTTTCAGCGTTGAACCACTTCACGGTTCCGGTAGCCATGAGCCCTCCTATGGGCCAAAGGGTCGCCCTGCTCCAGAACCTGCTAAGAAGTCTGAAAACTACAAAAGCCTGCGGGTCACATTCTCCGCAGGCCTCGTACTGCAAGGGAAACCAAACTGCAACTTGCGACGAGCCTAGCACGCACCCTGTGGCGGAGACCAGAGGGAAAGATCACGTCACTCGGACGTTTGAGGCCCGCCCGAAGGCTGACGCAGACCCGGGGGCTAGTCTCGCGATGTGGACGTCTATCGCAGCCGGCCCCGCGTCGGCCACATTCAGTTCCTGAACTGCCTTCCGCTCTACTGGGGACTGGCCAGAACCGGCACGCTGCTGGACCTGGAGCTGACCAAGGACACCCCCGAGAAGCTCAGCGAGCGGCTCGTCCAGGGGGAGCTCGACATGGGTCCGATCACCCTTGTGGAGTTCCTCCGCAACGCCGACCAGCTCGTCGCGTTCCCCGATCTGGCGGTCGGCTGCGACGGCCCGGTCATGTCCTGCGTGATCGTCTCGCAGGTGCCGCTGGAGCAGCTGGACGGGGCGCGCGTCGCCCTCGGTTCGACCTCCCGCACGTCCGTACGCCTCGCCCAGCTGCTGCTTTCCGAGCGGTACGGGGTCCAGCCGGACTACTACACCTGCCCGCCCGACCTGGGCCTGATGATGCAGGAGGCCGAGGCGGCGGTGCTGATCGGGGACGCCGCGCTGCGCGCCTCGCTGCACGACGCGCCCCGGCTCGGCCTCCACGTGCACGACCTGGGGCTGATGTGGAAGGAGTGGACCGGGCTGCCGTTCGTCTTCGCCGTCTGGGCCGCCCGCAAGGACTACCTCGCCCGCGAGCCGGTCGTCGTACAGAAGGTGCACGAGGCCTTCCTCGACTCCCGTGACCTCTCCCTGGAGGAGGTCGCCAAGGTCGCCGAGCAGGCGGCCCGGTGGGAGGCCTTCGACGCGGATCTCCTGGAGCGGTACTTCACGACGCTCGACTTCCGCTTCGGGCCCGAACAGTTGGCCGGTGTAAGGGAATTCGCGCGTCGTACGGGATCGAGCACGGGCTATGCCGCGGATGTCGCGGTGGAGCTGCTGAACGTGGACGGCGCACGCTGCTGATCATTTCCGGCCGGCGTTCGGGTTCCGGTTCGACTGGGGGTTCCGGTTCCGGTTCCGGTTCGGGTCGGCGGAAATGCCGTTTCCCGGGAATTCCCCCTCTTTTCACATTCCCGCCCGCGGGCGGGAATGCCTCGCCCCGGTGAGGCGGCGACCCCTAAGGTTCTGTTGGCCGGTCCGAGACCGGCGAGGGGCGTCAGGCTCACGGACCGACGGGGGAGGGGGACGCGATGCAGCCGCTCGAAGCCGGCGAACCGCGGACCATCGGCGCGTACCGGCTGCTCGGCCGGCTCGGCTCGGGCGGCATGGGGCGGGTCTACCTCGGCCGCAGTGCCGGCGGCCGGACCGTCGCCGTCAAGATCGTGCACCCGCACTTCGCCTCCGACGAGGAGTTCCGCGCCCGCTTCCGCCGCGAGGTCGAGGCCGCGCGCCGGGTCGGCGGCGAGTGGACGGCCCCCGTACTGGACGCCGACCCGGAGGCAGCCGTTCCGTGGGTGGCCACCGGGTACGTGGCGGGCCCCTCGCTCGGCGGCGCCGTCGCCGCTCACGGGCCCCTTCCGGAAGCCTCCGTACGGGCCGTCGGCGAAGGCCTGGCGCGCGCCTTGGTGGCCGTGCATGGGCTCGGCCTCGTCCACCGGGACGTGAAGCCGTCGAACGTGATGCTGACCCTCGACGGCCCCCGGCTCATCGACTTCGGGATCGCCCGGGCCACCGACGGGACGGCCTCGCTGACCTCCACCGGCGTCTCCATCGGCTCCCCCGGCTACATGTCCCCCGAGCAGATCCTCGGCAAGGGGATCACCGGGGCGGCCGACGTCTTCTCGCTCGGCGCCGTGCTCGCCTTCGCGGCCACCGGGCAGCCGCCGTTCACCGGGGACAACTCGGCGACCCTCCTCTACAAGGTGGTCCACGAGCCGCCGGACCTCGACGCGGTCCCCGCCGGCCCGCTGCGCGAGCTGATCGCGGCATGCCTGGCCAAGGCGGCCGCCGACCGGCCCGCCCCGGCGGCGATCGCGCAGGCGCTCGACGGCGCCCTGCGCGCCCCCGGCTGGCTCCCCGCGCCGGTGGTGGAGGACGCCAGCCGCGCCGCCACGGCCCTGCTGGACCTGGAGGCCGCGCCGGTGGGCCCCGCGGAGGGCGCCGCGGCGCCGGCCACCGAATCCGCGTCCGGGCCGCTGCCGTTCACGGCCTCCTCGTACGGGGGACCCGCAGTCGGCTTCGGCGCGCCGGACCCCTCGTACGGGAGCGCCGCCGTCTCCGGCGCCGGCGGGGCGGGCCCCTCGTACGGGCCCTACGGGCCGCCGCCGACCACGGGCGCCGCGTACAGCCACAGCCACGGCCACAGCCCCACCGAGACCGCCGGGGGCGGGGTGCCGCAGCCGCGGACCGCCCCCGACCGGGCACACCAGGTCACCTTCAACGCGGCCGGGCGGCGCTTCAGCTGCTCCCTGGTCCTCGCGGCGGCGGCCGTCCTGGCCGTGCTGTCCGGCGGCGGCCTGTACGGGCTGGGACTGCTCCCCGGCACCGGCGGCGACGCCGACCAGCACGCGTCCGGCGACACCGCCGCCAGGCCCCCGGCGTCGGCGCAGTCCGCCACCCCGGCCCCGAAGGAATCCGCGACCCCCTCCGCCACTCCCTCGACGGCCAAGCCCTCGACGGGGGCTCCGGCCGGCACCCGGGGCGACGTCCCCAAGGAGCTCACCGGCACCTGGAAGGGGACGGTCACCACCGCCCGCGCGGGGGTCTCCAGCGAGTTCGAGATCACCATCAAGGCCGGCAAGGTCGGCGAGGTCGTGGCCCGGGACAAGTCGATCCTCCCGCTCTTCGGCACCGACTGCAGCGGTGACTGGAAGCTCTCCTCCGCCACCGACCGCTCCCTCGTCCTCGACACGGCGGGCGGCCCCAACCCGGCCCCCGGCATCTGCTCCAACGGGTCCGCCGACGAGCGCTTCACCCTCAACGCCGACGGGACGCTCCACTACAAGTCGGGCGACGGTCCGGCCGGAAACCCCGAAGGCGACCTGACCCGCATCCCCTGAGAACCGCCGACGGGCCCTGGCGTAGGCTGGATCGGTCCGTACCTCTTGACACCGCCGAAAGGTGACGCACCGGTGACCGACCAGGCCGCTCTCCAGTCTGTCCTCGACCGCGCCGCCGCAGGGGGCCGGATCACCAAGGAAGAGGCGCTCGACCTCTACCGGCACGCCCCGCTGCACGCGCTCGGCCAGGCGGCCGACGCGGTGCGCCGCCGCCGCTACGCCGGCACCGAGCACATCGCGACGTACATCATCGAGCGCAACATCAACTACACGAACGTGTGCGTCACGGCGTGCAAGTTCTGTGCCTTCTACGCGGCCCCGAAGGACACCAAGAAGGGCTGGTCCCGCGACCTCGACGACATCCTGCGCCGCTGCGCGGAGACCGTGGAGCTCGGCGGCACGCAGATCATGTTCCAGGGCGGACACCACCCGGACTACGGCGTGGAGTACTACGAGGAGCACTTCTCCGCGATCAAGAAGGCGTTCCCGCAGCTGGTCATCCACTCCCTCGGCGCCTCCGAGGTCGACCACATGGCCCGCATCTCCGGCGTCTCGGCGGAGGAGGCCATCAAGCGGATCCACGCCGCCGGCCTCGACTCCTTCGCGGGCGCCGGCGCCGAACTCCTGCCGGAGCGGCCGCGCAAGGCGATCGCCCCGCTGAAGGAGTCCGGCGAGCGCTGGCTGGAGATCATGGAGATCGCCCACAAGCTGGGCGTGGAGTCCACCTCCACCATGCTGATGGGCACCGGCGAGACCAATGCCGAGCGCATCGAGCACATCGCGATGATCCGGGACACGCAGGACCGGACGGGCGGCTTCCGCGCCTTCATCCCGTACACGTACCAGCCCGAGAACAACCACCTCAAGGGCCGGACCCAGGCGACGGTCTTCGAGTACCTGCGCATGATCGCGATCGCGCGGCTCTTCCTCGACAACATCGCCCACATCCAGGGCTCCTGGCTGACCGTGGGCAAGGAGGCGGGCCAGCTCTCGCTGCACTACGGCGCGGACGACCTCGGCTCGATCATGCTGGAGGAGAACGTGGTCTCCTCGGCGGGCGCGAAGCACCGCTCGAACCGCCAGGAGATCATCGACCTGATCCGCAAGGCGGGCCGCGTCCCCGCGCAGCGCGCGACGACGTACGAGCACCTGCTGGTGCACGACGACCCGGCGAACGACCCGGTCGACGACCGCGTGGTCTCGCACATCTCGTCCACGGCGATCGAGGGCGGTACGGCGCACCCCGAGCTGAAGCTCATCTCCACGAACTGACGCGGCCGTGCTGACGCTTCACACCGCCGACGTCCTGCTGTCGGGGCCCGGCCGCGCGCCGCTGCCCGCCGGGGCGGTCCTGGTCGAGGGCGACCGGATCGCCCGGGTGGGCCCGTACGAGGAGCTCGCCGCGGCCTGGCCGCACGCGCGGGTCCGGCGCTGGCCCGGGGTGCTGACCCCGGGGCTGCTGGTGCGCGGGGCGGACGTGCTGCTGGAGCGGACGTACTACCCCGACGACCCGTACGAGACCCCCGAGCTGGGGGCCGACCCGATCAGCGGGGCCGAGGCGCTCGACGCCCTCGAACTGACCGACGCCCGCCGGGGCAACAGCGCCCGGCGGGCCACGCAGAAGCTGCTGGCCCGCGGGGTGGTGGCGGTCGCCGGGAAGCTCACGGTCCCGGCGGTACGGACGGCGGTGGTCCGCTCCGGCCTGACGCTCCTGCCCCCGGCCGCGGTCGCGGCCCCCTCGCTGGACCCCTTCGCCGGCTGCGAGTCGCCCGAGGAGGCCTTCCACGGCACGCTCGACGCGGACGCCCCGGCCCGCTTCGCGGTGTTCGCGGTGGCCGACCCGGCGGAGCTCCTCGCGCAGGGCGCGACCACCTGCGTGGCCACGGTCATAGCCGGCCGCCTGCTCCACCGGCGCCGCTGACCGGCCTGGGTCTCGCGGATTCCCGGGCCAGGGCGGCCAGGAGGCAGGCCTGGAGGCGGCTGATGCCGCCGAGCTTGGCTCTTATGTTGTGCACGTGGAACTTGACCGTGCTGACGGAGAGTTGGAGCTCGCTCGCCAGCTCCGCGTTGGACGCGCCGGTGGCCAGGCACAGGAACACGGCCGACTCCTGCTCGGTGAGCTGGACTTCGTCCCGCCGGGCCTTCTCCCGCGTACGGGGTGGGAACCACACAGGGACGCTGAAGTTCACGACGCGCACGGTTTCCGCTCCTCGTCCCTGGCCGGCGGCCGGCGGCCGCTCTCTCTGCCCTATGGGACGGGTGGTCCTGACAGGTAGGTTCCATTTCCGTCGAACGGCCAGGCATTGGCCTTGCAGCCGAGCAGCCCCTTGATCTGCTGCATCATCGCCGGAGCGGGCTTTCCGGGGCCCGGGCAGGTCTCGTGGTCGTGGCCCAGCTCGTGGCCCACCTCGTGGTTGACGATCAGTGCCCGGTACTCCTCCACGGCCCCCTTGAACTGCGGAGATCCTTCCAGCCAGCGCTTGAGGTTCACCACGACCGTGTGCCCGGCCCGGCAGTTCGTCTCGCCGATCAGCTCGGGGGTGACCACCTCGCACAGCCGGTCGGTGGTCGTGGGTGTGGCGATCTTCACGGTGAAGTCCACCGGCTGGCCGGCCCCGACGAGCTGGAAGCCGTACGCCGGGTCCTTGATCCAGCCGCGCGGGTCGCCCAGGATCTTCTCCACGGACTGCGCGGCGGCGTTCGCGTCGATCCCGCTTCCCTCCTCGACCTCGATCCGCCACTTGCGGGCGGGCCCCTTTCCCTGCGGCTGCCCCGTGTGGGAGGAGGCCGCGAAGGTGCCCGGGCCGGACTGGGGGGTCTTGCCGGCGGTCGCGCCGCCGCCGGCGCCGCCGCTCGGCTTCGAGGCCTCCGCGGAGGGCGCCCCGGACGCGGCGGACCCGGCCGAGGCCGAGGGGGACGCGGCCGCGGCGGCGGGATCGCGGCCGGGCTCACCGGAGGCGGCACCGGGGGTGCCGGACGGCGACGCGGCCACGGAGTCGGAGGCGGAGGAGGCGTCGTCCAGCGGCACGACCGCGTACGCGGTCGCCGCGACGGCGACCACCGCGGCCGTTCCGAGGAGCGTGCGGCGGAGCCGCTTGCGCCGCTCGGCCCGCCGCTGCGCGCGGGGGCCGAGGGGGGAACGTCGACCGTGACCGGTGGAATGGCCTGCCGGCATCGTGGAGCCCTTTGTTCGTGAATATTGTGTTTCGGTAGGCCTTGTTCAAGCCGTACCCGCCAGTCAACGCGGACGCGCGGGCTCCGCGTAACTGTCCATCGGGCCAGTTGTGCCCCCGGCGGCGGGGCCCGGTGCCGCCTGCGAGAATGGCCCGGTATCCGCCCACCCGTACCGCACCGCACCTGAGGGGCCAACGCCAGTGACCCGCGCTTCCCTGGACAAGCAGCCGCACGAAGTCGCCTCCATGTTCGACGGTGTGGCGGCGAACTACGATCTCACCAACGACGTCCTCTCCCTCGGGCAGGCCCGCCTGTGGCGCAAGGAGGTCGCCAAGGCGGTCGGCGCTCGCCCCGGGCACAAGGTGCTGGACCTGGCCGCCGGAACCGCGACCTCCTCGCTGCCCTTCGCCGCGACGGGCGCCTACGTCGTCCCCTGCGACTTCTCGCTCGGGATGCTCCGCGAGGGCAAGAAGCGGCACGCCTGGCTGCCGCTGACCGCGGGCGACGCGACGAGGCTGCCGTTCAAGGACGACGTCTTCGACACGGTGACGATCTCCTTCGGGCTGCGCAACGTACAGGACACGGACGCGGCGCTGCGCGAGCTGTACCGGGTGACCAAGCCGGGCGGGCAGGTCGTGATCTGCGAGTTCTCGCAGCCCACGTGGGCGCCGTTCCGCACGGTGTACACGGAGTACCTGATGCGGGCCCTGCCGCCGGTGGCCCGCGCGGTCTCCTCCAACCCCGACGCGTACGTGTACCTCGCCGAGTCGATCCGCGAGTGGCCGGACCAGCCGGCGCTGGCCGGACTGCTGCAGAAGGCCGGCTGGTCGAAGGTGGCCTGGCGGAACCTGAGTGGCGGCATCGTCGCGCTGCACCGCGGCGTCAAGACGGCGTAGCGGGCAGTGGACTACCGGCCCCTCCTGGAGCAGATAGCGGCGGACGTCGCCCCCTTGGTGGGCAGCGGCACGCCCGCCGAGTACATCCCGGCGCTCGCGTCCGTGGATCCGGGGCAGTTCGGGATGGCCGTCGCCGATCTCGACGGGAACGTGTACGGGGTGGGGGACTGGCAGGTTCCGTTCTCGGCCCAGTCGATCACGAAGGCCTTCGCGCTGGCCCTGGCACTCGCCGAGGGCGGCGACAGCCTGTGGGAGCGGGTCGGCCGGGAGCCGTCGGGCAACCCGTTCAACTCCCTGGTGCAGCTGGAGTACGAGAACGGCATTCCGCGCAATCCGTTCATCAACGCGGGCGCGCTGGTGGTCACGGACCGGCTGCAGACGCTGACGGGCGACGCGAGCAGCGAGCTCCTGAAGTTCCTCCAGGAGGAGAGCGGCAACCCGGAGCTCGGCTTCGACGCGGAGGTGGCGGCCTCGGAGCAGGAGCACGGCGACCGCAACGCCGCGCTGGCGCACTTCATGGCCTCGTACGGGAACATCGACAACCCCGTGCCGGCGCTGCTGGACCACTACTTCTGGCAGTGCTCGATCGAGATGAGCTGCGCCGATCTGGCACGGGCGGCGCGCTTCATGGCCCGGCACGGGCTGCGGGCGGACGGTTCGCGGCTGCTGACGCGGAGCGAGGCCAAGCAGGTCAACGCCGTGATGATGACCTGCGGGACGTACGACGCGGCGGGCGAGTTCGCGTACCGCGTCGGGCTCCCCGGCAAGAGCGGCGTGGGCGGCGGGATCGTGGCGGTGGTGCCGGGCGTGTGCACGCTGGCCGTCTGGTCACCGGGGCTGGACCCGCAGGGCAACTCCGTCGCGGGCGTGGCCGCCCTCGACCGCTTCACGACCCTGACCGGCCTGTCCGTTTTTTGACGCGCCGCTCGCACGGCTCGGCCCTGGCGGGCCTCACCGGCTTCGCGGCGCTGCGCCGGACCCCTTCCGCCGAGGGCTACTCGGGAGCGAGCACCAGTTCGTAGCGGCGCCCGTAGGTGCGGCCGTTCGGCAGGAGGAAGCGCTCCGCCAGGGTCATGCCGAGGCGTTCCGCGACCGCGATCGAGCGGCGGTTCTCGTCGTTGATCATCGCCACGACCTGCCCGAGCCCGGCCGCGCGCACGCGCTCCAGCGTCGCCAGGGCCGCGGCGTAGGCGTAGCCCTTGCCCCACGCGGAGCGGGCCAGGCGCCAGCCGATCTCGATCTCGCCGACCGGCCCCCACGCCTTCTCCTGCGGCCACGGCTGTGCCCCGGTGAAACCGATCACCGCGCCGTCCGCGTCCAGCAGCGTCCACAGGCAGAAGCCGAGCTGCGCGTCGTGCATCCGCTGGCGCGCCGTGAACTCCTCGTACAGGGACAGCTCGGCGGGGCCGCCGAGGAACTCCATGACGTCGGGGTCGTCGAAGACCCCGTGCCAGGCCCGGGCGTCCTCGTCGGTCGGCACGCGCAGCCGGACGGTGGGGAGCGAGGCGGGCGAGGTGGGCGAAGCGGTCATCGGGGCAGCCCTTCGGTTCGTGATCTCTCTCGCTGCATAGACTGCACATGTCCCGTGCCGTTGGGCACCCCTTATCGAGCCTTCGGGAGACCCCGCAGTGACCGAGCCCCTCTCCGAACACTCCGCGGATGTGATCGTCGTCGGGGCCGGGCCCGCCGGCTCGACCACCGCCTACTACCTCGCCAAGGCCGGACTCGACGTCCTGCTGCTGGAGAAGACGGCGTTCCCGCGCGAGAAGGTCTGCGGTGACGGTCTGACCCCGCGCGCCACGAAGCAGCTGGTGGCCATGGGCATCGACGTCTCCGAAGAGGCCGGCTGGCTCCGCAACAAGGGCCTGCGGATCATCGGCGGCGGCCAGCGCCTCCAGCTGGACTGGCCGGATCTCGCCTCCTTCCCGGACTACGGACTCGTCCGCAAGCGGGACGACTTCGACGAGACCCTGGCCCGCCAGGCCCAGAAGGCCGGCGCCCGCCTGTACGAGCGCTGCAACGTCGGCGAGCCCGTCCGCGACCCCCGCACCGGTCACATCACCGGTGTGCAGGCGAAGCTGGGCGAGGAGAAGACCCCGGTCACCTTCAGCGCCCCGCTCGTCGTCGCCGCCGACGGCAACTCCTCGCGCCTGTCCCTCGCGATGGGCCTGCACCGGCGCGAGGACCGCCCGATGGGCGTCGCCGTCCGTACGTACTTCACCTCGCCCCGGCACGACGACGACTACCTGGAGTCCTGGCTGGAGCTGTGGGACCGGCGCGGTGCGCAGGACCGGCTGCTGCCCGGCTACGGCTGGATCTTCGGCATGGGCGACGGCACGTCCAACGTCGGCCTCGGCATCCTCAACTCCTCCTCCGCGTTCCGGGAGCTGGACTGGCGCGAGGTCCTCAAGGCCTGGTGCGCGTCCATGCCGGAGGACTGGGGCTACACCCCCGAGAACATGACGCAGCCGATCCGCGGCGCGGCCCTGCCGATGGCCTTCAACCGGCAGCCGCACTACACCAAGGGCCTGCTGCTGGTCGGCGACGCGGGCGGGCTCGTCAACCCGTTCAACGGCGAGGGCATCGCGTATGCGATGGAATCGGGGCAGATCGCGGCCGACGTCATCGTGCAGGCGCACGCCCGGGCCACTCCGGCCCAGCGCGAGCTGGCGCTGCACAGCTACCCGAAGGTGCTCAAGGAGACGTACGGCGGCTACTACTCGCTGGGCCGCGCCTTCGTGAAGCTGATCGGCAACCCGAAGGTCATGAAGATCGCGGCGCAGCGGGGCCTGACGCACCCGGTGCTGATGCGGTTCACGTTGAAGATGCTGGCCAACCTGACCGACCCGGCGGGCGGCGACGCGATGGACCGCATCATCAACGGCCTCTCGAAGGTGGCCCCCAAGGCCTGAGGCCGGGAGCTCCTAGGGAGCGTCGTCAAAGTAGCGTCGGCCGCCCGAAGGGCGGTGGTCGGTGGGGTCTGGTGCGTGCGATCGCAAGGCGGAGGAGGGAACCGACGCGGAGCGTCGGTGACCGACGACAACGCGGCGAGCGTGCGTGCCAGACCCCACCGACCAGACGGGACTTTGACGACACGACCTAGGGAGCGGGCCGGGCCGGGGTTCCACCGGTTCGGCCCGCTTCGTCGTTTCCGTCCCCGTGCGCCGGCCGCTGCCGCGG
Organism: Streptomyces sp. NPDC001903; assembly: GCF_042891345.1. Taxonomy (NCBI): domain Bacteria; kingdom Bacillati; phylum Actinomycetota; class Actinomycetes; order Kitasatosporales; family Streptomycetaceae; genus Streptomyces; species Streptomyces sp. NPDC001903. The sequence goes on from NZ_JBIASZ010000006.1 coordinate 154,311, forward strand.
GGCGTGGACCGTCCGTACGCAGCGGGCCACCAGCACCGTGCCCCAGAGCAGCAGCGCGAAGGCAACGGCCCAGCCGAGCCCCAGGATGACGGGATGTCCGGGTTTGTGCCAGGGGCGGGTGGTGTTGAGCAGCCAGCCGCCGATGGCGAGCAGGAAGAGCCCGGCGGCGGCGGGCACGGGGGTGGGGTCGGCGGTGTCGCCCTGTCCCTCGTACGCGTCGGTCATCGCGGTCCGCCACCTCCTGGCCTGAATCGGGCGCTCGTACCGCCATCCTCTCAGGGCGCCGGCGAACACGGAAAGGGCCGGCACTCCGCCCCCGAGCGGGGGAGTGCCGGCCCTCGGGCCGTGCTGAAGCGTGCGGAGACGCCCTGAGAGGGGCTCAGGAGCCCCTGGGGAACCTCGGGGGACCCGAAGGGGCCTCAGAGGATGCGGACGGCGCCCGTCGGCTTGTCGTAGCTCAGCGAGCGCTCGACGATGCCCGTGCTGGGGTTCTGCGCGCCCACGAACTTGCCGCCGCCGACGTAGATGGCGACGTGGTAGGCGCTGCCGCGGGAGCCCCAGTACAGGACGTCGCCCGGCTGGAGGGCGCTCAGGGAGACCGAGGTGCCCCGCGCGGACTGGTCCTGCGACATGCGCGGCAGGGTGACGCCGGCCTGGCGGTAGGCGGCCTGGACGAGGCCGGAGCAGTCGTACGAGGACGGGCCGGTGCCGCCGCTGATGTACGCCTTGCCGACCTGCGCGCGGGCGAAGTTGACGATCGCGGCGGCGGAGCCGGTCGCGGGGGCGGTGACGGTGCCCGAGCCCAGCTCGGAGCCCGAGTCGGACGCGGAGGCGTTCTGCAGGCTGTTGCGGGAAGAGCTGCGGGTGGCGCGCTCGGCCTCGGCCTTGCGGTCCGCCTCCTCCTTCGCCTTCTTCTCGGCGTCGGCCTTCTGGGCCTCCTCCTTGGCCTTCTTGGCCTCGGCGGCGGCACCGGTGCGGGCCTGCTCCTCCTGCGTGCGCAGCTCACCGGTGACGGCGGCGGCGGCCGTGTTCTCGGCGGCGGTGGTGACGGCGGAGGAGACGTCGGCGGCCAGATCCAGGTTCAGGACCGGCATTTCGAGCGTCGTCTCGGTCACGGGCTCGGACGGGGACGCGCTCGCCGTGCCGGCCATCGCCAGGGTGCTGAGGACGCCACCGGCAACTCCGGCGCGGACCGCGAGCTTCGAGGCGCTGCGGCGGGGCTTCCGGTGGCTGGGTATGTGAGCGGTGTGGGACATGAGGACAACCGCTATCAGGGGGTCCGGGTTCCCTTCAAGAAACGTGGTCTGCGCCACAGTTGCGCGCGAACCGGGCTAACCGGGCGCGCCGCGCGTCTTATTGACGCCGTAACGGACGTATCGGACACGCTGTCACAAGGCTGTGATCAAGGGGTTTCCGCAATAAGTCCGAATTGATCCACGACCTACCATCACTGCGCACAGATGGCCAAGCCCTGTTTCGGAACCGAGAATTCGGTGTGGCGCAGGTCACAGGATCGTCTCACTGTGAGGGCCCTGTGGTCCGTCCGTGACCTGTCCGTGAACTTCCCGTGAGCCGGCCGCCGGGGCTCGTGAACGCGCGCACGCGCCCGGCGCCCGTCCACTCCCGTCCCCGGGGCTCCCCCGGCCGGGCGACGGCGATTTCCTTTACCGTGCAAGGCTTGATCCCGCAAATTTGCCTGCACTCGACATCATTTGATAGGGACATCGGCCTTCTACCTGCGGTAACGCGTCCGGATGTCACCTTTGGTGATCATGTGGATGCTTCGCGTATGAAGATCACCACCTATCGGCCTTGATGATCGTTCGTCAGGTGGTGGAGATCACAAACTCGGTGTTGTTACCCGTGTCGCAGATCACAGAGGAGCGGGCATAAGATGCGCACCAGTCCGGCTTGTGAACTGCCTCACATGAGATCTCGTCGAGTTGGGCGATCTTCGCGAGGCGGCCGGCACGGCGGTCCAACGGTCAAGGACGACTGGAAGGAGCGAGGAGCGTGAATGCGTACGCGCCCATCCTCGTGCTCGGCGCCCTCGGCGCAGGGTTTGCGATCTTCTCCGTGGTCATGGCCACGCTGATCGGCCCAAAACGGTACAACCGGGCGAAGCTCGAGGCGTACGAGTGCGGCATCGAGCCGACGCCCACGCCGGCCGGCGGCGGCCGCTTCCCCATCAAGTACTACCTGACGGCGATGCTCTTCATCGTCTTCGACATCGAAGTTGTCTTCCTCTACCCCTGGGCCGTCACCTTCGACTCCCTGGGGATCTTCGGGCTCGTCGAGATGCTGCTCTTCGTGCTCACCGTCTTCGTCGCCTACGCCTACGTGTGGCGCCGCGGCGGCCTGGAATGGGACTGAGGGGCTGAATTTCCCATGGGACTGGAAGAGAAGCTGCCGAGCGGCTTTCTGCTGACCACCGTCGAACAGGCCGCGGGCTGGGTGCGCAAGTCATCCGTGTTCCCCGCGACCTTCGGCCTCGCCTGCTGCGCCATCGAGATGATGACCACCGGAGCGGGCCGGTACGACCTGGCCCGCTTCGGCATGGAGGTCTTCCGCGGATCCCCGCGCCAGGCCGACCTGATGATCGTGGCCGGGCGGGTCAGCCAGAAGATGGCGCCGGTGCTGCGGCAGGTGTACGACCAGATGCCCGCTCCCAAATGGGTCATCTCCATGGGGGTTTGTGCATCTTCGGGCGGAATGTTCAACAACTACGCGATTGTCCAGGGCGTCGACCACATCGTCCCGGTGGACATCTATCTCCCCGGCTGCCCGCCGCGCCCCGAGATGCTGATGGACGCGATCCTCAAGCTCCACCAGAAGATCCAGGGCGGGAAGCTCGGCGTGAACCGGGAAGAGGCGGCGCGCGAGGCGGAGGCGGCGGCCCTCAAGGCCCTCCCCACGATCGAGATGAAGGGGCTGCTCCGGTGAGCGAGACCCAAGAGCCGGAGAACGGCAGCAACGTCCCTGCGCCGCGCGGCCAGGGCCCCGAGGTGATCGGCGTCCGCAAGGGCATGTTCGGCGCCCGCGGCGGCGGCGACACCAGCGGCTACGGCGGCCTCGTCCGCACCGTGGCGATGCCCGGCGCGAGCCACCGCCCGTACGGCTCCTACTTCGACGAGGTCGTCGACGAGCTCGAAGGGGCGCTGGAAGAGCAGGACCTGCTCCCGGAGAACGCGATCGAGAAGGTCGTCGTCGACCGGGGCGAGCTGACGCTCCACATCGCCCGCGAGCACCTCGTCCGCGTCGCGAAGACCCTGCGCGACGATCCGGCCCTGCGCTTCGAGCTCTGCACCGGGGTCTCGGGGGTCCACTTCCCCGACGACAAGAGCCGCGAGCTGCACGCCCTCTACCACCTGCGCTCGATCACCCACGGCCGGGTGGTGCGCCTGGAGGTCACGGCCCCGGACGCCGACCCGCACGTCCCGTCGCTGGTCTCCGTCTACCCGACGAACGACTGGCACGAGCGCGAGACGTACGACTTCTTCGGCCTGGTCTTCGACGGGCACCCGGCGCTCACGCGGATCATGATGCCGGACGACTGGCAGGGCTTCCCGCAGCGCAAGGACTACCCGCTCGGCGGCATCCCCATCGAGTACAAGGGCGCCCAGATCCCGGCTCCCGACCAGCGGAGGTCGTACAGCTGATGAACGCCCAGAACGCATCGAACAACGCCTCCTCGAACCCCGCGGCCGCCCGGGAGACCACCGAAGGCACCGTCTACACCGTCACCGGCGGGGACTGGGACGAGATCGTCCAGTCCGCGGCGAAGGCCGACGACGAGCGGATCGTCGTCAACATGGGCCCGCAGCACCCGTCCACCCACGGCGTGCTCCGGCTGATCCTGGAGATCGACGGCGAGACCGTCACCGAGGCCCGCTGCGGCATCGGCTACCTGCACACCGGCATCGAGAAGAACCTCGAATTCCGGAACTGGACGCAGGGCACCACCTTCGTGACGCGCATGGACTACCTGACGCCGTTCTTCAACGAGACGGCGTACTGCCTCGGCGTCGAGAAGCTCCTCGGCATCACCGACCAGATCCCGGACCGCGCCACCGTCATCCGCGTGCTGCTGATGGAGCTCAACCGGCTCTCCTCCCACCTGGTGTGCATCGCCACCGGCGGCATGGAGCTGGGCGCGACCACGATCATGATCTACGGCTTCCGGGACCGCGAGCTGATCCTCGACATCTTCGAGCTGATCACCGGCCTGCGCATGAACCACGCGTTCGTCCGCCCCGGCGGCCTCGCCCAGGACCTGCCCCCGGGCGCCGTGGACCAGCTGCGCGACTTCCTCAAGACCATGAAGAAGAACCTGCCGGAGTACGACAAGCTCGCCACCGGCAACCCCATCTTCAAGGCCCGCATGCAGGACGTCGGCTACCTCGACCTCACCGGCTGCATGGCGCTCGGCGCCACCGGCCCGATCCTGCGCTCCGCCGGCCTGCCGCACGACCTGCGCAAGGCGGACCCGTACTGCGGGTACGAGACGTACGAGTTCGACGTGCCGACCACCGAGAGCTGCGACTCCTACGGGCGGTTCCTGATCCGCCTGGAGGAGATGCGCCAGTCCCTGCGGATCGTCGAGCAGTGCCTGGAACGGCTGGAGCCGGGCCCGGTCATGGTCGCCGACAAGAAGATCGCCTGGCCCGCGCAGCTCGCGATGGGCCCGGACGGCCTCGGCAACTCGCTCGACCACATCAAGAACATCATGGGCACCTCCATGGAGGCCCTCATCCACCACTTCAAGCTGGTGACCGAGGGCTTCCGGGTACCGGCCGGCCAGGCGTACGCGGCCGTCGAGTCGCCCAAGGGCGAGCTCGGGGTCCACGTCGTCTCCGACGGCGGCACCCGCCCCTACCGGGTCCACTTCCGCGACCCGTCCTTCACCAACCTGCAGGCCATGGCCGCGATGTGCGAGGGCGGCCAGGTCGCCGACGTCATCGTCGCCGTCGCCTCCATCGACCCCGTGATGGGAGGCGTCGACCGATGACGGACGTCAGCCTGGGTATGCCCCGGCTTCCGGCCCCCGATTTCCCGGCCGAGGTACGCGCCCGGCTCGAAGCGGACGCGAAGGAGGTCATCGCCCGCTACCCCGACAGCCGGTCCGCGCTGCTGCCGCTGCTGCACCTGACCCAGGCCGAGGAGGGCTTCGTCTCGCGCACCGGAGTCCGGTTCTGCGCCGAGGTGCTGGGCCTGACCACCGCGGAGGTCACGGCCGTGGCCACCTTCTACACGATGTACCGCCGCAAGGCCTCGGGCGACTACCAGGTCGGCGTCTGCACGAACACCCTGTGCGCGGTCATGGGCGGCGACGCGATCTTCGACGAGCTCAAGGAGCACCTCGGGGTCGGCAACAACGAGACCACCCCCGACGGCAAGGTCACGCTGGAGCACATCGAGTGCAACGCGGCCTGCGACTACGCCCCCGTGGTGATGGTCAACTGGGAGTTCTTCGACAACCAGACCCCCGAGTCCGCCAAGGCCATGGTCGACGACCTGATCGCCGGCCGGCCCGTCGCGCCGACCCGGGGCGCGCCGCTGTGCACGTACAAGGAGACCGCCCGGATCCTGGCCGGCTTCCCGGACGAGCGCGAGGGCGCGGTCGAGGCGAGCGGCGGCGCCGGCCCCGCCTCCCTGATCGGGCTGCGCATCGCGCGCGGCGAGACCCCGCAGCTCGGCAAGGTCGTGCACCCGCGTGGTGAGGCCTCCGCTGCCACCGAGGAGGGGGAGTGATGACGGTGACTGCCGAAATGCATGAGAACGGCGCCCCGGAGAAGCTGCTGGCGCCCGTGCTCTCGGCCTTCTGGGACGAGCCGCAGTCGTGGACGCTGGAGACCTACCGGCGGCACGAGGGGTACGAGGGCCTGCGCAAGGCGCTCGCGATGACCCCGGACGACCTCATCGCATACGTGAAGGACTCCGGTCTGCGCGGCCGCGGCGGCGCGGGCTTCCCCACCGGAATGAAGTGGCAGTTCATCCCGCAGGGCGACGGGAAGCCGCACTACCTCGTCGTGAACGCGGACGAGTCGGAGCCGGGAACCTGCAAGGACATCCCCCTCCTCTTCGCCAACCCGCACTCCCTCATCGAGGGAATGATCATCGCCTGCTACGCGATCCGGTCGGAGCACGCCTTCATCTACCTGCGCGGCGAGGTCGTGCCGGTGCTGCGGCGCCTGCACGAGGCGGTGCGCGAGGCGTACGAGGCCGGCTACCTCGGGGAGGACATCCTCGGGAGCGGACTGAAGCTCGACATCACCGTGCACGCGGGCGCGGGCGCCTACATCTGCGGCGAGGAGACGGCACTCCTCGACTCCCTCGAAGGCCGGCGCGGTCAGCCCCGGCTGCGTCCCCCCTTCCCCGCCGTCGAGGGGCTCTACGCCTGCCCCACTGTCGTCAACAACGTCGAGTCCATCGCCTCGGTTCCCGCGATCCTGAACCGGGGCAAGGACTGGTTCAAGTCGATGGGCACCGAGAAGTCCCCCGGCTTCACCCTGTACTCGCTGTCCGGGCACGTCGCCGGCCCCGGCCAGTACGAGGCCCCGCTCGGCATCACCCTGCGCCAGCTGCTCGACATGAGCGGCGGGATGCGCCCCGGACACCGGCTGAAGTTCTGGACCCCGGGCGGCTCCTCCACCCCGATGTTCACGGCCGAGCACCTGGACGTGCCGCTGGACTACGAGGGCGTCGGCGCGGCCGGCTCGATGCTCGGCACCAAGGCGCTGCAGTGCTTCGACGAGACGACCTGCGTGGTGCGGGCCGTCACCCGCTGGACCGAGTTCTACGCCCACGAGTCCTGCGGCAAGTGCACCCCCTGCCGCGAAGGCACCTACTGGCTGGTCCAGTTGCTGCGCGACATCGAGGCCGGCAAGGGCGTCATGTCGGACCTCGACAAGCTGAACGACATCGCCGACAACATCAACGGCAAGTCGTTCTGCGCGCTCGGCGACGGCGCCGCCAGCCCGATCTTCTCCTCGCTCAAGTACTTCCGCGAGGAGTACGAGCAGCACATCACGGGCAAGGGCTGCCCCTTCGACCCCAAGAAGTCGACCCTCTGGGCTGACACGGAGGTGAACGCATGACCGTCACCACGAATGCTCCGACCGGTGGCGGAGAGGCCGCCGTGCCGCCCGAAGACCTGATCTCCCTGACCATCGACGGCGTCGAACTGTCGGTGCCCAAGGGGACCCTGGTCATCCGGGCCGCCGAGCAGATCGGCATCGAGATCCCCCGGTTCTGCGACCACCCCCTCCTCGACCCGGTCGGCGCCTGCCGCCAGTGCATCGTCGAGGTCGAGGGCCAGCGCAAGCCGATGGCCTCCTGCACCATCACCTGCACCGACGGCATGGTCGTCAAGACGCAGCTGACCTCCCCGGTCGCCGAGAAGTCCCAGCGCGGCGTGATGGAGCTGCTGCTCATCAACCACCCGCTGGACTGCCCGGTCTGCGACAAGGGCGGCGAGTGCCCGCTGCAGAACCAGGCGATGTCCCACGGGCAGAGCGACTCGCGTTTCGAGGGCAAGAAGCGCACGTACGAGAAGCCGGTCCCGATCTCCACCCAGGTGCTGCTGGACCGCGAGCGGTGCGTGCTGTGCGCGCGCTGCACCCGCTTCTCCACGCAGGTCGCGGGCGACCCGATGATCGAGCTCCTGGAGCGCGGCGCGCTCCAGCAGGTCGGCATCGGCGAGGGCGACCCCTTCGAGTCGTACTTCTCCGGCAACACCATTCAGATCTGCCCCGTCGGCGCCCTCACCTCGGCCGCCTACCGGTTCCGCTCCCGCCCGTTCGACCTCGTCTCCTCCCCGAGCGTGTGCGAGCACTGCGCGGGCGGCTGCGCGACCCGGACCGACCACCGCCGCGGCAAGGTGCTGCGCCGGATGGCCGCCGAGGACCCCGAGGTCAACGAGGAGTGGATCTGCGACAAGGGCCGCTTCGGGTTCCGCTACGCGCAGCGCCCCGACCGCCTCACCACCCCGCTGGTGCGCGGCTCGGACGGGGTCCTCGCCCCGGCGAGCTGGCCCGAGGCCCTGGAGGCCGCGGCCGCCGGGCTCGCCGCCGCGCGCGGCCGGGCCGGGGTCCTGACCGGCGGGCGGCTCACCGTCGAGGACGCGTACGCGTACGCCAAGTTCGCCCGTGTCGTCCTGGACACCAACGACATCGACTTCCGGGCCCGGATCCACAGCGCGGAGGAGGCCGAGTTCCTGGCCGCCACCGTGGCCGGCACCGGCAAGGACCTCGACGGCACCGGGGTGACGTACGCGAAGCTGGAGGCGGCCCCCGCCGTCCTGCTCGCCGGCATCGAGTCCGAGGAGGAGGCCCCCGGGGTCTTCCTGCGGCTGCGCAAGGCCCACCGCAAACACAAGCAGCGGACCTTCGCCCTCGCCCCGTTCGCCACCCGCGGCCTGGAGAAGGCGGGCGGCACCCTGCTGGCCGCCGCCCCGGGCACCGAGCCCGAATGGCTCGACGCGCTGGCGTCCCGTACCGGCCTGGAGGCCGGCGGGGCCGAGGCCGCCGAGGCGCTGCGCCGCTCCGGCGCGGTCATCGTCGTCGGCGAGCGCCTCGCCGGTGTGCCGGGCGCGCTGACCGCCGCCGTACGGGCCGCCGCCGCGACCGGCGCGCAGCTGGTGTGGATCCCGCGCCGGGCCGGGGAGCGGGCCGCCGTCGAGGCGGGCGCGCTGCCCTCGCTGCTGCCGGGTGCCCGGCCGGCCACCGACCCGCGGGCCCGCGACGAGGTCGCCACGGCCTGGGGGCTGGACGAACTCCCGCACCGCTACGGGCGCGACACCGGCCAGATCGTCGAGGCCGCCGCCGGGGGCGAGCTCTCCGCCCTGCTGGTCGCGGGCGTCGAGATCGCCGACCTGCCGGATCCGGCCCGGGCGCTGGTCGCCCTCCAGGAGGCCTTCGTGGTCTCGCTGGAACTGCGGCCCGGCCAGGTCACCGACCACGCGGACGTGGTCTTCCCGGTCGCGGCCGTCGCCGAGAAGGCCGGCGCGTTCATCAACTGGGAGGGCAGGGTCCGGCCGTTCGAGGCCGCGCTCAAGCCCGACCAGATGACCCGCCGCCTCGCCCCCGCCGACGCCCGCGTGCTGCACATGCTGGCCGACGCGGCCGACCGGCCGATCGCGCTGCCCGACGTACACGCCGTACGCCGCGAGCTCGACGCGCTCGGTCCGTGGGCCGGGGAGCGCGCCGCCGGGCAGTCCGCGGACACCGCGCCGCTGCCCCGCCCGGCCGCCGGAGAGGCGGTCCTCGCGGGCCACCGGCTCCTGCTCGACCTGGGCCGGCTCCAGGAGGGCGACGACGCCCTGGCCGGCACCCGGCACGAGGCGAGCGCCCGGCTGTCGGCCGTCACGGCCGCCGAGACCGGCGTCAAGGACGGCGACGTCCTCGCGGTGACCGGCCCGGCCGGCTCCGTGGAACTGCCCCTGAGGATCACCGAGATGCCCGACCGGGTGGTCTGGCTCCCGCTGAACTCCACCGGGCACGGCGTCCTCGCCGACACCGGGGCCCACCCGGGCACCCTCGTACGGATCGGCCCGGCGACCCCGGCCGACGGCAGCGGCACCCCTGCGGAGGTGGGCGCGTGAACGCGGTACAGCTCGCGGCCGAGGACCTCTCCCTGTTCGGCAGGGACGTCTGGTGGCTGGTCGTCGTCAAGGCGGTGTTCTGCTTCGCCTTCCTGATGGTGACCGTGCTCTTCTCCATCGTGTGGGAGCGCAAGGTCGTCGCCTGGATGCAGCTGCGCATCGGCCCCAACCGGCACGGTCCCTGGGGCATGCTCCAGTCGCTCGCCGACGGCGTGAAGCTGATGCTCAAGGAAGACATCATCGTCAAGCGGGCCGACAAGGTGGTGTACGTCCTGGCCCCGATCATCGCGGCGATCCCGGCCTTCATGGCCATCGCGGTGATCCCCTTCGGCCCGCCCGGCGACGAGGTCTCGATCTTCGGCCAGCGCACCACGATGCAGCTCACCGACCTGCCGATCGCGATGCTCTACATCCTCGCGGTCGCCTCGGTCGGCATCTACGGCATCGTCCTGGCCGGCTGGTCCTCGGGCTCCACGTACCCGCTCCTCGGCGGCCTGCGCTCCTGCGCGCAGATGATCTCGTACGAGATCGCGATGGGCGCGGCCTTCGCCTCCGTCTTCCTCTACTCCGGGTCGATGTCGACCTCGGCGATCGTGGAGGCGCAGGCGGACCGCTGGTACATCGTGCTGCTGCCGGTCTCCTTCATCATCTACGTCATCACGATGGTCGGGGAGACGAACCGGGCGCCGTTCGACATGCCGGAGTCCGAGGGCGACCTCGTCGGCGGCTTCAACACCGAGTACTCCTCCATCAAGTTCGCGCTGTTCATGCTGGCCGAGTACGTCAACATGGTCACCGTCTCGGCGGTCTCGGTCACCCTCTTCCTGGGCGGCTGGCGGGCCCCGTACCCGATCAGCCACTTCTGGGAGGGCGCGAACCACGGCTGGTGGCCGATGCTCTGGTTCGTCATCAAGGTCCAGCTGCTGCTGTTCTTCTTCATCTGGCTGCGCGGCACGCTGCCCCGCGTGCGCTACGACCAGCTGATGAAGCTCGGCTGGAAGGTCCTGATCCCGGTCTCCGTGGTCTGGCTGATGCTGGTCGCGACCGTCCGCGCGCTGCGCAACGAGAGCTACGACTTCTCGGAGATCGTCCTCTACGTCGGCGGGGCGGTCGTCGCGATCCTGCTGCTGTCCTTCGTCGCGGACCTCTTCCGCGACCGGAAGGAGAAGGCTTCCGCCGGGCGGGCCGGCGAGGCCGCCGGGGCCGAGCCCTTCGACCCGCTCGCGGGCGGGTTCCCCGTACCTCCCAAGCCCGGCCAGCACCTGGCACCCGTACCGCGCAGGCGGCCTCGCAGTGAGCGGGAGCTGATTGTCAGTGGCGGGACGAATACTGACAGTGACCGAGAGGAGGGTGCTGAGAATGTCTGACAAGTCTGATGCCGAGCAGGGCGAGAAGTGGCAGAACCCGGTGGCCGGCTTCGGCGTGACCTTCAAGGCCATGTTCAAGAAGCGCCTCACCGAGCAGTACCCGGAGCAGCAGAAGACCACCGCTCCGCGCTTCCACGGACGGCACCAGCTGAACCGGCACCCGGACGGTCTGGAGAAGTGCATCGGCTGCGAGCTGTGCGCCTGGGCCTGCCCCGCCGACGCCATCTACGTGGAGGGCGCGGACAACACCGAGGAGGAGCGCTACTCCCCGGGTGAGCGGTACGGGCGGGTCTACCAGATCAACTACGCCCGCTGCATCCTGTGCGGGCTGTGCATCGAGGCCTGCCCGACGCGGGCCCTGACGATGACGAACGAGTTCGAACTGGCCGACTCCAGCCGCGAATCGCTCATCTACACCAAGGAGCAGCTGCTCGCGGGCCTGACCGAGGGCATGGTGGAGTCGCCGCACTCGATCTTCCCGGGCACGGACGAGCAGGACTACTACCGCGGGCTGGTCACGGGAGCCGCTCCCGGGACGGTCCGGCAGGTGGCCGTCTCCAAGGGCGAGACCGCGGCCGGTGCCGAGGAGGTGCAGGCATGAGCGCCCTCGCAGCGGCCACCTCGACCTCCACGGGCGAGGCGGTCCAGTTCTGGATCCTCGGCACCGTCGCCGTCATCGGCGCGCTGTCCACGATCCTGATGAAGAAGGCCGTGCACAGCGCGCTGAGCCTGGCCGGGACGATGATCATCCTGGCGGTCTTCTACCTCGCCAACGGGGCGTACTTCCTGGGCGTGGTCCAGGTCATCGTCTACACGGGCGCGATCATGATGCTCTTCCTCTTCGTGGTCATGCTCGTCGGCGTCACCGCCGCCGACTCGCTGAAGGAGACCCTCAAGGGGCAGCGCTGGCTGGCCGCCCTGTGCGGACTCGGCTTCGGCATCCTCCTCATCGCCGGCATCGCCAACGCGAAGCTGACCCACTTCAACGGGCTCGGCCGGATCAACTCCGCCGGGCACGTGGAGGGGCTGGCCACGCTGATCTTCACCAAGTACGTGTTCGCCTTCGAGATCACCGGCGCGCTGCTGATCACCGCCGCCGTCGGCGCGATGGTCCTCACCCACCGGGAGCGCACCGAGCGCGCCGCCACCCAGCGCGAGCTCGCCGAGCGCCGCGTGCGCGAGGGCGTCCAGCTCCCGCCGCTGCCCGCGCCCGGCGTCTACGCCCGGCACAACGCGGTGGACGTCGCCGGCCTGCTCCCGGACGGCACCCCGTCCGAGCTGACCGTCAACAAGACGCTGCGCGCCCGCGGCCAGATCCGGGACGTGTCGAGCGAGGCGCTGAACGACCTGAAGGCGCTGGAGCAGGCGTCGGCGGAGCGCCTCGGCCGCGAGGAGGCATCGAAGTGAATCCGGTCAACTACCTGTACCTGGCCGCCCTGCTGTTCACCATCGGCGCGGCCGGAGTGCTCATCCGGAAGAACGCGATCGTGCTGTTCATGTGCATCGAGCTGATGCTCAACGCCTGCAACCTCGCGTTCGTCGCCTTCTCCCGGATGCACGGCAACCTCGACGGCCAGATCATCGCCTTCTTCACGATGGTCGTCGCCGCCGCGGAGGTCGTGGTGGGCCTCGCGATCATCGTGTCGCTGTTCCGTACCCGCCACTCGGCCTCGGTCGACGACGCCAGCCTGATGAAGCTGTAAGGGGCGCTCACAGTGGAGAATCTGATTGGGCTGCTGATCGCGGCGCCCCTGCTCGGAGCGGCGGTGCTGCTTCTGGGCGGCCGGCGCCTCGACAAGGCCGGGCACTGGCTCGGCACCCTGTTCGCGGCCGCCTCCTTCGGGATCGGCGTGGTCCTCTTCGCCGACCTGCTCGGGCGCGGCGCCGAGGACCGGACCCTGTACGAGAAGCTGTACACCTGGATCCCGGTCGAGGGCTTCCAGGCGGACGTGGCCTTCCAGCTCGACCAGCTGTCGATGACCTTCGTCCTGCTGATCACCGGGGTCGGCACGCTCATCCACATCTACTCCATCGGGTACATGGAGCACGACGAGCGGCGCCGCCGCTTCTTCGGCTACCTGAACCTGTTCCTCGCGGCGATGCTGCTGCTGGTCCTCGCCGACAACTACCTGCTGCTGTACGTCGGGTGGGAGGGCGTCGGCCTCGCCTCGTACCTCCTCATCGGCTTCTGGCAGCACAAGCCCAGCGCGGCGACCGCCGCGAAGAAGGCCTTCCTGGTCAACCGGGTCGGCGACATGGGCCTGTCGATCGCGATCATGCTGCTGTTCACCACGTTCGGGACCTTCGCCTTCGGCCCGGTGTTCGCCTCCGTGGGCAACGCGACCGAGGGCAAGCTGACGGCGATCGCCCTGATGCTGCTGCTCGCCGCCTGCGGCAAGTCGGCCCAGGTGCCGCTGCAGTCCTGGCTCGGGGACGCGATGGAGGGCCCGACCCCGGTCTCGGCCCTGATCCACGCGGCCACGATGGTGACGGCGGGCGTGTACCTGATCGTCCGCTCGGCCGCGGTCTTCAACGGGGCGCCGGACGCACAGCTGGTGGTCACCATCGTGGGCGCGGTCACGCTGCTCTTCGGTGCGATCGTCGGTTGCGCGAAGGACGACATCAAGAAGGCCCTCGCCGGTTCGACGATGTCCCAGATCGGCTACATGATCCTGGCGGCGGGCCTCGGCCCCATCGGGTACGTCTTCGCGATCATGCACCTGGTGACGCACGGCTTCTTCAAGGCAGGCCTCTTCCTCGGCGCGGGTTCCGTCATGCACGGGATGAACGACGAGGTGGACATGCGCAAGTACGGCGCCCTGCGGAAGTTCATGCCGGTCACCTTCGTCACCTTCGGCCTCGGCTACCTGGCGATCATCGGCTTCCCCGGCCTGTCCGGCTTCTTCTCCAAGGACATGATCATCGAGGCGGCCTTCGCCAAGGGCGGCACCCAGGGCTGGATCCTCGGCGGGGTCGCCCTGCTGGGCGCCGGCATCACCGCCTTCTACATGACCCGGGTCATGCTCCTCACCTTCTTCGGCGAGAAGCGCTGGCAGCCTGACGCTGACGGTCACGAGCCGCACCCGCACGAGTCCCCGAAGTCCATGACGATCCCGATGATCGTCCTGGCGTTCGGTTCGGTCTTCGCCGGCGCGTTCTTCGAGATCGGCGAGCGCTTCCTGAAGTGGCTGGAGCCCGTCACGGGCTACGAGCACGGCAATTCGCCGGTCAGCGCCATGGCGGTGACCGCTTCCACCATGGTCGTCCTGGTCGTCGGCGTGGGCATCGCCTGGTCGATGTACGGCCGCAGGCCCGTCCCGGTGGTCGCCCCGCGCGGCTCGCTCCTCACCCGGGCGGCGCGGCGGGACCTGCTCCAGGACGACTTCAACCACGTGGTGCTGGTGCGCGGCGGGGAGCACCTGACCCGCTCGCTCGTGTACGTCGACCACAGCCTGGTCGACGGGGTGGTCAACGGGACGGCCGCCTCCGTCGGCGGACTGTCCGGCCGGCTGCGCAAGCTGCAGAACGGCTACGCCCGCAGCTACGCGGTCTCGATGTTCGGGGGCACGGCGATCCTCATCGCCGCGACCCTGCTGATGAGGGCGGTGTGAGATGAGTTTCCCGCTTCTGACGGTGACGGCCGCGGTCCCCGCGGTCGGCGCCGTCCTGACGGCGGCCGTCCCGGCCGCCCGCAGGACCGCCGCCAAGTGGCTGGCGCTGCTCTTCTCGCTGGCGACGCTGGCCCTGGCCGTGCTCGTCGCGGTCCGCTTCGAGCCCGGTGGCGCCCGCTACCAGCTCACCGAATCGCACGCCTGGATCCCCGACTTCGGCGTCCGCTACGAACTGGGCGTCGACGGCATCGGGGTGGCGCTGATCGCGCTCACCGCGCTGCTGATCCCGTTCGTGATCGGGGCCGGCTGGAACGACGCCGACCCCCTGGAGACGTCCTCGTCCCGCTGGCGGCCGACGCAGGGCTTCTTCGCCCTGATCCTGATGGTCGAGGCGATGGTGGTCATCTCCTTCGAGGCCACCGACGTCTTCCTCTTCTACATCTTCTTCGAAGCCATGCTCATCCCGATGTACTTCCTCATCGGCGGCTTCGGTGACCGGGCCCACGCAGGGACGGACGAGAACGCGGCCGCGCAGCGCTCGTACGCGGCGGTCAAGTTCCTCCTCTACAACCTGGTCGGCGGCCTGATCATGCTGGCCGCCGTCATCGGCCTGTACGTGGTCGCCGGGAACTTCTCGCTCCAGGAGATCACCGCCGCCCGCGCCGCGGGCACGCTCGACATGGCGACCAACACCGAGCGGCTGCTGTTCCTCGGCTTCTTCTTCGCCTTCGCGGTGAAGGCCCCGCTGTGGCCGCTGCACACCTGGCTGCCGAACGCGATGGGCGAGGCCACCGCCCCGGTCGCCGTCCTGATCACCGCGGTCGTCGACAAGGTCGGCACCTTCGCGATGCTCCGCTTCTGCCTCGGGCTGTTCCCGGAGGCCAGCAAGTGGGCCACGCCCGCGATCCTCGTCCTGTCCCTGATCAGCATCGTCTACGGCGCGCTGGTCGCGGTGGGGCAGCGGGACATCAAGCGCCTGGTCGCGTACGCCTCGATCTCCCACTTCGGGTTCATCATCATGGGCATCTTCGCGATGACCTCCCAGGGGCAGTCGGGCGCGACGCTGTACATGGTCAACCACGGGATCTCGACGGCCGCGCTGATGCTGGTCGCCGGCTTCCTGATCTCGCGCCGCGGCTCCCGGCTCATCGCCGACTACGGCGGTGTGCAGAAGGTGGCCCCGGTGCTGGCCGGCACCTTCCTGATCGGCGGCCTCGCCACCCTGTCGCTGCCGGGCCTCGCGCCCTTCGTCAGCGAATTCCTGGTCCTGGTCGGCACGTTCGCCCGCTATCCCGTCATCGGCATCATCGCCACCATCGGCATCGTGCTGGCCGCGCTCTACACCCTGGTGCTCTACCAGCGCACGATGACCGGCCCCGTGAAGGAGGAGGTCCGCACCATGCGGGACCTGCACCTGCGCGAGGTGCTGGTGGTCGCCCCGCTGATCGTGCTGCTGATCGGGCTGGGCGTGTACCCGAAGCCGCTCACCCAGATCGTCAACCCGGCGGTGGAGCACACCTTGTCCGACGTACACGAGAAGGATCCGAAGCCACAGGTGGCCGTCGAGGCCAAGAACGGGGAGGCGGCGAAGTGAGCACCATGGCTGCGGCCCGTGGGCTGCTGACGCTGGCGGCCGGGGAGCCGATCGACCGGATCCCGGCCCCGCACATCGAGTACGCGCAGCTCGCGCCCACGCTGATCGTGGTGGGCGCGGCGGTCCTCGGAGTCCTCGTCGAGGCCTTCGTACCGCGCAAGTCCCGCTACTACGTCCAGGTGTTCCTCGCCGTCGCCGCGCTGGCCTCGGCCTTCGCCGCGGTCGTCGGCCTCGCCGCCGGCGGGTACGGCAGCGACAAGGCGCACATCGCGGCGATGGGCGCGGTGGCCGTGGACGGCCCGGCGCTGTTCCTCCAGGGGATCATCCTGCTGTCCGCGATCGTCGCGGTCTTCACCTTCGCGGAGCGGCGCCTGGACCCGGCCGCGCACGGCAACCGGGTGGACTCCTTCGCCGCGCAGGCGGCGTCCGTACCGGGCAGCGAGAGCGAGAAGGCCGCGGTCAAGGCGGGCTTCACCACCACCGAGGTCTTCCCGCTGGCCCTGTTCGCGGTCTCCGGAATGCTGATCTTCCCGGCCGCCAACGACCTGCTGACGCTGTTCGTGGCGCTGGAGGTCTTCTCCCTCCCGCTGTACCTGCTCTGCGCCGTCGCCCGCCGCCAGCGGCTGATGTCGCAGGAGGCGGCGGTCAAGTACTTCCTGCTGGGCGCGTTCTCCTCGGCCTTCCTCCTCTTCGGCATCGCCCTGGTCTACGGGTACGCGGGCTCGGTCTCGTACGCGGCCATCGCCGACGTGGTCGACGGCACGGTCACCAAGATCGACCCGGCGCTCGCCGACACCATGGGCAACGACGCGCTGCTGCTGATCGGCGGGGCGCTGATCCTGATGGGCCTGCTCTTCAAGGTCGGCGCGGTCCCGTTCCACATGTGGACCCCGGACGTCTACCAGGGCGCCCCGACCCCGGTCACCGGCTTCATGGCGGCGGCGACGAAGGTGGCCGCGTTCGGCGCGCTGCTCCGCCTGCTGTACGTGGTCCTGCCGGGCCTGCGGTGGGACTGGCGCCCGGTGATGTGGGGCGTCGCGATCCTGACGATGCTGGCCGGCGCGGTGATCGCGGTGACCCAGACCGACGTCAAGCGGCTGCTGGCGTACTCCTCGATCGCGCACGCGGGCTTCATCCTGGCCGGTGTGATCGCGACCTCGGCGGAGGGCGTCCAGTCCGTCCTCTTCTACCTGGGCGCGTACTCCTTCGTGACGATCGGCGCGTTCGCGGTGGTCACGCTGGTGCGCGACGCGGGCGGCGAGGCGACGCACCTGTCCAAGTGGGCCGGTCTGGGCCGCCGTTCGCCGCTGACGGCGGCGGTGTTCGCGGTGTTCCTGCTGGCCTTCGCCGGCATCCCGCTGACCTCGGGCTTCGCCGGGAAGTTCGCCGTGTTCAAGGCGGCGGCGGAGGGCGGCGCCGGGGTGCTGGTCGTGGTCGGTGTGATCTCGTCCGCGATCGCCGCGTTCTTCTACATCCGGGTGATCGTCCTGATGTTCTTCAGCGAGCCGAAGGCCGACGGCCCCACGGTGGCCGTCCCGTCGCCGCTGACGATGACGACGATCGCGGTGGGCGTGGTGGTCACCCTGGTCCTGGGTGTGGCCCCGCAGTACTTCCTGGACCTGGCGGGCCAGGCGAGCACGTTCGTCCGCTGACGCCCGCGACACGACTGGGCCCGGCTCCCCGATGGGAGCCGGGCCCAGTGGCGTGTGGCGGTGCTATTCGGCGCGGCGGCGCTTCGGCATGATCCCGGTGAGGTCCAGGTCGATGGGAAAGGGGTCGGAGACCTTCAGGCGGTCGTGGAAAATGCCGGCCGCGACGTAGGAGCCTGTCACCGGCTCGCGTTCGAACACGTAGACAACGGCTCGGCCGTCCTTGTTCTCGACGCGCCAGTAGTGCGGGATGCCGACTCGGGCGTACT
This sequence comes from Streptomyces sp. NPDC001903, assembly GCF_042891345.1. NCBI lineage: Bacteria > Bacillati > Actinomycetota > Actinomycetes > Kitasatosporales > Streptomycetaceae > Streptomyces > Streptomyces sp. NPDC001903. The sequence goes on from NZ_JBIASZ010000006.1 coordinate 172,402, forward strand.
TCACTGGTTTGGTCTCGCGGTCACGGCCGATGGACTCCGGCGACACGACCTCGATCGCCAGCAGGACCGCCTCGGCCGGAAGGCGGGTCTGGTCCAGGTCGTCGACGACGTCCTCGCGGCACACGATGACATCAGGCTCGGGGCGGTTGTGCCGATCGATGTCGATGGTGAACTCGCGGAGGACCTCAAGGCCTTCCGGGACCAGCGACTCGATCTGCCTCTCGAAGAAGCTGACCGCCCGCGAGTGGAAGAGGGTCTGCGGACTCACGAAGATCAGGTTCCCGTCGATCAGCTCCGTGTGCGGAGGCAGATTCGGAAGCGTGTCCAGGTCATCGGCAGTCCAGCCGCCCGCGGGTGGGATCGGCCAGCTGTATTCCGGGTTCATCAGTGCTCCCATGAGCCGAGTCTCGCCAGTCCGTTCAGCGTATCGCCGGGAATCGGCTCTGGACCGCCCGCACGTGTGAGCGGGAGGCGGAGTGTTGACCAAGTGCCGTAGTCACGGGCGAGCGGCATATGCGCGGACGTCCGCGTCCGGGTCCGAGGCGGCTGTGGACAGGGCCGTGCGGGCCTGTGGGACGGCGCGGTGGGTGCGGAGGGAGAGGACGGCGGCCTTGCGGACGTCCGCGTTGTCGTCCTTCAGGGCCGCGGCCAGGGGGGCGACGGCCGTAGCGGGGTCGGCCGCCGAGAGGGCGGTGGCGGCGCCGGTGCGGACCTGCCAGGCCGGGTCGGCCAGGGCCGCGACGGCCGTGGCGGCGTACGGCGCCGGGCAGCCCGTCGCGGCCAGCGCCGCCAGGGCCGCGGCGCGGACCAGCGGGTCCGGATCCGCCAGGAGCGGGTCCAGCGGATCCGGGGCCGGGGCGTGCACCGCCGCGAGCCCCTTGGCCACCGCGACCCGGACCTCCCGGGCCGGGTCCGCCGCGGCCCGCGCGAGGGCGTCGACGGCGTCCACCGAGACCAGCGCCCGTACGGCGTGGATACGGACCTCCGGGTCGGGGTCCGCCAGGGACTGCGCGTACAGGGCGGCGCCGCCGAGCCGCAGCGCGCGCAGGGCCTCCAGGGCGGCGGCGCGCACCACCGGATCCGGTACGGGGAGCGCCGCGCGCAGGGCGGCCCCGAGCTCCGGGCCCCCGGGGAGCACCTCCAGCAGCTCCCGCAGCGAGCCCGCGGCGGCGGCCCGTACCGCAGGGGCCGGGTCGGCCAGGGCGGCGGCCAGCGCCGGCCCGGCGCCGGCCGGGACGGTCTCGGTGACCACGCCGACGGCAGTGGTGCGCACGCCCGGGTCGGGGTCGGTCAGGTAGGGCCGCAGTACGTCGAGGGCGGGCGACTCCTCGGCGAGCGCGAGCAGGGTCAGCAGCCGCGGGGAGGCGGCGGCCGGGCCGGCACCGGGCGCGGTCCCCGCACCGGCGGCGGTCGCGGCACCGGAGGGGTGGGCCTCGGCGGGCATCCCTGGCTGCGTGTCCGCCCCGGCGCGGGCGCCGGAGCCGGGGGCCGCACCGGCCGCGGGCCCCGCTGCGGCGGAGGGTACGGCCCCGCCCGGGAGCGGGGCGGCCCCGCGCGGCCCCGCCGTGGCCACGCCGACCAGTTCGACCTCGCCCAGGTGGATGGAGGGGCCGCCCCGCGGGGTGAATTCGGGGACGGGGACCACGTACGGCTCCACCGGCCGGGCCGTGAACTCCATCGCCCCCGACGCCGACTTGCGCAGGTCCAGGTGGTGCAGCCAGGCCGGGTCGTCGCGCTCAGGGTGGTCGAGCCGCTCGTGGTAGAGGCCCCAGCGCGACTCGGTGCGCGCCAGCGAGGCCCGGGCCGCCATCTCGGCGCAGTCCCGGATGAACGACACCTCCGCGCACCGCATCAGCTCGTGCGGGGTCCGCGCTCCCATCTCCTCGATCTCGCCGCTCATCCGGGCGAAGGCCTCCACGGCCAGGGACAGTTTGGCGCCCGTCTTCGGCGGGGCCACGTAGTCGTTCACGAACCGCCGCAGCTTGTACTCCACCTGTGGCTGCGGCGGCCCGTCCGGCCGGCGCAGCGGCCGGTAGACCAGCTCGTGCGCCGCCGCCACCTGATCCGCCGGGAGGGGGCCCTCGTACGCCGTGTACCGCGCCGCGTCCTCGCCCGCCAGGTCGCCGAAGACGAACGCCCCGATCATGTAGTTGTGCGGTACGGAGGCCAGGTCCCCGGCCGCGTAGAGCCGCGGCACGGTGGTGCGCGCGTGGTCGTCGACGCGCACGCCCGACGCCGAATGGCCCCCGCACAGTCCGATCTCCGAGATGTGCATCTCGATGTCGTGCGTGCGGTAGTCGTGGCCGCGGCCCTCGTGGAAGGTGCCGCGCGTCGGCCGCTCGGTGGTGTGCAGGATCGATTCGAGGGCGGCGACCGACTCCTCGGGGAGGTGGCTGAGCTTCAGGTACACCGGCCCGCGGTCCGAGGCGAGTTCGGCCGCGAACTCCGACATCATCTGCCCCGACCAGTAGTCGGAGTCGACGAACCGCTCGCCGTGCCGGTTGACCTGGTAGCCGCCGAAGGGGTTCGCGACGTACGCGCACGCCGGCCCGTTGTAGTCCTTGATCAGCGGGTTGATCTGGAAGCACTCGATCCCGGTGAGGGCCGCGCCCGCGTGGTAGGCCATGGCGTAGCCGTCACCGGCGTTGGTGGGGTTCTCGTACGTCCCGTACAGATATCCGGAAGCCGGGAGTCCGAGGCGGCCGCAGGGGCCGGTCGCGAGGATCACGGCGCCCGCGCGGACCGTCACGAAGGCGCCGGTACGGGTGTTGAAGGCGGCCGCGCCGATGGCCCGGCCGTCCTCGGGCGAGGTGAGGACCCGTACCGGCATCACCCGGTTCTCGATCCGGATCCGCTCGCGCATCTCCCGGCGGCGCAACTGCCGGTAGAGCACCTTCTTGACGTCCTTGCCCTCGGGCATGGGCAGCACGTACGAGCCGGAGCGGTGGACCCGGCGGACCGCGTACTCGCCGTGCTCGTCCTTCTCGAACTTCACCCCGTACGACTCCAGGCGCTGCACCATCGCGAAGCCGCGGGTGGCGGTCCGGCGGACGGTGGACTGGTCGACGACGCCGTCGTTGGCGCGGGTGATCTCGGCGACGTAGTCGTCGGGCTCGGCGCGGCCGGGGACGACCGCGTTGTTGACCCCGTCCATGCCCATGGCGAGGGCGCCGGAGTGGCGTACGTGCGCCTTCTCCAGCAGCAGGACCCGCGCGCCGCGGCCGGCGGCGGTCAGGGCCGCCATCGTGCCGGCGGTGCCGCCGCCGATGACGAGGACGTCGCAGGAGAGTTCCTCGGCGTCGGCGAGTGCGGGGATGTCCATGGCGGGGTTGCCCTTCGGGGTGGTTTCGAGGGTGTCGGGCGGTCAGGGGGAGGCGAGGATCCGGCGGCGGAGCGCCGAGTGGTCCGCGCTCCGGTCGCGCGGAGCCGGTACGTCGAGCACCGCGCCGGTGGCGAGCAGCGCGACCCGGTCGCCGACGAACAGGGCCTCGTCCACGTCGTGGGTGACGAAGACGACCGTCGCCCCGGTGCCGGCGAGGACGTCGACGAGGAGGTCCTGCATGTCGGCGCGGGTCTGGGCGTCGAGTGCGCCGAAGGGCTCGTCCATGAGGACGGCGCGGGGGCGCGCGGCGAGGGCGCGGGCCAGCTGCACGCGCTGGCGCTGGCCGCCGGAAAGCCGGTGGGGGAGCTTGTGGGCGTGGTCGGCGAGGCCGGCGCGCGCCAGCCACTCGGTGGCGGTGCGACGCCGCTCGGCGCGGGGCACGCGCCGGATGGCGAGGGGCAGTTCGACGTTGCCCCGTGCGGTGCGCCAGGGCAGGAGGGCGTCGTCCTGGAAGACGAGCGCCCGGTCGGCGGCGGGCCGGGTGACGGGGGTTCCGTCCTGCGTGACGGTGCCGGCCAGCGGGGGGAGCAGCCCGGCGAGGGTGCGCAGCAGGGTGGACTTCCCGCATCCGGAGGGCCCGACGACGGCCAGCACCTCGCCGGGCCGGATGTCGAGGTCGAGCCCTTCGAGGACGGCCGGGCCGCCGGGACGGCCGAGCCGCACGCCGTCGAGCCGCAGGGCGGCGCCGGGTTGTGCGGTGGCCGCGGTGGCCGCGGTGGCGGGGACGCGGGGGGTGGTGGGCGGGGCCGCGTGCGCGGACATCAGGGGACCTCCTGTGCGTGGTCGGGTGCCGTCCGGGGGCGCGGGTCGCGCCGCGCGCCGTCCGGCTGTCGGGGGTGCCCGGCGGGCGGCCCCGCGGAGGGGTGTTCGGGGCGGGTCGGGAGCCAGCGGGTCAGCCGGCGGCCCAGCCGCTCCACCGCCGTCGACGTCAGCCAGCCCAGCGCGCCGATGGTGGCCATGCCGACGAAGACCGCCGGGTAGTCCACCACCGTGTAGTCCTGCCAGGTGCGGTAGCCGACCCCGTACTCGCCCGAGATCATCTCCGCCGAGATCACGCAGATCCAGGACACCCCGATCCCCACCGACAAACCCCCGAAGATGCCGGGGAGGGCGCCCGGGAGGACGACCGAGGCCAGGACGCGCCCCCGCCCCGCGCCCATCGTGAGGGCCGCCTCCTCCCAGGTCGGGGAGAGGGCCGCCACCGCGTGCCGCGTCGACACCAGCACCGGGAAGAACGCCGCCGCGCAGGTGATGAACACGATCCCCTGCTCGTTCGAGGGGAAGAGCAGGATCGCCACCGGCACCAGAGCGATGGCCGGGATCGGCCGTACCACCTCCAGCACCGGACCCAGCAGGTCAGCCGCCACCCGCGAGCGGGCGATCGCCGTGCCCACCGACACCCCCAGGACCGCCGCCAGCGCGAAGCCCGACACGATCCGGCGCAGGCTGGAGAGGAGGTCCTCCCAGTACGGCCCGGTCGACGCCCGCTCCGCCAGCTTCGAGGCCACCTCCGCCACCGTCGGGAACTGCCCGAACCGGAGCCACAGGTCGACGTCCAGCGAGGTCAGCAGCTGCCATGCCAGCAGGGCCGCCCCCAGCGAGGCCAGGCGCAGCAGCCTGCGCCCGGGCGTCACGACGCGATGCCTTCGGCTTCGGCGAAGCCCACGATCCGCGCCCCGGACGCCGCGTGCCCGTCGGCGTACGCCTTCGCGCCCGCCGGCGTCACGAAGGCCCGCAGCTCGGCGCCCTCCGCCACCCACACCGCCTTGTCGGCGAACCAGGGCGTCCCGGTCACCGCGTCCGGTACGTACGCCGCCCTGACCGCCGCCGGATCCGCGCCCTTCAGCGCCTTCAGCAGGGCCGCCGGGGTGTCGAACGTCCGCGTCGCCGCCTCGTCGCGCAGCCACAGCTCCGGGCGGGCGGGCGCCGCCGCCGGGTAGTCGGCCTCCGGGACGGCCCGCCTCAGCGGCGCCGGGTCCACGAACGCGTCCACGTCCACGTCCCCGACCAGCTTCGCGTCCTTGAGGACCGGTACGTCCTCCTTCAGCGCCGCCAGCAGCTCCGGCCGCAGCGACGGGTCGAAGGTCGCGATCCCGTTCGCGCCGTTGTAGAGGTACACGACCTCCGCCGGCAGCCCGGTCTCCTTCGCCACCGACTCCGCCGCCGCGATCGGCCGCGTCCGCAGGTACTCGGTCGCCTTGCGCTGCGCGCGCAGGAAGTCGTCCAGCACGCCGGCCCGCTGCGCCGCGAACTTCTGCCGCACCGTGACCCCGTGGAACGTCGGCAGGTTCAACTCGGCGCCGTCGTACAGCGCCTTGGCCTTGCCCTCGTACGCGAGCTGCCCCGGCCAGGCCACGAACTGCGAGAGCGCGTCCGCACTGCCCGCCTGGAGGGCCGAAGCCCCGACGCTGGGCTGCTGGTTGAGCTTCTGGATGCCGGTCGAGGGGTCGATGCCCGCGCGCCGGAGGGCCCGTACGAGGGTTCCGTCCGCCGCCGAGCCGACCGAGGTCGACACCTTCTTGCCGCGCAGGTCGGCCAGCGATCCGTACGTCGCGCCGGGCGCGGTGACGATCGTGTTGAGGCCGCCGCGCAGGTTGTAGCCGGTGACCGAGACGAGCCGGGTCCGCTGTCCCAGCTCCTTGCCGCGCGCCGCGTTGATCAGCAGCGGGAAATCGCCCATCGAGCCGATGTCGATCTTCCCGGCGGTCATCTGGGCGGTGATGGGCGCGCCCGTGGCGTAGTCCTGCCAGTCCACCTTGTACGTGACCCCGTCCTCGCGGCCGCGCGCCGCGAGCTCCTGCTCGAAGTAGCCGAGGGAGCGCAGCAGCGTGCCGGCGGTGACGGTGTTGATGGTCTTGGACTGGTAGCCGACCGTCACCGTCACGGTCTTGGGGCCGTCGGCCCCGGACGCGTTCCCGCCGCACGCACCGGCCAGCGGAGCGAGGAGCAGCAGTGCGGCGGGTGCGAGAGCTCTCGTACGGGGCATCGGAGCGGGCCTTTCACCAGGGTCGGCAGGTCAGCGGGTCGGCAGGTCAGCGGAGCAGGTAGGGCATGTTGACGGTCACCGCGCCCGTGGGACAGCGGGCGGCGCACGGGCCGCAGTACCAGCACTCGTCGACGTGCATGTACGCCTTGCCGTTGTCCTCGCGGATCGCGAGCGAATCGAGCGGGCACATGTCCACGCAGAGGGTGCAGCCGTCGATGCACAGGGACTCGTCGATGGTCACGGGCACGTCGCCGCGCTGGGGGACCACAGGCATGGCTGTCTCCAGGAAGGTGGGTACGCAAGGGTTCAGAGGGAGCGGCGGAGCAGGCCGCTCATGGTGATCCGGTCACCGCGGAAGCGGATGAACTCCAGGTCCACGGGCCGGCCGTCGCCCAGATGGGTGAGCCGCTCCAGCATCAGCACGGCCGCCCCGCGCGGGGCCTGCAGTACGGCGGCGGAGTGCGCGTCGGCGTTGACGGCCTCCAGGGTGATCTCGGCGTGGCCGAGGGGCTGCCCGGTGAGGGACTCCAGCAGCCGGAAGACGTCGGTGTTCTCCAGGTCGCAGCCGAGCAGTCCGGCGCCGATGTCGAGGGGGACGTAGGTGAGGTCGAGGGAGAGCGGCAGCCCGTTCAGCCGCCGCAGCCGCTCGATGTAGAGCACGTCGGCGTGCTCGGGAAGGCCCAGCCGGCCGGCGACGGGGGCGGGGGCGCGCACCGGGCCGACCGTACGGACCTCGTTGGTCACCCGGCCGTGCTCGTGCAGGGTCTCGGCCAGGCCCTGGAGCCGGTCGAGGCCGTGGGGGTACTTCTCGCAGACGACTACGGTCCCGACCCCGGGGCGGCGTTCGACGAGCCGCTCGCCGCGCAGCAGGTCGAGGGCCTGCCGGACGGTGTTGCGGCCGGCGCCGTACTCGGCGGCGAGGACGTCTTCCAGCGGGAGGACCCCGCCGGGGTACCCGCCGGCCAGGATCTGGTGGCGCAGCAGGTCGGCGAGCTGTCGCGCCTGGTCCGCGCGCAGCCGCCGCCGGCGCGCGGCGGCGACCGGGACGGTGTGCTCACGGGTGCGTTCGGCTGGCATGGCACGGAACATACCGACGGCTTCCGGCCGGTGGTGTTGCCGCAGTATTGCGCCACCGCAGCGCTCGGCGGCAGGGCTGTGACCAGCTACGACGCCGGGGTGGCGGAAAGATCCGCCACCCCGGTGAGGTCCTTCGTCCCGAGGGGCGGACTAGCGGGATCCCACAATGCGGCCGGTGACCTCGCCGAGGCCGACGCGGGTGCCCTCCGGGCCCGGCGCCCAGGCGGTGAGGGTGACGGTGTCGCCGTCCTCGAGGAAGGTGCGCTTGCCGTCGGCGAGCTCGATGGCGTCGCGGCCGTTCCACGTCAGCTCCAGCAGCGAGCCGCGCTGCCCGACCTCGGGGCCGCTGACCGTGCCCGAGCCGTAGACGTCGCCGGTGCGCAGGGAGGCGCCGTTGACGGTCATGTGCGCGAGCTGCTGGGCGGCGGTCCAGTACATCGTCGCGAACGGCGGCCGCGCCACCTCCTGGCCGTTGATCGAGACGGTGATGTGCAGGTCGAAGCCGCCGGGCCGGTCGGCTTCGGCGTCGTCCAGGTACGGCAGCAGGGGGAAGTCGCGGGCGGGCGGGGCGACCCGGGCCGTCTCCAGGGCCTCCAGCGGGGTGACCCAGGCGGAGACGGAGGTGGCGAAGGACTTGCCGAGGAAGGGACCGAGCGGCACGTACTCCCAGGCCTGGATGTCGCGCGCCGACCAGTCGTTGAGCAGGAACAGCCCGAAGACGTGGTCCTCGAAGTCGGCCAGCGCGACCGGGCGGCCCTGCTCGGACGGGGTGCCGACGACGAAGCCGACCTCCGCCTCGATGTCGAGCTTGACGGACGGGCCGAAGACGGGCGCCGGGTCGGCCGGGGCCTTGCGCTGCCCGGAGGGCCGTACGACGTCCGTCCCCGATACCACGATCGTGCCGGAGCGGCCGTGGTAACCGATCGGCAGGTGCTTCCAGTTGGGGGTCAGCGCCTCGCCGTCCGGGCGGAAGATGTGCCCCACGTTGGTGGCGTGGTGCTCGCTCGCGTAGAAGTCGACGTAGTCGGCGACCTCGTACGGCAGGTGCAGGGTGACGGCGTCCAGCGGGAGCAGGTGCGGCTCGACCGTCCCGCGGTGGCCCGGGTCGGTCACCCACGCGGTCAGCGCGCGGCGGACGTCGCGCCAGGCGGTGCGGCCGGCGGCGAGCAGCGGGTTGAGCGAGGACTGCCCGAGCAGCGCGGCGTACGGGGAACCGAGCGCGGCCGCGGCCGCCCCCGCGTCGAGCACGTGTCCGCCGATGCGCACGCCGATACGACGGCGGGCCGGCTCCGCGGCGGTCGAGAAGACGCCGTACGGGAGGTTGTGCGGCCCGAACGGGTCGCCCTCGGGGACATCGAGGGGGCTCTGCTGGGGCATGGGGTACTGCCTCGCTTTCGATGCGGACCGGGGGTGTCCCGGGAGCTGGTTGATACGTTACGTGGCCGGTGGGGCCCGTGGGAGGCCGGATTGGGGCTCTATTTGTAGGACTTGTCCAAAGGGGTCCGTATCCTTGCGCCGTGACTTCCGCCCCGCTTTCGGCCCTCCCCTTCGCCTTGATCGCCACCGACCTGGACGGGACCCTGCTGCGCGCGGGAGACACCGTCTCCGCCCGCTCGTACGCGGCGCTCGCGACGGCGCGCGCCGCGGGTGCCCAGCACATCATCGTCACCGGACGCCCCGTCCCGCAGGTGAGCCATGTATTGGACGGCCTCGGCTATACGGGGCTCGCGGTGTGCGGGCAGGGCGCGCAGGTGTACGACACGGCGGGCGCGCGCCTGTTGCACTCCGTCGCGCTGGACCGGGAGCTGGCCGAGGTGGCGCTCGGGAAGATCGAGGCGGAGATCGGCGAGGTGTACGCGGCGGTCAACCAGGAGGGGGTGGACGCCGAGATGCTGATAGGGCCGGGCTACCGGATGTGGCACCCGCACCTGCCGACGGTCCGGGTCCGCAGGCGCGGGGACCTGTGGGCCGCTCCGATCAACAAGGTGCTGCTCCAGCACCCGGAGCTGGACGACGACGAGCTGACGCGGGTCGCGCGTGCGGTGGTCGGGGACCTGGTGAACGTGACGATGGCGGGGGAGCACACGGTGGAGCTCCAGCCGCCGGGCGTCAGCAAGGCGAGCGGCCTGGCGCTGGCGGCGGAGGTGCTGGGCGTCGGCCCCTCGTCGACGATCGCCTTCGGCGACATGCCGAACGACATCCCGATGTTCGCGTGGGCGGCCCACGGCGTGGCCATGGCCAACGCCCACCGCGAACTGATCGCCGTGGCCGACGAGCTGACCCTCTCCAACGAGGAGGACGGCATCGCCGTGGTCCTGGAACGCCTCTTCGCCGACTAGCCGACCAGCCGACCAGCCGAGTCGCCGACCAGCCGACCAGGGGGTGTCCTGCGGGTCGGGTCGGCCCCGCCCTCAGCCCGCCGCCCTCGGCAACCGCCGCTCCCACGTCCGGTGGAACACCACCTCGTCCCCCTCCCGGCACACCACCTCGTTCGACGTCAGGAAGCCGCCCTCGTCGCACGAGACCTCCGACCGCGTCTCGACCCGCACGTCCCACCCCGACTCCGGCCGGTGCAACCGGATCCGCCACTGCGAGCGGGTCCGCGCCGAGAGCGGATCCGCCGAGTCGATCTCGTACACCTCCTGCGCCTCCTCCCCGTACTCCAGCCCGTCCGGATACACCCGCGTCCCGCCGTAGCGCGGGTCCACCTCCAGCCGCCACCGCCCGCGCGCCACGTCCCGTACGACCAGCCGCTCGGGCCGCGGCTCGTCCAGCGTGGCCGGATGCGACACCCCCAGCGGCTCCGCCTGCTCCGGCGGCTCGAAGCCGACCTCCGGCTCCGACCCCGCGGAGCGGACCGGCAGGACCACCGAACTCCCCGCCGGATCCAGCGTCCACCCCGCCTGCGAACCGGCCCGCGGCCAGATCCACGGCCAGTACGCCGACGACAGCGCGAGCCGGATCCGGTGGCCCGCCGCGAACCGGTGCCCGATGCCGTTCAGCTCGAACACCACGTCCTCGTACGCGCCCACCGGCCACGGCACCGCCTTGTCCCGCCCCAGTCGCGCCGAGAGGTTCAGCGCACCCCGCGTCACCAGCGTCGAGGACCCGTCGGGCGCCACGTCGCACAGCCGCGCCACCACCTGCCCGTACGGGACGTCCATCCGCAGCCGGGCCGTCACCTGCGCACGGCCCAGGATCTCCACGGGCTCGCGCCCCACCGGGAACTCGAAGCAGGCCGACTTCGCGTCCTCCTCCCGCTGGTCCGGCGGCAGGTCCGCGTCATTGCCGAAGGGGAAGAACCGACCCGCGTCCAGCCCCGTGTGCTGCGGGGAGGCCACGGCCACCGGCGCGCCCTGGAGCGCGTACGTGACCGGGGTGACGGAGGGGGAGGGCCACTCGGCGTCCCCGACCCAGCGTCCCGGCAGCACCTCGTACACGGTCGCCGGAGGGTGGGACTCCGAGATCCAGGACCGCAGCAGCGGCTCGTCCATGACCCCGTTGTCCGCGCCCTTCAGCCAGTGGTCCCACCACCTCAGGGTCTCCTGGAGGAACCCGATCGACGGCCCCGGCGGCAGCCCCCGGTCCGGGTACTGGTGCGACCACGGGCCGATCAGCCCCCGTACCCGGTCCGCGGGCAGGTGCGAGACCAGCCGCAGCACCGTGTCCCGGTACGGGTCGTGCCAGCCGCCGACCGCCAGCACGGCCGCGCCGATCGCCCCGTAGTCCTCGCAGACGCTGCCGTGGCGCCAGTAGTCGTCCCGCGTCTGGTGGGCGAGCCAGGTGTGGATCAGGGGTTCGACGGATTCCAGCCGCGCCAGCCACTGTTCCCGCCAGCCGTCGCCGACGAACAGCGGGTCCGGCGGCCGCGCCGCGAAGGCGAGCATGGTCGCCGCCCACGCGTGCATGTCCACGGCCAGCACCGAGCCGCCCATGTAGTGGACGTCGTTGTCGTACCGGTCGTCCGTCGAGCAGACCGTCACGACGGCCTTCAGGGCCTCGGGGGCCAGCGCCGCGATCTGGAGGGAGTTGAACCCGCCCCAGGAGATCCCGAACATCCCCACCGACCCCGTGCACCACGGCTGCTCCGCCAGCCACTCCACCACCGCGACCCCGTCGGCCAGTTCCCGCGCGTCGTACTCGTCGCCCGGGTTCCCGCCGCTGCAGCCGTGGCCCCGTACGTCCACCCGGACCGAGGCGTAGCCGTGGCCCGCGTACCAGGGGTGGCGCTGCCAGTCGCGGGGCGCGGTCCAGTCGGTCAGCCGGTACGGCAGGTATTCCAGCAGGGCCGGGACCGGCTCGTCGGTCAGCGGACGCCAGATCCGGGCGTACAGCTCGACGCCGTCGGGCATCGGGATCCGGACATCCTCGTGCGCCGTCCCGAACGGGAACTCGGTGCGGATGATCATCGGGCAACCACCTCAGTGGACGGGGTGCATCGTGCGCCGCAGCCACGGCGCCAGCGCGAACACGGCCAGGCCGGCCGCCACCGCGACGGCGCCGTTGACGCCGAAGTACGCGGGAGTGGACACCTGGCCGTAGACCTTGACGACCTGCGCCTGGATGCCGTTGGCCAGGGCCAGCGAGAGGAACCACAGGGCCATGGTCTGGCTGGCGAAGGCCTTCGGGGCGAGCTTCGTGGTGGCCGACATGCCGGAGGTCTCCAGCAGGACGTCGCCGAGTCCGAGCAGCAGGTACGAGCCGACGATCCACCAGGCGGCCATCTGGTACGCCTCCCCGCCGTGCCCCGAGGTGGGGATGACCATCAGCAGGAAGGACAGACCGCCCAGGACCACCCCGATGGCGATCTTGTTGGAGGCGTGCGGCTGGCGGCGGCCCATCCGGACCCACAACGCGGCGACGACCGGGGCGAGCGCCACCTCGAACGCGCCGAGCGCGGAGGCGTACCAGCTCGCGGGGAAGTGGAATCCCAGGATCTCGGTCCGGGCGTTCGTCGACGCGAGCAGCATCATCGTCGAGTACGCCTGGAAGAGGATGAAGTTGAAGGCGACCGAGGCCAGGAAGAGCACCACGTACGGGCGCAGCCGCCCCCGCTCCTCGCGCGTCACCCGCGGGCTGCGGAACATCACCCCGAAGTAGACGGCGGGCGCGATCACCGAGACGAGCGTGAGCAGGTCGACGAAGCGGCCCATGGTGAGCAGGCCGAGGCCCGCCAGAAGGGTGGCGAGGGCGCCTGCGGCGAGGAGTCCGGCGATGATCCACCGCACGGCGCGGCGCATCGCGGCGGGCGCGAGGGCGTACTCGGCCGAGTGCTTTCGCCCGGCCAGATGGCGGCGGCCGAGGACGTACTGGACGAGGCCCGCGGTCATGCCGACGGCGGCGGCGGAGAAGCCCCAGTGCCAGCCCTGGTGCTCGCCGAGCCAGCCGGTGATCAGGGGTCCGGCGAAGGCACCGATGTTGATGGCCGTGTAGTACAGGGCGAAGCCGGCGTCGCGCCGGTCGTCGTCCGTCCGGTACAGCTTGCCGACCATGGTGGCCACGTTGGGCTTGAGCAGGCCGGTGCCCGCGCTGATCAGGCCGAGGCCCGTCCAGGTCATGGCGGCCGTCGGCACCGCCATGGCGTAGTGGCCGCAGGCGATCAGGACGCCGCCCCAGAGCACGGCCCGGTACGAACCGAGGATCCGGTCGGCGAGCCACCCGCCGGCGACGGAGACGAGGTAGACCATGGTCCCGTAGGCCGCGGCGACGGATGCCGCGGTGCCCGGGTCCATCCCCAGGCCGCCGTTCGCCACCGTGTCCGCGAAGTAGAGGACGAGGATGGCCTGCATGCCGAGGAACGAGAAGCGCTCCCAGACCTCCAGTCCGGACAGCGTGGCGAGGCCCCGGGGGTGCCCGAGGAATGCGTGGTCGTCCCCGGGCGGCGGCTGGTCCGCCTCCGGGTCGACCGGCTCCGCCGGTTCCTCTATTGCAGTGGCAGTTCTGGACAAAACGCATTCTCCGGTTGTTTCGGCTTCTCAAGAACATACCGGTGCGCATCGGGCAGTGCGCGGGTGGCGACATGACGGCCGCTCTCGGTGATCGAAAACAGACCGGATACGCTGGCTTGAGTGATGGCAGCGACACATCGACAATCCAGGTGATCGTCACCGTGATCGTCAGCAGACAGGAGTACCCCTCGTGACCGTCGTCGGGCCGTTCGGACTGAGCGTGCGGGACCAGGCTCTTGAGACCGATGTCCAGGCCGGACTGGCCGCCGTCGAGGCGGGTCTGCTGGAGGCCACCAAGAGCGAAGTCCCCTTCATCACCGAGGCCGCGCAGCACCTGCTGCGCGCCGGGGGCAAGCGGTTCCGGCCGCTGCTGGTGATGCTCGCCTCCCGATTCGGCGACCCCTACGCGCCCGGCATCGTGCCCGCCGCGGTGGTCGTCGAGCTCACCCACCTGGCGACCCTCTACCACGACGACATCATGGACGAGGCGGACGAGCGCCGGGGCGTGGCCAGCGCCAACGCCCGCTGGGGCAACTCGGTGGCCGTCCTGACGGGTGACTTCCTGTTCGCCCGCGCCTCGCACATCCTGGCGGACCTCGGGCCGGAGGCCGTACGCATCCAGGCCGAGGCCTTCGAGCGGCTGGTCACCGGCCAGATCCTGGAGACGGCCGGTCCGCGCGACGGCCGCGACCCGGTCGCCCACTACCTCGACGTCATGGCCGGCAAGACCGGTTCGCTGATCGCGGTCTCCGGCCGGTTCGGCGCGCTGATGTCCGGCGCCGACGAGTCGGTCGTCGACATCCTGACCCAGTACGGGGAGCGCCTGGGCATCGCCTTCCAGCTCGCCGACGACGTCCTGGACATCGCCTCCGACTCGCACGAATCCGGGAAGACCCCGGGGACGGACCTGCGCGAGGGCATTCCGACGCTGCCCGTGCTGCGGCTGCGCGAGATGGCCGCCCGGGACGGCGACCCCGACGACCTGGAGCTCGTGGGCCTCCTCGACGGGGACCTGACCGACGACGCCCTGCACGCACAGGTGCTCGCCCGACTGCGGGTGCACCCCGCGCTGGAGCAGGCCCGCCGCGACACCGTCCGGTACGCGCAGGAGGCTCGGGCCACGCTGGCGCCGCTGCCGGAGGGCTTCGCGAAGTCCGCGCTCGAGGAGCTCTGCGACGCGGTCGTGCACCGCGCGGGCTAGGTGTATTGACCCGCAGGGTTGTTGATTCGGCTGATGGGTGGGTGTCCGCCGAGTGCGGTGTGGCAGCGGTGGTGGTTGTAGGTGTGGAGGAAGTCTGCCAGGGCTTCGGTCCGTTCCTGGTTCGAGGTGTAGGGCCGCAGGTAGGCCCACTCGTCCAGGAGGGTTCGGTTGAAGCGTTCGACCAGCAGCCGCCTACCGAAGACAGTCAGCCGGGCATTACGGTGGGACACGAAGACCTCCGTGCGGTGAGTTCCTAGACAGCTCCCACCACACCGGAGGTCTTCGCCATGTTCAAGACCCGCCCAGTGTCAACAACGCTCGTGATCAATACAGCTAGGCCGTGTCTTTCGGCACGGGCGAGGGCCCGGCATCCCCTACGGGTGGGGGATGCCGGGCCCTCGTTTTGTCATCCCTGGGGCGTACGCGGAGTTGGCCCCGGGGAGTGACGCCCCGACCCCCGCCCGTTTGGTCAGATGGAGACACACCAGAACGGGTGACACAGAGGTGGGGCAGACATGGCAACGAACGCAAAGACCCGCAAGGCCGCCCGGTACGCCGTACCGGTCGCGGTGGCGGGTGTGGCCGCCGCGACCGTGGCGATGGTCCCGGCCTTCGCGAACTCCGGCGGCCCCGACCTGCCGAAGGTGACCGCGCAGCAGCTCATCGAGAAGGTCGCGGCCTCCGATGTGCAGCAGCTGTCCGGCAGCGCGAAGATCAGCACCGACCTGGGTCTGCCGAAGCTGGCGAGCGGCCTCCTCGGTGGCGGGGGCGTCGCGGGCGGCTCGGCCAACCCCGAGGACAAGATCGCGCAGCTGGCGAACGGCTCGCACACCCTGCGCGTCGCGGCCGACGGGCCGGACCGCCAGAAGCTCACGTTCGTGGACGGCAAGGACGAGTACAGCCTCGTCCACAACGGCGCGGACGTCTGGGGGTACGACAGCAAGGCCAACGAGGTCTGGCACGAGAAGAACCCCGAGGCGGCGGCAGCCGGCAAGGACGAGAAGAAGACGGCCGAGCGGCTGGGCGGCGCCTCGCCCCAGCAGCTGGCCCAGGACGTGCTGAAGGCCGCCGGCCCGACCACGGACGTCAGCGTGGGCGAGACCGCGCAGGTGGCCGGCCGGGACGCGTACCAGCTGGTCCTGAAGCCGAAGCAGAGCGGATCCACGGTCGGCTCGGTCAAGATCGCGGTGGACGCCAAGAACGGCGTGCCGCTGCGGGTGCAGCTGCTGGCGGCCGAGGGCGGCAAGCCCATCGTCGACGCCGGGTTCACCAAGGTGGACTTCGCCAAGCCGTCGGCCGACACGTTCGCGTTCACCGCGCCCAAGGGCGCCAAGGTGACCGAGGGCGCTGCCGAGGCCGGCAAGGACGGCCACGGCAAGGACGGCCACGGCAAGGAGTTCAAGGGCCTGGACTCCTTCCCCGGCCTGGACGCCCTGACCGGCGGCATGGGCGGCGCGGGCGGCAAGGGCGGCGAGACGAAGGTCCTCGGCGAGGGCTGGGCGACCATCGCCCGCATCGACACCGGTGCCGGGAAGAGCCTGAAGGATCTCGAGAACGACAAGGACGCTCCCAAGGAGGCCAAGCAGTTCCTCGACTCCCTCGGCGGCAAGGTCACCGGCAAGTTCGGCGAGGGCCGGGTCTTCAAGACCCGCCTGGTCAACGCGCTGATCACGGACGACGGCAAGGTCTACGTCGGCGCGGTCACCAAGGACGCGCTGGTGCAGGCGGCCGACGCCAACAAGTAGTGCCGCAGGTGCGGTAGAGCTGTCTGAAGGGTGGGCGGGGACTGTGTCCCTGCCCACCCTTCGGCCGTTCCGGCCCTGTGTACAGCGGGCCCGCTGTACCGTGAAAAGCATGTCGAGACACGTCACCATCCGCCTGGACGAAGAGTTCCACGAGCGCCTCAAAGCGCGCGCGGCGGCACTGGGGACGACGGTCACCGCGCTGATCACCGAGGTAACGGAACGCGAGCTCGACGACGACCGGAAGAACTTCCTTTCCGGGATCGAGGAGTTCGCCGACCACTGGGGCTACTTCCAGGAGCGGTTCGGCAATTGAAGATCACCATGGAGTGGGCCTGGACCGCTCTGGCCCACCATCTCCCGTCGGATCCCGCCGTGTGGGACCCCTCAGGGGTGGCCGCCGCGGTCGCCCGTCACCAGAACGACCTCGTCCTGGTGCCCGAACAGCCCGCCCCGGACACCGCGTGGCGGGCCGCCGCGTTTCTGCACACCCTCGCGGTGTGCCCGGCGCTGGAATCGCCGATGAACGAGTTCTACGCGGCCGCCGCCACGCGCTCGTACCTGCGCGTGGCGGGGGCCAAGCAGCTGCCCTCTCCGGAGGACCTCGGCGACCTGGTGGAGGCGGCCAAGCTGGGCCGCGCCGACGTCGCCGCGGTCGCCGAGGAACTCCGGGCCCTCATACAGGAACCGCAGACGGCCTCGTCCTAGGCCCGGTCCCGTCTCAGAAGGTGATCTTCCAGCTGTTGATGTAGCCGGTGTCCTGCGCCGCCCCGTCCTTGACCTGGAGCTTCCAGACGCCGTTGGCCACCTCGCTCGACGCGTTGACCGTGTACGTCTGGACGAGGTTGTCGGCACTGCCGCCGCTGCGGTTGTGCAGGTTGTAGACGGTGCCGTCCGGGGCGACCAGGTCGACGACCAGGTCACCGCGGTAGGTGTGGACGATGTTCACGTCGACCTTGGTGGTGGCCGGGGCGTTGCCCGTGACGCCGGAGACCGTGATCGGCGAGGTCACCGCGGCGCCGGGGGAGTCCGGGATGTTCACGTCCGCCGTGTTCTCGAAGGACTGGCCGGGCGGGACCGGGGTGCCCGCCCCCAGGTTCCAGATCGCGTAGGCGATGGCGTCGGAGTTGCGGTCCAGGGCGGTGTCGTTGATGTTCGCCGAGGTGTCGCACGAGGCGTGGTAGCAGCGGTCGAAGGCCTGCCCGGAGGTGCCGCCCCACTTCTGCGCCTGCGCCGCCGTCTTGGTGTAGTCGGCGCCGGAGAACAGGCCGCCGACCGGGATGCCCGCGCTCTTGAACGGGGCGTGGTCGGAACGGCCGTCGCCCTCGGTCTCGATCTCCGTCGGGATGCCGATGCCCGCGTAGTAGTTCTTGAAGGTCTGCTCGATGGTCGGGTCGTCGTCGTAGACGAAGTAGCCCGGGTTCGGCGAGCCGATCATGTCGAAGTTCAGGTAGCCGGAGATCTTCGACTTCTCCGCGGCCGGCAGGTTGTTCACGTAGTACTTCGAGCCGATCATGCCGAGCTCTTCCGCGCCCCACCAGCCGAACCGCAGGTGCTTGGTGGGCTGGAGCTGTGCGCGCGAGACGGCCAGCGCCGTCTCCAGGATGGCGGCCGAGCCGGATCCGTTGTCGTTGATGCCGGGACCGGCGGTCACCGAGTCCAGGTGCGAGCCGGACATCAGCACCGAGTTCGGGTCGCCGCCCGGCCAGTCGGCGATCAGGTTGTAGCCGGTCGCACCGCTGCTGGTGAAGGTCTGCAGGGTGGTGGTGAAACCGGCCGCGTCCAGCTTGGCCTTCACGTAGTCGATCGAGGCCTTGTAGCCGGCCCGGCCGTGGGCGCGGTTGCCGCCGTTGGCGGTGGCTATGGACTGGAGCTGGGCCAGGTGCGCCTTGACGTTGGCGACCGGGATGTCGGGCGGGGTCGGCGCCGCGGTCGCCGCCGTGGGGGCGGCGAGTGCGGCGGGAGCGGTGGAGGCGAACAGGCCGGCGACCGCGATCGCGGTCACGGCGGCGAGACGCCGGGAGACGGACAGGCTCATGTGGGGGACTCCGGGATTCCGTTGGGGATTGAACGGAACGTGCGGGGTGGCGCAATTGAGCGATCGTGCGTCAGTGCGAGCCTGATGTTCAGTGGAAGGGTGACTGCCCGTCAAGACCGAGATTCGGTCAGGGGGGTTCGGAAAACGGACGATCCCCGCTGCGGGGGTTCCGTAGCGGGGATCGTGAGGGGTGTGGGGTGTGCGGTGCGGCGTTACGCCGGTTCGTTCGCCGGCGCGACCGCCACCGGCCCGGCGGCGGCGCGCGCCGCCTCGAGCCGGGCCCGGGTCCCGCGCGCCGTACGCAGCGCGTCCCAGGTCAGCAGCGCCAGCGCGGCCCAGACCAGGGAGAATCCGGCCCAGCGCTCAGGCGGCATCGCCTCGTGGAAGTACACGACGCCGAGCCCGAACTGGAACACCGGGGCCAGGTACTGGAGCAGCCCGAGCGTGGACAGCGGGACCCGGATCGCGGCCGCCCCGAAGCAGACCAGCGGGATCGCGGTGACCAGCCCGGTCGCGGCGAGCAGCGAGGCGTGCCCGAGGCCCTCTGCGGCGAAGCTCGACCTGCCCTGCGCGCCCAGCCACAGCAGGTAGCCGAGGGCGGGCAGGAACAGCAGCGCGGTCTCGGCGGCGAGCGACTCGACCCCGCCCATGTTGAGCTTCTTCTTGATCAGCCCGTACGCGGCGAAGGAGAAGGCCAGCACCAGCGAGATCCACGGCGGCCGCCCGTACCCGACGGCGAGCACCAGTACGGCCGCCACGCCGATGCCGACGGCCGCCCACTGCGCCCGGCGCAGCCGCTCCCCGAGGACCAGCACGCCGATCGCGATGGTGACGAGCGGGTTGATGAAGTAGCCGAGGCTGGCCTCGACGACCGCGCCGTTGTTGACGGCCCAGATGTACAGGCCCCAGTTCACGGAGATCACCGAGGCGGCCAGCGCGGTCAGCGCCAGCTTGCGCGGCCGGCGGAGCAGCTCCCGTATCCAGGCCCAGCGGCGCATGGCCAGCAGCAGGATCCCGACCACGCCCAGCGACCACACCATGCGGTGGGCGAGGATCTCGATGGCTCCGGACGGCTTGAGCAGCGGCCAGAACAGGGGGACCAACCCCCACATCCCGTATGCGCCGAATCCGTAGAGCAAACCCGTGCGCTGCTCGTTCTCCGCCTTCACGGGGCCCTCCAGTCGTGATTCGGCCAACCTCACGAAGGTAGCGCCGGGCGGACCGGATGTCATGCCCGTTAGCAGGAGATACTCATGACACGTGCTGGGCCTTGCGTGGCCGCGGCGAGGCGGACTCGGGCCGTGGCCATGCCCGCCCCGGGCCGCGGCCCCGCCCGCCTCGCGCCGCGCCCCGCCCGCCCCGGGCCCGCTCAGGCCAGGGCGGAGGCGATCGCGTGGGCCACCGGGGTCGTCGGGCGGCCGATCAGCCGGGACAGGTCCCCGCCGGTGTGGGCGAGCCGGCCGCGGGAGATCGCCGCGTCCACGTCGACGAGGATCGCCGCGAAGCCCTCGGGCACCCCGGCGCCGGTCAGGATCGACAGGTGCGCCTCGGCCGGGACCTCGCTGTACGCGACCTCCTTGCCGGTCTGCGCCGCGACCTCGGCCGCGTACTCCGCCAGGCTCCACGCCGAGTCGCCGGAGAGCTCGTACACCTTGTCCAGGTGGCCCTCGCCGGTCAGTACGGCGGCCGCGGCGGCGGCGTAGTCCGCCCGCGCGGCCGAGGCGATCCGGCCCTCGCCCGCGCTGCCCACGACCGCGCCGTGCTCCAGGACGGTGCCCAGCTGCCCGGTGTAGTTCTCGTGGTACCAGCCGTTGCGCAGGAAGGTGTGCGGCAGGCCGGAGTCGAGGATGGCCTGCTCGGTGACCTTGTGCTCGGCGGCCAGGTCGAAGTCGGCCTCGGGACCGCCGAGGATCCCGGTGTACGCGAGCTGGGCGACGCCGGCGGCCCGCGCGGCCGCGATCACGGCGAGGTGCTGCGGAACCCTGCGGCCGACCTCGTTGCCGGAGATCAGCAGGACCCGGTCGCCGGAGCGGAAGGCGCCGGTCAGGGTCTCGGGGGCGTCGTAGTCCGCGACGCGCACCTCGACACCGCGCGCGGCCAGGTCGGCGGCCTTCTCCTCGCTGCGGACGACGACGGCGACGCGCTCGGCGGGGACCCGGTTCAGCAGCTCCTCGACGACGAGGCGGCCGAGGGCTCCGGTGGCTCCGGTGACGACGATGCTCATGGGGTGCGCTCCTTGTGTGCGGACGGTGTCGTGCTTCGCGGTATGACACCACCCTAAGGAGAGCGCTAACCTTTCGTAAGTACCCACTTCAAAGTAAGGTACTGGTATGAAGGTAAGTGAGCAGCCTGCGGTGAGCGTGAAGGCCCCGATGTGCCCCTCCCGCGGAGTGCTGGAGCACGTCACCAGTCGCTGGGGCGTCCTGGTGCTGGCGGCGCTCGTCGAGCGCTCGTACCGCTTCAGCGAACTGCGCCGGGAGGTGGGCGGCGTCAGCGAGAAGATGCTGGCCCAGACCCTCCAGACGCTGGAGCGCGACGGATTCCTGCTGCGCGACGCCAAGCCCGTGATCCCGCCGCGCGTGGACTACTCGCTGACCGAGCTCGGGCGCGAGGCCGCCGAGCAGGTGTGGGCGCTCGCCCGCTGGACCGAGCGGCGCACCGCCGACGTCCAGGCGGCGCGGGCCGCGTACGACGAAGCCCGGAGCTCCTGAGGCGGGAACTCCGGGCGCCGCTGTGCGGGGCGCGGGTCAGCCCACGACCGTCCAGGTGTCGCTGCCGGCGAGGAGGGTGCTGAGGTCGCCCTTGCCCTTGGCGTCGACGGCCGTCTCCAGCTGCTCGGCCATCAGGGTGTCGTAGACCGGCCGCTGCACGCTGCGGAAGACCCCGATGGGCGTCTGGTGCAGGGTGTGCGGGTCGGCGAGCCGGGACAGGGCGAAGGCGGTGGTCGGGCCGGCGCCGTGCGCGTCGTGGACCAGGATCCGGGACTCGTTCTCGGGGGTCACCGTGACGACCTCCAGCTCCCCGCTGGCTTGGTCGCGTACGACGCCCTTGTGCCCGTCGGTGCCGAAGCGGATCGGCTGCCCCTGCTCCAGCCGGATCACGGCCTCCTGCGCCTGGGTGTTGTCCTTGAGGACCTCGAAGGCGCCGTCGTTGAAGATGTTGCAGTTCTGGTAGATCTCCACGAGGGCCGTGCCCTGGTGGTCGGCGGCCGCGCGGAGCACCTCGGTGAGGTGTTTGCGGTCGGAGTCGATGGTGCGGGCGACGAAGGTGGCCTCGGCTCCGAGGGCGAGCGAGACGGGGTTGAAGGGGGCGTCGAGCGAGCCCATCGGGGTGGACTTGGTGATCTTGCCGACCTCGCTGGTGGGCGAGTACTGGCCCTTGGTCAGTCCGTAGATCCGGTTGTTGAAGAGCAGGATCTTGAGGTTGACGTTGCGGCGCAGGGCGTGGATCAGGTGGTTGCCGCCGATGGAGAGCGCGTCGCCGTCGCCGGTGACCACCCACACCGACAGGTCGCGGCGCGAGGTGGCCAGCCCGGTGGCGATGGCCGGGGCGCGGCCGTGGATCGAGTGCATCCCGTAGGTGTTCATGTAGTACGGGAAACGCGAGGAGCAGCCGATCCCGGAGACGAAGACGATGTTCTCCTTCGCCAGCCCGAGCTCGGGCATGAAGCCCTGGACGGCCGCCAGTACCGCGTAGTCACCGCACCCGGGGCACCAGCGGACCTCCTGGTCCGACTTGAAGTCCTTCATC
The DNA here is from genome assembly GCF_042891345.1 of Streptomyces sp. NPDC001903. Taxonomy (NCBI): domain Bacteria; kingdom Bacillati; phylum Actinomycetota; class Actinomycetes; order Kitasatosporales; family Streptomycetaceae; genus Streptomyces; species Streptomyces sp. NPDC001903. The sequence goes on from NZ_JBIASZ010000006.1 coordinate 194,526, forward strand.
GACTGCTTGCCCTCGGCCTTCGGCACGAGGGAGAGCAGATGGGGGGCGTCGGTCACCTCAGTCATTGATGGCCTCCTCGAGAACCTTCGCGAGCTGCTCAGCCTTGAACGGCATTCCGTTGACCTGGGTGTACGACTGGGCGTCGACCAGGTACTTCGCCCGGATCAGGGTGGCGAGCTGCCCGAGGTTCATCTCCGGCACCACTACCTTGTCGTAACGCTTCAGGACCTCCCCGAGATTCCCCGGGAACGGGTTGAGGTGGCGCAGGTGGGCCTGTGCGACGGGGGCGGCGACATGGCGCAGCCGGCGGACGGCGGCGGTGATGGGGCCGTAGGTCGAGCCCCAGCCCAGGACGAGGGTGCGGGCGCCGTCCGGGTCGTCGACCTCCAGGTCGGGGACGCGGATCCCGTCGATCTTGGCCTGGCGGGTGCGGACCATGAAGTCGTGGTTGGCGGGGTCGTAGGAGATGTTGCCCGTGCCGTCCTGCTTCTCGATGCCGCCGATGCGGTGCTCCAGCCCCGGCGTGCCCGGAACAGCCCACGGACGGGCCAGGGTCTGCGGATCGCGCTTGAACGGCCAGAACACCTCGGTGCCGTCCGCGAGCCGCTGGTTCGGCCCGGAGGCGAACTGGACCTTCAGGTCGGGAAGGTCGGCGACGTCGGGGATCCGCCAGGGCTCGGAGCCGTTCGCCAGGTATCCGTCGGAGAGCAGGAACACCGGCGTCCGGTAGGTCAGCGCGATCCGCGCGGCGTCGAGGGCCGCGTCGAAGCAGTCCGCCGGGGTCCGGGGGGCCACGACCGGCACCGGGGCCTCGCCGTTGCGCCCGTACATCGCCTGGAGCAGGTCGGCCTGCTCCGTCTTGGTCGGCAGACCCGTCGACGGGCCGCCCCGCTGGATGTCCACGATCAGCAGCGGCAGCTCCAGGGAGACCGCCAGGCCGATCGTCTCGGATTTGAGGGCCACGCCGGGTCCGGAGGTGGTCGTCACGCCGAGGGCGCCGCCGAAGGCCGCGCCGAGCGCCGCCCCGATGCCCGCGATCTCGTCCTCGGCCTGGAAGGTCCGCACGCCGAAGTTCTTGTGCTTGCTCAGCTCGTGCAGGATGTCCGACGCCGGGGTGATCGGATAAGAGCCCAGGTAGAGGGGCAGATCGGCCTGCCGGCTCGCCGTGATCAGGCCGTACGACAGGGCCAGGTTCCCGGAGATGTTCCGGTAGGTGCCCGTCGGGAAGGCCCGGGTCGCCGGGGCCACCTCGTAGGAGACCGCGAAGTCCTCGGTGGTCTCGCCGAAGTTCCAGCCGGCCCGGAAGGCCGCCACGTTCGCCTCGGCGATGTCGGGCTTCTTGGCGAACTTCTGCCGCAGGAAGTTCTCCGTACCCTCCGTCGGGCGGTGGTACATCCAGCTCAGCAGGCCCAGCGCGAACATGTTCTTGCTGCGCTCTGCCTCCTTGCGGGAGAGCCCGAAGTCCTTCAGCGCCTCGACGGTGAGCGTGGTCAGCGGCACCTGGTGGATGTTGTAGGCGCCCAGCGAACCGTCTTCCAGCGGCGAGGTCTCGTAGCCCACCTTCGCCATCGGGCGCTTGGTGAATTCATCTGTATTGATGATGATCTCGGCGCCGCGCGGGACGTCCGCGATGTTCGCCTTCAGCGCCGCCGGATTCATCGCCACCAGTACGTTCGGGGCGTCGCCCGGCGTCAGGATGTCGTGATCGGCGAAATGCAGCTGAAAGGACGAAACCCCCGGCAGGGTGCCGGCAGGGGCGCGGATCTCGGCCGGGAAGTTCGGCAGCGTGGAGAGGTCGTTCCCGAAGGAAGCCGTCTCCGAGGTGAACCGGTCACCGGTGAGCTGCATGCCGTCACCCGAGTCACCCGCGAAACGGATGATCACCCGGTCCAGGCGGCGCACTTCCTTGCCGCCCGGGGCCGGGGGTGTCCGCTGTTCGCCGACTACGGCACCTTCGGCCCCGTCGGCCTGTTCGGCTGGACTACTGACCTGGCTGGTCACTGAACTGGACCTCCTTCGAGGCGTGGCGTTCCCGTTCCCAAGGTCAACCCTACGTCGGCAGGGCCGGCCTTCCCGGGGGACGCTCGTATTCTGGACCGTCGTCCGCGGCGGTCTGTCGAGAGAATCCCGTGGGATTACGCGGGTCCACGGGATTCCGAGAGATTCCGAGATTTCGTGCCGTGCAGAAATAGTGCGAGCCCCGTGCGGCCGGGTGCCGTAACGCCGCACCTGACAGGGTGTCAGTTGATCAAGGTTTTGATCAATGCCCCCGGTCTTTCGATCAAGACCGCAGGTAGGTGAGAACGGCCAGAACCCGCCGGTGGTCCCCGTCGCTCGGGGACAGCCCGAGCTTCATGAAGATGTTGCTGACGTGCTTCTCCACCGCCCCGTCGCTGACCACGAGCTGCTTGGCCACGGCCGAATTGGTCCGCCCTTCGGCCATCAGGCCCAGCACCTCGCGCTCGCGCGGGGTCAGCCCCGCCAGCACGTCCTGCTTCCGGCTGCGCCCGAGCAGCTGGGCGACCACCTCCGGGTCCAGGGCGGTCCCGCCCCGGGCCACGCGCACGACGGCGTCCAGGAACTCCCGCACGTCGGCCACCCGGTCCTTGAGCAGGTACCCCACCCCGGTACTGGAACCGGCCAGCAGTTCGGTGGCGTACTGCTCCTCCACGTACTGCGACAGCACGAGCACGCCTATCCCGGGATGCTCGCGCCGCAGCCGTACAGCCGCCCGCACGCCCTCGTCGGTGTGCGTCGGCGGCATCCGTACGTCGGCCACCACCACATCCGGCAGCGCATCCTCGGCGGCCAGCTCCGCCACCGTCTTGATCAGGGCCTCCGCGTCCCCGACGCCGGCCACGACGTCATGCCCCCGGTCGGTCAGCAACCGGGTCAGGCCCTCACGCAGCAGCACTGAATCCTCGGCGATGACCACCCGCACCCTGTCTTCCACGTCCAGCAGCTCCCGCGTCCACGTCGTCCGATGTGCCTGACGCAGCCAAGCATCCCAGCCCGGGGGCCGGATGGAGGCGAGTGGGGATCATCGGATGAGCCGTACGCAGGAGCCGGGACCGGAACCGCCGGGACCGGACCGCCGGGACCGGACCGCCGGGACCGGACTACCGGGACCGGGACTACCGGGACCGCCAGGGGAGCTCGGCGGTGACGGTGGTGCCGCCGCCGGCCGGGGAATCGAGGACCAGCACCCCGTCCACGGCGTCCAGCCGCTCGGCGAGCCCGGCCAGCCCCGTGCCCCCGCCCCCGCTGCTCGCGCCGCCGCGCCCGTCGTCCGCGACCTGGATCAGCAGCCGGTCCCCGGACTTCCACACGTCCACGCTCGCGGTACGGGCCCCGGAGTGCTTGCTGATGTTCTGCAGCAGCTCCGAGACGGTGAAGTACGCGATCCCCTCGACGGCGGAGGCCGGCCGGTCCGGCAGGTCCGCGGACACCCGTACCGGCACCGTGCAGCGGGAGGCGACGGAGGACAGCGCCGCGTCCAGACCGCGGTCGGTCAGCACGGCCGGGTGGATCCCGCGGGCCAGGTCGCGCAGCTCCTGGAGCGCGATCTTCACCTCTCCGTGCGCCTCGTCCACCATCCGGGCGGCGGCCCGGGGGTCCTCGGTCAGCTTCTCCTTCGCCAGCCCGAGGTCCATCGCCAGCGCCACGAGGCGGGCCTGCGCCCCGTCGTGCAGGTCGCGCTCGATGCGGCGCAGGTCGGCGGCCGCGGTGTCGACGACGACCCCGCGGTCGGACTCCAGCTCGGTGACCCGGTGGTCCAGGCGCGAGGGGCCGAGCAGCCCGGCGACGAGCACCCGGTCGACGGTGGTCAGGGCCCGCACCACCCAGGGCGTGGCCAGGGTGAAGGCCAGCCCGACGAGGAAGGCGAGGGCGATCTCGGCGGGGGAGTCGAGGTAGAAGGTGTAGTCGTCGTTCTGGAAGAGCTGGAGCCCGGGCCAGTCGGTGTAGGCCGGGAAGACCCAGAACCAGACCGGGTACAGCAGGAAGGCCCAGCCGTACGCCCAGAACACCAGTGCCAGGGTGAAGGCGAAAACGGCCCAAGGGAGGTGGATCACGGAGTACAGCGCGTGCCGCCAGGCGCTGCCGCTCTTGAGCAGGGCCCCCATGGCGGCGAGCGGACCCCGCTTCTGCGCCCGGACGGGCGCGGGCTCGGCGATGTCGAGCCCGAGCATGGCCCGCGCCCGGCCCCGCTCGACCCGCCCGAACCCCCGGCACATGGCGAGCACCCCGGCGAGCACCGGGACCCCGAGGAAGGTGACGAGCAGCCCGGCGCCGAGGCTGACCCCGGTGACGGCGAGCGAGAAGTACAGCAGGCTCAGCGGCAGCCCGAGCAGCAGGTACCCGAACTCCCGCCAGGTCCGCCCCTCGACGGGAGCCCGCAACGCACGGCCGAAACCCATAATCCAACCCGCCCTCTCGACGCTTCCCGTAACCACACCCCACCCTCCCGCCCGGGAGCCCCCGGAACCATCGGGCGGGTAGGCGTCCCCATGGTGGGGATAACCCCACCACCTCCCGGTCCAGCCCCGGTCGATCAGCCCGGCCCGGCGTACGACGCGCCGACGGCCGGGACCCCCGCCCGCACCCGCCCCGGACGGGGGTCCCGATCACGCGGCCGAGGCCGCCGGTTCAGCCGCGCCCGCGCCACGGCAGCTCCGCCGTCACCACCGTCCCCTCCCCCTCGGGGGAGTCGACCACGAACACCCCGTCCACGGCCCGCAGCCGCTCGGCCAGCCCGGCCAGCCCCGACCCGCCCCCCACGGCGGCACCGCCCCGTCCGTCATCCGAAACCCGGATCAGCAGCCGGGTCGGGGCGGCGGCGGTCCCGGAGGTCCGCCACACCTCCACGCTCGCCCCCCGGGCCCCCGCGTGCTTGCTCACGTTCTGCAGCAGCTCGGACACCGTGAAGTACGCGATCCCCTCGATCGCGGCCGCGGGCCGCTCCCGCAGATCCACCGCCACCTTCACCGGCACCACGCACCGCGAGGCCACCGCCGACAGCGCCGCGTCCAGCCCCCGGTCGGTCAGCACGGCCGGGTGGATCCCCCGCGCCAGATCGCGCAGCTCCTGGAGCGCCAGCTTCACTTCCCCGTGCGCCTCGTCGACCATCGCCGCCGCCGCGTCCGGATCCTCCAGCAGCTTCTCCTTCGCCAGGCCCAACCCCATCGCCAGCGCCACCAGCCGCGCCTGCGCCCCGTCGTGCAGGTCCCGCTCGATGCGCCGCATGTCGGCCGCCGCCGTGTCCACGACCACCCCGCGGTCGGACTCCAGCTCCGCGATCCGCCGCTCCAGCTCGTCCGAGGGCGACAGCAGCCCCCGCACCATCAGCCGGTCCACGTTCGACAGCCACCGCACCACGTACGGCAGCACCGGCCACAGCACCAGCAGCCCCACCAGCGCCACCGTGAACGTCAATACCCCCCACGGCAGCCGCACCAGCTCGTACAGCACGGTCCGCCACGCCACCGGGTCCTTCACGCCCGCCCACAGCCAGGGGAAGAACCCGCCGGCCCGCCGCGGCCCCGGCAGCGGGGTCGGCTCCTCCACCCGTACGCCGAGCAGCGCGCGCGCCCGCGCCCGCTCCAGCCGTCCCAACTGGCGGGATCCGAAGAGACCGAGCGCGAGCAGCGGAAGGCCGATCGCGGTCACGGACAGGCCGCCCGCGGTCGCCACCATGGTCACCGTGTAGACGAAACCGACGAGCGCGAGCGGAAGATTGCCCAGCAGATGGACGGTCTCTTTCCACGCCACGGCCCCCAGGGCCGGGCGTACGGGCGGAGGCCGGTCGTTGTCGGGACCTGGGTGGGAGACTTGAATGGGCGCGGTCATGCCGCCCAGCCTGCCAATTCCGGTCCGCCGTTGCCATGGGGCAGCCGGGCCGCAGTAAACGGGGGATAACCCCACCCTGTGTGGACCAGGCCCTAGACTCCCGTCCGTACCAGATCATCGACAGTGGCCAAGGAGCGAGGAACGGACGTGCCCGACCCAACGGTATCGACCGTAACCGTGCTCGCGGCGGACTATTTCCGGAGTTATTCGGTCGTCGGCCTGCTGGCCGTCCTCGGTGTGCTCTTCGTGGCCGTCGCGTTCGGCGCGGGCCGCCTGCTGAGACCGGTCGTCCCGACCCCCGAGAAGCTGCTGACGTACGAGTGCGGCGTGGACCCCGTCGGCGAGGGCTGGGCGCACACCCAGGTCCGCTACTACGTCTACGCGTTCCTCTACGTCATCTTCGCCGTCGACTCGATCTTCCTCTTCCCGTGGGCGACGGTGTTCGCCGCCGCCGGTTACGGCGCCACCACGCTCGTGGAGATGTTCATCTTCCTGGGCTTCCTGGCCGTCGGCCTGCTCTACGCGTACAAGAAGGGCGTCCTCGAATGGACGTGACACCGGCCGGTACACCGGCCGAGCCCCAGCTGCTCCCGGAGCCCAAGCGCCTGGGAGTCCTCTCCCGCCTTGCGCCCGAGCCCATGAAGGTGGTCCTGAACTGGGGCCGCCGCTACAGCCTGTGGGTCTTCAACTTCGGTCTCGCCTGCTGCGCGATCGAGTTCATCGCCGCGTCGATGGCCCGGCACGACTTCATCCGCCTCGGCGTCATCCCGTTCGCGCCCGGCCCGCGCCAGGCGGACCTGATGATCGTCTCGGGCACGGTGACGGACAAGATGGCGCCGGCCGTGAAGCGGCTGTACGAGCAGATGCCGGAGCCGAAGTACGTCATCTCCTTCGGCGCCTGCTCCAACTGCGGCGGGCCGTACTGGGACTCGTACTCGGTGACCAAGGGCGTCGACCAGATCATCCCGGTCGACGTCTACGTCCCCGGCTGCCCGCCGCGCCCCGAGGCGCTGCTCCAGGGCATCCTCAAGCTCCAGGAGAAGATCGCCAGGGAGTCGCTGGCGGACCGCTACGCGACGGCCGCCTCGACCGCCCAGCTGACGAGCGGCCTGATCACGCCCCCGCCGGCCCCCGGAGCGGGCGCATGAACCTCTACGACTCCCTTCCCGACGCGGTGGCGACGATCTTCGGCGCGGAGGCGCTCGCCGACCACTCCTACGACGTCCTGACGGTGGACGTCCCGGCCGGAAGCTGGATCCCGTCGCTGGAGATCGCCCGCGACAAGCTGGGCTGCACGTACTTCGACTGGCTGAGCGCGGTGGACGAGCCGGGCACGGGCTTCCGCGTGTGCGCGCACGTCGTCTCCCTCGAGAACCACCGCGTCCGCCGCCTGCTCCTGCGTACGACGGTCCCGCACTCGGCGCCCTCCCTCCCCTCCGCGGTCGCGATCTACGCGGGCGCGGAGTGGCACGAACGCGAGACGCACGAGATGTTCGGCGTGGTCTTCACGGACCACCCGCACCTGGTTCCCCTGCTCCTCCCGGAGAACTTCGAGGGCCACCCCCTGCGGAAGGACTTCGTCCTGGCCGCGCGCGTCGCGAAGGCCTGGCCGGGCGCCAAGGAGCCGGGCGAGGCGCACGACCCCGACGCCCCGAAGCGCCGCCAGATGCTCCCGCCGGGCGTCCCGGACCCCAACGACTGGGGCCCGATGAAGGGCCAGCTCCCCCCGGCCCCCACCCGCCCGGCCCGCACGGCGCGCACCCCCCGCGCAGCCGCAGCCGCCGCCGGCGCCCCGGAGGCCGAGGCCGCCCCGCGCCCGCCCCGGCGTACCCGCTCGGTGACGGACGGCTCGGCCAGCCAGACGGCGCAGCCGGAGGCCGAGGCCGCCCCGCGCCCGCCCCGGCGTACCCGCTCGGTGACGGACGGCTCGGTCAGCCAGGCCGCGACCCCGCCGGAGACCGGGACCCCGGCCGAGACCGGGACCCCGGCCGAGACCGGGACTCCGGCGCAGCCGGAAGCCGAGGCTCCGCCGCGCGCGGAGGGCCAGGCGATCCGCGGCCGCACGGTGGCGCCGGGCAGGCGCCCGGCCCCGCGCAGCGCGGACGCGCCCTGGCACAAGCCGCAGCCCGCCTTCGCGGAAACGGAACCGGGAGCGGAACCGGGACCGGAGCCCGCGCCGGCCCCCGCGGCCGACCCGGGCCCGAAGGGCGAGCCGAAGACCACGCCCGATGTCGGCCCGCGGCCCGGCGCCGAGCCGAAGCCCGCACCGGCCCCCGGCCCGGAGTCCGCGCCCACCGGCGCACCCGAGTCCGAATCCGAGTCCGAGTCCGAATCCGACCCCAACGGAGGCGACGCGTGAACGACGTCCTCGACGTCGCGCTGCGACTCATCGTCGTCTTCGCCGTGTTCCTCGTGCTCCCGCTCGTCGTCGGGCAGACCGAGCACAAGGTCATGGCCCACATGCAGGGCCGCCTCGGCCCCATGTACGCCGGCGGCTTCCACGGCTGGGCCCAGCTCGTCGCCGACGGCGTGAAGTTCGCGCAGAAGGAAGACATCGTCCCGGCGGGCGCCGACCGCCGCATCTTCCAGCTCGCCCCGGCCGTCGCCCTGCTCCCGTACCTCCTCGTCCTCGTCGCCATCCCCATCGGCCCCGGCGAAGGCGCCGTCGGCCAGGTCATCGACGCCGGACTGTTCTTCGTCCTCGCCGTCATGGGCGTCGGCGTCCTCGGCAGCCTCATGGCCGGCTGGGCCTCCGCCAACAAGTTCTCCCTGCTCGGAGGCCTGCGCACCGCCGCCCAGCTCCTCGCGTACGAGCTCCCCATGCTGCTCGCCGCCGCCTCCGTCGCGATGGCCGCCGGGACCGTGTCCCTGCCCGGCATCGTCGACGCCTTCCAGTGGTGGTGGCTCCCCTGGCAGATCACCGGCGCGCTCGTCTTCTTCACCGCCGGCCTCGCCGAACTCCAGCGGCCCCCCTTCGACATGCCCGTCGCCGACTCCGAGATCATCTTCGGCGCGTACACCGAGTACACCGGCCTGCGCTTCGCGCTGTTCCTGCTCGCCGAGTACGCCGGCATCGTCGTCCTCTGCGCCCTCACCACCGTCCTCTTCCTCGGCGGCTGGCACGGCCCGATCGCCGACGGCTGGGTCTGGACCCTCCTCAAGACGGCGGTCCTCGCCTTCGTCGTGATCTGGCTCCGCGTCAGCTACCCGCGCCTGCGCGAGGACCAGCTCCAGAAGCTCGCCTGGACCACACTCATCCCGCTCGCGCTCGCCCAGATCGCGCTCACCGGCATCGTGAAGGTGGCGATCAGCTGATGCCCATCCCCGGATCCGGCCTCGCCAAGGGCCTCGCCGTCACCCTGCGCACGATGACGAAGCGCGCGCACACCGCCCAGTACCCCGAGGTGCAGCCCGAACTCCCGCCCCGCACCCGCGGGGTCATCGGCCTGTTCGAGGAGAACTGCACGGTCTGCATGCTGTGCGCCCGCGAGTGCCCCGACTGGTGCATCTACATCGACTCCCACAAGGAGACGGTCCCGGCCGCCACCCCCGGCGGCCGCGAGCGCAGCCGCAACGTCCTCGACCGCTTCGCCATCGACTTCTCCCTCTGCATGTACTGCGGCATCTGCATCGAGGTGTGTCCCTTCGACGCCCTCTTCTGGTCGCCGGAGTTCGAGTACGCGGAGACGGACATCCTCGAACTGACCCATGAGCGCGACAAGCTGCGCGAGTGGATGTGGACCGTCCCGGCACCGCCCGCCCTGGACCCCGCCGCGGAGGAGCCCAAGGAGATCGCCGCAGCCCGCAAGGCGGCGGAGAAGGCCGAAGCCGCGGCCGCCGCGGCGGCGGCCGCGGCAGCCGAGGCCGCCGCGCCCACGACGCCCGAGACCGACACCCCCAACACCCCGGAGGGAGACGCGTGACCGACCTGACCCCCGCGGCCACCACGCTGGCCGCCGCGGCGACGGGCCACGGGTTCCTCTCCCCGACCGGCGTCGAGATCGCCTTCGTCCTCGTCGGCCTCGCCACCCTCGGCGCGGCCGCGATCACCGTCACCACCAAGCAGCTCGTGCACGCCGCCCTCTGGCTGGTCGTCGCCCTCGGCGGCATCGCCGTCGAGTACCTGCTGCTGACCGCCGAGTTCATCGCCTGGGTCCAGGTCCTGATCTACCTCGGTTCCGTGGTCGTCCTCCTGCTCTTCGGACTGATGCTCACCAAGGCCCCCATCGGCCGTTCCCCGGACGCCGACTCCGGCAACCGATGGGTGGCCCTCGGCGTCGCCCTCGTCGCGGCCGCATCCCTCGTCTGGGTCGTCGTCGACGCCTTCCGCACCACCTGGATCGACCTCGACGGACCCGCCCAGGGCTCCACCAAGGTCTCCGGCGAGATCCTCTTCCAGCACTGGGTGCTGCCCTTCGAAGCGCTCTCCGTCCTCCTCCTCGCGGCCCTGATCGGCGCCATCGTTCTCTCCCGCAGGGACACCGCTGCCGGCGGATCCGCCGACGAAACGAACACGAAGGGGCAGCAGCGCTGATGCACCTCGCCTACCCCGCCGTGCTCGCGGCGCTCCTCTTCTGCACGGGCCTGTACGGAGTGCTCGCCCGCCGCAACGCCATCCTGGTCCTGATGTCCGTCGAGCTGATGCTCAACGCCGTCAACCTCAACCTCGTGGCCTTCGACGTCTGGCTCCGCGACGCCCTGCACGCCGGCCAGGCCCTCACCCTCTTCACCATCGCCATCGCCGCCGCCGAGATCGGCATCGGACTGGCGATCGTGCTGATGGTGTACCGCAACCGCGGCACCTCGGACGTCGACCGGCTGCGCGACACCGCCGAGGGCCACGAGCCCGCCCCGAACGACAAGAGCGAGGTCACCGCGTGAGCACCACGACCCTCGCGGTCCTCGTCCCGCTCCTGCCCTTCCTCGGGGCGGTCGCGGGACTGCTGCTCGGCCGCCGCGCCCCCGGCTTCGTCCGGCCCCTCGCCGTGCTGCCGGCGCTGGCCTCGGCCGTACTGGCCGTGCTCGTCGCCGTCCGCCAGGGCGGCGGCACGCCGCTCGTCGCCTCGACCGAGCTGACCCCGACCGGCTCGGTGCCGATCGACCTCTCGCTCTACCTGGACGGTTTCGCCGCCCTGGTCGCCGTGCTGGTCGGCGTCATCGCCACCTGCGTGCAGCTCTACTCCACGGCGTACCTCCGCGAGGACCCGCGCTACCCCTCGTACGCCGCTCTGGTCTCGCTGTTCACCTCCGCCATGCTGCTCGTCGTCTACTCCGGCGACCTGATGGTGCTGTTGGTCGGCTGGGAGGTCATGGGCATCTGCTCGTACTTCCTCGTCGGCCACTACTGGGAGACCGAGGCGGCCCGCTCCGCCTCCCTGAAGGCCTTCCTCGTCACCAAGCTGGGCGACGTCCCCTTCCTGATCGGCCTGTTCGCGCTCGCCACCGACGCCGGCTCCTTCGAGATCCCCAAGATCCTGGGCACCGTCGCCGCGGGCGGACTCGACCACCCCACGCTGATCGCGCTCCTGCTGCTCGCCGGAGTCGCGGGCAAGTCCGCGCAGTTCCCGCTGCACACCTGGCTCCCCGACGCCATGGCGGGCCCCACCCCGGTCTCCGCGCTGATCCACGCCGCGACGATGGTCGCCGCCGGCGTCTACTTCGTCGCCCGCCTCCTCCCGGTCTTCGCCGCCTCGCAGGCCGCTCTGGTGGTCATGGCCGTCATGGCGGCCGTCACGATGGTCGGCTCCGGCCTCGCCGCCCTGGCCCAGGACGACATCAAGCGCGTGCTCGCCTACTCCACGATCGGCCAGCTCGGCTACATGACCGGGGCCCTGGCCGTCGGCGACCGCGGCGCCGCCGTCTTCCACCTGCTGTCCCACGGCGCCTTCAAGGCGCTGCTGTTCCTCGGCGCGGGCGTGATCATCCACGCCGCCGGCACGAACTCCCTGGCCGCCATGTCACGGATGGACGGGCTGGCCAAGCGCATCCCCGACGCCTTCTGGACCATGACGATCGCGCTGCTCGCGCTCGCCGCGATCCCGCCCTTCGCCGGCTTCTTCTCCAAGGAGGCCGTCCTCGTCGCCGCCGAGCACGCCGCCGGCGGGCACTCGGAATTCGCCCCCAGCGCCGCCGGCTGGGTCGTGCTCGTCTCCGGTGTGCTGACGGCCCTGCTCACCGCCGCCTACGCCACCCGGCTGTGGCTGATGGCCTTCCGGGGCCGGGGCGCCGCCGCCCCCGACCACGGCAGGGAGCCCATCGCCATGACCGGCGTGCTGTGGCTGCTCGCGATCCCGTCCATCGGACTCGGCCTCACCGCCGGACCGATCGCCGACTGGTTCGACGGCAACGAGCTCACCCCGACGCTGACCACATCCGTCCTCGGCACCGGAGCCGCCGCCGTCGGCGCGATCCTGACCTACGCCCTGTGGCAGCGGGCCACCGCGAAGACCGCCGCGGCCCCCGCCGCGGCCGGACCCGCCCCCGGCGCCCTCGCCGCCGGCACCGGCGCCGAGCAGCCCGCCGCCGTGGCCGCCGGAGTCTCCGCGGCCACCGCGGCCGCCGAATCCGCGGCCGAGGCCCCCGAGGTCGCGGAGGTCAGCCACGAGCACCCCGCCGTCCCGGCGGGTCCCGCCGCCGACCCCGGCCGCGCACTGCTCGGCCCCCTGCACCGCCACGCGGCCGACGGCTTCCACCTCGACGCCGTCTACGACCGGCTGTTCGTCCGCCCCGTCCGCGCCGCCGCGAGCCTCGTCCGCTTCCTCGACCGCGAGGTCGTGGACACGTACGTCAGCGGTGCGGGCGCCGGACCCCGGCTGCTCGGCAGCCTCGTACGCCGGGCCCAGACCGGCAACGTGCAGAGCTACCTGAGCGCCCTGCTCGCCGGCGCCGTGGTCCTGGCGATCGCCACCGCCGTCCTCGCCAACGTCAACGCCGGATCGTGAGCCGTGAGTCAGCCGTGATTGATATCAGCCCGTCCGTGATGCAGTTCCTTCTGGCGTTCGTCGTGGCCGCACCGCTCCTCGGCTCCGTCGCGGCCCTCCTGCCCGCCCCGCCCGGACTCAAGGGCAAGAGCCCCGAACAGGCCGTGCTGCGCCACGGCGTGACCGTGACCGGCGTGATCCTCGCCGCGGCCATCGCCCTCGCCCTGGGCTTCGACCACGACGCCCCGGCCCGCTTCCAGGCGACCACGGACATCAGCTGGATCCAGGCGCTGAACGTCCGGATCCACCTCGGCATCGACGGCATCTCGCTCCCCCTCCTCCTGATGACCGCGCTGCTGTTCTTCCTCTGCGCGCTCTACAGCTACTTCAAGCTCCCCGAAGGCCCCTCCCCGAAGGCCTTCGTCGCCCTGCTCCTCGTCCTGGAATCCGGCACCCTCGCGACCTTCGCCGTCCTCGACCTGCTGCTGTTCTTCCTCGCCTTCGAGATGGTCCTCATCCCGATGTACTTCCTCATCGCCCGCTGGGGCGGTGCTCAGCGGCAGGCCGCCGCCTGGAAGTTCATCCTCTACACCCTCCTCGGCTCCGTGGTCATGCTCCTCGGACTGCTGCTCATCGGAGTGAACAGCGGCACCTTCGACATGGTGGCACTCGCCTCCGACAACGGCCGCGAACTGACCCACACCACCCAGCTCCTGGCCGTGCTCGCCATCGGCATCGGCCTCGCCGTGAAGACCCCGATGTGGCCGCTGCACAGCTGGCTGCCCGACGCCCACACGGCCGCCCCCACCGTCGGGTCCGTGCTGCTGGCCGGTGTCCTGCTCAAGATGGGCACGTACGGCTTCGTCCGCATCCTGCTCCCCGTCACCCCCGACGGCATGGCCACCTTCGCCCCCTACCTGGGCGCCTTCGCCGCCGTGGGCATCGTCTACGGGTCCCTCGCCTGCCTCTCGCTCGCCCGCAAGGGCAACAAGGGCGACCTCAAGCGCCTCATCGCGTACTCCTCCGTCGGCCACATGGGCTTCGTCCTCCTCGGCATCGCCTCCATGACCCCCACCGGCGTCAACGGCGCGCTGTTCGCGAACATCGCCCACGGCCTGATCACCGGCCTCCTCTTCTTCCTGGTGGGCGCCCTCAAGGACCGCTACGGCACCGCCGACCTCGACACCCTCGCCGGAGCCACCGGAGCCGCCCTCTACGGCCGCGCCCCCCGCCTCGGCGCCTTCCTCGCCTTCGCCGCCGTCGCCTCGCTCGGCCTGCCCGGCCTCGCCGGCTTCTGGGGCGAGATGCTGGCCCTGTTCGGCGCGTTCGACCCGGCGCGGGGCCTGTCCAGGCCCGCCTTCCTCACCTACATGGCCTTCGGCGCGTTCGGCACCCTGCTCACCGCCGCCTACCTGCTGATCGTCGTACGGCGCGTCTGCATGGGCGACCCCAAGGCCCGGCCCGAGCCCGGATCCGTGTCCGCTTCCGGATCCGCGTCCGGGGCGGCTTCCGGGCACCTGCCCGGGCTCGAGCTCGCCGACATCCAGCGCTACGAGTTCGCCGCCTGGACCCCGCTCGTGGCCCTCACCGTCCTCGCCGGCCTGTGGCCCGCCGTCCTCCTCGGCCTCACCGACCCGGCCGTCCAGAAGCTCCTCGCAGGAGGCAACGCATGACGGCCCTGACGGCCTCCGTTCTGTCCGCCCCCTCGGCGGCCCCGGCCGCCGAGGCCGCGAGCCTCGTCCAGAGCGTCGACTGGCTCGCGATCACCCCCGTGGTGCTCCCCGCCGCCGTCGCCCTGGTCGTCCTGGTCGCCGACCTCTTCGTACCGGAGCGGAGCAAGCACCTGCTCGGCTGGCTCTCCGTCGCCGGCCTCGCCGCGGCGACCGCCACCCTGCTGCCGCTGCGCGCCGGCGACCGCGCCACCTTCTGCCTCACCACGGACCCCGGCGCCTGCAGCTACACCGCCGACCACTTCGCGCTCGTCATCCAGTTCCTGGTCCTGGCCGGCGCGCTGGTCACCGCCCTGCTGTCGGTCACCGCCGTCCGCGAAGCGCGCATGCCGGCCGGCGAGTACTGGTTCCTGCTGCTGTCCTCCGCCGCCGGCGCCGCCCTGCTGCCCGCCTCGCGCGACCTCGCCACCCTGATCGTCGCCCTCGAAGTCGCCTCCCTGCCCGCCTTCGCCCTCGTCGGCATGCGCCGCGGGGACCGCCTCTCCTCCGAGGCCGCCCTGAAGTTCTTCCTGTCCTCCGTCACCGCCACCGCCGTGTCGCTGATGGGCATCAGCTTCGTCTACGCCGCCACCGGCTCCCTGCACCTCACGCAGGTCGCCGACCGGCTCGAAGACGTCCCCGGGCAGCTCGACACCCTCGCCATGGCCGGCGTCGCGCTCACCCTCGTCGGCTTCGCCTTCAAGACCGCCGCGGTCCCCTTCCACTTCTGGGTCCCGGACACCTACGTCGGCGCGCCGCTGCCCATCGCGGGCTACCTCTCCGTGATCGGCAAGGCCGTGGGCTTCACCGGCCTCATCCTCGTCACGGTGATCGCCTTCCCCGCGTACTCCGACATCTGGGGCCCGGCCCTCGCCGTCATCGCCGCGCTCACCATGACGCTCGGCAACGCCGCCGCCCTGCGCCAGCGCGCGGACCGGCCGAACAGCGCCGTCCGGCTGCTCGCCTGGTCCTCGGTCGGCCAGGCCGGCTACCTGCTCGTCCCGATCGCCGCCGCCGCGTACTCCGGCCGCGACCAGATCGGCTCCACCGTCGCCTACGCCCTGATGTACGCCGCCGTGAACCTCGGCGCCTTCTCCGTGGCCGCCCTGGTCGCCCGTACGAAGCCGCGGAACCGGATCAGCGACTACCGCGGCCTCTACGCGGAGCGCCCCGCCGCCGCCCTCGCGCTGGCCTTCTTCCTGCTCTGCCTGGCCGGCCTGCCGCCGGGCCTCATCGGCCTCTTCGCCAAGGTCACCGTCTTCCGCTCCGCGGTCGACGCGGGCCTCGGCTGGCTGGCCGTGGTCATGGCGGTCAACGTCGTCATCGCCCTGTACTACTACCTGCGCTGGACGGCGCTGCTCTTCCGCGCCCCGGAGTTCCCCGCCGAGGGCGCCCGTACGAAGGCCCCGTGGCCGGTCACCGTCGCGATCGCGGTCACCGCCGTCATCGCGCTGGTGCTCTCGGGCGCCCCGCAACTGGTCCTGCGCTTCGCGTCGGGCAGCCTGTTCCCGCAGTAGTCCGCGGCGGACCCGTACGCCGTGACCACCCGTACGCCGTGACCCGTACGCCGTGACCCGTACGGCCCAACGCCCGCCGGACCCCCGCCGCCCCGGCCTCCCGGGCGGCGGGGCCGCCGCGCCCCGGGAACCAGACGCCCTCACCTCGCGTTGAGCGGAGAGGGAGGGTCCACTGGACCGTAGACCCTCAGATCCAGGACGGGGCTCCCCTGCCGCACCATTTGGAGGGCGTACCGTGCACCGCCGGCACAACGGGCTGAAGACCGCCGTACTCCTCGGCGGGCTGTCCGCACTCATCATCCTCATCGGAAGCTTCTTCGGGCGGGGCGGTCTGATCATCGCCGTCCTCGTCGCGCTGGGGACGAACGCGTACGCGTACTGGAACAGCGACAAACTGGCTCTACGCGCGATGCGCGCCCGCCCCGTCAGCGAGTTCGAGGCCCCGCAGCTCTACCGCATGGTGCGCGAGCTCTCCACGTCCGCGCGCCAGCCGATGCCCCGGCTCTACATCTCGCCGACCGAGGCGCCGAACGCGTTCGCCACCGGCCGCAATCCGCGCAACGCCGCGGTCTGCTGCACCGAGGGCATCCTGCGCATCCTCGACGAGCGCGAGCTGCGCGGGGTGATCGGCCACGAGCTGAGCCACGTCTACAACCGCGACATCCTGATCTCCTCCGTCGCCGGAGCCCTCGCCTCCGTCATCATGTTCCTGGTGAATTTCGCCTGGCTGATCCCGGTCGGCCGGTCCAACGACGACGAGGGGCCCGGCATCCTCGGCATGCTGCTGATCATGATCCTCGGCCCGCTGGCCGCCTCCGTGATCCAGCTGGCCATCAGCCGCTCGCGCGAGTACGAGGCGGACGCGTCCGGCGCCCAGCTCACCGGCGACCCACTCGCCCTGGCCAGCGCCCTGCGCAAGCTGGACGCCGGCGTCAAGCAGCTCCCGCTGCCCCCCGAGCCCAGGCTGGAGACCGCGAGCCACATGATGATCGCCAACCCGTTCCGCCCGGGCCAGGGCCTTTCTAAGATGTTCTCGACGCACCCTCCGATGGCCGAGCGCATCGCCCGGCTCGAACAGATGGCAGGACGTAGCCGATGAAGACCATCCTCAACATCATTTGGCTTGTCCTCAGCGGCATCTGGCTGTTCCTGGGCTACTGCCTCGCGGGCGTGATCCTCTGCATCACGATCATCGGCATCCCGTTCGGCATCGCGGCCTTCCGCATCGCCCTCTACGCGCTCTGGCCCTTCGGCTACACCACGGTCGAGCGCCACGACGCGGGCGCCGGGTCCTGCATCGGCAACGTGCTGTGGCTGGTCCTGGCGGGCTGGTGGCTCGCCCTCGGCCACATCGTCACCGGCATCGCCCTGTGCGTGACGATCATCGGCATCCCGTTCGGCATCGCCAACTTCAAGATGGTCCCGCTGTCCCTGCTCCCGCTGGGCCGTGAGATCGTCCCGACCGACGCGCCGTTCGCGTCCCGGTAGGCGGCGGGGCGGCGCAGGCACCCGGGCAGAACGCACGGGCGAGAACTCACGGGCAGGAAGAACCAGTGTCGGCTGCGAGCACGGCCACGACCCTCTCGGTCATCGTGCCGATGTACAACGAGGAAGAGGCCCTCCCCGCCCTGGTGAGCCGCCTGCGCCCGGTCCTCGACGAAACCGGAGTCCCTTACGAGGTCCTCGCCGTCGACGACGGGAGCACCGACCGGACCGGCGAACTCCTCGAGAAGTTCCGTACGGACTGGCCCGAACTCCGCATCGTGCGGCTGCGCGGCAACTCCGGCCACCAGGCCGCCCTGCGCGCCGGGCTGCACAGCTCGGTCGGGGCGTACGTGGCCAGCATCGACGCCGACCTCCAGGATCCGCCGGAGAAAATACCGGAGATGCTGGACCTGGCCCGGTCCGAGAACCTCGACATCGTCTACGGCGTCCGCTCCGACCGCAGCACCGACACCGGCTTCAAGCGCCGCACCGCCGCCGCCTACTACTGGCTGATGCGCCGCATGGTCGGCAAGCAGGTGCCCGCACAGGCCGGGGACTTCCGCCTGCTCAGCCGCGAGGCGGTCGAGGCCCTCAAGTCCCTGCCGGACCAGCACCAGGTCTACCGGCTGCTGGTGCCGTGGCTCGGTTTCCCGAGCGGGCAGGTGACCTACCGGCGGGGCGAGCGGGTGGCGGGCGAGACCAAGTACCCGCTGAGCAAGATGATCCGCCTCGCCGTGGACGGCATCACCAACTTCTCGGCCGCGCCGCTGCGGCTGGCGACCTGGCTCGGTGTCATCAGCTTCGTCACCTGCTTCGTGATGATCGCCTGGACCCTGGTGGTCTTCCTGCTCGGCAAGACCGTGCCGGGCTGGAGCTCGCTGTTCGTCGCCATGCTCTTCCTCGGCGGCGTGCAGCTGATCTGCGTGGGGCTGCTCGGCGAGTACATCGGCCGGATCTACACCGCGGTCCAGCGCCGGCCCACGTACTTCATCGGGTACGACTCGGCGCGCGACGACACCGGCAAGGATCCGGGACGGAACGGGAACTGACACCGGCTCCGGGGGATCGCCGCAGGTCAGGGCGATTGTCAGTGGGGTGGGTCACGATGGGTGCATGAACGAGACCGAGCAGTTGCTGGAGCAAGTCGCCCGTCATGTAGGCGGCTTCGGGCCCGAGGGCGGCACCCTGGCGCCCGGGCGCCTGCCGGCCCCCGCGGCCGACGGGGCGGTGCGTCGGGCCGAGGGCATACTCGGCTTCGCCCTGCCCCCGCTCCTGTCCGGTCTCTACACCCGGATCGCGGACGGCGGGTTCGGCCCGGAGTACGGCCTGCTCCCGCTGGAGGCCGCCGTCCGGCAGTACACGGCGATGCGCGCCGGCGACTGGGGCTGGCCCGAGGGCGTCCTGCCGATAACCGACTACGGCTGCGCCATGCTGGGGTGCGTGGACTGCCGCTCCGAGACCGCCCAAGTCCTGCTGTTCGAGCCGAATCCGGGCGATCCCGACCTCGCCTGGTACGCCGACTCGCCCGCCCTCGCCGACTGGCTGCGCGGCTGGCTCGACGGCACCGCCTGGTTCTGCGACGACTCGGAGGACGCGGGGCTGGAGATGAGCCCCTGGGCGGAGTTCAGATCCCGGGTCTGAGCCGGCCGCGCACCAGGTAGGCGGCGACGCCCACGGCCAGTACGCCCGCCCCCGCGACCACCGCCGCGGCCGGCAGCGCGCAGGCCAGCACCACACAGCCGGACAGCCCGACCGCTGCCACGGCCCGGCCCTTGACACCTGAATCGAGCGTCCAGGCAGAAGCGTTCGCGATCGCGTAGTAGGCCAGCACCCCGAAGGACGAGAAACCGATCGCGCCCCGCAGATCGGTGGTCGCCGCGAACACCGCGACCACCGCACCCACGGCGAGTTCCGCATGGTGCGGCACCCGGTGGCGGGGATGTACGGCGGCCAGCGCGCGGGGGAGATGGCCGTCCCGGGCCATCGCCAGGGTGGTCCGCGACACCCCGAGCACCAGGGCCAGCAGCGAGCCCAGCGCCGCCAGGGCCGCCCCGACCCGGACCACGGGGGTCAGTCCGGGCATCCCGGCCGCCCGCACCGCGTCGGCCAGCGGGGCCGGGGAAGCCGCCAGGGCCCCGGCGCCCAGTACCGACAGCGCCGCCACCGCCACCGCGGCGTACACGAGCAGGGCGATCCCCAGGGCGAGGGGCACCGCCCGCGGGATCGTGCGCCCCGGATCACGCACCTCCTCGCCCAGGGTGGTGATCCGGGCGTACCCCGCGAATGCGAAGAACAGCAGCCCGGCCGCCTGCAGCAGCCCGCCGAGGCCGCCCCCGGCCGACCCGCCGAGCCGTCCCGCGTCCGCCGCGCCGGACGTCAGGCACACCACCACGACCGCAGCCAGCACGGCCAGCACCGCCGCCACGATCACCCGGGCGATCCGCGCGGACTTCTGCACGCCGCCGTAGCTCGCGGCCGTGAGGGCCACCACCGCTGCGACGGCCACGGCATGCTGGCGCCCGGGCCACACGTACGCCCCCACAGTGAGCGCCATCGCCGCGCACGAGGCGGTCTTGCCGATGACGAAACCCCAGCCGGCCAGGTAACCCCAGAACGGGCCGAGCCGCTCCCGCCCGTACACGTAGGTCCCGCCGGAGGCCGGATGGCGGGCGGCCAGCCGCGCCGAGGAGTGCGCGTTGCAGTAGGCGACCAGGCCCGCCACCGCCAGCGCCGCGAGCAGCGCACCGCCCGCGGGCCCCGCCGCGCCCGCCGCCGGGGCGAGCGCGGCGAAGATGCCCGCACCGACCATCGCCCCGAGCCCGACGACGACGGCGTCGAAGACCCCCAGCGTGCGCTTCAACTCGTTGTCCACGGGGCGGAGGGTAACCCCCCTAGATGACGCCTTCCCGGCCGGTCAGTGGCGTCCGGTTCCGCTCCCAGCCGTGCAGGGCCGTCAGGCAGGCGTGGTCGAGGTGGCGCAGCCCGCTCAGGTCGAGGCGTACGGGGTGCCCGGCCGGCAGCGCGTCCAGCTCGTCGAGCAGCTTCGGCAGCCGCAGGAAGCTGGCGCTCCCCAGGACCTGGACGTGGAGCTCCCCGCCCTCCCACACCTCCTCGATGTGCACGTGGGAGGTCTCCCAGGCCGCCTTCACGACGGCGAGACCCAGTCCGATCAGCACGCCCTCGAAGAGGTTGGTGGCCACGACCGCGCCGGCCGTCGCCACCAGCACCACCGCCTCACCCCGGTGCGTACGCCACAGGCCGGCGACGGCTCGGGCCGGCAGCAGCTTCCACCCGGCGTGCAGCAGCACCCCGGCCAGCGCGGCCAGCGGCACGATCCGGAGCAGCTGGGGGAGCGCCACGGCGAACAGCAGCAGCCAGCCGCCGTGCATGACCCGGGAGGCCCGGGTGCGGGCCCCGGCTTCCACGTTGGCGGCGCTGCGCACGATCACGGCGGTCATCGGCAGCGCTCCGAGCAGTCCGCAGACGGTGTTGCCCACCCCCTGCGCCACGAGCTCCCGGTCGTAGTGGGTCCGCGGCCCGTCGTGCATGCGGTCGACGGCGGCCGCGCTGAACAGGGTCTCGGCGGAGGCGATCAGCGCCAGCGCGATCACGGTGCCGAGCGCCCCGGCGGAGGCCAGCATCCCGAAGTCCGCCCAGCCGGGCGGGGCGACGGCCCCCAGGACGCCGGTCACGGTCACCTTCTCGACGGGCAGCCGCAGCATCACCGACACGGCGGTGGCGGCCGCCACCCCGACCAGGGCGCCCGGTACGAGCCGCAGCCGGGCCGGCATCCGGCGCCAGGCCACGAGGACGGCGATGGTCCCGGCCCCGAGCGCCACGGCGGCCCAGTCGGCCTCCGCGGCGAGAGCCGGCACCGCGGCGAGCTTCTCCAGGGTCGCGCCGGGAGCCGGGACGCCGCCCAGGGCGTACAGCTGCCCCGCGATCAGCACGAGTCCGATCCCGGCGAGCATCCCGTGCACGACGGCCACGGAGATCGCCCGGAACCACCGTCCGAGCCGCAGGGCCCCCATGCACAGCTGGAGCACCCCGGCGGCCAGCACCAGGACCCCCAGCGCGCGGGCCCCGTGCGTCTGCACCGCCTCGTAGACGAGCACGGTGAGCCCGGCCGCCGGCCCGCTCACCTGGAGCGAGCTGCCCGGGAACCAGCCGGTGACCAGCCCGCCCACCACCCCGGTCACGATCCCCAGCTCCGCGGGCACGCCGGAGGCGACGGCCACCCCCACGCAGAGCGGCAGAGCGACGAGCGCGACGACGACGGACGCCCCGAAGTCTTCGCGAAACGTTCCGACTCCAGGCATCCGTGACCCTCCCCTGTCCAGCGGCGATGAATACGGCCAGGTTGGCGGGTGCGCGCACGGTTGCCCAAGTGCTCATTGGGGGCCAGTGAGGCGCACGCGCCGCGTACGCCCGGCACATGATCCGCACGCCCCCGAGGACGGCCGCGGCCCCGGAAACGGCCGCGGGCCCGCGGGGCGGGGGGGGGCGGCGGGGGGCCCGGCGGGGGGGGGGGGGGCGGCCGCCCGCAGCGGGGGGTTAAGGTAGGGGTGGCGAAGTCGGGGGGCTTGGGCGGGGTGGGGGGCG